>DATDGB010000103.1:0-15749 GCA_036522305.1 Candidatus Acidiferrum sp. | reverse complement strand
TACCGCCCGTAGATAACTCGGAAATACTCCCATTTCCCCTGGCGCCCCAAATGAACCCTCCCCAAATCGTCTCTGACTCGGGTTACATCTTAAATGGCGCGATGTTGTCCCCTCCGGTTACATTCTAGATGGCTCGATACGGCGGCTTGCTGCGTCGGCTTCGGAAGAGTAGGATTTCAGGGCAGCGCTGCATCTCGCAGGAACCCGCCCAGCTCGTCCCCGAGACACACCGTTTAGGAGGTTTCTATGTGGGGTAAGAAGAACACGGATGGCATGAGTCCAATGGATGCGACAGCGGAGCACGAGACGGGGTGGCTCGGAGCGAGCCTGCAGGTGAAAGGCGAAATCACCGGCACCGAGGATCTGCTGATCGACGGGTTGGTGGAAGGACTGATTCATCTGGATGAGCGGAAGCTGACGGTGGGACCGGCGGCGAAGGTCACGGCGGACATCGAGGCGCGCGACGTGGTGGTGTACGGCACCGTGAAAGGAAACGTGCGCGCGAAGGGGCGGATCGAGATCATGAGGGATGGTGCGGTCATCGGGAATTTGACGACCGCGCAGATCATGATCGAAGACGGTGCGGGCTTCAAAGGTACGATCGAAATCGACCGGAGCGTGGCGGATCAGGCGGAGAAGAATGTCGCCTCGCGAGCGGCGGCGGCTGGCGCGGGGTCGAAAAGCATTTAACGACTAGGCAGGGCATGCCAGCGGTGTCTTGCGGGTGACGCGGACGAGAAGAGCACAGCCCCATTCGGCAAGCTTCCTTCCAGGCTCAGGATAAACAGGATAAACCCTTCGAGGCTCAGGGCAAGCAGGAGTGGCTGTGCCACGAAGGTGGTGGTGTCTTTGAAACGATTTGCGAGGGCGGAACACTACTTAACCAACGGATCCTCCCCGATGGGCGCGCAAAGTCTGACGGACGTTGTGCTCGCTTTGCCAGGCGAGGAATGCCATCGCCAAGTAAGAAGAGTAGGAACCACGAGATGGACGTTTTCAAGCTCGCCTTCGAAACAACAATGGTTGGTGTTTTGGCCTTCCTGTGGCTTGGGATAGCTGTTGACCTCATTTACCCGCCGTTCTTTGCCGACATCGTTCCTAAAATTGTGGGGAAAAACGACACGTTGCTGGGGGTGGCAGTACTTTCGCTGGCGTATTGTATTGGATCCGCGATCATACCGATTTCCAGCCAACTGGTGAATGACGAGCATTGGCCGGTGCCCGAGGCCGCGATCCGGTGCCTGGTTCTGGAAGATGTGAACGATCAACTGGACGGGATTGGGCGCATTGAGCTGTTGAAGCCGTATGAGCCAGGGGACGATTTCAACGCTTGTCACCGGACATTTTTTGAACGGTTCCGGGAGAAGGACCCGGAAACAAGTCGGCGAAGAGTGACATGGGACAAAATCCGGTCGGGCTTGCGAACGACGTTTGAGCGCATGGATGCGGAACGCCAAGCGGAGTATGTAAAAACAGAAATAGAAAACGACAAAAAGGTGGGGGATATCCTGACGAAGTTTCAACTGATGGAGACCCAGATCCTAAACCAGGGCACCGACAAGACAGAACGGCTTAGACAACTGCATGAACGAATCGTGGTACTGCGTGGCGCGGTTTTTAATGGATTCAGTTTTCTGCTGATTTGTGTTTTTGCATGGATCGCGCCGATAAACGGCAAAGCCTTCCCCTGGAAAAAGAGAGTGCCGGGAACGGTGCTGGCCGTTTTGCTCACGGCATTTTCCGCGGTAAATGGTTTTGCGGATTTAACACATTTCAATATTTCCGATATACCGGCTCTGGAAGGCCTGCTGGCGGTGATCACCATTTTCGGAGGGATTCTAGTGTTTTACGGTGTGAAGGCGCGGCCCTATTTGGGGAAAAGAATTGTGTGGGTCGCTGCGTTTTTTGCGGCGCTATCTTATGGCGGCTGGATGTGGTCGGAAGTCATCTACGACCAGCAGGTGATCAGCTCTTATGCGGTACTGCAGGGCGCACCCAAGCCCTAAGCTTCCTAAGTCTTACCCCGCTAAAACCGAACGGCCGGCTCATGTGTGGTGCTGTCGCGACAGGCGCTTGCCGTATGTGATCGCGATGAGGGCGACGAGGAGCCACAGGGTGGCGGCGTAGATGGCGTACCACAGGGATTCCTGGGCGGCGGATGCGCCGGGAGGGCTGAAGACGACGAGGGAGCCGGTGGAGATGGCGTGGAGGAGTTGGGCGAGCAGGACGCTGTTCGTATTGGAGTAGACCCAGGAAATTATGACGCGCATTGCGGTCAGTGCGGCGGTGAAGGCGAGAAAAAAGGGGAGCCAATAGGAGCCGTGAGGCGTGGAGGTACCGAGGTAATCGATGACGGGGATGTGCCAGCATCCCCAGAGGAGGCCGAGCAGGATCGCGGGAGCAAGGGCGTTATCGGGGCGGCGCATTTTGGGGAAGGCGAAACCCATCCAGCCGATTTCCTCGAAGAAGCCGGCGACGAAACCGAATCCCATGCCGATGAAAAAACGGTTGGGTGCAAAAACGGGGGAGACGAATGTTTTCATGCAGTAAAGAACAGTGAGGACCAAGATGGGGGGGATGAGAAGGGCGGAATACCAGCGCGCTGGGACGCGAGCGCGAAACATTCGAGAGAATAGATCGCGTAAACCGCTGCTTCCGTCGACGGTCCTGGTCAAAAGAATACCCACTGCGCTCGGACCAAGTAGCATGGCGGGGAACATCATCAGGCCCGCAAATTTTGGAACGGCTTCGCCGCGCAGGAGATGCGGCGCAGCTACAGCGAAGGCACCGAGCCACGAGACTGCAAAGGTCGAGACAAAGTAGATACTAAAGGAGTGGCGCGCGAGAAAATTTTTGGATCGGGAGTGGGCGGGGATTGGAGTCGACATGATGTGGCCCAATCCTACAAGAAATTCGCGGCTGGCTGGAAGGGGCCAGGGCGCAAATTGACAATTGGGTGCGCGGATGCGGCTGCGGGCTATGCCGGCGAATATGCAGCGCTATTGCAGAGGGGCTTGCTCGTCGTATTCGGCGCTTCGAGATTTCGAGATCATGCCGACTTCGCGAAGCCGCTTCAGCAAATCCGCGAGACGCTGGCGGTCTTCCTCGCACACGGCGGTGAATTCCAGCCCCAATCCACGGCCGGGTTTTACGTGCCGCACCACAGCTTCAGCCTTGATCTGTCCTTCCTCGACGAGAAAACAAAGGTTGGTCTTCACGCCTACGGGCTTAGTCACCTGCGTGAGGACGAACAAACCGCGGGGTCCCAGATCGCGCACTTGAGAAGTATCGTCATAGCCGACAGACCCCCAGCACACATAGACGTCGTCCGGAATATGGATTCGTGAGTTAAACCTTCGAGAATGGGGGGCTAGTTGTTGCATTGATAGCTCAGGACCGGCGGATATTGTCCTTTGACTTCGCTGCCTGATGACAACCCACAGCAGCACTTAGCAAAGACTAAGAGTATACCGGGCGCGAGTCTGTACACTTTTGAACACTGGGTGTGGGACCACTGCGCGGCGGACACGCGGAAACGCGGAGAAGCGCTTCGGGACAGTGCGACGAAGGGCTTTCTCAAGATGTCCCCGATCGCGTTGAACGTAAGCGTTTGGAAGGATCTAAGAGTTCCAGGTGACGCGAGTTAATTGTTTTTTGCGAGTCTCCCACTCGGCGCCGGAGAGCAGGCGCGGGGCGACGTCGATGAGGCGGGGAATTAGCTTGAAGACGCCGGCGGCGGACCAAGCGCGGCCGTCGCGGGTGCGATATTCGCGGACGTTGAGGGCGTCGGCCATGCTGGTGAAGGAGATGTCCTGGACGATCATTTCAGCGAGGAATTTGAGAGTTTGCATTTCGAGGGGGTCGTCCTCGAGATGGCGGCAGTCGGAGGCGATGCGCAGGCCGAAGGGGATTTCTTCGGAGGCCTCCGGAATGGGCGGCTCTTCAGGGACGCCGGAGACTTCCACTTCGCGTTCCCACTCGAGGGCGACGAGGCTCCAACCGGCGTCGTGCATCTTGGACAGGTAAACGGACGTCGGCAAGATCGTGACCTTCTCGCGCATGCGATCGATCTTTTTCATGGAAGCCTCCTTGTGGGGCGTTTGTTTGGACGCGCGGGAACACAAAATCCCGCAGGGAGTCAGGGCAATCTTGATGCCGCGGGGGAGAAGAGCAGAAACTACAGAATCAAAAAGACTTGTGGAGAAAAGCGGAGCAACAGGCCGACGGTGAATGTCCGAAGGCGGGATGGAAGTGTCGCGTTGGCGGACAGTTTGAAGGGCGGCAATAGAGAGCAGTGCCTTCTGGGGTAGAATCGCCAAGCGGAAAGTTCAGGGAGAAAGCGATGCCAAAGAAACCGACGATTGAGGATGCGAGATTGATCCTGGAACTCTACGACTTAAGGCGCGAGGCGGAGATGCGCAAGGCTCGTCACTGGTGGTTGACAACGTTTTGGCCGAAAAGCGTGGATGACTTCATCAATGTGGCGAAGGCTATGGGGACGGAGGAGAACAATTGGCTCAGGCAGGTGGGCGGCTACTGGGGAATTGCTGTCTCCTTCGTCTTGAATGGCGTCTTGAGCGAGAAGCTTTTCTTCCAGGTGTCGTTTTGCGGTGAAATGTATTTTGTCTTCGCAAAGGTGCGGCCGTTCCTGGCGGAGATTCGAGAGAAAATGAACAACCCCGAGCTGTTTCTGAACATTGAAAAAGCCATTATGGGATCAAAGATCGCGCGCGAGCAATTTGCAAAAGTGGAGGCACGCGTGACGGCGATGCGGCAGCAGAAATGAATTTTCACGTTAGTCCAGCAGGGAAGAAGTTGGCGGTGCGATTGGCAGTTGCGTGTATCGCTGTGATTGCCGCGTTCATTCCCACGGCGGCAATGGCGAAAGAGGCGCGCGCTTGCACGCCGGGAGCAACGCTGCAGCTCAGCGCGCCGGAATCCAGCCAGGGAAGTTTGCTGCTGATCGACTTGAAAAGCACGAAGCCTTTTGCGGAAGTGCAAGGAGAATGGAGCGAGCGGAGTGTGCCGCTCTGGAGCGAGAACGCAAGCGAAAACCAGCGAAAGGGTTTGCTGGCAGTGGATCTCGAAAAAGCGCCCGGGGAATACGAGTTGAAGATCACGGGGCAGACGGCTAACGGTGAGAAGATCATTTGCAAAGCGATGATAACGGTGCGGAAAGGCCAGTTTGCGACGGAGAAATTGCAGGTGGGGAAGCAGTTTGTGGAGCCCAGCCCGGAACAGATCAAACGCGCGGACGAAGAACACCAGAAATTACGCGATATTTTTGACGGTGTGACGCCCGAGCGCTTGTGGGGTGGAAAGTTTCGCATCCCTCTGGATGGCGTAACGACCGGCTCGAATTTTGGAAAGCGGCGGATTCTGAATGGGAATCCCGGGTCACCCCATGGCGGGGCGGATTTGCCGGGAGTGACTGGGACGCCGGTTCATGCCGCGCAACGAGGGCGGGTTGTTCTGGCTGAGGAATTGTTTTTTGCCGGGAATACAGTGGTGGTGGATCATGGACTGGGGATTTACACGTTTTATGGCCACTTGTCCGAGATCGACGCGAAGGTGGGAGACATGGTGGAAGCCGGCACCGTACTTGGAAAAGTGGGAGCCACGGGACGAGTGACGGGACCGCACCTGCATTGGGGACTGACGGTGGAGCGGGCGCGCGTAAACCCCATGCTTCTCGTAAGGCTTTTGGGGGCTCATCCCAGGACCACCCTCAAAAGGGTACCTCTGAGCCTTGAAGCAAGATGAAACGAATGGGCTTGCCGGAACACTAGTTGAAACAGGCCGGCGCCACAAACCGGACGGCAGGCGACTGTTACGAGGCTTGCTGAGGTGAAAAATAGGCGAAAAGGGGAAGTACAGGGGTACTGTTACAGAATAGGCATTTGTGGTACCTTTCAGCTATTGTCTTGGAATATGCAAGTGGGCAGTATGGGGCTGTGTGGGCAAGGTTCGTGCTGGTCATATCTCTGCTGTTGTTCTGTCGCTTCGGCACCCTGCTGACACGACTTGGTAGGCGCACACCCGTCAATCGAAGTTAGTCGCGAGTGAAGTGGATTCATAAAATTTGATGTGAGGTCGTAGCCGAAATGTCCCTGCTTCACTTTCGTTGCAAAGAACGCCGGCGAACTCTACGGGTAGCACTGACGGTGCCGCTGACGGTCCACGGGAAAACGGATGAAGGCACAAAGTTCTGCGCGCAAACGTATTCGCAGTCGGTGAACCGGCACGGGGCACTGTTTCATCTAGACGAGATCGTGCTGGTGGGGCAAACGCTGATTTTGATGAATGATCACACCGCGCAGTCGATGGAATGCCGCGTAGTTTCGATCCACCGGGCCCGCGACGGCAAACAGTATATCGGCGTGGAGTTTATCAATCCCGAGACGAATTTCTGGCACATGCAGTTCCCGATTCCGGGCTCAAAGCCGTTGCGCCGAATCGTTCCCAACAAAGCCTCCGCGTAACACGAAGCCAAGCAATCTTGCTCCCCGTTTCAGATCCATTTCCAGGTCACAGTCTGCTCTAATTCACTGTTGCATGAAGCCCAGTTCCACTTTCAGCTGATCCCATACCTACTCATTTCCCGACGCCACGACCAGATCTGGCCGAAACGCGCGTTGGGCAGCAAAAATTGCGTTAAATCCCAGTGGCTGGCAAAACTCGGCGCTTACGCGCAGCCTGTGAACGTTGGTAACATCGGCCGATGGCCAACAAAGCGCCCACGATCGGTTTGATATCGGATACACACAGCTTGCTGCGCCACGAGGCAGTGGAAGCGCTGCGCGGGTCGGAGCTGATTCTGCACGGGGGGGACGTGGGGAAGCCGGAGATTCTGGTGGAACTTAGAAGGATTGCGCCGGTCGTGGCGGTACGCGGCAATGTGGACACCGCGCCTTGGGCGCAATCGTTGCCGGAGACGGCCGTGCTCGAAGAAGGCGGGGTGTGGTTCTACATGCTGCACGACGTGAATGCACTGGATTTGAATCCTGCCGCGGCTGGCTTTCACATCGTTGTTAGCGGCCATTCGCACAAGCCGGGAAAGACGGAGCGTGACGGCGTGTTGTACCTCAACCCTGGAAGCGCCGGACCGCGGAGATTCCAGCTACCGGTCACGGTGGCACTTTTACGGCTGGAACGAGCGCCCTACGAGGTGGAGTTCGTGGACCTTGAACAATTCCGGGAGCGCGGGTGAGGGCCCAAATGACAATTGGATGGGAACGGCTCTCGGAGGTGTCGAGTACAGGTACCTCCTGCGCCAACCTACCCAGGAGACAAGCAGATGTCGAAATCGGCGCCTGTGGGCACATCGTAACTCATTGAATTATATATACTTAAAGAAGGACAGGGGAGTCATGGACAGTATCGAGCTGGGACAGTACTAGTGCTACGGTACGGAAAAGGGGGGCACTCGGCATAGGACAGGGGTCCGGTTAAAATTGGAACTGGTGCTTCATGGTGTGCTAAAGTCGTCGCCCTCATACTTGCTTCAGATTGAGGCGCTGTGCTAAACACCTCGGAACGAAAAACTGAGATGCCAAGGAGAAGTCAGAAAATGCGTAAGCACCAAAAGGGATTCTCGCTGATCGAACTGCTGATCGTGGTGGCAATCATTTTGATCATCGCGGCCATTGCCATTCCAAACCTGCTCCGCTCGCGTATGGCTGCAAACGAGGCTTCGGCGGTCGGTTCTCTCCGCACCATCGATACCGCAGAGATGACCTATTCCACAACCTATCCTGATGTTGGATATTCGGACCTGGGCAGCCTTGGCGGTGCAGCTCCTTGCGTTGCCGCAACGTCTACGTCGGCTTGCCTGATTGACGAAGTTCTTTCAGTCACCAAGGTGAAGAGCGGCTATGCCTTCACCGCGGTAGCAGCCGGCGGCGTACCTGCCGTTAACTATACCTCGACGGCGCTGCCGAGTATTGTTGGCTCAAGCGGCCAGCGCGCCTTCTGCTCCGACCAATCCGGCGTCATCCGCTACAACACGGTCGGCGCTACCTGCGACAGCTCGGACTCTCCTCTCTAATTGGCTCAGTCTGCGGCCTTAGCACAGCCACAGCCGGAGAGTTCTCCGGCGGAATGGATCGACAAGCCCACTCCCTCCGGCAGGAGGAGTGGGCTTCGCATTTCACTCGTGGACACTCCTACCCAATGGATTCCGTTGGTTTCATCTTCAGGAATTAATGTGGAGCAGGAACCCACGCCAGGCCATCGACGCCCGGGGTGAGGTCGATCGGCGGCTGCATTTTCCAGGAGCGCAGGTCGAGCACGGCGATCTTTCCGGCACCGGTCCCGCTGACGTAAGCGAATTCCCCGCCTGGGCGGATCAGGACTTCTGATGATCGCTCCGGGATGTCCAGCGAACGCACCACTTTCATCGTTTGCAAATCGACGACGTGCACGCGATTGGCGGTCATGCCTACGGCTAGCAGCCAACGCCCATCGGTGGTTGGCGCAGACGCATACGCCGGACTCGGCAGATCGATCCAGTCTGCAATCTTGTTTGTGGTCGTATCGATGACGGCAATGCGTGGCGCATCCTGATCGTGAGTGAAGACACGTTTGCCATCCGCCGAAATGGAAATGCGCTGGACAGTCTTGGCTACGGGAATCGTGGTGATGAGAGTGTGCTTAGCCAGGTCGAGCACGCTCACGCTGCCGGCGCTCACATTGGCGGTGTAACCGCGATGGCCATCGGGTGAAAGAACCAGCATGTGGGACTGCGGCTCGCCCGTGGGAATTTCCACGAGGACTTTTCGCGTTGCAGGATCGATGACGTCAACGGCGTTTGCCAGCTCGGCGGTCACATAGAGTAGGCCGTCGGGCCCGAATTCGGCGCAGTGCGGGCGAAGCGGCTTGCCAAGATCGATAGTGGCGACGAGTTTGCGCGCCTGCAGGTCGATGACATCGATTGTACTGCCATCCGTCCCGGGCCTTCCGACACCGGAGTTGCCGTAGATCGGGACGTAGGCGAAGTGGCCGTCTTTCGAGACGATGACTTCGTGGCCGTTGACTCCGACGGAGATTTTTGAGAGCTCGCGGCGATTTTCGGGATCGACGACCAGCAAGGTATGCTCTTTTTGATTCGCGACCACCAGCAGGCCGCCTGGAGCCGGGGCTGACTTCGTCTCTCGGAGCACTGCCGCAGTGAAAAGCATCATGAAAACAAGAAGCAATGACAAGCGTGCAAGCATGGAGCACCTCGACGAAACTTCTTTCTCGTTCGAATGCGCGATAACTCAGCGGAGTATATCTTTTCCCGGAGTCAGCGGCTACGGCGGCGTTTCTTTTTGACTGGTTGCTTCTTTCGAGGCTTGACCGGCGCAGTCTTTGGGCTCGAGACGGCGTCTCGCGTTTTCTTGGAAAGCTTCGCGAAAACCAGGTCATAGGAATCGCGCAGGAGACGCGCGAGTTCGTCGCGTGCCAAAGCGTCCCTTGTCTCGAGCGCCACCCATTGCGCGCGTGCCAGGTACGGCGCTGGGATGATGCTGGGCCGCTCGGTAAGGTCCGCGAAATTTTCCGGCGAGGCCTTGAACGAAAGACACACCCGAGCGGGCTCCAGCGGCGTCACAGCGAACATCTTCCCGCCGACTTTGAAAAGCAGGTCATTGCCCCACTGGATTTGTTCCGTCACGCCCGGGAAGGCAAGGCAAACCCCGCGCAGCCAATCAACGTTCATGGGCAGGATTCTACGGCAAAGAGAGTGTTAGCCTCAATAAAGGAGAAGTCGATTTCGCCGGACGGGCAGGCGAATCACTGCTCCCAGGCGATCTCTTTGACCGGGCCTATGACGAAGAAGTAGGAAAGCGCAGCCAACATCGCGACGACCGCCATAATCGCGAAGGCCACGATGAAACGTCCGGTGTAGTCAATGACAAATCCAGTCACCCACGGTGCAATGATGCCCGCAAGATTTCCCAGAAAGTTTTGCAATCCCGTCCACCGGCCCGCCATCTTCGGGCCGGCGATGGTTTGCGTAATCGCCCAGATATTAGAGCCGCACATGCCACCGGCCCCGAACGCCAGAAGCAGCAATATCACCGAAGCTGTTGGACCCGCGAGGGCACATCCCAATAACAGCAGCCCGGCACTCCCCGCACCTATACCGGCAAAGGTCTTGCGGACCAAAGTAGGGGAACCTCCGGCGGCGATCCAGCGGTCGGAGATCCAGCCGAAGATCGCCGCGCCTGCCGAATAGCACAAATAGCCGACGCCGCCGATTTTCGCCATCGTTCCCAGCGAAAAATGGCGCTCGCGCACAAGATACGTTGGCAGCCAGGTAATTTCGAAATAGAGCACGTAATTCGCGCCGAACAGGCCGCCACAGGTTCCCCATAGGGAGCGCTGACTTACTAGTCTAAGAAACCAGTCGCCTCCTTTCTCGACATGCGAAATGGCTGTGCCCGCTCGCGGCACCCACAGGAACCAGGGAATCAGCCAGGCCATGCTAATGATTCCGAGGACGATGAAGAAAGGACGCCAGCCGTAGCGCGCCATGAGTGTGCCGCCAAAAAACGTGCCCAGTGCGGGACCGCATCCAACTCCCGCGGCGATGAGCGCGTTGGCAAATCCGCGGCCAACTTCCGGAACGTGCCGCACCAGCGTCCGCGCGTAGCAGGGATACGCCACCGATTCGCCCATTCCGAGCATCAAGCGAGCGGCAAGCAAGGCCCCGAACGCGTGCAGACCACCGGTTACGGCCGTCGCGCCGGACCACAGGAAAAAACCAATAGCCATCACCCACTTGGCATCAAAGCGATCCGCCAGCCAGCCGGAGACAGGGAGGAAAAGGGAATAGGTCCAGAAAAAAGAGGACAACAGGATGCCAAGCTGCGAGAACGATAAACCAAGTTCACCTTTCAGCAGAGGCGCGGCGATGGAGAGATTTCCGCGATCGATGTAGTTGATCAGGGCGGAGAGAGCCAGAAGCGCGATCACCCGGTTGACTGGACGCGAAGAGAGCTTGTTCTCGTTGACGAGTGTGGTGGGCAAGTGTGAACGCCGGACATTCTCTCTGTCCGGAGAGATAGTTGCAAGCTACTTTCATCCTTTGGAAGAGCCACTCACCTCGTATCCCTCAAGCGGGTTCAGATGTGCGAAATTCGACGCGCGCGTATAGGAGGAAAGTTTGCTGAGAAGAGCCGGACGGAGCGCCAGCGGCGGTACAAAGGCAAGCCTTTGCTCGAGCTAGGCTTACCCAAGCGCCCTGTCCCCAGCCGGCGCAGCCGTCCTAGTTACAGGGGAATTGGATCAACAGAATAATATAGGCCCCCGTACTCTCCTTGCCAATCGGCTACCGCCAGACGGTGAGAATCGTTCCCATGACCAGATAGCAGACCAGCTGGTAACCCGTGTTGATGGCAAAAAGCTTCATGCTCTGCTTCATGAACAGTGCGCCGGTGAATTGCACGGTGGCCACGAATCCGAGCCAAATATGGAAACTGGCCATGATTCCGAAATGGAGGTCTTCTGCCCGAAGCCCATGGAGGATGAGGGCCAATGTGAAAGCAGAAAGCAGGCCGGCGACAAACGAGCCGCCGTAAGCCGGCCCGGCGCTCTTCTTCATTCCATCTGTCTTGGTTTTGTCATTCGGGTCGTAGCCCATTTCGCGCATCCACGGTTTCGCAAAAAGAAGCGGCGAGTACCACAGGAATCCCACTACCATGGTGGATATTCCAGCCACCAGAATCGCCAGCCAATTCAAGCTATGCATGTGCATGAAGGAACTCCTCTGTTTGGAAAGTCATGGAAACGGTTGGCGGTATCCTATGACGCGCTTAGCCGGGATGCAAAGGAAAATAGGCGAGGGAACTCTTTCACGCCTTAACGCGGCCCGCGGTTCCGCCGCTGGTCTCCTTGATCATCTCGGTCCAAAGTTTGAGGGTTAGGTCTTCGCGCTGCGGATTTCCAAGCCGCCAGCGAAGTTCTTTTTGATAACGTTCCGCGAGGATTTTCAGGTTGAGCGGGATGAACTGAGCGAGGTGCTTTACGTCGTCGCGGTCGCGCTGGATATTGCGTTCGAGCTTTGACAACGCGAGGTCGTAAGGATCCAGAGCGCAGATCCGAAGATGCTGGTAAGCGCCCGGGAACATTTCGGTCAGCCGATCTTCGTAGTCCTCTGGCACCTTGGCAACACCGACGTAATCTAGATAGATCTTGTATTTCCTGTGAAGCGCACCGCCCCGGACGCCAAGTTCCAGCAGGGGCGCGCGCTGCTCCCCGGAGCGATCAGCAGCACATCGAGATCGGCAGTCGCCCGCGGCAATCCATAAAGAAGTGTCACCACAAATCCGCCCATGCAATCCAAACGTGTTTCTCCGGTCGCTTCCCGGTCAAGCTCAAGTAGAAAGGAATGCCATGGTTCTGGTGCTTGGCTAGAGTGTGGCATGAGGAAGATTCTCCGCCTTCATGTCGGTCAATAGATTCCAATGCGCGGCTTCAGCGGGGCGGTTCGAGCGTAGCCATTTTCTCTCAGCTTCCGTGAGGGAATCCTGGCAAAGAGTGTCTTCCTTTACAAGCCGCGAACGTTCGAGAACACCCACACATTCCCGAAGCCTTCCCGCATGGTGCGTGTCGCCTGATTTGGGCGCTAGTTGCGAAGCCAGCGTCACGACAAATCCGAGCCGGTTCTGCCGGTCCAGCATCTTGGCGTTTTGCACTACCCAATCCCAATCCATATCCGCGTACGCCAGTGCCAGCCACGGCAAGCCCTCCGTTACTCTGGTCTCGAGGTTCGCTGTATTCAGTGCGGTCAGCAAAACCTCGGCAGGATTGCGGCGCGTTCGCGCGCGCAGGTGAGCGAATCCCGGATAACCCAGGGCCGTCAGCTGCAAGCTCAGCTTCTCACTCTCCACAGGCGACTCGGCGGCAGACGCTCGCAGCGGAAGGGCCGTTGGAGGAGCATCCAGAGTCTCCACCGCCCGGCGAGCCAGAGTGTAAGGCATCGCCCGGCGGCCGCCCTCGAGCATCGAAAGATATGCCTGGGTGACCCCCAGCTTTTCCGCCGTTTCTTCCTGGGTCCATCCCTTTTTTCGTGCGAGCGAGTGGTGCATCGCATGTCGTGATTGCATCTCCAGCAAAAGAAGAACCGGGGCGAACTCAAGTTCGGCCCGGTTCCTTTTCAATAGGTCAAATTGCTCGATCTAGTGAGCCCTATGGAACTCCACGTAATCGCGTCCGGCGTAGAGCCGGTAGGTTCCCGCCGTGGCGGAAGCTACCACTTGCAGCGGCATGGGGCGCTTCATCTCCGCATCATGCTGCGAGGCGGCCTGGATGACGTCATTGGCGCCGAGGTCCATCACCACGAATTTTCCGCCGTTCAGGAACCCGATGCCGTAAGCCCCGGGCTTCAAGGTTTGGCCGGCGATTTCGAGCGTAACCTCACTCAGCAGATAAGCCTGGTACTTCTCCTTAATTCCCGTCGAGTAACCGGAACTGTCGACCATTCCCGCCAGAACATAAAGATCATCGGCGAAGTGGACGCCGCCGCTGTTGCGGAACTGCACTGGCGCACTCTGGCCGCGGAAAAAGACGCGTTCCGGGAAAATCTTTGCTGTGATATCTGCTGCTTTGAGTACAACTTCTTTGCCCTCCGCCGGAGGATTCCCGGCCACCATCGTTTGCGGCTGCCGAAGCGAGAAAGTCAGGAGCAACACAGACAATAGAGAACAATATTTTGCGAATCGCGTCATGGAGACTCCTTTCAGGATGCGGAAATCGTACAACATTCAAGAACGGCGGCGCAAAGAATGCGACCGGTGTCATGTGCGAGTCCACGTGCAAGGACAATTTCGCGTTACCGAGCGTTGCGAGTTACTGGGAGTGGTGGAACACTGTAGTTGTTGAAGTTACCGTAACACAAGTTTTACAAATGATTCATCAAGGGTGGAAAGCGGTGTGGCACCGTTTTCCGGCGAACGTTGGCCTACCAGGCGTATTCGTTCGATCGGGAGGAACACCCTTGAAAATAGCAATCAAACTTTTAATAGCAGTTTCGGCGGCATTTCTTGCCGCTTTTGCGACACAAGCGGATGAAGATCATATTCGTTGGAAGAAGAATGGAGCGCCAACCGAAACTTATATCACCGGCGGGCCGTGGACCCTGGAACAATCCGGGGCGGCCAACGGATTGAAGTCTTCCGGGTATTGCGACAAAAACGGAAATCAGATTGGAAATCCGGGGACAGAGCGGATGCAGCCCTACTATTTCCCGGTCATCAATGGGCACGGAAAGCATCTGCAGGGCTATTTTGATTGGCGTCCGAAAGATACAGACGAAGCGGTTGCAGCGGCTTTCTCCGACGATGCTGGTTTTACTTGGACGTTTCAACAGAAGGTGCTGGAGCTGAGGACTACTTGTCCCACTAATGTGCAGAAAGATCCCGACGGTGATAAGGACAATAGCCCCGATCCGAACAACAGCGATAACGTTGACGACGACGGCCAGGGCCACCAGTTCGTGATCAACATCGCCGGCCACACCTATCTGTATACGCTGACCCGCTCCGTCGGCCACATTGATTCCGACGACTTGGGCATTCATGAGCTGTTCCCTAAGCCGGGGCTGCCGCTGAACGGCGCGCCGGTGATGGATGATGCGGCGACAGATTCGTCGCCTGCCGGGACACCAGAACTGCCGTTCCACACCTCCGGCTTGCTGAATCCTGACGGCATTCTCGGCGTCGTCCCCGGAAGCTGGCCGCTGAAAATTATCTACGAACAAAAAATCCTCAGCGGCGACAACACGGGGAAAACTGCACTGCCCGCGTCACAGCAGTGCAACACTTTTTGGGCGGACTATTACAAAACCAATCCCTTTGGCACCGGGGTGAACGATGACATCTCCTACCTCCGGCTTGCGGAGACCACGGATGGCGTCAATTTCAAGGATGACGGCATCCTCCAGGGTTTGAACGATCCCACCGACGTTTCCGCTACCGGCACGCGTTGGCTGGCCACCGCGGGAACGCTTATGAAATTGGAAGGCGGCAGATTCGGCTTGCTCTTCTCCGGCGGCGGCTGCATCAGTGGAGATTCGGACGCGTTCCAGTACATCGGCTACGCCGAGTCCAGCGACTTGCTTCATTGGACCGTCGTCAATGGCATCAACAATCCGGTCGTTTCCACCGCACCGTTTACGATTGCTGTGGATCCCAACGGCGTCCCGGCATCGGGCGGCGCGCCGGTTACGGTTCCGGCGAACGCTCCCGTCGCTGGCAACGCCATCGGGTGGTTCTGGGGCCGCGTGTATGCCCCGAGCGGAACACTCTTTGACCACCACAACATTACCGTCGTCTTTGCGGGCTATCACACGCCAAAACCAAAGAACGGCTTGGGCGACTACCGCACCATCGGCCGCGTGAGCCTGCATTCGGATCGCGAAATTGTCGCGATCGGTCAGAGTGTCGGTGACGATGACGACGATGAGTAGCTCCACTTTGGGTTACTGCTGATTATTTCCTGATCACGACGAAACGGGCCGGCAGAAATGCCAGGCCCGGTGCCAAGGCCGGAGCCAAGCTCCGGCCTTTCTTTGGTACGCCGTGCATGTTCGGCAGCTAACGGGTGAAAGTCCCGTCCCAACCAGGTGGAGGTGAAGGGTAGCGAAGCGCAAGGGCGTCACCGTGAGGTGGGGTCTGAAGGGAGCGTGGAGCAAAGATACGGGCCGATGGACAAGAACTGGATTTGAGGCCTACGGCGTCGGACGAGCGGGCCAATGATCGCGAAGT
>DATDGB010000102.1:0-45856 GCA_036522305.1 Candidatus Acidiferrum sp. | reverse complement strand
AACCGCTGGATTTTCATTCAGTGCCCTTGATGGATTAGGGCTTCGCTGCCATTTGCCAGCTCGCCCGAACACTGCCTGCCTCACATCCAGTTCTTGTTCATCGGCTCGCGTCTTTGCTCCGCGCTTCTTTCAGGCCCCGCCCCGCGGCGAGTGTTATTTCACCCTTGCGCTTCGCTATCACTTCACGTCCATCACGTTGTGAAGAGGACTTGCACCTCCTAGCTGTCGAACATGCTCGGCACACAAAAAGCAATGGCCCCATGCAATGAATGGGGCCATTGGAATCTGCGGATTTGGACAGGATGCTTAGTCGCCGGCGACAGCTTCCGCTGCTTTTTCGTTCGTCTTGGACGTAGCGCCGTTACCGTTGGAGTGGCCGTTTCCATTGCCATTCGCCGGAGCGATGGTGACCGGCTTTCCCGCGTTCGCGAAATTGGCAGGAACCGCCTTCGCGATGTCACTGACGCTGCCAATCTGCACGACCGTCGGCTGAGGCTTCTTCAACACCAGCTCTTCGTAAATCGCGCGGACCTTGGCCTGCTCTTCGTAAGCCTTCTTGCGGCGAGCACGGTCTTCTTCCGCCGCAGTCACCGGAATGTCATGTTCCAGATGGCGCACGCGGGCGGCGTCTTCAGAGTCAATCTTCAGCGAATGCTCGAAGCTCTGAAGGTTGACGTTCTTACCTTTGGCGTAAATTTCATGCTTGCCGTGGTTCTTATACCACTCGGCCACGGTCGCATTCTTATGCATGTTCTCGATGATCTGCCGCCATCCCACGCCGGTGTTGTACGCGCAGAAACTGATTTCACCCTGCTGCGTCGCGTAAGGAATGATGCACATTTCCGTGCGGCGGAAGTCATAGTTGAACAGATCCTGGAACCACATCCCCGCGATGAAGAGGAAGTTCCACGGATCGGTCTGCCGGCGCTTCATGGCGTCTTCGTACGTGCGGTCCGGAGACGTCTTGCCGTATTTCTTCTCCGCGCCCTTGGTCAGCGCCCAGGTTTTGTCAAATTTCTTGAAGAGGTCGTACAACTTCAGGCCCTTCGGCCCCTGGAACGGGTGGTAGTTCTTCAAAAGGGCCATGGCCATCATGAAGTTTGAAAAATTCTTGCCGCGCGCCGCGTCGGTAATGTCCGTGACGTCTTTCGTAAGCTGTACGGCGTCGAGGAAGCGCGGAACAGGCGCCCATTCCTTCGTCTCCTTGTTGATCATCAGCGCTGTGCCCACGCCGCAGTTCGGGTGGCAGCCGCAGGAGAGCGAGCCCCAGGTCGACTCTTGCCCCTTCACCATGTCCGAGAATCCGGCGAACGTGCTGACGAACGAAATCGGGAACCAATCGCGCGTCGGCTCAACTTTACCCACCTGGGTACTGACGTCCTTCGCCAGATGCGAAAGCGTATAACGCTGACGCAAGCGGCGTTCCGGGGTAATGTCTTCGTCGCGCCCAGTGAACGAAACCGGCTGAAAGCTGACGAAAGCGATTTTCTTGGGGTTCTCCATCGCGAACTTCACGATGGTGCCGACCTGGTCGTTGTTCACGTTGTTGACAATGGTCACAACCAGTACGATTTCGATGCCTGCTTCGTGCATGTTCTCGATGGCGCGCAGCTTCACGTCGAACAAGTTGCCGATCTGCCGGTGGCTGTTGGCGTCGTTGCCGATGCCGTCAAATTGCAGGTACGCATAGCGCATCCCTGCTTCAAACGCCTTTTTGCAGAACTCCTTGCTTTTGGCGAATTCAATGCCGTTCGTCGCGGCTTGCACGCTGTTGTAGCCGATCTTGCGAGCGTACGCGACCGCATCAAAAAAGTACGGGCTCATCGTCGGCTCGCCGCCGCTGAACTGCACGGACATCTGGCGGCGCGGCTTGATCTTCAGCGCGTTATCTAAGATTTCCTTAATCTCTTCCCAGCCCAGCTCATGCACATACCCAACCTGATTCGCGTCCATGAAGCAGGGATCGCACATCATGTTGCAGCGGTTGGTCAGGTCAACGGTCAATACCGACC
Source organism: Candidatus Acidiferrum sp. (assembly GCA_036522305.1). Classification (GTDB taxonomy): domain Bacteria; phylum Acidobacteriota; class Terriglobia; order Acidiferrales; family UBA7541; genus Acidiferrum. Next base: position 43,844 of record DATDGB010000102.1, on the reverse strand, counting down.
CGCGGCCATAGCGCACCGTCGAGGAGCCGTGCTTGTGCAGGTCTTCGTCGTTGTGCGCGGGAATGTCGCGGCCAGGGAACTGCTTCTCGATCCAGTTCAGGAATTTGGAGTCGACGGCCATCATGTCTTCGTAGTGGCCGTGGAGCGGACAGTCTTTCACCATCCAGACTTGCCCGTCGCGCTCGATGATCTGCGCCTTAATCTCGCCGACCTTTTCGTGCATCAGGTCGCGCCAATCTTTCTTGCCTGCGATGATCGCCTCGCGCGCTTCTTTCACGCACGCGGGACAAAGAGAATCTGTCTGCCGCGGGAAGCCCAGCGTCGGCTTAGTCTTTTCCCACGATTTCAACAGCGGCTTATCCGACCACTTCGGCGTGACCGAAGGATTGGGATTGCGCTTGTTGAAGTACTGGATGGTGTTAAAGGTGATTCCAGCTGCCTTGCAAAGAACCCAATCAAACGTCCTCGCGATTTGCGTGCCTACTTGATTCGGCATAGACCTCTATCCTCCACTTTCAAAAATGCCTTGCACTTGGCCTTTGCGTTAGATGAAGCCCAATCAACCGTTGGATACAAACTCCAAACGGCTGCCCCCGGGCTTACTTTGTATGCCTAGAAACCGTACCACGAACACCAGGTACGTCCAATAAGTCTTTGGACTCCTATAGTTTGAAGGTTACCGGGAGCAAAAGCCAGTATCTTGCACTGAACGGCATGGATTGGGGGTCGAACGGCAATATGGCGCAGTGAACGGCAATTCTTAGAGCCTCAAAAGGGGGTTACCAGTAGTGCGAATGGGCTGGAACTTGCCATTCCCGAGGAAGATTTTTGCACATTCCCGTTTCTGGATTTCCTACTCGTTGAGCGCCGGCCGCAGTACCGCGATGACAAAGTGCGCGAAATTGGAAGCCCCTTCATCCAATTGCAGCCATCGCACCACGCAGTGCTCCGCAAGATACTTGGCCACGCGCGCTTCCTGAATTCCCAGATGCTGGGCCAGTTGCGGTTTGATCGAATCCCCTCCACGACCCCTTGATCCCCCGCGCAATAAATTCCCAATGGCGATGCGCAGCGTCTGGCAAGCTTCCACGTAGTAATAGCTGGTCAGGTCCGAATCTGTCAGGACAAACACTCCCGGTCCTGCTGGAGCATGATCTGCTTCTTCTAGTTTGGCGGGCGGGCATGTCATCAATCTGCGGAATTGCATTTCCAACAAAGAAATCCGTGACGAAAGTCCGGGATCGCCATACCGTCCCTTCACACTTATTCCGCCCGGCTCACCGATTGGCTCAACCGGGAGATTGGGAATCGCTCGGCTGTGCGTCACTCGCGGCGGAGTCGGCTCGGCCGATTCATTGAATACCGCCGAGGGCAATCCGCGTCGCGGCGCAGGCGCTTCCGAACTCTGCTGCCTGGGAACTACGGCTGCTTCCTTCCCGTCACTTCCCTTGCGGCGGTTTCGGCCACCGCGACGACCCCGCCGGCGGCCTTTCTTATCAGGCGCAACAGGAGAAGAAGTGTTCCCCAAACTTTCCGTCGCTTGCTGGATTTCGCTGCTGACCGCCACAGACGATTCCAATGCCTCTGCATTCTGTTCGAATGGCAATTCTGCCTCCGGCTCCGTAACAGGCGGAGGCGTCAAAGCAAACTCACCTTCCGGCGGAGCCCCCGCTTCCAGCGGAATTTCACCGGCCGCGCCGCCCAGCCGAACCGCCGCTTCCTGCGCCTTCACTTTCCAATCGGCGCGGCGAAATCTCTCCGCCGCCGCGGAATACCACTTGGCGGCATCGGCATTCTGCCCGGAAGTTTCGAAATACTTCGCCAGTTCGAACGCCACCATGGCATCCCGCGTTTTCTGGTAGAGATTCGATAGTTGCCCCGCGGGATCTTTGCTGGTGCGCGCACGGCGGATGCGGGCGGTAATCTGTTTCCAGTCGGTCATCTTTGCCAGCATTGTAACAGCGGAATGCTTCATCGGCCAGCAAACTCCGCACGCCGGGGGCCAGCGCGACTTTTTTCTCTCGAGAGGTGTTTACCGATTGACGGCATGAAATTTACTCAGTATTCTTCACGTGGCCCTCTTGGAGGCGTTTAATGACACGCCTGCGCGTTGACCGTCCTACGGTCACCAGCAGCAAAATTGGTTTTGCGGTCGCCAGCAGCATGAAAAATTTCGCAGTTGCCCGCTCGACTGACTGGATTTCGATTTCGAAAAGCGTCCTCGCGCTGCTCGTCTCCGTCTCTCTTCTATCCACTCCTGTTTGGGCCGCTCCTTCTTCTTCGCTCGGCGTTGTCGTTTACGCCGACCGCGCCCATGTGGGCGCTGCGCAAGCTTCCGTTGGAGCCACCGTTTTCAGCGGCGACCGGCTGAGCACCGAGCAGACCGGAACCGTCCAGGTGCGCGCTGGGGCCGCCCGGCTGCTCCTCTCCAGTGGCAGCATGGCAACCTTCTCTCAGGATGCCGCCACGCCGGCCGCAACGCTCACCCTCGGCACCGCTACTTTTTCGACCGCCAATTCGAATGCTTTTGCCTTGCACGTGGGTTCCGCTGTGATTCGCGCGAACTCCAATCAGCCGACCATCGGACGAGTCACGGTCCTGACTCCCAAGGAATTGATCGTCCGCAGCACGCGTGGCTCGCTGACTATCGCCGTCGAGGATGACGTTCGCGAGATTCCGGAAGGCACTGCCTATCGAGTTGTCCTAGATCCCAACGCTCAGCCTCAGGGGCCGCAGGGCGCGGGCACCAAAGGCTATGGCGGACCACCGATCAAAGCCGCCAGGAGCAAATTCATCTGGTACGCCATCGGCATCACCGCGGTGATCACTTATTTCGCTGTCAGCGAAGCCCTCGAAAGCCCCGACCGCCCGTAATCCTTTCGCAGTGGACACGGAAACCAGCTGTCGGCTCTCTCTCTTTTGGCGGAGGGCAGTCCCTTAATTGTTGGCCAAGTCTTTTGTCTCCCGGAATACAACTGAACGCCACGAAATAGAGATTGCCTCGCCTGTTCTTGCGTTTTGAGGGGTTCGCATCGAGAAGAAACCGTGCACCCTCGAACCTGGACGCTACGGCATCCACGCTTTGCACCGAAAATGAACGATACCCGGATGACACACTGCCATCGAGTCGGATGTTCACGCAAAGGTTCGGAACGTACTCCCTGACCCACGCGCCGCGATTCTCTTCGCGTCGAGGCCGATCTAATAGTATTTCCGAACGGAATTGCTAGGCCGCGACAGCCGTTTGCGGCTAAGCCGCGCCGATTGCTGGATCGGTTACGCTGTCTCTCCCGGTTTCTAGGTGTCCTGCAAGCTGGCGTTGGAAGCTTGCATCGGAATCGACGTGTACGGTGAAGTCGTACCAGCCGTGGGATTTATGCAGCTCGCTAAAATGCGTGAAGGAGCTGTTCGGCTGGAGATGGTGCGTGGTTGTCTTGCCGGAGTACGCGTCGGTGATCGTCAATTTCTCCGCGCTTGAGCTGTGGTTGTGGATCTCGAGTTCGATGCCTTCGGAATCCTCATCGTATTCGGTTTTGACCGTGAGGTTGGCGCTTCGGGCCGTGACGCTGCCGGCGAACGTGCGCAGGAAGCCGTTGGGTCCGAAGATGGACAAATCGTATGAACCACCGCTGGCTCCGAAAGTGTCGGAAGTTTCGTCGCCCGCGGCCACGGTATACGCCCGCGGCCCGGTCAAGCCGTCTCCGAAGCGCACTTGAAAGAACGCACCCGCCTTGCCTGAATTGCGGAAGCGAAGATGGATGTTTCCCTGCCAGGAGTTTGCTTCTCCGTCGACATGCAGTTCGTAGGGGACCGCGCGGGCAGGGCGCGTGCCCGGCTCTTGCTGCGGAAGCGCCTGGTTCATCGGTGGCGTGGGCACGTAATCCGGATACCGGTTTTGATTCGTTGGTTGATAGGGGGAGGTGTCCGGCAGGGCCACGACCTTGCTGTTCGGCGAGTCGAAGTCGAATGCCGAAGTCAGGTCGCCCACCACCGTGCGCCGCCATTCGGTAATGTTCGGCTCCGTGACGCCGAACCGCCGCTCCACGAAGCGAATTAGCGACGTATGATCGAACACTTGCGAGTTCACCCATCCGCCTTTGCTCCAGGGTGAAATTACGATCATCGGCACGCGTACGCCAAGCCCGTACGGTCCTGGCGTGTAGTTGGACGCCGGGTACGAGGGCGAACCGTTAAACAATTCATTGGTCGTGCCCACTGTCGAGATGCCTTGCGCTCGTGACATGGGCGGAGTGGGCGGCACAATGTGGTCGAAGAAGCCGTCGTTCTCATCGAACATGTAGAAGAGCACCGTTTTGCTCCAAACCTCCTGATTCGCCGTCAGCGCGTCCAGCATCTGCGAAACGTACCACGCTCCAAAGTTTGGCGGCCAGTTCCCGTGTTCCGTGTAGGCTTCCGGCGCCACTATCCACGATACTTGCGGCAGTCGATCTCCCAGCACGTCCTGTCGGATGGTGTCGAACAGCGTTCCGCTCTGCGAGATGTTGGTTCCGGTCCGTGCATTTTCGGCGAGCGAGCTGTTGTTTGGCGCGTTTTGGTACTGGAAGAAATACAGCAACGAATTGTCGCCATAGTTGCCGATATAGGCGTCATTCCCCCAGCCCCAAAAATGAGCAGCGTCGAGGCCCGCACCAGCGTCCTGATAGATCTTCCAGGAGACTCCCGCTTGGTCCAGCCGCTCCGGGTAGGTCGACCACCCATAGCCCAGTTCGGCATTGTCGATCACTGGGCCGCCCCCACTTCCGTCATTGCCTACCCAGCCCGTCCACATGTGATACCGGTTCGGGTCCGTCGGTCCCAGCAGCGAGCAATGGTACGCGTCGCAAACCGTGAACGCGTCCGCCAGTGCGTAGTGGTAGGGAATATCGTTCCGCGTCAGGTGCGCCATCGTGGTCGTGCCCTTGTGTGGCACCCACTGGTCGTAGTTGCCGCCATTCCACGCCGCGTGCGTCCCGGTCCAGTCGTGCGGCGTGTCCTCCAGGAACTTCAGGCCAAGATTGCTGGCATCCGGACGGAAAGGCAGCAAGAACCCGTCGGGGTTGTTGGCGTCCGGCTGATGAAACACGCTCTTGCCCGTGGGCAGCTTGACCGCTCTCGGGTCTCCGAAGCCTCTCACGCCGCGCAATGTGCCGAAGTAGTGATCGAAGGAGCGATTCTCCTGCATCATGAAAACGACGTGCTCGACGTCCTCGATGGTGCCCGTGCGATGGTGGGCCGGAATGGCGAGCGCACGGAGGACGCTTGCAGGAAGGGCCGCGGAAGCAGCGCCTGCTGTCAGCAGCTTTAAGAAGTCGCGACGGTCTGTGCTCATGGTGAGATTTCACCTCTCTGGATTACGTGTGGTCGTAATCGCGCGGCGAGCCTAGTCCCCGGTTATTGCAGTTTTGTTATGGCCGGGTTGTGATTGTGTTATTTGGTTGGTGGGCAGCGCAGCGAAGCCCTCGGGCACGTCTGCTGCGCTTGAATATTCCGAACCGGGCGCGGACTTCTTACCTGACTCTCTATTTCGCGCGAATCTCCGTAACCACTTCATGAATGGCCTTGAGCACCGCATCCGGGTCGATCGCGTGATTGCTGTGTTCTACGATGACCTGACGTCCACGAGTGGAGAGCTGAGCAAGTTGCGCCTGGAATTGATGGACCCAGATTTCGTGAAAAGCCACTAGCTCCTTATCTGCTTCCGGGTCGCCGACTTGCAAAGGTTGTCCCGCTGTCAAAACAATCAGCGGGCGGTCGCCCAGATTGCCCGCTGCCCTCATTTGCGCAGAGACTTTTTCCTCGAAATTACAGACTGCCGCGGCTACAAAGGATTTCGGTTGGACTTCGAGACCTTGGAAGGTGGCTGCTTGCTCGGCCGTAAATCCTTCCGGTGTGTTCCTGGGAAGCCCTGAAGTCTTCAACAAGAGCCGTACTAAACCGACGCGCGCCGCCATTGGCACGCAAGCGCAAAGCAGATTTCGAATTGGCCTTGGAAGCCGGTTGAAGGGGGCGAGGGTAACCCGTGGTTCGTAACGGTATTGGTCTTCGTGCGCCGAATCCACTAGAACCGCTCCTGCCACTTCCGATGGGTATTTGCCCGCGAAGACGCGAACGTTGAAACCGCTGAAAGAGGAACCGACCAAGACATACGGGGGAGGAACTCCGGCAGCATGTAACAACGCGTGCAGGTCCTCCGCGATCGCCGCGCTCGTCTGCTCGACGGGGCTTGGATCGCTCCAACCTAAACCAGCGCGATCGAACCAACAGGCCCGCGTAAACTGCGCAACCTGCCTTTGGAAGAGTAGGTTGTTATATCCGGGTGCAGACCCTCCCGTGTCCAGAGTCACGGCGGGACCAGCTTCGCCCGAACAATAAATGTTGAGCGACCGCCCGCCAATATCCACCGAGTGTCCGACCTGCGGAAAACGCTCGCGATCTTTTCTTTCCTCCCATTGCTCGTAAGCAATGCCGGCAAGAACGAGCACAACCAATAGTGACAGCAAGCCTTTCGAAACGAATCGAATTCTCTGTCTTATCCGAGGCTGCATGCCGGCCTCCCACATGCGAGGTCAGTCATACGGGTGCAATATGAAGTGGGCTTGGAAAAGCGCCCCCAGAATAGCGAGGACTATCTTCCACATCCCAGAGCGCACCACCCACTGTTTCGCCAGCGAAATGAGACCATCGTGAAAGAGAAATGCCCTTTCCTTGGCGCTCGCCGTTTCGTCGAAAATCCATGTCATTTCTTCGGCATAGCGTTCGCGGAACCGCGGCGGATGCAGCCAAAGCAGCGACTGATAGAAAGTACGGGTCATAGCGCCTCCTTTGGCCTGGCCCCGCGCAAGCGCAACTTCGCTTCGCGAACCACGCTTTCCAGCCGCATGACCTCCGCGGAGAAGACCCGGCGGCCAAAAGCCGTCATTCGATAGTAGTGCCGGCGTGGATCGTCCTTTGCCGATCGGCGGCGGGCCTCTGCCACCAATCCCTGTTCCATGAGTTTTTCCAGGTTGTCGTACAGCGTGCCCGAACCCATTCTGTATTTCCCTCCCGACTGGCGTGCTACCTCTTGCATGACTCCGTAGCCATGCCGGTCTTCATCGGACAGCGCCAGCAGGATGTGCTGGGCGGCGACCGATAACGGCAGGAAGGGTTCTAAGTCGGTGCACATGGTCGAATCCCAATATATCGGATTCCGACCTATCTGTCAAGGGGGAAGTGGCCCAGCGGAACCAAGCCACACTAGAATGCTTCTTAGGTGAACGTTTTCGGAGAGTGTCCTTATTGCGCGGCGATGACTTCGATTTCCACCAGCGCGTCCTTTGGAAGACGCGACACTTGGACGGTCGAGCGCGCCGGAGCAGCCGACGTGAAATACTTCGCGTACACTTCGTTCATCGCCGTGAAATCGTTCATGTCCTTCAAGAAAACCGTCGTCTTCACGACGTGGTGAAGGTTCGAGCCCGCCGCTTCCAGAATCCCTTTCACGTTCTCGAGCGCCCGTTCCGTCTGCTCGCGCACGTCCGTGCCTCTCATCTCGCCCGTTTTCGGATCCAATGCCACCTGCCCGGAGACATACAGAAATCCATTCGTTCGAATGGCCTGCGAATACGGTCCGATGGGTTTTGGCCCCCGGTCGGTCAGAATCACGTCTCTCATGGAGTGCTCTCCTTTTCAATTTGGGCCGTGGCCGCGGCGGCTTCGCCGTAGCGAGAGAGATTCACGGGGTCCTCGAGACAAGCATAGCGCAGATGGCGAATGGGCTCCCAAGAATGCGAGGTGAAGAAATGGATGCTAAGCACGCGGAGCGGAAGATTTGTGCGAGCGCCGGCCGCGGAGCGGAAGATTAGCGCGAGCGGCGGCCCCGCGCTCGAACGAAACCGGTATTCGCGTGATTCCGCGTCGCTTCGCGCAGCGCTGCTTCCTTGTCGGCCTGCGCGTCGGTCATGCCTTGTTTGATGCGCTCGAGAATCTGTTTCTCGGTGAGTCCGGTATTTTTCAGGCGGCCGATTTCCGCGCTGCTCATGGTCGGCTGGCCCTTTAATCTCCGGTGCAAAATCCAATCGACGGCGGATTCGGAAAGTCCCACCAGCCGCAGCATGACGGCGTCGCCGCTGATCGTATCCAGCTGATCTGTTTTTGCGATTTCCAGGATCACTAGGTCGTTGTAGCCCGCGCGCATGAGGTTGATGGCGGAATCGGCGCTCGTGAATAAATGCTGGCGCTGGTGCGCGCCGGTAACCAGAGTTACGCAGGCATCGTCGCTGATCCCGGCTTGTTTTAGCTTCACGAGTTGCGCGACTTCCAGATCCGAGGTGTTTAATTTTTTCAGTTGCTCGACGTTGCTCGACCACATCCCTGCTTGATCGAGAGGACGATAATCCGTAAGCGGATGCTTATCGCATCCACTGACACGAAAGAGGAAGAATGCGCCGAGAAGAATGAGCTTGTACCGCATGACTCTATTGTATCGGGGACAACGCGGAAGACTGAAAAGTGTGTTGTCCGAGATACCCGGGCGGAAGGACAGGTTGCTGAAACTGGGCGAATGGCCAACGCGAAGAAAGCTCTGTCAGACGGGCTGGATTGAACGGGGGGTGAATGGCTAGTCGAAGTCACATCAGTGGCCGGGCTGGTAGACGCGCTCGACGCTGGAAACGCCGTTAATCTTTTTAATGTTGACGAGGATGGTTTCGAGTTGGCGCTTGTCGGCGATTTCGAGGTTGGCGTCGATGCGGGCGTTGGCGCGATCGGGGCGGCTTTCAAGATTATGAATGTTGGAACCGGCGCCGCTGATAACGGCGGTGATATCGGCGAGAAGGCCGGCGCGGTCGCGTGCGCGAATGGTGAGTTGGACGGGAAATTTGGCTTCGGATTCGCCGCCCCACTCGACGGCGATGCGGCGCTCGGTCTGGTACATCAAATTCTGGACGTTGGGACACTGGCGCGTGTGCACGGCGACGCCGCGGCCGCGGGTGATGTAGCCGACAATTTCGTCGCCAGGGATGGGATTGCAACACTTGGCGCGATAGACGAGCAAGTCGTCGTGGCCCTTAACGACGAGCGGGGCTTCGCCGAAGCCCAACATGCGCTTTACGGTTTTGACGAGGGTGGGCTTGGCGTCATCGGACTCGGGCTCCGCGGTTTTTTCGGGTTCGCCCAGAAGGCGCGTGAGCACCTGGCGCGCGGAATATTTTCCGAAACCGACGGCGGCGTAGAGATCCTCTACTTTGGAAAGGCCGTAGTCGGAGATAAGTTTGAGCATGTCCGGTTCTGGAATTTTCTTAAGGTTGCGGCCGAAATGACGCGCTTCGTTCTCGAGCAGACGCTTGCCCATTTCGGTGGCTTCTTCGCGTTCCTGCTCGTTGATCCAGTGGCGGATTTTGCTTTTTGCAGAAGAGGACTTGACGAAGCTGAGCCAGTCGCGGCTCGGGTGGTGGCCTTTTTGCGTGAGAATCTCGACGACATCGCCGCTGGTGATTTCATGGCGCAGCGAAACCATCTGGCCGTTCACTTTCGCGCCGACGCACTGGTGGCCAACTTCTGTGTGGACCATGTACGCAAAATCAACGGGCGTGGCGCCGCGTGGAAGTTCGAGGACGCGGCCTTTGGGCGTGAACGCATAGACTTCGACCGGAGCGAGATCGACCTTAAGTGTGGAGAGAAATTCTCCGGGTTCCTGAAGTTCCTGGGACCATTCGATTAGCTGGCGCATCCAGGCGATGCGCTGGTCGTCATCTTCCGAGGCGGGCTTGCCGGATTTGTATTTCCAGTGTGCAGCGACGCCTTCTTCCGCAATGCGATGCATTTCCTGCGTACGGATTTGCACCTCAAAGGGCTGGCCGCTGTGGATTACGGTGGTATGCAGTGACTGATAAAGATTGGGCCGGGCAATGGCGATGTAGTCCTTGAAACGGCCGGGAACGGGTCGCCAGATGTGATGGACCACGCCGAGGGCGGCGTAACAATTGCGCTCCGAATCGGTGATCACGCGCACAGCGAGCAAATCGTAGACCTGGGCGATGCCAATTTCCTGGCGGATGAGTTTGCGGTGGACGGAATACAAGCCTTTTATGCGCGATTCGAGTTCGGCGGGAATTCCGGCCTCGACGAGCTTGGTCTGGATGGTAGCCTGGACTTCTTCGAGAAATTTTTTGTGCTGGGAAGCGTTGTCGCTGATTTCTTTTTGGAGAGCGAAAAAGGCTTCCGGCTCGAGATAGCGGAAGGCGAGGTCCTCGAGTTCTCCGCGAACGACGCTCATTCCCAAGCGAAGCGCGATGGGCGCGTAGATGTCCAGAGTTTCGCGCGCGATTTTTTGCTGCTTGGCCGGTTCGAGATATTCGAGCGTGCGCATGTTGTGCAGGCGATCAGCCAGTTTGACGAGGACGACGCGAACGTCGGTGACCATCGCAAGGAGCATCTTGCGAACGGTTTCGGCCTGGCGCGCTTCGGGGGCCAGCATTTTGATGCGGCCGATTTTTGTTACGCCTTCGACGAGATGTGCGACCTCGGCACCGAAACGTTCCTCGATGCGGGCGACGGGATACTCGGTGTCCTCGATGGCGTCATGGAGAATCGCGGCGGTGAGGGCGACGGAGTCGAGTCGCATGTCGGCGAGGATGTGCGCGACTTCGAGCAGATGGGAGAGATAGGGTTCGCCGGAACTGCGGAACTGGTCATGATGGCGCTCGGTGGCGATTTCGTAGGCACGGCGAATCATCCAGGGATCTTCAGAGGGACGATGCTTGCGAAGCTTTTCGAGGAGTTCGTCGAGGCGCGAATCCAGCTGGCGAACCGCGCGGTCGCGGTTGAAGCTAAGCGGCAGGTTACTCGGCGAAGGCATGTTTTAGTTTACGCCCAATCGGGCGCCTCCGGGGAGGGGGAGGAAGAAGTGGCGAGTGATGAGTGGCGAGAGACGAGTTCCAAAATGGGAAGAATACCCCCACACCCCCGGTGTTTTCGTAAGAGCAGCAAACAAAAGACTTGCGGGATACGGAACTTGGAAGAGCGTACGGAAGATGGAAGGCGGGGCTGAATGCACGTCGATGTGGGAAGTCGTTCGCGACTGCCCCCACTCCCTGATTTTTGTAAGTGCACCTAAAGGGCTTAACCCTGCCGTAAGTCTTTTGTTTGCAACACTTGTGGGGAGACTCATAAGTGTTGCAGGTAGAGGACTTAAAGAAGTCGAGCGGCGAGAAAAAGGGCGGACGGATCTCGTAGAAGAGTCAGGATCTCTCAGGGGAGATTGGGACGGGTCGGTCGAGCCGTGACGCTGGCTCGGGACGCGGATCCTTGAAGGATGCGCGGCGCGCGTGCATATCGAATTGGCTGGCGTCCAGCTCATACAAGAGTACAACATGTCCAGTTCTAACTATTAATATATATTATAATATAGGTATCATTTGAATGAGGCGGAAACGCGTTGAAAAAGCTGGGGTTAAAGGATCGAAGAGCGAGATAATGTTCGGCGAGGAACCAGCCTAACCTTTTCATCTTATGAAGATTGTTGGACGACAAATTCGACTGTCGGCGTCAGACCTGAGCAGTCACCTTGCGTGCCGGCACTTGACCACGCTCGATTTGCAAGTGGCGCAAGGCGAGCGGACGGCGCCGGACTGGGCTGCGCCCGACCTGAAGGTAATTCAGGAGCTGGGGCTGCGGCATGAGACGGCGTATCTCGCGTATCTGGCTGCGCAGGGACTCACGGTCGAGAATCTGGGGCATATCAAGCATCACGAAGAGCAACGGCTGATAGACGAGACGCTCGCGCTAATGGAGCGCGGCGCGGAGGTGATTGCGCAAGGTGCGCTGAGCGATGGGGAATGGTTTGGGCGGCCGGATGTGCTTCGGCGTGTGGAGAAGCCTAGCGATCGTTGGAAGTGGTCGTACGAAGTGGCGGACACAAAGCTGGCGCGGGAGACGAAAGCGACGACAATCCTTCAACTGTCGCTGTACTCGGATTTGCTGAAGCAAATTCAGGGGACGCTTCCGGGGTTTTTGTGGGTGGTGCCACCAGGCGAGGGGTACGCGGGCGAAAAATATCCGGCGCTGGAGTATGCGGCGTATTACCGGCATGTGCGAAAGCGATTGCTGAAGGCCGTCGGCGAAGATACAGAAAAGAAAACCTATCCGGAGCCGGTGGAGCACTGCAACGTTTGCCGGTGGTTTAGGGAGTGCGATCAGCGGCGGCGGGCAGATGATCATCTGTCGCTGGTGGCGGGAATCCGGAGGCAGCAGCGGGACCAATTTGAAGCGTGGAACGCAGAAACGATGGCGAAGCTCGCGCGGTTACCGATTCCGCTGAAGGAGCGGCCGAAACACGGGTCGAAGGCGGGATATGAGCGCGTACGGGAGCAGGCGCGCGTGCAAGTGGCGGGACGGACGGAAAAGAAGCTGAAGCATGAGCCACTTTTACCGCCGGTGGAAGGAATGGGATTTTGCCGGCTGCCGGAGCCTTCTGTGGGCGACATGTTTGTGGATTTGGAAGGCGATCCGTTTGTGGGAGAGAGTGGGATGCAATATCTCTTTGGCTTTGCGGTGCTCGATGTGCCGGGAGAATTGAAATACGAAAAGCGATGGGCTTTGAATCGTGAGGAGGAGAAAAGGAGATTTGAGTGGTTGGTGGACGAAATCATGCGGCGTCGGGAAGCGAATCCGAAAATGCACGTGTACCACTTCGGGGCCTACGAACCTGGAGCGTTGAAACGTTTGATGGGAATGTACGCGACACGGGAAGACGAGATTGACCGATTGCTGCGCGCGGGGGTGATGGTCGATTTGCATCAGGCTTACAAGCAAGGCGTTCGAGCGAGCGTAGAGGAGTATTCGCTGAAAAAAGTGGAAGGATTTTATGGATTCGAGAGAAAGACGCCGTTGGAGGCTTCGCGTGTGGCGATGCGTTATGTAGAACATCGGCTGGAGTTGGGCCGGTTGGAGGAAGAGCTTCCGGATGAGATTCGCGAAACGATGGAAGGGTACAACGCCGAAGATTGCGTTTCGACCGCGAAGCTAAGGGACTGGTTAGAGGAGGAGCGGCAGAAGTTGGTGGCGAGTGGTGTTGAAGTTCCCCGGCTGCCGGAAAAAAGCGGCGATCCTTCAGAAAAGTTGAAAGACAAACTGGATCGCGTGGCGGCGCTGACGGAACTGCTTTCCGCTGAAATTCCTGCCGACCCGGATGCGCGGACAGAGGAGCAGGCTGCACGCTGGCTCTTGGCGCAGCTTTTGAGCTGGCATCGGCGCGAAGACAAACGCGCATGGCAGGACGGCTACCGATACGCGGAGATGAATGACGAGGACTTGCTGGATGAGCGAGTGGGGCTAACGCGCATGAGTTTCGTGGAGCGAGTGCAGTCCGGCCGTCAGGTGCCTACGGATCGCTATTCGTTCGAGCCGCAACGGAGCAACGTTCGTGCAGGGAAGGAACTGTACTACGGCGACGAGAAGTTCGGCGAAGTGGTGATGATCGATCGGGCAAAGGGCGTTGTCGACATCAAGAAAACCAAGAAGACCGCTGAGGTGCACCCGCCGACGGTTTATATGTGGGGTGCGCCGTTGCCGACGGATTCGCAGGCGGGCGCACTCTACCGGATAGGCGCGTGGGCAGCGGAAAACGGGGTGGATGCAGCAGGCCGCTACCGAGCGGGACGAGACTTGCTCCTGCGACGCCCGCCGCAGCTCATCAACGGCGAGAATTTACAGCAGCGCGCTTCCGAGGCAGCGGTGAACACGGCAAGTCGAGTCGTGTTGGCGCTGGAAGACTCGGCGTTTGCGATTCAGGGACCTCCAGGGTCGGGAAAAACGTATGCAGGCGCGCGAATGATCTGCGAACTGGTGAAGCGCGGGAAAAAGATCGGCGTGACGGCGCTGAGTCACAAAGTCATCCGCAAGCTGCTCGACGATGTCGTGGAGGCCGCGAATGAAAAGGACATAGAGGAAGTGCGGTGCCTGCATCGGGAGAATGAAGGAGAGGAAAGCGAAGGGGTGGTTGTTGCAAGAGAGGACAACGAGGAAGCGTGGGAGGCACTCAGGAGCGGCAAGTCGAATGTTGTGGGTGGAACATCGTGGCTGTGGTCGCCGGAGAAGGCATTTGAGTCGGTGGACGTGCTGTTCATTGATGAGGCGGGGCAGATGTCGCTGGCGGATGTGCTGGCGGTGTCGCAGGCGGCGAAGAAGCTGGTGCTACTGGGCGATCCACAGCAATTGGAACGGCCGACGAAGGGGAGCCATCCGGATGGTGCGGAGAAATCCGCTCTGGAGCACCTCCTGAATGGGCGGAAGACGATTCCAGCGGACTTGGGATTTCTGCTGCCTGAAACGTGGAGACTACATCCGAAAGTTTGCCAATACACCTCGGAATTTTTCTACGACGCGAAGTTGCGTTCGCATCCGATTTCGCAGAGCAGGGTGCTCGAAGGCCACAAGTGGCTCGATGGGGCAGGATTGTGGATTGTCCCGGTGGAACATGAGGGGAATCGGAATTCGAGCGCGGAAGAAGTGGAAGTGGTGGCGAGGATTGTGGAGGGATTGCTGAAACCGGAAGTAAAGTGGTATCGGAGCGCGGGAAACCCGCGACGCCTGAAGGAAGAGGATATTTTGATCGTGGCGCCGTACAACGCGCAGGTATCCGACCTATCCGCGCGACTGCCGAAGATGAGAGTTGGGACGGTGGACAAGTTTCAAGGCCAAGAAGCACCCGTGGGGATTTATTCGTTGACGACGTCGACGCCGGAGGATGCGCCGAGAGGCATGGAGTTTTTGTATAGCTTGAACCGATTGAATGTGGCGACATCCCGGGCGATGACGACAGTGATTTTGGTGGGCAGCCCGAAGCTCTTCGAATCGGAATGCAGAACGCCGCGGCAAATGCAATTGGCGAATGCGTTCTGCGGTTACCTGGAGATGGCTATCACCCGTAATCCCTCCTCGATTTAGGTTAGACCCGAAAAGCTCACTTCTTCCCTGCCTACGGCGCGCGGCGCGATGAATTCAGGTAGGTTCGCAGAAAGGGATGGCGACATAAAGTCGCCTCTACGAGAGCAAGTTCGTGCGGTGCGCCTAGAGAGAAAGGAGATTCAGGTGTCGAGCCAGGGAGGGAGGAGGGCGGCGGGGGCGGAGGCGAGGAGGGTGCGCTCGAATTTTTTGGCGGGGTCGCGGCGGAATTCGGAGCGGAACTCAGGGCCGGATTTGGAGCGGGATTTGGGGCGACCGGATGAACGGAGAGTGACCACACCGGCGAAGGCGAACCACTGGCGGCTGCGCGGCCCGTTCAGGGAGCAGCCGCGGTACCCAAGCGAGGGCTCGGGCGGCGGCTCGATTTCCGAGGGCTTGAGAGAGCGCCAGATTTTTTCGAGCCGCGCGGCGAGCGCGGGCTTCACTTCCCAGACGGGGTCGGGGCGCCCCGAAAAAACCGAGGCGCCCGCGGACCAGGCTGTACGCTTGCTAGTTGATTTTGATGTGGCCATGCATGACGACCATGAAGGTGCAGAAAATGGTGTAAGAGCCGCGGTTGGCGGTGCGCGGGTCGGGAATCAGATTGCCGCTGTTGTCGACGTCGGTGGCGGGGGAGTTGCCCATCTTGTGGGTCCAGTATCCGGCGCGGCCCTTGCGATACCAATGGTAGTCAAAGCCGGGAGAGATGACGAGGGCGACGAGGTGGCCTTCCTTGGGACATTTGTTGTTTGCCGACGGAGTGTCGATGAGAGAGTCGGCAACGGCGGCCGGCCGGACATTGGCACAAGTGGGCGGGTAAGAGTATTGCGCGCCAGCGGCTCGGCCGGGTTGTGCGAACGTGTCGGTGCGGTAGTTCGTGCCGTAGTTGTAGCAGTTGTTGTGCGGCTGCTTCTGGCCCCACCAGCCATCGTTCCACCACTGAGGTTCATAGAGTGGAGCGCAGCGGCAATGATGCTTGTTGGGATGATGCGGGTGCTTCCAATGGAGGAGGCCGACGAGGTCGCGGCGAGCCCGGAGCATTTCGCGGCGAAGGTATTCGGGAAAATCCTTACCGACCTTGAGGCGGCCGACACGCTGGGCAATGAAGTCTTCAAAATCCTCGTCGGAGGCGCGATGGGAGAGCCGCTGACCTTGAAGGCGGCCGTCAAAGACGTGAAAGAATTTGGGCAACCCACGGGCAGGCACGCCGACCTGTTCGACAAGCAAGCCACGGTAGCCGAGCCTGGATTCGAGAGGAATCAGGGCTTCCGATTTGGTGAGAGGTCGAGCGGGGCGAAGACGATCCAAGGCATCCTTGGCGTCTTTGCCGGATAGCTCGAGAACCGGGTCGGGACGTCCACTGAAAATATTGATGGTGATGCGAAGCGGCATGAGAGTTCTCCTTTCGAAACTTCGTGGGAGCGAAGGGTATTGAGGATTTTGCGCGACGATGGGAGAGAACGATGCGGGATGATCGTCA
Source organism: Candidatus Acidiferrum sp. (assembly GCA_036522305.1). GTDB lineage: Bacteria > Acidobacteriota > Terriglobia > Acidiferrales > UBA7541 > Acidiferrum. Next base: position 27,442 of record DATDGB010000102.1, on the reverse strand, counting down.
GCGGCTTGTTCTGGAAGCTAAGTTACAGAAGGAAAAAAGGCGTGTCAAGAGAGGCGCGGGGTGTGCGCACATGGAGCTGAGAAGAAGAAAGACGCCGAACCAAGCAAGAAAGAGGCCGCCGGCGTAGGCAGTAGCAATTTGCTCGGCCACGCACATGGGATCAACTGATGCGGAGGGCGGCCATGGGGTCGATGCGGGAGGCGCGGCGGGCGGGGAGATAGCCGGCGAGGGCGGCGACGGCGGTGAGGAGGAGGAGCATGGCGGCGAAGGTGGCAGGGTCGGTGGAAGTGACGCCGAAGAGGAGTCCGCTGAGAGCGCGGGCCAGGGCCCAGGAGGAAACAACGCCGAGAAGCATGCCGATGGCGGCGAGGGTGAGCGTCTGAAACAGGATACCGGCTTGAAGAGACTGGGCGGAGGCGCCGAGCGCCATGCGGATGCCGATTTCCTGGGTGCGCTGGTTGACGGAGTAGGAGATGACGGCGTAGATGCCGAGGGAAGCGAGGACGAGGGCGAAACCGGCAAAACCTGCGAGAAGCAAAACAACGAAACGGCGGGGCGAGGCGGCTTTATCGACGATTTGCTGCATGGTGCGGAGCGTGCCGGTGGCGAGACTGGGATCGATCGGTTTGAGCGCTTCGCGGAGGCGAGGGACAAGCTCGGAGGTGGTCAGCGAGGTGCGCACGACAAGGTCGACGGAGCCGTAATCTTGCGTTTGACGGATAGGAATATAGAATTCGTTGCCGGATTTTTCCTCGAGGGCGAGATGGTGGACGTCGCCAACCACGCCGACAACCTCTCGTCCGCCATCTGTCGTGACTATTTGTCCGATGGGATTCTGGCCGGGCCAGAGTTCGCGAGCCAGGGATTCATTGATGATGATGACTTTGGGGGCGGACAAATCGTCGCGTTCGGAAAAGTCGCGGCCGGTGCGGAGAGGAACGCCCATGGCTTTGAAGTAGCCATCGCTGATAATGCGAACGTAGCCTCCCGGATATTCTCCTGGTTTGTAAACCTGACCCTTGGCGCCAATGCCCCAACTGCGGTTGTGGCCGAGAGGAACGGCATCGGTGAGGCCGGCCGCTTCGACGCCGGGGATTTCCAGCGCCCGGTGCAAAGCCTGGGTGAAGTAGGCGTTGCGCATTTCCTGAGTTTTATAGGTTGAGTTGGGGTCGATACGAAGGGCGGCAGCGCGTTCGGGATGAAAGCCCAAGTCGATATCGAGGACGCGCAGGAAGCTGCGGATCAAGAGACCCGCGCCGACGAGAAGAACGCAAGCGAGAGCGATTTCCGAAACTACCAGGCAATTGCGCATCCAGGCGTGGCGCCGTCCCTGGCTGGCACCGCGACTAGAATCCTTCAAAACATCGTGAAGAGCGATGCCGGGGACCTGGAGAGCGGGAAGGAGGCCGAAGGCAATTCCGGTCAAGATGGCGGCCAAAACTGTAAAGGCGACGACGCTGAAGTCCAGGTGAACCTCGGAGAGAAGAGGAATGCTGACTGAGGTCAGGCGAGCGAGCAGGCGAGTGCCGACGAAGGCAATGAACAGCCCGAGGGCGGCGCCGCAGCAGGAGAGGGCAACGCTTTCGGTGAGCATCTGGCGAATCAAGCGGCCTTTGCCCGCACCGAGCGCAGCGCGGATGGCAATTTCTTTTTGGCGCGAGACGGAGCGGGAAAGAAGCAAGTTGGAGAGATTGGCACAGACGATGAGCATGACGACGCCGACGGAGCAGGCGAGGACCACGAGAGCGGGGCGAAAGCGTCCGCTGATGTGATCGGCGAGAGGAGTGACCGCCGGGTCGATTTCATTCCGCTCGGGGTGCGCGCTGGAAATATGTTTCGCGAGGACGGTGAACTCCGACTGAGCGCTCCGGGCGTTTGCGCCGGGCTTGAGGCGGCCGACGACGGCGAGGGTGTTTCCCCAGCGATTGGTTTCAGGAGTCAGTGGGAAGGGGAAAAATAGATCGATGCGAGTGCCTGGCGCAAAAACGGCGGCGAAATCAAAAGAAGAGGGAAGAACACCGATGACAGTGAACGGCTGATCGTCAAGAGTGAGTGAGCGGCCGACGATGCTGGGATCGGATGCGAAGCGGCGTTTCCAGAGGCCGTTGCTCAGCAGGACGATTCTGGGACCATGCCACTTGCACTCTTCCGCAGTGAATAGCCTGCCGAGTTGAGGTTCGACGCCCAAAAGAGGAAAAAAGTTGTAGGAGACGGGGACTCCGGTGAGGCGCTCAGGCTCACCGCCCTGTCCAGTGAGGTTATTGTCGCCGATGCCGTAAAAGGCGAAATAACCGGCCATGTCAGAGAACGATTTGTTTTGCTCGCGCAAATCAAGGAAGTGGCCCACTTGCATGGTTTGGACGGAGAGGCCCAGCGTGGCGGGACTGTTGGCGATCCAGACGAGGCTGGCGGGATCGCGAAAAGGAAGCGGGCGAATGAGCAGGGTGCTGACGACGCTAAAGATGGTAGAGCTTGCGCCGATGCCGAAACCGACGATGAGTATGGCGAAAGTGGCAAAGCCGAGGTCGCGGCGAAAGGTGCGGAGGGAGTATTTGAAGTCGCGAGAGAGAGCGTCCAGCCAGGCGAGGGCGTTGGTGGGGCGAGGTGGTTCGCTCGACGGTGCGGTGTCGGTCACAAGGGCCTCCCAAGGTGAGCAAAGAATAGAGACGATGGAGAGGGCGAAAAGTCACGCGGAAACGCCAAACTTATTTGAGTGGATTTTAATTGGGCTTTGCAGGTTCCACTTTCTTCAAGGCGGGGACGTAGAGGGTGGCGACGCCCTGGGCAATTTTCCCCGGGTTGGAGTGGCCGGAGTCCAGATTGGTCATGACGATGATGGTCAGCTGGTCGTCCACGTAGCGCGAGATGTGCATGGTGAATCCCTGCCAGGCGCCCCCATGTTCGAGCAGGCGGTGCCCGTTTACGTCGGAGACACCCCATCCAAATCCGTAGGGATAAGTTTTGCCGCCATTCAACTTCACGGGCGTCCACATCTGGTCGAAGCTGGAGCGCTTCAGCAATTTTTCGGTGTACAGCGCGGCGTCCCATTTGGCCATATCAAGAACGTTGGTATAGAGGGCGCCGTCGGCGGTGGTGTTCAAGGATGGGGAAACCCATTCCTGATTTTTCAGCTCGCCTTTTACGAGGCGGTATCCGGCGGAACGGTTGGGGATGATGTCCGCTTCGCTGATGATGCGTGTGGAGGTCATTTGGAGCGGCTGGAAAATGCGGCGCTGAAGAAAGTCGCCGTAGAATTCACCGCTCACGTGGCGGATGAGGACGCCGAGGAGCAAGTAGCCGGAGTTGCTGTAACTCCACTTTTCGCCAGGCGGAAAACCGAGCGGCAGGGCGGCGATTCTCTTGACCAAATCCTCCTCAGTGTAGTCCGTGTGCATGTTGATGGCGCCGCCAGTTTTCTCTTCGGTGTAATCGGGAATGCCTGACGTGTGGGTAAGGAGATGGCGGACGGTGATCTCTTTCCAGGCGGGGGGCGAGTCCGGGAAGTATTTGCTGATTTTGTCGCCGAGGCCAACTTTGCCTTCTTCGACGAGCATTATGACGGCGGTGGCGGTGAATTGCTTTCCGACGGAGCCGGTTTGGAAGATGGACTCTGGCTTGGTGGGCACACCTAGCTCCACATTGGCCATTCCATAGCCGGCAGCCTTGATGATTTTGCCGTCGCGAACTACGGCCACGGCGACGCCAGGGATATGTTGAGCGCGTAGCTCCGAGTTGACAAATTCGTCCACCGTGGCGGAGGTCGGTTCTTCGGGAATGGCGTGGGCCGCGACGGCGAGTGCGGTGAAGAGAGAGCCTGCCAACATCCATCTCGAAGTCTGCACTGGGCCATCGCTCCATTTTCTCATCGTGACTGGCGGGAGAAATTCACTTCGTCAAACGGAAAGGGCGTCCACGCTGGACGCCCTTGGAAAAATCAGCGCATAACCTTCAACTGGTTCGCGGCCATTAACCGGCAGGCTGAGGCTGTTCGGCGCGCCTTTGCTTGATTTCCTTGACCTTGTCGAGGAGGTCGTCGGCCTGCTTCTTGAGGGCGTCGCGCTCCTCGGCGGACTCAACCATGTCGGCCTTGCGGCGATAGAGCAGGTTCAAATAGGCCATGGCGTCGTCGTAGTCGGGCTTGACCTCGATGGATTTCTTGAGGTTGGTGATGCCCTCTTCGACGAGGGGACCAAACTTGGCGGCGTAGTCCCCGCGCAAGGCGGCAGGCAACGGATCGGTATCCCGGACCTGCTTGGTGACGTGATCCCTGTTGTAGGCGGCGCGCGCCTCGCCATTGGCACGGAAGGCGAGGGTCCAATCGATGACGCCGATCCAGTAATAGGGTTCCGGATCGTTGGGCTTCAATTCGATGTGTTTCTGGTGGTAGGACTTGGACTCTTCGAACTTCTTGGGATCGTAAGGAGTGCCGGCCATCTGGAAAAGGATGGAGCCGATGCCATCGATGGCGCTGAGATTGGCGGAGTCGATCGAGAGAACATCCTTGAATTCCGCGACCGCCTGATTGCCGAGCCGGACGTTTTGCTCCGACGGAGCGCCGGGAATGTACTGGCTGGCATAAGCGGTGGCCAAGTAGAGGCGGGCATTCATCAACTGGGGATCGAGATCCTTGGCTTGTTTGAAATCCTCGATCGCCGTGTCGTACTGAGCTTCCTTGTAGGCGGCGACACCTTTGTTAAGAAGATCGCGAGCCTTCAATTTGCTGCAGCCGGAAAGGCCCAGCGCGAAAACGAAGAGCGCCGCGAACGCTGAGAGCCGCCGAGTTGAACTGGCACTGACCACCGATGATGCATAAGTCATCGAAGCATCCATCCCTGCTGTGCGTGACCCCAAGATTGCCGGGGCCAGCGCCCGGAGATTCACGTCCGCCCTGCGAGGGGCATCTTATAACTGTTAGAAGCCTTTTTCCAAGTCCGGCGTCAGCAGGCCAACCGACGCAATCCCTGAGGTGTGCATGACATCGATCACGTTGGCCACCACACCAAACTCGACCGGTCGGTCACCGCGAATAAAAGCGACGCGGGACGCGCGCTGCTTGAAAATTTCCTCAATCCGGGAGCCGAGCTTCTCGAAAGTGACTGGCTCCTGATTGATTTTCAGCGTTCCGTCCGCCAGGACCTGAATCACGACCACTTCGTTAATGCTTGTTTCGGGAGGGTGCGTTGATTGTTGCGGAATCAGCGCTTCCTCGCCCTTGGAATACACCGGGATGATCATAAAGATCACCAGGAGCACCAGCAGGATATCGATCAAGGGAACAACGTTCATTTCCGAGACGATACCGCGCTTACAGCCAACTGACATTCCCATAATCCACCTCGGTTCGGGCAAATGCCCCGCGAGGAGGACTCTCACATCTTGCGAGAACGGGTGGGGCAAGCCCCACCCAATAAAGCTGAGAAAAACTATTGGCCCGCTTCGAGCTTGGCGGTGATCAAACCGATCTTGTCGATGCCGGCGCCGCGCATGATGTCGATGGCGCGGGCGACGTCCATGAACAGTACATCGTTGTCGCCTTTGACGAAAGCAATTTTCTCGGCGCGCTCCTTGAAGATCTCTTCCATGCGCGGGCCAAGACGATCCCAAGTGGTGTCCTCGTTGTTGATCTTCAGCTTGCCGTTGTTGGCAATCTGGACGACCACGGTCTTGTTCTCAAGTTCGACGTTCTGTTGCTGGTTCGGCGAGGGCTGAGGAACGAGCGTGTCGAGGCCCTTCGGCGTGAGCGGAGTGATGACCATGAAAATAATGATCAGCACGAGCAGAATATCGATCAGCGGCACCACATTGGGCGACGAGAGCGCTCCTCCGCTTTCTCCTCCAACATCCATCCCCATAGCGAGTCTCCTAATGGCCCGGCGTAGAGCAACCCCGGGGGCCATGAAACCGCGCCGGGTGGGATCCGGCGCGGCCTTAAAGAATCAGCAAACGAACGGTGCTAACCGAAACTGCGGTCCTCAATCCGCGGGTGGCGGAGGAGGAGTTGATTTGGTGTTCTGGTTCTTCTGGGTGAGCAGACCCAGCTGATCGACACCGGCCGAGCGGATCTCATCAACCACTTCGACGACGCGGCCATACTTGGCGCGAGCGTCGCTCTTGACGTAAACAGTATGGTCAAGACGGGTTGAGAGGCGATCCTTAATTGTCGAGGTCAGTTCTTCCTTGGCGGTCCTGGTGTTGCCCATGTAGATGGTGCCGTCGCTGGTGATCGCGACAACGATGGCATCGTCCTTGTCCGCGTCTTTCATGTCGCGCGGGTTATCGGTCGAGGCCAAGTCCACCGACTGCGTCTTCTGCAACATAGGCGTGACCACCATGAAGATGATCAGCAGGACTAGCATGATGTCGGCCATGGGAATGACATTGGGGGCCGCCATCTGGGCGCCGGCTTGTGGCTTGTAGGCCATGGCCGGTTACTTCTTCGCGCCGCGGCGCAGGATGAAGTAGTTGATGAGTTCCATGGAGGAGTTGTCCATCTCGACGTCGAAGGCTTCCACCTTGTTGGTGAAGTAGTTGTAAGCCCACACGGCCGGGACAGCCACGAGCAAGCCGAACGCGGTGGTGACGAGCGCTTCAGCGATACCGCCGGCGACGGCCGACAGACCGGTCGCTTTGTTGGCGGCAATGCCCTTAAACGCGTTCAAGATGCCGACGACCGTGCCGAAGAGGCCGACGAACGGGGCGGTCGAGCCGATGGTGGCGAGGGCCGAGAGGCCGCGCTTCATTTCGGCGTGGACGATAGCGACGGAGCGCTCGAGACCGCGCTTGGCGGCATCGATGACGTCGGAGTCCGAGACCTGCTGTGAAGCGGATTGGAATTCTGAGAGGCCGGTGGCGACCACCTTGGCAATGTGGCTTTTCTTATTGCGCTCGGCAATGGCGATGGCTTCATCGAGCTTGCCGTCCTTGAGGGCGCCGGCAACCTGCTGCACGAAGACGCGCGACTGTTTGCGAGCCGCACTGTACATCAGGGCGCGATCGATCATGACGCCAAAGGAGTAGATGGAAAGAACGAACAGGATAAACACGACGGCGAGCGCCAGAGGGCTCATCGTTTTCAACATGCTGCGGAGGTCCCAGCTGGTGGTCGCCTCCTGCAGCATCAAGGCTGAATAAGCGTACAAAGTAGCTACCATTCGTTTGCTCCTTAAGTTTCAAGTGACCCTGGATCTGCGGGGGTCAACAAGAGTGATTGCAGAAATTGCTACCCGGAATGGCTCGCCTGTCCCACGACCGGCGAGCCAGCCCGCACTACTGGTTGAGAGAAAAAATCACGTCAATGGTGGTGTCCACTTCGACGGGCTCGCCATTGAGAAGGGTCGGCTGATAGCGCCACTGGCGGACAGCATCCAGCGCGGCCTGCTGCAGCAAGGGATGGCCACTCATGACTTCCAGCTGCTGAATGGTGCCGTCCTTGCCAATGATGGCGTGGAGCCGCACAGTGCCGGAGATGCGCGTCTGGCGGGCCAGCGGCGGATACATCGGCTGAACGCGATTGATGATGCGCGCGGCTTGAACATTGCCGCCGACGCGAAGCGGGCCAGTCAGCTTGGGCTTTGGTGGTGGTGGTGCTCCGCCCATGCCGCCGATGACGCCGCCCAGCACGCCACCCATGGAGCCGCCGGCAACGCCTCCGGGAACTCCACCGCTCATGCCAGCGGACACATCGGGCTCGGCGTCTTCCTTAATAATTTTGACATCATGAGGAATGACCTTCGGCTGCATGAGCTTGCCGGCGTCCATCAAGTGGGCCTGCGGCTTGACGTGCACCACTTGAACCGCCGCAGGTGGCGGAGGTGGCGGAGGAGGAGGAGGAGGCGCGGTGAGCATGGTGGCCATCATCGCCTTGGGAAGCGCCTCGGTATAGATCAGAGGAATGAGAATCAGAATCAAAAGAAAGAGGCATTGGAACAGCATCGAAATCAAAACCGTCCAAGGCTTATTTGTCTTCTTTGGATTCGGGCTCGAAATCACCATTTCTTCAAACATGAGTCCTACCTCCTGCCTGCAGAAGCAAGACGTCCGGAGACGTTCTCACTACCACGGGCTTTGTTGCCGGCTGCGGGTCCGGTGCCTGCCGCCGCGCCCTGTCCACGCCAGCGATTCCAGGCGACGACGAGCGGAGCAGCGATACCAAAACTGGAGTACGTTCCTACCACAATCCCTACCACCAGGGCAAAGGAGAAAGCACGAAGCACCTGGCCGCCCATCAGGAACAGGACAAGCACGGTAAGGAAAGTCAGGCCGCTGGTCAAAATCGTTCGCGAAAGAGTCTGATTGATGGACTTGTTGACCACGTCAGCGAACGATTCCTTGCGCAACAAACGATTGTTCTCTCGGATGCGATCGAAAATGACGATCGTGTCGTTCATGGAATAACCGACGAGTGTGAGAAGAGCCGCGATAACCGTTAGAGAAATCTCGAAGTGCAGCAACGAGAAAAGCCCCAAGGTGATCAGTACGTCATGAAAAACGGCTAGAACGGCGGCGGCCCCGTAAACCCACTCGAATCGGAAGGCAATATATACCAGCATGCCGCCTAAAGCATAGAGGGTAACGTAAATTGCCTGCTGGCGAAGCTCGGCGCCAACTTTGGGACCGACGACTTCGACCTTGAGGATGGTGAAAGGACCGAGCCCATAACCGCTTTTCACAGCGGCCAGGACCGGCGTGGTAACGCCATCGACTTTGGAGAGTTCGTCAAAATTGGTGAGAACGCCATTGGAATTCTTGTCGCGGTAGTCGAGAAGTTTCTTGGCGAGCTGCAGGTAGCGATCACCGGCGTTGACGGAAAGAAGCAGAGGATCTTTCTCGGTGAGAACCGCGGCGAGAGAAGCGGGAGTCGCGGAATTGAAATCGGCTTTGTTCGAGCCGGAGACTCCATAAGTAGCGTTCAGCGCGTTCAGAACCTTTTCCCTGCTGCCCTGAATAGTCGCATCGTCCTGACCTTTGCCTTCGACAAAGATCTGAACTTCGTTAGAAGTGGGATTGGCGATGTCGCTGATGCTTTGAATTTCGGTATTGCCAAGCCCCTGGGCGGCGAGGCCGCTGCGAAGCTTGTCGACGTTGGGAGGCTGGGCGAAGCGAACATCCACGTTGGTGCCGCCTTTGAAATCGATTCCGTAGCGAATCCCGCTACCGAAGAAAATCGAAGCCCATCCAGCGAGGAGAAGAATGCCGCTTAAGGCATAGAAATACTTGGCTTTGCCCATCCAATCCAGATTGGGCTGTTTAAAGAGCTCGATCATGCGGCCTTTGCTTCCCTTCCTTAGACACCGGAGGATGCGGAATGTTCCCGGCGGAAAGCCATCTACATTAAGGTAGAGGAATCCACGCCCTGAACCCACAGCCCACTCGTTTGGATTTGAGTGGGACACTCGCCCCAGCAGTTCTAGTACGACCTAAATACTCAATTCGGCCTGACGGTCCATCTTCGTCAGGTGATACTGGAAAATCGTTTTGGAGACGTAGATCGCGGTGAAGACGTTGGCGATCAAACCGATGGTCAAGGAGATCGCAAAGCCGCGGATCGGCCCGGTTCCAAAAAGGAAAAGGAAAAAGGCGGAGACGACGGTCGTGACGTGCGTGTCGATGATGGTGAGAAAGGCTTTGTCAAAGCCAGCATCGACGGCAGCGGCGGCCGATTTGCCGTTGCGCAGTTCTTCCCGGATGCGCTCGAAGACGAGGACGTTGGAATCCACGCCCATGCCGATGGTCAGAATGACACCGGCGATACCGGGCAGCGTAAGCACGGCTCCGAAAAGGCCGAGAACCGCCAGAAGAATGACGAGGTTCAGGATCAAGGCCAGAACAGCATTGCCGCCGGACAGGCGGTAATAGACGAGCATGAAGAGCATTACGACCACAAGGCTGAGAACCGATGCCTGCACACCGTGGCGAATGGAATCGGCGCCGAGCGATGGGCCGACAGTGCGCTCTTCAAGATATTTAATCGATGCGGGCAAGGCACCGGCGCGCAAGGTGAGCGCCAAGTCGTGCGCTGTATCCTGGCTAAAATTGCCGGTGATCTCGCCGCTATCCTCGATCTTGCCCTGGATGGTGGGCGCGGAAGTGACGAAGTGATCCAACACGATGGCCATCTGGCTGCCCAGATTATTCTGAGTAAAAGGCCCGAAACGTTTTGCGGCTTCCGGCGAGAGCGTGAAATTGATCTGCCACATTCCGGGATTCGATGTGCTGCGAGTTTCGACGGCGCTGCGCAAGTCGCGGCCGGTGACGGCCGCCGCGCGACTTAGGACATACCAGGTTTCGCTGGTGTCGACCACGCCGGAGGAGTTGCGCGTGTCTGAGCGGCCAGGGACTAGTTCGGTGCCCGGAGGAAGCACGCCGCCGTGGGCAACCAAGGCTTCGGATTGCGAGGAGTAGGTCCTACGATCTTCGACCAGTTTTAATTCCAACTGACCACCGGCCTGAATGACCTGCTTGGCGCGGGTGGGATCGCCCTCGCCGGGAAGCTGCACGAGAATTTCGTTGGCGTTGCGGCCGCCGCGGGGCTGAATGGTTGGTTCCGTCAGGCCGAGGGCGTTGATGCGGCGCTCGATGGTTTCGAGCGACTGCGTCATGGTCTGGTCCTGAAGGGCAGCAACAGCACTGGGGCGCAGTGTGAGGGTGTAACCGGATGGATCACCTACGGCAGGCGACAAGTCCCAAACGTTCGCGTATTGCGCGCTATAGGCGTCACGAAATTGCGAAAGCTGCGCGGGATCAATATTGCGGAGGAGGATGTGGGTGTCGTCGACACGGCGCACTTCATCGTAATGAATATTTTTCGAGCGCAGCAGCGTGGTCAGGCGATCCACGGTGGTGTCCGTCTCCTGCGCGATGGCTTCCTGGACCTGGACCTGGAGGATGAGGTGCGTGCCGCCCTGGAGGTCGAGGCCTAGCTTGATCTGCTTGGAGAAATTATCCTTCATCTGGGCGACCGAGGTGGGGAACACCGGGTAGCCGATAAGGAAATAGATACACCACAGAATGACGAGCAAGATAAACAGAGCTTTCCACTTCAGATTAGGGTTCATGGTCAGAAAGTAAGACGTGTGAGCCGGCGAAGGGTGGGCTTATTTTGCATCTTCCGATGCCTCCACCTGAGCAATCGCCGCACGCGAGATGCGAATTTTAACCTGCGGTTCGCTGGAGATTTTCAAAATGACCGAATTGCCATCGATACCGTTGATGGTGCCGTAAATGCCGCCGCTGGTGACGATCTTATCCCCAGCCTTGATCGCACCGAGCATTTCCTGGATTTTCTTGCGCTGGCGCTGCTGGGGCATGATCACCATGAAATACATGATGGCGAACATGAGACCGAGGGGGATCAAGAAGCCGCCGAAGCCCCCGCCCGCCGCCTGAAGAATTATCGCTGCTATCATTTTCGACCGAACTCTCAGTTCTTAGTTATTAGTGCTTCGCTCTTAGTTCAAACTTCCCAAATCGAAGGCCCCCGGGGGAGCCCTTCCCACATTCCGCGCTACGGAAGATAGAACCACAGTGCCGCGGGCAAATCACCCGCGCTCCTGCTTAACCGACTTCCATTCGATTCGTTTTGGTGCCCCGCGGATGGCTCGCGCGACGGTTACAAACCTCAGGCCCAAAGGCCTGAGCTACATGCTCTTTCAGGCCGGGCCCGCGGCATAGCGCGCGTGCATCTCAGATGAGAAATTCGCTAGGTTCCCAAACTCGATAGCCTCGCGGATTTGGCGCATTATGTCAAGGTAAAAGTGGACATTGTGGTGGGTAGCAAGGATGGCGGCGGTGAGTTCTCCCGCAGCGAAGAGATGACGAAGGTAAGCGCGGGAGTAGCGGCGGCAGACGGAGCAACTACATTTCGGATCGATGGGCCGCTGATCCTGGGAGTAACGGGAGTTCTTGATAAGCACGCGGCCTTCACTGGTGTAGAGGCAGGCGTGACGCGCGGCGCGCGTGGGGAGAACGCAATCCATCATGTCGATGCCGCGAGCGACGTAGTCGGCGATTTGTTCAGGGCGGCCGACGCCCATTAAATAACGCAGACGTTCTTTTGGAAGAATGGCGGTGGCCTCGGCGGTCATTTCACAAGTCATTTCATGAGGTTCACCGACGGCGAGGCCGCCGACAGCGTAGCCCGGAAAATCCAGTTTGAGAAGCTGGCGGGCGCTTTCGCGGCGCAAATCGGCGAAGGTCGCTCCTTGCACAATGCCGAATTGCCATTGCTGCAGATTACCGTTGCGTTGTGCTTGTTCGAGAAAATAGTTGCGCGCTCGCCTGGCCCACTCGGAGGTGCGCTTGACGGCGGCTTCGGCTTTTTCGCGGGGCGCGGGTGTTTCGATGCATTCATCGAGGACCATGGCGATGTCGGAGCCGAGCGCTAGCTGAATTTCGGCGGCTTTTTCCGGCGTGAGGAGATGCTCCGAGCCGTCAAGGTGCGAGCGGAAGCGCACGCCTTCGTCGGTGATTTTGCGAAGTTCGGAAAGGCTGAAAACCTGAAAGCCGCCGGAATCGGTGAGGATGGCACGCGGCCAGGACATGAATTTGTGCAGGCCACCGAGCTTGCGGACTAATTCGTGGCCTGGGCGAAGATAAAGATGATAGGTGTTGGCGAGGATGATGCCAGCACCGAGTTCTTCGAGGGCTTCCTGGGTGAGGCCCTTGACGGTGGCCTGCGTGCCCACGGGCATGAAGAACGGCGTCTCAACGGTGCCATGAGGCGTCGTCAGGCGGCCGCGGCGCGCGCCGGTGGCGTCGGTCTTTAGTACATCAAAAGAGAAGGGCATCTGCGAATGTGCACTCAGGGAAGGACAGGCACGAATGCCTGTCCTACTTGAGTGTTTCAGGAGGAGATGAAGGCCCAGGCAACACGGCAGACGACGAAGACCGCCCAAACGCCAAAAGCAATCGTGAAGGACTTCGCGCCCTTGAGTTTTTTGGGATTCACCGCCGCAAAACCGATGGCCAGCAGAATCAGCGTCCAAAACGAAAAGAGGTCAATGGACTTGCAGAGCGCTACAAGCCATTTCGCGGAATCTTCGGGAAGGAAGGCCGCGACGTTTGCAGCCAAGGGATTTTCAAGATCGGCGGTACCGAACGGCTTCAGAAACAGAGTCAAGATGAGCAGTGGACTGCTCACCAATCCGGTAAGAAAAGCATGCGCGGTAATGCCGAAAGCGGTGCCGAAATTGGTGCTAGCGCCGCCGATGAGACTGAAGGCTCCCCACATGATGAGGCCCACGAACAACACAATCAGACCCGGGGCCAATACGCCAATGGCGTAGGTAAAAGGCGGGGAAAACTTGGCGCCTCCCTCGATTTGCTGCTGTTTCTGGTCGGCGGACATACTCGCCGCGCGCGGGCTCTTCTCGATCTGCTGAGCCATGAATTCGCGCCAGTTGATGCGCTGATTGATGGAAAAGCTGACGCCGACGCTGAGCAGAGTTATGAGCGCTAGCGGAAGCATCCAGCTAGGTTTTCTAACGATGTCTTCAAAGGTCTTTCCCGGAGAGAACAAAACACCGATGACTCGGCCAAAGGGACTGATCGTTGCTTGCGCCTCCGGCGCCGTAACAGGGGTTGTAGCCATCGAGGACTCCTCCACCACAAGGTTGCGTAGCACTGCCTTCTGAGAGGGACTACGCACGAACACCGGGGAATATTTCAGCGGGGGGATTCTAGCGCGGCGGAAAAGAAGTTGACAGTCAAAAGTTGAAAGCTAACAGGGCGGAAGCAAGAAAAGCAGGACGAGGAGAAGAACCGTTCAGGCGGGGGGGAGTTCGGGTACAGCGGAAAGCAATTCGCGGGTGTAGCCGTTTCTTGGCTGATGGAGGACTTGTTCGGCGGCGCCTACTTCCAGGAATTGGCCGGCGCACATCACGGCGATGCGCGTGGCGACTTGGGCGACCACCGACAAACTGTGGGAGATGAATACATAGGTGAGCGCGAATTCGCGCTGGAGTTCCTGCAAGAGGAGAAGAACCTGCGCACCGACGGAGACATCGAGGGCGGAGACGGGTTCGTCGCCGACGATGAGCTTGGGCTGGAGAATCAAGGCGCGCGCGATGCCGATGCGCTGGCCGCCGGAGAATTCGTGCGGATAGCGGCGCATGGCGTCTTCGTTCAAGCCGACGCGGCTCAGGATTGCCGCAGTGCGCTCGAGGCGTTGTGCCGCGGAGAGGCGGGGTTCGTGAATGGCAAGAGGCTCGGCAACGATTTCGCCGACGCGCATTCGCGGATTGAGCGAAGCGAAGGGATCCTGAAAAATCATCTGCATCTCGCGGCGCTGCGAACGCAACTCTTGTCCGCTCAACGTGAGTAGGTCGCGCCCTTCGAAACGTAGTTCACCGCCATCCGGTTCAATCAGGCGCAAGAGCATGCGCGCCAAGGTGGTTTTCCCGCAGCCACTTTCACCGACAATCGAGAAGGTCTCACCGCTGGAGACCGAGAACCTAACTCCGTCGACGGCGGCGAAAGCCGTGCCTCCGGATGCGCTCGAAAATACTGCGGCCCCCCGGCGATAGCTTTTTCGCAGATCACGCGCCTCAAGAAGGCGTCCGTGATTCACGCCCGGCCCATCCTGCCGATTCATCGCTTCTTCGGGCTGCATCCGCAAACTGTATCGTCGCACCCCGCTCTTAAGCAAGGTCAGGCGAGATAAATATGCGCGAATTCGAAACGTTCATCCGATGGTAACGCTTAACGAATAAAGAAAACTGTATCTAAATTCGAGAACCCGAAGAACTTAATGCGATTTAGAACTGGGAACTTCTTTCTTTTGTGTGAAATCCCTTCGGCATCTGGATTGCTTTTATAACAGTACAGCGAAGTTTGAGAGAGCGGTATAGGGGATTCTTCTCAAGAGCTCTGGGGAAGCTGACTCATCAGTGGGTCGTTCATCACCGGACGTGAATTTCCTGGCTTCTGTCTTAAAGCGCAGTACGCCGCTCGAACCAAGTCGCGAGGGGGCAACCAATGGAGGGATCTTCGATGAAGCGAATTGTCTTAACCTTTTTTGCGGCATTCTTGCTGGTTGTTACAAGCGTATGGGCACAAACCGGTACGACCTCACTGCGCGGCACGGTGGTGGACAAAACCGGCGGGGCCGTAGCGCAGGCTAAAGTAACACTGAGCAACCCAGCCCAGGCGCTGGTGCGCGAGACGAACACGAATGGATCGGGAGCGTACGAGTTTGCGTCCCTCCCGCCGGGAACCTACTTGTTGACGGTAGAAGTGAATGGATTCCGAAAGTACGAACAGAAGAACCTCCATCTTCTCGTGGACTCTCAGGGCGTGGCGGACGTAACGCTGGAAATTGGATCAACCACGGACGTGGTTGAAGTTACCGCGCAAGCCGCGGCACTGAACACTTCGGACGCTTCGCTGGGAACCGCGTTCGACGAGAACCAAGTCAAGCAGCTTCCCATCGAAGGACGCAACGTGCCCGACTTGCTTTCGTTGCAGGCTGGCGTGGCCTATACGGGTAACCGTTCGGATATCAATAAAAACGTGGACACGCGCAGCGGGGCCGTGAATGGCGCGCATAGCGACCAGAGCAACATCACACTGGACGGCGTCGATGTGAACGATGAGACGCGCGGCTACGCGTTTACCACCGTCCTGCCCGTCACTCCGGATTCCGTCCAGGAATTCCGCGTAACCACTTCGAATTACAATGCCGACGCGGGGCGTTCTTCCGGCGCGCAAGTGTCCTTGATCACCAAGGGCGGAACGAACGAATTTCATGGCTCCGCTTACGAATACCTTCGCAACACCTACACTAGCGCCAACGATTATTTCGTGAAGTTGGCGGAGTTGCAGCAGGGCCAGCCGAACAAGCCTCTCAAATTGATCCGCAACATCTTCGGAGGATCCGTCGGGGGACCGCTGTGGAAGGATCGCTTGTTCTTTTTTGCGAATTTCGAAGCGTACCGCCAGCGTGAAGAGAACAGCGTCTTGCGCATCGTGCCCAGCGACGCCATGCGCGACGGTGTGATTATGTATGCGTGCGATGTTCCGGCACAGTGCGCCGGAGGAACGGTTCAAGGAAAGACCGGCACACACACGGTGCCGGCGGGCTTTTTTGGCCTGTCACCCACGGCGCTCACGTCCATCGACCCGCAAGGCATCGGGCCCAATACCGTGATGCTGAATTACCTGCAGTCCTTCCCGCACTCCAATGACGCTTCCCAGGGAGACACGGTGAATTACGTCGGCTACCGCTTCAAGGGACCAGTTGCAACCAATAACAACTGGTACATCGCCCGCATGGATTACAAAATCAGCCGTGACGGAAACCATACTCTCTTCGCACGCGGGGCTCTGCGGAATGACAATCAAGGGGGAGTGCCATACCTCCCGGGCCAAGCCCCGGAAACGACCATCGCGGATTACAGCAAAGGAGTTACCGTGGGCTACACGGGGGTGCTGAAGCCTTCGCTCATTAACAATTTCCGCTGGGGCTACACCCGGCAGAGCATCGGCAATATTGGCAACTCGAATCAGCCGTTCATCCAGTTCCGCGGGCTCAACGACAATGGAACACCCAACAATTCCACCCTCGCGGTTACGCGCTCGACGCTATTTCAAGTCCCCGTGCATAATTTTGTGGATGATGTTTCCTGGCTCCGAGGGAAACATACCTTTCAATTCGGCGTAAATGCCGCCTTCATTCGCAACCCGCGAAACAGCTTCCTGAGTTCTTTTAGCGATGCCGTCGACAATGCTTCCTGGCTGCCCGCCGCCGGAATTGCCAATACCGGCACGGACATGGATCCAGCGGTGACCGGCCTGCCCGCTGTAGCCTCCAACTTCAACAACAGCTACGACTACCCGTTAATGACGCTGATAGGGTCGCTCACGCAGGTGGACGCGCAATACAATTTCAAACGGGACGGCAGCACGTTCTCTCAGGGTGCCGCGCTCCCACGGCGCTTTGCAGCCGACTCCTACGAGTTTTACGCGCAGGATTCGTGGAAGATTAAACCAAATCTCACCATGATTTACGGCCTGCGCTATTCCCTGTTTTCCCCGCCGTGGGAGACCGACGGCCAGGAAGTAACCCCCACGTTGAGCCTTGGGAAGTGGTTCAACACCCGCGGCCAACACCAGAGTCAAGGCATCGGCGCTTGGGCTGATCCGACCGTGTCGTTTAACTTGGCTGGACCGGCAAACGGCGGAAAACCGGGATTCTACAATTGGGATTACCACGACTTCGGTCCTCGCTTGGGAATCGCCTGGTCTCCAAGCTATGACAGCGGCATTCTGAAGAATGCCTTTGGAGGTCCGGGTAAGAGCAGTCTTCGAGCAGGTTTTGGCATCGTTTACGACCGCATCGGACAAGGTCTGCTGGCTACTTTTGACCGGCGGGGCGCCTTTGGCATGTCCACGCTGCTGACCAGTGGAAACGGTTTGGAGACGATCGCAACGGCGCCGCGCGTGACGGCCCTCACGGGCTTCAACGCTATCCCTCAGGCGGACGTGAACGGCCAAGTGATGTTTTCACCGGCGCCTGTTGGGCAGTTCCCGCAAACCTTCCCCAACCAGAATCAAGGCGGGGGATATGCGGCAACGTTTGGCTTGGACAGCTCGATCAAGACGCCCTATTCCTACACCATGGATTTGTCCTACGGCCGTGAACTTTCCCACGGACTATCCTTGGAAGCTTCCTACGTAGGGCGGCTGTCTCACCGGCTGCTGGCTCAGGAGGACTTGGCACAGCCGCTGGACCTGGTCGATCCAAAGTCGCACATCGATTACTACACCGCGGTGCAAGCACTGGCGAAGGTCTATCGTACCGGCGTCAAGACACAGAGCATTACGCCGGCGATGATTGGCCCCACTGCCGTCTACTGGACAGACATGCTCCAAGCCCTTCAGGCGGGGGGAGCCTATCGAATCAAACGATGCACGGGATCCGACACGATGGGTAATCCCATTGTTACCGGCACGACCGATCCCGTCCAGGCAGCCTACGACTTGTTTTGCGGATTTAACGCCAACGAGACCACGGCAATCCAAGTCTTGGACCAGAATGGGATTCCGGATTTCAACAATGCCGGTGTGCACTATTACGGAAACTGCGGCGACACCGACCCCAACATCCACAATTGTTTTGTGAACCCGCAATATGCGTCCCTGTATTCATGGCGTTCCATTGGCACCGCCAGCTACCATGCCCTGCAAGTCAGCTTGCGGAGGCGCATGTCTCACGGGGTGCAATTCGATGTGAATTACACCTTCTCCAAATCCATTGACCTGGAATCCGATGCCGAACGCGTGGATCTCCTCGGCGCTGGATCTCTCGGCCTGATCATCAACGCGTGGCGGCCCAAGCAACTGCGTGCGGTATCCGACTTCGACACTCCCCACCAGATCAACGCCAACTGGATCGTGGAACTGCCCTTCGGCAAGGGAAGGCACTTCGCGCATGATGCTCACGGAGCTTCTCAAGCTGTAATCGGGGGCTGGCAGTTGACTGGCCTGACGCGGTGGACCAGCGGATTTCCCATCAACATGACCAATGGGGCCGCCTGGGCCACGAACTGGAACTTTGGTGGAAACGCCATCCAGGCGGGGCCTATATCCACTGGGCTTACCAAGGATCCGAAAAACTATCCTGCCGGATCGGTGAACATTTTTAAGGATCCTTCAGGACCGACGGGAATCGGAGCCTTCGTAAAGAACCTCCCCGGAGATAGCGGCATTCGCAACAATCTTCGCGGGAATGGCTTCGCGGCATTGGATATGGGCCTCAGCAAGCGCTGGGTGATGCCGTGGAAAGAATCACAGAGCATGCAATTCCGATGGGAGGTCTTCAACGTCCCGAACCTGACCCGCTTCGACGTGCAGAGCATCACTACGTCGATCGACAGTGGCTCCTTTGGCAATTACGGGGGTTTGTTGACCAACCCGCGCGTGATGCAATTCGCATTGCGCTACGAATTCTAGCCTCACCCATAATTCCATCCGGCGAAGGCCCCAAGATATTTCGGGGGCCTTTGCTTTTTAGCTGCTGAAGTGCGGTCGTTTAGACCAGGATGCAGCGGGCAGCGTGATCGCTGGCGACGATGCGAAGCGCGGGGATCGCGGCGGCACATTCGTCGCGGCGCAGTTCGCAGCGCGGTTCGAATGCGCAACCGGGCGGGAGAGCGGTGAGTTGCGGGACAGTGCCTGGAATGGGCGTGAGAGCGCCGCGCTTGAGAGTTGGCGAGACTTTCAGCAGGCCTTGCGTGTAGGGGTGGCGAGGCTTTGCCAGGACTTCGCGCGCGGGGTCTTCTTCGATGATGCGTCCGGCGTACATCACGGCGACGCGCTCCGCCACTTGCGCGACGACGCCGAGATCGTGGGTGATGAAGAGCAGGCCGAGTTGGAGTTCGCGGCGGAGATGGTCGAGCAACTCCAGAATTTGTTTCTGCACGGTGACGTCGAGTGCGGTGGTTAGCTCGTCGGCGATCAGGAGCCGTGGCCCGGCCGCCAGTGCCATGGCAATCATCGCGCGTTGCCGCAAGCCGCCGGAAAGCTGATGAGGGAATTGCTCCGCGCGCGTTTCCGGTTCGGGGACCGCCACACGCTGTAGTGCATCGAGCGTCCTACGTTTTACTTCCTCAACCATGAGCTGAGGCTGGTGCGCGCGGATTGCTTCCTCGATTTGTGCGCCGATGCACATCATCGGGTTCAACGAAGTCATCGGCTCCTGAAAGACCATGGCGATCTCGCCGCCGCGAACCTCGCGCCATTCGCGCTCACTCAACGCCATCAAGTTTTTGGAAGATGCATCCGTCGTCAGCGACACTTCGCCGCTGACTCGCGCTCCAGGTGGAAGCAATCCCATGAGCGCCAGAGAGAGCATCGTCTTTCCGCTGCCCGATTCGCCGACCAGCCCCAGAGATTCGCCCGCGGCGATACGTAGAGACACTTCGTTCACCGGCCGCACCCAACCCGCCGGTGTCGGCAGTTCCACAGTGAGGCCGCGCACTTCGAGCAAAGCGCTCATGCGGCCATCTTAGAGATGAAAATGGAAAAGGGAAACTCGAAACTGGGGCAGATCGATGATGAAAAATGCAGAAGTCTCACCTCTTGGATAGCGGGATTACGAATTTGAGCGCGGTGTGTGTGGGCGAGAATCCGACTACTTTCACGTCTTTGAGGCCGGTCTTGCGGCCGGCGGCGAGAACATCGAGTTCAGTGATTTGTTTTTGGCCCTTGAGATAAACGACCCAGAGAGCGGCGGCGCCTTTCATCGATTTCGAGATTTTCAGCAGTGCGCCTAGCTCCTGCTTAGAATCAGCGGCGAAAAAGATGCACTCCGTATCGGCAGCAACTTTTCCTTTGCTTACGGACTTCGCGAGTGTGGCTATCTCCTTGAGAAAATCCGCGTCAAAGTCGCCGAGCAAAGAAACTTTCACACTGGGCTTCACGCCGAGCTTTTCGATGCGCGACTTGGGATGAAGGATTTTGTTGCACCACTTTTCGGCGGCCGCGCCGAGATGAAAAACCGCGAGCCCCTCGCCGGTTTGCAAGCGAAGTTCCCCGTCCACTGCTTTCGCCGATTTGATCGTGGAGAAAAGGATCTTCAGCCGGAAATCGCCGCGAAAGAGAATTTCGCTCGTTTCCAGCAAGGCCTTTCCTTCCGACTCCTGCTTTCCGAATTGCACCCGGCATTTGACTTCGTTCCCCATGGAAACCTCCAGGACGCAAGTTGGAATTGAGGCAGGCAGGAATGCCTGTCCCACCTCGCTGGCGGCCACAATAGTAAGCTATTAGGCTCCATGGCAACCGCAACATCAAATACGGTGGACTGGAAGCTGATCTGGGCGCAGCGCGGCTTCCGCTTTTTCTTTTTCGCCATGTTCGTCTCGCTCTTCGGCAGCGGGATGAACTTCGCCGGCGTGAGCTGGTACATCATGGCGGCCACGCACTCGACCGTGAAGGTCAGCGGGCAAGTGATCGTCATGACTTTGCCAGGGCTGTTCGTTCCGTTCCTCGGCGG
The DNA here is from genome assembly GCA_036522305.1 of Candidatus Acidiferrum sp. Lineage (GTDB taxonomy): Bacteria > Acidobacteriota > Terriglobia > Acidiferrales > UBA7541 > Acidiferrum. Next base: position 6,453 of record DATDGB010000102.1, on the reverse strand, counting down.
AGTGCTGATCGATCGCCTCGACCGGCGCTATCTCGGCGTGCTGCTCGATCTCGTGCGCGGTATTTTTGTCCTTGCCACCGCCTACATTGCCTGGCGCGGACATCTGCAGCTCTGGCATCTCTACGCTATGACGTTGATCACCGGCACCGGCTCGGCCATGTATTGGGCCACGGTGAACGCGCTGGTGCAGGAAGTGATTCCGCCGAGCCAATTTACTGGCGCAAACGCCGCGGTGCTGGTCGGGGTGCAGAGCGGGATGCTCATCGCCGGAGCTTTCGTCGGTTTTATTTACAATTCTGCCGGAATCGCGGGAATTCTTTTTATCGATGGGCTGACTTATTTCGTTTCGGCCTACTGCCTGTATCGGGTGCGCCAGGGGTACGTTTCCCCGCGAGAAAGCCAGAAATTTACACGGGAATACAGTGAAGCGACTGAAGCCACCGCCGAAGCGCTCGAGACCGGCGAAAACCCTGAAGTCGCGGAAGCTGGCTTGTCGCTCGCCGTTTATGCCGACATGCGCGAAGGCTTCGCCTATCTGCGGCAGCAGCCGCTGGTGCGCACGCTGGGCGTCACGCACGCGATCATGATGGCCGGCGTAGTAAGCGCCAATGTCGTGCTAGTGGCGCTAGTGAATGATATTCTGCATTCCGGTCCGCGAGGGCTGGGCTTTTTGGAGGCGGGGTGGGCCATCGGCGCGATCTGCGGCGGCTTGATCGCCAGCCAGTTGTCGCAACCGTCTCGCATGCCTCTGTATGTTGCCGCGTGCGCCGGACTCGCTGCCGGCCACATGGCGACACCGTTCGTCGCGTTTCTCGTTGGCGCAGTGGTAATGCAAATACTGTTTGGATTCTGCCGCGCGCTCGGCGGAGTCGTCGCGCAGTCTTCATTAATGGCCATCGTGCCCCGGCATTTCATGGGGCGCACGCAATCGGCGATGGCGATTCTTACAACCGTGGTGCAGCTCTTTATGAGCATCGCGCTGGGATGGGTGGCGCAGGGGGCAGGACTGATCGCCGGGTACGCTCTGCTCGCGCTGCTATACACGGGAGGCACGGTCTCCGCCATCCGCGCTCGCCAGCTCATGCGCTGAGCTGCTGCCTGGAAAACATACTGTTAAGCGAGGCCAACATGGAAATCAAGACGATTCAGCCGTTTCTGCAATATTTCGGAAGCGTGCGCGAGCGCACCATGCGCGTGGCCCGCTGCATTCCAGCGGACAAGCTGGACTGGTCCTATTCTCCTGATAAATTCACGCTGGGCGATCTGCTGCGGCATATCGCCGTCGCTGAGCGGTTCATGTGGGCGGAGACGGTGCGCGGGAGACCGAGCCAATATACAGACCACGGCAAAGAAATGGCCGACGGCTATGAAAACGTCATCGCTTTCATGGAACGCTCGCACGCAGAATCGATGGAGATTTTCGAGAAGCTGAGCGACGAAGAACTCCAGCGCAAGTGCAAGACTCCCGATGGCGCGGAAATCACAACCTGGAAATGGCTGCGCTTAATGATCGAACACGAAATCCACCACCGCGGCCAAATCTATCTTTATCTAGGAATACTCGGCGTCCCGACGCCACCATTGTACGGATTGACTTCGGAACAGGTTCGTGCGCGAAGCATCGCCAAATAACGATCGGAATGAACCATCCTTGGATTAATCGGAAGAAGGTGCAGGCGTGGGAGCAGGCGGAGACGCCAAAGGCACATTCTTTCCGCCGAGCAAATCCACGGCTGCCTGATAGAGCTTGGCGCGCAACTGATAGCGTTCGTTGGCGCGCGTGATATAGCGAACCGCGATCTCGACGCCGCCGATCACCGGTTTCACGTTGATAGCTGGGGCAGCCGATAGCGCGGTCATCTGCCGCGACTTCGCTGCGTGTTGCCACTCTTGCTCGGCCTGTTTCGCGGTTTCGGTTGTTGCTTCAGCAACCTTTTTCTGAATCGCGTCGATGACGGGATACGGGTCCTGCCCCGTCGGCAGCACCACCTGCAATTCGTCCCACATCCATTGGCCGGAAGTCGAGAAATTGAAATAGTGGCCTTCAATCGCGTAGCTGTTCGTAAATGTGACGCGCCGTCCCGTCGGGTGGCCCGAGTCGGTCCAATTGCCGGTTTCGAGCAATACCGTGTGGAACATTCCGAGTTCGACAACTTCGCCGGTCACTCCATTGATTTCCACCCAATCACCAAGGCGGACGCCGTTTTTTCCCATGAGCACGAACCAGCCAAGAAAACCGACGATGAAATCCTTCAGCGCCACGGTCAGGCCCGCGCCGGCGAGCCCCAGAATCGTTCCAAGCTGGCTGGGCGGCCCGAAAATCACCAGCAGGATGAAAAGCACCGCGCAGACCTGCACCGATACGCGCGTTAACGTGCGCATCGTTTCGACTTGCCGGCGATCGAAGGATGTCTTGCCCAGTAGCCGTTCGAGCCAGCTATCGAAAAAGATTCCGATCAGTAAAATTCCGAGGATGAAGCAGATCCCGTTCAGCGCGCCATGAATCACAGTTCTTTGCTTCGCCGCTATGGCTTCGATCCAGTTTCCGTAATTCTCCGCCAGCTGCTTCTGATCGTCAGTCTGCTTATCAAATGACGCCAGAGCTTTTTGGCGGGCCGCCCGGTGCTTGGCGACACTCAGCATCGCGGCGGACTCCTCGTGGCTCAGCGCCGCCGCACTCCGGCCGCTTGCGGTTTGATGATTTGAACTTGCCTGTCCGCCCGGCGGTGGGGCGCTGTTTTTTCTCGCATCAATTTGCGCTTCCAGAGCGTTGTGCCGCGCCGAGAGAGTTGCCGCAGCCGACTCCGCTTCCTGCTTCGCTTTCCACAATAAGAGCTGCTTTTGATGGAACGCCATCCACTGGCTGAACCTGTGGATCAATCCGCGCTCGTCGGCAGCCGCACTGACCGTGACGTGCAGGGCATCCGTAGCTTGTGAGGAAGCTTTGTGCTCCTGCATCATTTTCTCAATCCGGCTCTTGGGGTCGCCGCCTGCCCTTTCTAAATCTGCTTTGGCATCGTCCACCTCATCCTGATGTTCTTCCTGATGCGCGGTGGCCAGAATGACTTGATCATGGATGGCGTCTTTTTTGGCGCCGGTGGCCTTGGCTTCCGCCGCCGTCAACTGGTCAACCAGATCATTGTCGGCGTCCAGAGCGTCTTCGGATATTTTGAGGCGCGCCTCGATCGCCTTTGCTTCGGCGCTCAGCGCCGGGGGATGATCTTCGGCCTCGCGCTCCGCCGCGGCATACCTCAGGTCCATATCGTGATCGGCAAGCCGCAGCGCCTCCTCCGCAAATGGCTTTTCCTCCGCGCTGGTAGGCATCTTTGCCAGCCGCTGCGCGGTCAGCAAAGACGTTTGATCCACGATGGACCCTTGTGCGCCCTCTACAAACAGTGTTTTGGCATTCTTCACGGGTGCATTCTCCGGTCGACCCGTGCGGAAGTATTCAAACACCGCTGCACCCAGCAGCATGAGCAGTACAATTGCGGCAACTCTTTGCTTCATCTTTTTCCCCGGCTTTCCCGCGTTCTATTCTATATGCAGGGAGAGAATCCCGGTGCTCGGATTTTGCGCTCTCAGCAGCTCCTTGCTCCAAGGGAACTCACTCCAGATTATGATTTTCTAAGCACAGCACTTGAGCGGAAGTTTTGCGCAGCGTTTTGTACTGACTTATTCTCCGAACAGGAACAATCATGCAAAATTCCGGGCTTCCTAAACTTATTTATGGTCTGCTGGCGGCGGTCGGCTTAATCTATTTTTCGCTGTTGTATCCCCAACTGCCTGATCCGATGTCTTCGCATTTCAATGCCAGCGGTGCCGCCACGGCCTGGATGCCTAAATCTGGCTTTTTCATTCTGATCGTGGTCGTCACCCTGGCCGCTGGCGTGCCTATCTTCCTTGTGCCGAGGTCGATGGCTAAGTTGCCCAACGACAAGATCAATTTGCCGAACAAGGAGTATTGGCTCGCACCGGAGCGCCGCAGCGAAACGATGCAGTATCTGGGGATTCAAATGGGATGGCTCGGATGTGCGCTCTTGGTGCTCCTGCTTTGCGGTCTTTACAACGCAGTCGCCGCCAATTTCAGACCCGATCACCATTTTGATTCTGGGTCCTTTTATGCAGTGCTGGGGGCCTTCCTTGCTTTCATCATTGTCTGGCTCGTCCGCCTCCTCTCCCACTTCGCCCGCGTGCCACAGGGCAATCCCTAAGGAAGATCAATGCGACACGCTGCCTGCCTTTTCATTGCCGCATCAATCCTCCTAGCATCTGCCTGTCAGAAGAGTCGCAGCAACTATTCATCTGAGAATATTGACCAGTATATGGTTTCGCTCTCGGCCCAAGCCGTCGAGCGGGCAAGATCAAGTTACGGCATAACTCTTGATTACACTCCTGATTCCGTCAAACAGGTTGAAACGTTGCTCGCGACAAAGTACGAGTTACAGAAGACTCATCCCATGACAGAACAAGAAATTGCTGATACGACGCATCTCTGGGGCGCGTATATCGGCGAAGTGATCAAGCGCGTTCATCCGGCCCATTGGGTCAGGGATTCTGCCATAGCCGGTAAGGACGCGCTTCCCATCGTCTACGAGGATAAAAGCGGGGAGTCTTACCCGTGTGCGTGGGTCTATCATCGGCTGAAAAACGGAGAGGAAGACAACGTGTGGATAAAGTTTCATTTCCTCACTCAGCCTGGAGGAGTGAAGAAATACTTCCCGCCGAAAACTGAAACGGTCCCACCAGGCAAAAACAAGAACGCGCCCAAGTCCTGAGGGCGCGTTCTGGTTCAATTCATTTACCCTCTTTCTAGAGGTAGTCGCGGGACGGGCCTTCTAGGAAGGCGCGCAGTTTGCGCGAGCGCGAAGGGTGGCGCAGCTTGCGCAGCGCTTTCGCCTCAATCTGGCGGATGCGTTCGCGCGTAACGGCGAACGACTGGCCGACTTCTTCGAGCGTGTGCTCGCTGCCATCGTCCAGCCCGAAGCGCATCTTGATGACCTTTTCCTCGCGCGGCGTCAGCGTCTTCAGCACCGAAGACGTCTGTTCCTTCAAATTCAAATTGATGACCGCGTCGGACGGCGAAACCACCGCCTTGTCTTCAATGAAATCGCCGAGATGCGAATCCTCTTCTTCACCAATCGGAGTCTCCAGCGAAATCGGCTCCTGCGCGATCTTCAGAATCTTGCGCACCTTGGACACCGGAATGTCCATGCGCTTGGCGATTTCTTCGCTGGTCGGCTCGCGCCCGAGTTCCTGCACGAGCTGGCGGCTGGTGCGCACCAGCTTGTTGATCGTTTCGATCATGTGCACAGGAATACGAATCGTGCGCGCTTGGTCAGCAATCGCGCGAGTGATGGCCTGGCGAATCCACCAAGTCGCATACGTCGAAAACTTGTAGCCGCGGCGCCACTCGAACTTGTCCACCGCCTTCATCAGGCCGATGTTGCCTTCCTGAATCAGGTCGAGGAACTGCAGTCCGCGATTGGTATATTTCTTGGCGATCGAAACGACCAGTCGAAGGTTGGCTTCGATCAATTCTTTTTTGGCTTGCTCGGCTTCCGCTTCACCGCGGTGAATGAACGTCAGCGTGCGCTTCAGTTCAGTCAGCCCGACTTCGCTGGCTTCCTCGATGTCTTTCAGTTCGGTGCGGCGCGTTCGCAATTCCTTGCGCGCTTCCGCCGCAACGTCGCCTTTAGCTACGTCCGCGCGGCGCTCCAGGCGGCCGGCTTCGCGTTCGAGAGATTGCAGCCGCTCGACGGTCCCGCGCATCTTGTCGATCAGCCGCTTTTTCTCAAACGGATTGAAATCGATGTCGCGAATGGCGACAGAAATTTCCACGCGCGTCCGCGCCACGTCCCACTTCGCGCGGATGTACGACCTCTTCTTCATCTTCGGAGTTTTATCGAGTTTCTGAGCCTGCTTCAGCGCGGTCTCGTACAGTTTCGCGATCTTGTCGATGTACTTGAGCGTCTGCTTGGTCTTGTTGGCGATTTTTTCTTCGGTCAGCTCTTCATCGTCAAACTGCACGATCTCTTTGATGGACCGCACGCCCTTGCGCAAATCGTCACCAACGGCAATCAGTTCTTTGATGACAATGGGCGAGCGCGTGATGGACTTCATCACCACCACTTGCCCGCGCTCGATGCGCTTCGCGATGGTCACTTCGCCTTCGCGCGTCAGCAGCGGCACCGTGCCCATCTCGCGCAGGTACATGCGCACGGGATCGTTGGTCTTTTCGAGCGAGCCAGGCGTCAGGTCCAGCTCGCTCTCGCCTTCGTGCGTGTCTTCCTTTACGGCAACGTCGCGTTCACCGGGCTCCACGGAAACTTCGACCGCGCGCGCCGCTTTGGCCGACGTCGCATCTTCGTAAATCTCAATGCCGTTCCGTTCAAATGTGGTGAGGAGGTCGTCGATCTCTTCCGAGGAATGCACTTCGGCCGGAAGCGAATCGTT
>DATDGB010000101.1:0-19407 GCA_036522305.1 Candidatus Acidiferrum sp. | reverse complement strand
CGAGTCAAAGTCCAAAGCCGGGGCTCTCCCAGGCCGCTTCTTGCCCTCCTGTCCCCTCGGGCAGTTTCGACATAAGCAAACGAAAACTTCTTCCTCGTTGCTTCCTCCCTCCTGCCCAACTACAGTGATTCCACGCTGCTCCCTCCCACCCGGAGCCGAATCGTATCTCTGACCAATCATGGGAGGATTTATGTGGACCAAGCAGCAGACGCAACCCGACGCCCCAGCCGTTCCACCAGTTCAAAGTCCCGCATCACCGGTTGTTCCTTTCAACGCACCGTCGGCCTCACGACTCGGTAGCAGCAGCACCCGCAACTCGGCGCGCCTGGGTGCCAGCCTCGCAATCAAGGGTCACATCACCGGCGACGAAGACTTGCAAATTGACGGAAGAGTGGATGGCCCCATCTCTCTCCACGGCCACGAACTCACCGTCGGCCCCAAGGCCCAGCTCAATTCTGAAATTCACGCCGGGCAGGTCGTCGTCTACGGCAAAGTCGTCGGGAATGTCCACGCCCGCGAACGCGTCGACGTCAAGACCGACGGCTCGATCATCGGCGATATCTCCACCGCGCGCATCAGCATCGAAGACGGCGCCCATTTCAAGGGCCGCATCGAAATCGACCCAACCAAATCCCAAGCCGCCGCAGATTAGCGGAACAACTGTCACAAATTCTAGTGCGTAGAATTGGCTAGGTCTCTTGTGGAGCGTTGGAGTTTTGCTGGTGGCGCGCCGGTGGGAGAGGCTGATGCTCCTTCACTTCCGCACATCAAGGCATCGAGCCAGTCGGCGGAGAGACCCACACTCGCTCGCAATCCTCGCCTGACCGCTCACAACTGGATACCTCCGGATCGAGCGCATTAGCCTCGCGACCCAGAAATGTCGTGTGCACGCCGCCGGTTTCGTTCAGGAAGTAGTGCCGGATGCGCCGGATGGGCGCGTCCACTCCGGCGATACCCAAGTGTACCGGCCGCGCCAGCAGCGTGAACTGCGCTGGTGCAGCCTTATGCTCCGGCCGGTACGAATAAAGATACCCCTCGCTGAGATTCGTCCACACAACCGCAGCATCGTTGTCCTCCGGAGTCCACAGCCCCTGGTATCCTTTCGGCACCGTGGAATATCCTGGCGACCCTTCCGGACCAAGCGCGTTGAGGATTCCCGGCTGATCGGTGGGCAACCGGCTGCCAGCCACCAGGCGGGCGGTCAGCACCTGCAACGTCTTCGGCATTCCAAGGAACGGCTCAATGTGTTCTTTGGCCGTGCCGAACTCTTTGCGGACCAGCACCAGGCCTTCTTCGTTGGCAAAATATTCTGCTGACGGCGAATCAACAATAGGCTGCCCGTTCTGCGACAGCAGTGGATATGCAGACAGCTGGAAACCGCGCGCCTTGCCCTTGGCATCCCGGCCGGAAGGATAGTAAGCGAACCGATAGTTCAGCCTGCTCACGCCGCCGGAGATGTCAGCGCTCGCGCACCGGATTCCGTCCGGCCCGATCGCTTCAAGATCCTCAGGGAACGCATCTTCTCCCTTGACCAGCGCATACTGCAACAGACAGACATCGAGCTGCAGCATGGCCTCGCCCGCGGAATTCGCTGCCAGGAATCCGATAGGATGGTCTTTCGCGTAGCTCCGGTCGCGCCCACGCGGCGAGCGCCCCACAAACCAGAAGCCCCCAATAACCAGAACAATCGCAACAACGGGAGAAAAGAGCCACACAAACCGCCGCTTGGCATCATCGGACATACCGCCATCTTGCGGTGGCCACCGTCCCTTCACAATGAAAAGTTGGTTGGACTTGGCGAACTGACAAACACCGTGGGGCAGAATTCCGTTCGATTCCGCGCAAACCTTGTCTGCCCCGGCGTTCTACCAATGGTGATTCAACTGGGCGGCGGCTCTAACTAGGTTTTGGCTTGCCTGGAGCCCGTTTGACATCCTCGCTCAACACGATCGCTTCCGCGATTTCCTTCATCGACTTGCGCTTTTGCCGGCTATGCCTTTGCAGAGTGATATAGGCCTCTTGTTCGCTCAACTGCATATCCCGCTGCAGGATTCCTTTGGCTCGCTCGATGACTTTCCTCGTCTCCAGTTGTTCGGAGAGCTCGGAGTTCTCGCCCTCCAACCGCGCCATTTCAATCTCCGCGCCCACCAAAAATCCAATCGTCGAAATCAGGTGAATTTCCCGCTGGCTGTAGTCGTGCGGCTCCCGGTGCTGCAAATTAATGACTCCGACGAGCTTGTCCCGCGATAGCACGGGCACCGACAGGAATGCTTGGTAGTGATCTTCGGGTAGTTCATTGAAGGATCGGAACCGTGCGTCCTGGAAAGCGTTGCGCGCTACCGCCACCGGGCTCTTATGCTCGGCCGCCCATCCGGTGATGCCCTGCCCCATCCGTAGCTTCAATCGATTGACCACTTCCGAGTGTGGATTTTTGCTGGCCCGCAAGACCAGCTCATCGCCTTCAAGGACATAAACAAAACACGAATCGGACTCCACCACGGCGGAAATCACTTCTACAACTCGCCCAAAAACTTCAGGTAATGGATCGGCCGCCGCAATGCGGTTGCCGATCTCATGCAGCATGTCCAACTCAAGATTTTTTACCGCTACTGGTCCTCTATCGTAGTCCATGATCTAAGTTACCGAGGCACTATCACGGTGTCCAATCGAAATTTTGCAGCCGCTTCATCGAAAGGAAAACGCCTGCCGCCGGCGGGCCGCTTGCACGGCCCGCCGCGCAGACTGGACACTTTTTGTTAGTCAGTTGCTTTGGATGCCGCTACCGTTTCGGGACGTGCCGCTTGGGCAACAATTGGTGTCTTTCCCTTCGCGCTCAACCAATCGAAATCCAGCACCAGTCCTTGCTGGTCCAGGAACATGGAATGCATCACCATTTCATTCTTCTCTGGCGCCAGAACCAGTTTGCTGGAGTACATTGCCTGCGCACTTCGCGTCGCCATGGCGAATATGATCGTGACCGGTCCCGATTTTGCTTCCGGTGTCACGATCACCTGCACCACCTGCGGCGCGCCCTGGATCGACTTCACGGATTGCATCACTCCCGTGGCTTCGACCGAGAATTTGTAGCTTCCTGCCGGTAGAGATTTCTTCCCCAGCCTGGTATTTTCCGTCAGCGTGAACTTGCCGGCGACGGATTCCTGCCCGAACGCCGGGCCCGCGGCGCCGCAAAAAGCCATCAGCCCGAAAAGCGTCATTTTCGCAATTGCACTGCGATAAACCGATTTACTAAATAGAGTTGCCATTTTGTTCCTCCACGTTAGTTTGGGATACACGCCCAAGCTTCGCTTGGTGCGTCACTATGTTTTCTCTGTGACCGTTTCAGACCACGAGGTCAGCGAACTGCCTGTTCAACCGAGGGGCTGGACTGCGTTACTGAAGAACTTCAAAGTTCTCGTCGTACGGTGCAGCGTGGCAAACGCACGAACTCTACACTCTCACTTTTGCAGAATACGCTTTGGGAGTCCAATTGAAAGAATTCATCGCCATTATGTGCCTGGTCAATAGTTGCAATCTTCTTACGCTTGGCAGGACTCGGGCGCATCGTCAAAGCAGGATTTTTCCGCAAGCTTCTAACTTCCCGTATACCTCTGCTCCTTCCACGGATCGCCGTACGCGTGATATCCATTCCTCTCCCAAAAGCCCAGCCGGTCATGATCCAGCAGCAAGAACCCGCGCACCCACTTCACACTTTTCCACGCATACAAGTGCGGCACGATCAGCCGCAGCGGCCCGCCGTGCTCCGCCGCCAATGGCTCGCCATCATGTTCAAACGTAAACAGCACGTCCGGCCGCCACAAATCCGCCAGTGGCACATTCGCCGTATAGCCTTCCTCCGCCAGCACCAACACAAATTCCGCACCCGCTTTCACCTTCACAAGTTTCATCACATCCGTAAACAGCACGCCCTTCCACCGGTTGTCCAGACGGCTCCACCGCGTCACGCAATGAAAATCCGAAGTCACGGGCGTCTGCGGCAGCGTCCGAAACTCCTCCCACCCCAGCCGTACCGGCTCTTCCACCAACCCGGAAATCTTGAAGTCCCATTTCGCCGCATTAAAATGCGGCACGCTCCCATAGTGCAGCACCGGCCACTTCAGAGTCAGCGACTGTCCCGGCGGCAGCCGCCGCTCCTCCTTGGCCTTCTTCTCCAACTCTCTCCGCCCACCATCGCCAAACAGTGCCATCGTGATCCCCCACAGAATTAGATACTCAGCCGTGTAAGAAGTTTCCGATGCCAGCAACACTCGCCTCGCACCACAAATTCAATCGCATTCCTCTTCCTCGCCTGAAAAAAGTTCTTGACTCCCAACTTCTCTTACACTATTTTGCTCTAGGCCTTGCCGCAAATGGTCTCGGCCTGAAACTCTGGAGCACACTCCCCGCTCATGAAAAAAGCTCAACCCCCACAGCGTGACCTTTTCCCCGGCGCCTTGGAGATGATGATTCTCCGCACCCTCAAGCGCCAGCCCCTCCACGGCTACGCCCTCGTCCAGCACATCAAGCGCACCTCCAACGATTTGCTCCAGATTGAAGAAGGCTCTCTTTACCCCGCTCTCCAGCGCCTTCTCAAAGAAGATTTGGTCAAAGCAGAATGGGCCGTTTCTTCCACCAACCGCCGTGTTCGCATTTACACCCTGACGCTCTCAGGCGCCAAGCACCTCGAACGCGAAGTCTCCCGCTTCGAAACCATGCTCGAAGGTATCACCCGCGTCCTCGCCCGGGGTGAATCATGAACTGGTTCAAGCAGCTTTTTACCCGTCGCCGTCTCTACAACGATCTCTCCGCAGAGATTCAAGCCCATCTCGACGAAAAAATCGACGAACTCGTCGCCGCCGGCGTGCCCAGAAGAGACGCCACCGCCGCCGCCCGCTGTGAATTCGGCAACGCAACTCTGATCGAAGAGGACAGCCGGGACGTCTGGCGGTGGATGTCGATCGAGAATCTCTTCGCGGATGCCCGCTACGGCCTGCGCATGTTGGGCCGCAATCCGGTGTTCACCGTGGTGGGCCTGTTGACGATCGCGATTGGAATTGGGGCTAACGCTGCGGTCTTCAGCGTTGTGAATGGCGTACTCTTGAAGCCGCTGAATTATCCAAAGGCGGAGGAACTTGTTTCGCTTCACCAGACAGCTCCGGGCGCGGCGGGCCTGGCCGATTTCGAGAACGGTTTGTTCCTCTCGCCCTCAATGTATTTTACGTACTCCGAGCAAAATCGAACCTGTCGATCGCTGGGTGTCTGGGACACCGGCACGGCGAATGTTACGGGCTTGGCTGAGCCGGAACAAGTGCGCACGGTTGAAGTCAGCGACGGCGTGCTCGAGGCGCTCGGCGTTCCGCCCACAGTTGGCCGTTGGCTCGCGCGCGCGGACCAAATTCCGCGCGGTCACGAAACCGTGATGTTGAGCTACGGTTATTGGCAGCGGCATTTCGCGGGAGACCGCAGCGTGATTGGGCGAAACCTGATGGTCGATTCACGGCCGCGGGAAATCGTAGGTGTAATGGCGCAACGGTTTCGATTCGTCGATACGGAATTCGACCTAATCGTGCCGCTAGCGTTCGATCGCGGGAAGCTAATACTGGCAGGCTTTGGATATCACGGAATCGCGCGGCTCAAACCACGCGTGACGATTGCAGAAGCCAATGCGGATATAACGCGCATGTTACCCATCTGGATGGACTCTTGGACGAACGGGCCGGGGACCAACCCCCATTTTTATGAGACCTGGAAGATTACGCCGATGATCCGGCCATTGAAGCAGGAAGTGATTGGCAACGTGAGCGAAGTGCTGTGGGTGGTGATGGGAACGATTGGGTTGGTGATGTTAATTGCGTGCGCGAATGTCACGAATTTGTTGCTGGTGAGGGTGGAGTCGCGGCAGCAGGAACTGGCTGTGCGTGCGGCGCTAGGTGCGGGCTGGGGACGGATCGTGCGGGGACTGCTGGTGGAGAGCGTGATGCTGGGGCTGATGGGCGGTGTGGCCGGCATGGGCTTGGCTTACGCCGCGGTGCGATTTCTGGCGGATGTAGGTCCTGCGAATTTGCCGCGGTTGAACGAGATTTCCATTGACGCGCGGACGCTGGGATTCACTCTTGTAAATTCGGTGCTCTCGGGGCTGCTATTTGGACTCATTCCGGCGTTTAAGTACGCGGGGCCGCGAACTTCGCTGGAGTTGCGCAGCGCGGGGCGGACGATCAGCGCGAGCCGGGAACGGCACCGCGCGCGCAATTTGCTGGTTATAGGACAAGTGGCGATGGCGCTCGTCCTGCTTGTCAGCGCCGGCTTGATGATTCGCACTTTCCAGGCGTTGCGAACGGTTGATCCGGGGTTTACGGATGCGCGGCATTTGCAGGTAATGAGAATTTCAATTCCTAATCTGCTGATCCCCGAGGCCGAGCGTGTCGCGCGAACACAGAGCGAAATTCTCGATAAACTTTCGGCGGTTCCTGGAGTGAATTCTGCAGGTTTTGTGAGCGGGATGCCGATGGAGGGATTGGATTCGGGCTGGGACTGCATCTTCGCTCAGGACAAGACATATCCTGACGACGTAATGCCCCCGCTGCGATTGTACAAGTATATTTCTCCCGGCTTTTTGCATACAGCGGGGACGCGTTTGATTGCCGGGCGGGAGTTCACGTGGGACGAGGTGTACGGCCTCCGGCCTGTAGTGATGATTTCAGAGAATTTGGCGCGCGAGATGTGGGGCTCGCCCTCGGCGGCGATTGGCAAACAATTGCGGGAGTTTTCGTCGATGCCGTGGCGTGAGGTGATCGGCGTGATACAGGACGTTCGTGAGCGAGGCGTGCAGGAAAACGCCCCGCCCATCGTGTATTGGCCTCCGATGATGGAGTATCTATTTGGGGCTAAAGCTGCCGAGACGATGCGGACGGAGACGTTCTTGATTCGCAGCGAACGCGCTGGCACCGAAAGCTTTCTGAATGAAGTTCGGCAAGCTGTGTGGTCGGTGAACTCGAATCTGCCGCTGGCTTCCGTGCGCACGATGCAGGAAGTGTATGACAAGTCGGTCGCGCGAACTTCCTTCACGCTCGTGATGCTGGGAATCGCGGGTGCGATGGCGTTGGCGCTGGGGATCATCGGCATCTACGGCGTGATCTCGTACACCGTGTCGCAACGCAAACGCGAAATTGGAATTCGTTTGGCGCTCGGCGCACAGAGCGGAGACGTAGTCAGCATGGTTCTAAGGCAAGGCGCAAAGCTGGCGCTGCTGGGCGTCTGCATCGGAGTGGCCGCTGCTTTCGCATTGGCGCGGCTGATGACCAGCCTGTTGTTTGGAGTGAGCGCGCACGATCCGCTGACGTTTGCCGCCGTCGCGGCCCTGCTCATCTTAGTCGCGCTCATAGCGTGCTACATTCCGGCGCGCCGCGCCATGAAGGTGGATCCGATAGTTGCGCTGCGTTACGAATGACATGCTTCTACGAACGCTGCACGGCATTGCAGGGTCGTAGCGGAGAGTGAATCATGAACTGGCTCAAACAACTCTTTTCCCGCCACCGCCTTTACAACGATCTTTCTGATGAGATCCGCGCACACCTCGACGAAAAAATCGACGAACTCGTCGCCGCCGGCATGCCCAGAAAAGAAGCCACCGCGGCCGCCCGCCGCGAATTTGGCAATATGACTCTCGTTGAAGACGACAGCCGCGAAGTATGGCGATGGCCAGGGGTGGAGAACATGATCGAAGACATTCGCTATGGACTTAGGGTACTGGGCAAGAGTCCGGGGTTTACCGCCGTCGCGGTACTGACACTGGCGCTAGGAATCGGGGCGAATAGCGCGATCTTCAGTGTGGTGAACGCCGTGTTGTTGCGGCCGTTGCCGTTCCGCGATCCGGGGCGGCTCATGGCCGTGTGGCACACGCCGCCGCAGAAGAGTTTTCCGGGAGTTTCGAAGTTTGTTGTTTCGCCGGCAAATTATCTTGACTGGCGCGACCAAAATCACGTCTTCGAACAGATGAGCGCCGTGGGCTTCCGCAAATTTAACTTGACGGGCATGGGGCAACCGGAGTCGGTGGAAGGGCGCGCGGTATCGGCTGACTTCTTTTCGGTGCTGGGCGTACAGCCCGTCCTCGGGCGAGAATTTCTTGAAGAAGAAGATCAGCCGGGGCACGGCAACGTGGTGGTGATCAGCCACGAATTTTGGCAGACGCACTTTGCGGGGAGCATGGATGTCCTTGGAAGGCAGATCAAACTAGACGACAAAAGCTATGAGGTGGTTGGCGTGGCACCGGCCAAGTTTGATTTTCCATTTCAGGCGAAACTTTGGGTTCCACTGGCCTGGACGGAAAAGGAACGGGCGGTGAGGGGAAATCACGGCTACATTGTCATCGCTCGACTGAAGCCTGAAATAGACATGAAAAAGGCCCAGTCCGAGATGGACACGATTTCAGCCCGGCTGGCGCAACAGTATCCCACGGACGACGCTGGATGGGGCGCGGTCGTCCCGCGTCTGAACCAGCAAATGTTCCAGCAGGTGGGGCCATCTCTATTGATGCTATTTGGCGCAGTTGGATTTGTCTTGCTGATCGCATGCACAAACGTGGCGAATCTGACGTTGGCGAAAGCGCTGGGACGGCGAAAGGAGATCGCCGTTCGCGCAGCGCTGGGAGCAAGCCGGGGGCGCATCATAAGTCTGATTCTCACTGAGACCGTTCTGATTTCGGTGGTTGGTGGCGTGCTTGCGCTTCTGCTCGCTCACTTTGTAATCGAGGCCATAGCAGACTTTATTGGGCCACAGTTACCGGTCGCGGTGCACATCGGTTTGGACGCGTGGGTTCTGGGCTTTACGTTGGCGATTTCCATTTTGACGGGGTTTATCGCGGGATTGGCGCCATCCTGGCATTTGACCAAGACAAACCTGAATGAATCCTTGAAGCAGGGCTTGGGCAAGACAGACGCCGATTCAAGCGGGTGGCGAGCGCGGAGCGTATTTGTAGCGGCCGAGGTGGCGGTATCGCTAGTGCTTTTGATTGGAGCGGGGCTGATGATCCGGACTCTCTATTTGCTGAGAAACGCCAACTCCGGGATGGACGCGCGAAACGTCTTGACGGTGACCTTGGGCATTTCGAGGGAGAAGTATGCTACGGTCACGCAGCAAAACGGATTCTTCAATCATGTGCTAGAGCAGATCCGCGCGTTGCCTGGCGTGGAGTTAGCCAGTGCGGTCGATAGCCTGCCGCTGCAAGGAGGTTCCACGCAGCCTGTAGCCGTGGAAGGGCAACCCGTCGTTCCAATGGCGGACCAGCCAGAGGTTGCGGTACGCCTTATCGCTCCCGGATATCTGCGAGTGATGAGAATTCCGCTGAAGCAAGGTCGCGACATTACGGAGGCGGATAATGCGAATGCGAGGCCGGTGATTTTGGTGAGTGAGTCCTTTGCAAGACGATTCTGGCCGAATGAAAATCCAATCGGCAAGCATGTGAAGCTAACGTTTTTGCCGGGAGCGGCTAGCGAAGTGGTGGGGGTAGTAGGCGACGTGAGACTGAACGGATTGAGTATCACGGAACCGGTGCAGTCGGTGTATCACGCAATGGCGCAGAACCCCCAGACCACCTTCATGACCCTGGCCGTGCGGACCGGCCTACCGCCGGCGAGCCTGATTTCCTCAGTAACGGAAGCGATCCATCGAGTCGATGCGGATGAGCCTGTTGTTGGCGTGCAAACCATGGAGGCGGTCGCCGACGAGTCCATTGCGCAGAACCGCTTGAACATGATTCTGCTGAGCGCATTCGCGGGACTGGCCCTTCTGCTGGCAAGCATAGGAATTTACGGCGTTCAGGCTTATGCGGTGCGGCAGCGAACGCGTGAAGTTGGAATTAGAGTGGCGATGGGTGCGCAGCCGGCGGAGGTCTTCCGCCTAATCATCGCGCAAGGATTGCAGCTGGCAACAACAGGAATGGTTATTGGACTCGCTGCGTCCTTCGGACTCACGCGCCTGATGGCAAGCCAGCTTTATGGCTTGAGCGCGACGGATCCGTGGACGTTCATCGGCGTATCGATTGTGTTGCTGACCGTGGCGCTTGCGGCGTGTTTTATTCCGGCAAGACGCGCCACGCGGATCGATCCGGTGGTTGCGTTGCGGTACGAATGACGCATCTCAACGCACGCTCGAAGGAAATGACTCTGTCTTGGCATCGGTGACTATGACCTGGCTCAAACAACTGTTTTCCCGCCGTCGTCTCTACCACGATCTCTCCGAAGAGATTCACGCCCATCTTGAAGAAAAGATCGACGAACTCGTCGCCACCGGCATGCCGAGGAAGGAAGCAACCGCCGCCGCCCGCTGCGAGTTTGGCAATCTCACTCTCGTCGAGCAGGACAGCTGCACCGTCTGGCGTTGGCCCTCCCTCGAAAACTTTTTCGCAGACCTTCGTTTTGGCGCGCGTATGTTGCGCAAATCCCCGGCCTTCACTGCCGCTGCAGTACTAACGCTCACCCTTGGCATTGGGGCGAACACGGCCATCTTCAGCTACATCGACGCTTGGATGATCAAGCCGCTTCCATATCCGCAGGCGGACAGGCTAATGGTGTTCCTGTCGCACGATACGAAAAAGGGATGGACTAGGGAAGGCCTTACCTCCACGGCGTCCTTCCTCGATTTCCAGGAGCAGAACGCGTCGTTCGAGCAGACCGCTTTGTGGGCGGGATGGAATTTTAATCTCACCGGCGACGGCGCTCCCGCGCTCGTCGAGGGAGGACAAGTAAGCTGGAACTATTTTGATGCGCTGGGCGTAAAGCCAGTCTTGGGGCGGACGTTCACGCGGGAAGAAGATCAGCCGGGAGCCGGGCACGTGGCCATTCTCGGCCAAGGACTGTGGCAGAGCCGGTTCGCGGGCGACCCAAAGATTATCGGTCGAAACGTCATGATTGCAGGCGAGCGCTACACCGTGGTCGGCGTGATGCCCGGATCGTTTCAGTTTCCTTTGATGGGCCTGGCCAATTTATGGACGCCCCTGGCACTGGCGGACAACGCGCGCGCCGACCGCGGTAGTTCCTGGCTGACTGCTTTTGGCCGGCTGAAGCCTGGCGTGACCCCAGAGCAAGCCGGAGCGGAAAGCGCGGCGATTTTCGGGCGTCTCGAAAAACAGTTTCCGAAAACCAATACGAACCTGACTCTGCTCGTCGGCTCCATGACGGAAGAAATTGCCAGGAAAGAGGGCGCGCCGGAGGCGATGATCTCGTTCTGCATTGTGGCGCTGATTTTGCTGATCGCCTGCGCGAACGTGGCAAATCTGATCCTGGCCCGCGCTACAAGCCGCTCGAAAGAGTTCGCGGTTCGCGGGGCGCTTGGCGCGACGAGGGGGCGGCTGGCACGGCAACTCCTCGCGGAATCGCTGCTGCTGTTTTTCTTGGGCGGAGTGGGTGGCGCTCTCTTTGGCTTTTGGGGGATGCGCTGGATCGAGTCTGAGATCCCCGGCCACGTTCGCGGGTACCTGGTGAACTACGGACATGTGGACTTGGACTTTACGACCCTGGCTTTCACGTTGGCAATCACGCTGCTGTGTGGCCTTGTTTTCGGGCTGGCACCGGCGTACGAGAATTCCAGGCTTACCTTGAACGGCATGCTCAAGGAAGCATCAGCGCAAGCCTCGGGCGGCAAACGCAGTGCGCGGCTGCGGCGCCTATTCGTCGCCGCCGAGATTGCGCTGGCCGTGCTGGTAATGATCTCGACGTCGCTGCTCGTGAAGAGCTTCCTTCTCTCCGTGCGCTCGAGCCCCGGATTCAATCCGGCGAACCTATTGGTGGCGCAACTCGCGCTGCCCAAAACGAAGTACCCAGAGGAGTTGAGGCAGCGAAATTTCAGCGACGAGGTGCTGGCACGCATCCATGCCCTGCCGCAGGTGGTTACTGTTGGGGCGGCGAGTTCGGTGCCGTTCGGCGGCTTCGGCCAATCGGTCGAAGTCGAAGCAGCCGAGAAACCCGCCCCTCAGCCCGGGGAAAGACTCTTCACACGCTTTACGGCCATCTCCAACGATTATTTCTCGGCAATGCAAATGGGCCTGGTTAAGGGTCGCGCTTTCGATTCCGCCGACACACAGGGGAGTGCGCCGTCCGTGATCATAAATGAAACGCTCGCGCGACAATTTTGGCCAAGCGAAGATCCGATCGGCCACCAAGTTCGTTTCGGCCAGCAACACACGGTGTGCACGATCGTGGGTGTGGTAAGGGACATCAAGATGTACCAATTGCGGCCTCGGCCGGAGCGGCAGATGTACGTTTCCCTCGCGCAATTCCCTTCCGCGACCCTCGGATTCGTGGTTCGGACCGCTGGCGATTCTACGACAATGGCAACCGCCATCCGCGACACGATTTGGGCCGTGGACCGCGACCAACCGATCTCCTCGGTTGAGCCCCTCGAAACCTTGATGGTTATCGTGGACGCAGGGAATCGCGTCCTCACCGAACTGATGGTTTTCTTCGGCGTGCTAGCCATGTTTTTGGGAGTGATCGGGATATATGGCGTGATGTCGGATCTGGTTTCTCAACGCACCCACGAAATCGGCATCCGGGCGGCGCTGGGCGCAAGTGCGCCGAAGGTGATGGGCATGGTCATCGGCCAGGGACTGAAATTGGCGTTGATCGGAATCGTCGTGGGAGTGGTTTCGGCTCTGGGGGCCACCAGGCCACTTGCGACCATGCTTTACCAGGTCACGCCAAACGATCCGCTCACGTTTGTTGTCGTACCGTTCGTGTTTGCCGCGGTCGCCGCTGCGGCGTGCTGCGTCCCCGCACGGCGTGCGATGCGCATCGATCCCCTGGTCGCCCTGCGCCACGAATAACGCCTCCGAACCCACGCTCTCCAATTTGCCCTTGTAGAGGACCCGCCGCGGCGGGTCCTCTCTCCTGGAATTTGCATTTGTAGCGGCGACTTTATGTCGCCATCTTTCTTCCCGGCCAGTGGTTCGGTTTATCCGAAAATCATACTGTTTGACATTTACTGGAGAGCAGTATACGTTTGACAGGTGATCCGGACTTTCCGTTGCGCCGACACGGAACGCCTCTTCCACCGGGAAGCCGTGCGCCACCAGTGGCGTTTATGCTTCACGTGGCGAGACGGCATTGCCTATGAAGTCGAGATCGTGGACTACCACTAAGGAGAGGCCTTGATGGCAAAGAAACTGAAGCCCGTGCACCCCGGCGAGATCCTCCGCGAGGAGTTCATGTCTCCGCTGGGATTGAGCATGAATAAGATGGCCATGGCCTTGCGAGTTCCCGTCACGCGCATCGCGGATATTGTCAACGAGCGCCGCGGCATCACCGCCGACACCGCGCTGCGCTTTGCTCGCTATTTCAAGAACTCCCCCGCCTTCTGGATGAATCTCCAGACCCGCTACGACCTGGAAGTCGCCGAGGACGAAATCGCCGCCAAAGTCGCTCGCGATGTGCAACCTCTGGAAACCGTCACTGCGCCCGAAGCCTGAGAGTATGACCTCTCCAAACTGAAAGGCGGCGTCCGCTGCAACACTTGGAGGCGGGTGGCCCGGATGACGGATCCCGAATCCTTCAAACTCCCTTCGATCGAACGAGAAAGCCTTCACTTGCTCACAAATCAAAACAACACGGAGGGTGCCCCGGGTTCGTCGTTTGAACCTGGGTCTTCGGGGTTGCCATTGCCTTTCCTTTTTCTTGTTCGTCTCGCACCCCAGAAGTCATTCAGCGGCCCTAATAACCGTTCAACCCTCATTTTCGACTATTCACTGTAAAGCACTTAACATCTTCATTAAGTTGTGCTATTCTCTCCCGTGTACGTCGCCTCCCACCCTCGCCCGTTTACGCTGTTTACCCCGAGCTTCGAGGGGAGCCGCGAAGGGCTAGGTAGTCCTTCCTCCATCCCAGCCGACTCACAGCAATTACTCTTCTACAAACACTTCCATCCCAGAAGCAATTTAGAATCAACACTTCTACAAGTGTTCATTCTAAGGAACTTAAAACCCTTTGAAATCAACACTTTTGAGTGGTGACTATGGTTAACCATTTGTTGGAAACAAGCCACCCCCTTTCTTCATCCACTCTGTGGCTCTGTGGCTGCCCAGTCCTTCCATTCTCAGTACACACTTCCAAGTTCCGTATCCCACAACCCCTTTGTTTGCCACTCTTACGAAAACACCGGGGGTGTGGGGGGGATTCTTCCCATTTTGGGATGCGCCGACGTTTCGACGTTCGGACCTTCAGACGTTTCGACGTTTTGCCGTGCTATCATCGGCGTTGCTGCCTGCGCTTCAGCCAAGAAAGCGAGCCGGGAATGACCGCGCGCATCCTTGACGGCAAAATCATCCGCGACCAGATTTTTGCCGAGCTGAAAGACGAAGTCCGCCTCCTCACCGCCGCGCGCGTGCGCCCCGGACTGGCGGCCGTTCTCGTGGGCGAAAATCCCGCCTCGCAGCTCTACGTGAAAAGCAAAATCGCTGCTTGCGAAGAGATTGGCCTGTCCAGCGCTCTTATCACCCCGCCCGCCACGGTCGGAACTCTCGAAATGCTCGCCGTTGTCGAAGATTTGAATCGCGACAACAACGTGGACGGCATCCTGATTCAGCTTCCGCTTCCCCCGCAGGTCGATACCAAGCGCATCCTTGAAGCTGTCGATCCCGCCAAGGACGTGGACGGCTTTCACCCTGTCAATCTCGGCCGCCTGGTCAGCGGACGCCCCGGCCTGGTCGCCTGCACTCCTGCCGGCTGCATGGAAATTCTGCGCCGCAACGATATCCAGATCGAAGGCGCCAACGCCGTGGTCCTTGGCCGCAGCGACATCGTCGGCAAACCCATGGCGCTTCTCCTGATGCACGCCAACGCCACCGTCACCATCTGCCATTCCAAAACGCGCGATCTGCCGGATGTTCTCCGCCGCGCCGATATCATAGTCGCCGCCATGGGCAAGGCAGGCTACGTTGAAGCCGATTGGATCAAGTCCGGCGCCACCGTCATCGACGTCGGCACCAACCGCGTCACCGATCCCAAGGAAGCCGAGCGCCTATTCAAAAATTTCCCGGACCGCCTCGAAAAATTCCGCGCCAAAGGCAATGCCCTCGTCGGCGATGTCCACCCCGATGCCATCAACATCGCCGGAGCGCTCACGCCCGTTCCCGGCGGCGTCGGCCCCATGACCATTACCATGCTCATGAGCAACACCGTGAAAGCCGCCCGCCTCCGCCGCGCCTCGCCAAAATTTTCCGCAACGCAATCGACCGCCGGCGCGCGATAATGCAAGATCATGCTCCGACTCGGCCTCACCGGTGGAATCGCCAGCGGCAAAAGCGCTGCCGCTGCCATGCTGCGCGAAATGGGCTTCGCCGTCCTCGACGCCGACTCGCTAGCGCACAAACTGATCGAGCCCGGCCAGCCCGCCTACGGCGAAGTCCTCCAGGAATTCGGCGACTCGGTGATCGCCACCGGCGGCCGCGTGGACCGCGCAAAACTCAGCGCCATCGTCTTCAGCGATCGCGCCAAACTCGACCGCCTCAATGCCATCGTGCATCCACGCGTCGCTGAGGTCATCTTCAGCCAATTCGAGGCGTGGCGGCGCGCCGGAGTCCGCGACGCGGTCTTCGTCGAAGCGGCGCTGCTGATTGAATCCGGAATTCACAAAAAGCTCGATGGTCTCATCGTTGCCTGGTGTGATCCCGATCAGCAACTCGAACGCCTCGTCACTCGCGGCCTCAGCGAAGCTGAGGCTCGCCGCCGCATCGCTGCCCAGATTCCCGTCGAGGAAAAACTTCTTCTTGCCACCGAAAAAATTGACTGTTCTGGCTCGCTCGAAGCAACCCGCCGCCAAGTCGAAGCGCTTGCGTTCAAGCTCCGCCGCGCACAAACGGCGCAGCCATAAGCGCGTCATTCCGAGCGAAGATAGGAATCTGCCTTGAATTCTCTCTATACTATTGTCAACGAGTGGATCAGCAGAAAGGGACGACACCCATGACCGCAGTAAACACCTCAAACCGCGCGCGCATCTTAATTGCCGCGCTGGTGCTAATTCTTGGCGCCTACTGGGCCGGCGCGCGATACGGCTCGCACGGACCGACCAAAGTCCAAGCTTTACCTCTCGGCGCCACTCCGGTATCTCAGCGCGATGCCGTACTCACCGATGATGAGTCCATCAACGTGCGCATTTACCGCCAGGCCTCTCCGGCTGTGGCAAATATTCTCACCAAGGCCACCGAATACGATTTCTTCATGGACCCCGTTCCTGTCGAAGGGGCCGGCTCCGGCTTCGTGATTGACGGGCGCGGCTACATTCTCACGAACTTTCACGTCGTCGAAGGCGCGCAGTCCATCGAAGTCGTTCTTGGCGATCAATCGCGCTACCCGGCGAAATTCATCGGCGCCGACCAGCGCAACGATGTCGCGCTCCTGAAAATCGAGCCCAAGGGAAAAAATCTCGTCGCGCTGTCCTTGGGAGATTCCGGCTCGCTCCAGGTCGGCCAAAAAGTTCTGGCCATCGGCAACCCTTTTGGATTCCAGTCCACGCTCACCACTGGAGTAGTCAGCGCGCTTGGACGCACAGTGCAGACTAGCCAGACCACGTTCATCGATGAAGCCATTCAGACCGACGCCGCCATCAACCGCGGCAATTCGGGAGGACCTCTCATCAACACGCACGGCGAAGTCATCGGCATTAACTCCGCGATTTACACGCCGAGCGGTACCACCGCTGGCATCGGCTTTGCCATCCCCATCAACACGGCAAAAAATATCGCCACCGACCTTATGACCGATGGCCGCGTGCATCGCGCATTTCTCGGCGTAGAGACGCTGCCCATCGGCGGCTGGCTGAGCGAAGCACTGGACTTGCCTGTAAAGGAGGGTTTGCTAGTGGAACGCGCCACGAAGGGCGGCCCGGCCGCGGCCGCCGGCATTCAAGGCGGCAATCGTGTCGCCGCAGCAGGCATGCGCCGGATCGCGATCGGTGGCGACGTCATCGTGGCCATCGACACCCAAAAAGTCGCGAGCCAGCTCGATGTTAATCTCGCTCTCAACCACAAACGCCCAGGCGACAACATCACGGTGACCGTCTACCGCGGCGGCAAAAAAACGGACATCCCCGTCAAGCTCGGCGAACGCACCGGCAACTAGGATGGTGGCGCGGGGGTTGCTTGTGCAGCTCGTGTCCTCCACTCCTCCAGGCGCCTCCGGAGCTCTCGAGCGCAAATTTCTGAAGTTGAAAGGCTTTCGTTGTGACAAGGTACTTCCAATGCGGCACAAAAATGATTCGCAGGGGAAGGAGGTCGGGGCGCATGGCTTCAATCTGCGCGCGCAGGAGTGCTTCTTGTTTCGGAGTGGCTCCCAGCACGAAGTAAGTATTCGCCGAATATTCAGCTGCCGCGTCTTCAGTGGTCACGGTCGTGGGGCTTGGCTTCCCGTTTGATTGTCCCTGACCCAATTCTGCGAACCCCATCAAGACCAAGGCTACGAAAATCCATCGCTTCATTGGCCACCTCCAGCGGTGCGCTGGAGGCGAACTTGGGTCTGGTCAGGAGGAAGCTCAATGGACGGCGGATTGATTGCTCCTTGAATGCTTCTAGGCAACTAAAATTCTTATTTTCAATCGATTAGGGGGCTTGCTTATCTGAGCCTTGTCATCTCATCGGGGGGTGTTAGACTGCCGGTAACGCTAGGGGTACGTGGCCATGACCCCCGAAGTTCCAGGTCCCAAAATTTTGCGGTTCGGAGTGTTCGAGGTAGACCTGCGCGCGGGCGAGCTGCGGAAGCAGGGGGTGCGGATCAAGCTGCAGGAACAACCCTTCCACGTCCTGGCAATCCTGCTACGACGACCCGGTGAAGTTGTGGCCCGGGAAGAATTGCGTTCGGAACTCTGGCAGTCCGACACCTTCGTTGATTTCGATAACGGGCTGAATACTTCCATCAACAAACTTCGAGAAGCGCTGGGCGATTCTGCGGACAGCCCACGATTCATCGAGACGTTGCCGCGGCGCGGGTATCGGTTCGTCGCACCCGTCACCGGCACAGATGGAGCAACGAGAGGGAGCAGCACGAACGACAGTGGTGACACGGCGACACGCGGCCGGAGGATACTCGTCACGGTGGCTGTTATTGTGCTCTCGGCGGGAATAGCTGGGGGACTACTCTGGCGCGCCCGGCGAGCCCCGCATCTCACGGAGAAGGACACCATCGTTCTTGGAGATTTCGCCAATTCGACGGGCGATGCGGTATTCGACGGGACGCTTCGAGAAGGCCTTTCTGTCGAGTTGGAGCAATCGCCTTTCCTTAACCTACTGTCAGAGGAAGGAATCCATCAGACGTTGCGGATGATGGAACGCCCGGCAAATACGCCACTCACGCCTGAAATCACGCGCGAAGTTTGTCAACGGACCAGCAGCACAGCAGCACTGGACGGTTCGATTGCATTGATCGGCACCCGCTACAATCTGATCCTCAAGGCGTTCAACTGCTCCAATGGAGACTTACTAGCCAGCACGGAAGCACAAGCCAACGACAATAGCCACGTTCTCGATGCGCTTGGGAAGGCCGCTTCGGAAATGCGAAGGAAACTTGGAGAGTCTTTGAGCACCTTCCAAAAGTACAACGTACCTCTGGAACAAGCGACGACTCCATCCCTTGAGGCATTGCAGGCGTACAGTCTCGGTAGCAAGAGCGGCGACTTTCCTACAGCTATCCCGTTTTTGCGGAGAGCCATTCAGCTTGATCCAGGTTTTGCCATGGCCTACGACCAGTTGGGTGGTGCGTACGGGAGGCCTTGTTTGGCAATGCCGTCAAGGCACGGCAGCAGGCCACGGTCGCAAAGGGACGTTCGACATGGCGGGATATGCATTATGGCGTGGCGCTAGCCCTTGCCTATGCAGGAGACGCGAACCGAGCACAAGCATTGGCCGATAATTTGGACAAGATGTTCCCCGAGGACACAGTTTTGCAGTTGAATTACCTGCCGACCCTTCGCGCAAAGCTTGCGCTCCTCCGTTCAAACCCGCAGCAGGCGCTTGATATTCTTAGGATCGCTGCTCCGTATGAACTTGGGTTGCCAGCGTATGGCCTTTACAATTGGCCCAATTTGTACCCGATTTATGTGCGAGGAGAAGCCTATCTAGCCGCACATCAGGGCAACGAAGCCGCGGCGGAATTTCAGAAAATCCTCGACCATCGCGGGATTGTGCTGAACGAACCCATCGGCGCGCTGGCGCATCTCCAAGTGGGACGCGCCTACGCGATGCAGGGTGACACGGCCAAAGCCCGTATCGCCTATAACGATTTTCTTACGCTCTGGAAAGACGCCGATCCCGACATCCCCATTCTGCGTCAAGCGAAGTCGGAATATGCGAAGCTGCAGTCGCTGCGAGCCGTAGAGAAATCACACTGAGAACTCGGCGCGATGTTTTTCGCGTTCGGAATCGCTCAACGAAAA
>DATDGB010000100.1:0-150466 GCA_036522305.1 Candidatus Acidiferrum sp. | reverse complement strand
TTTAGGAAACCGTTGCTCTATCCATCTGAGCTACAGCCCCACAACTCTATTGTAGTACTTCTCGCCCGTTTCCGTTCTCTTCGCGTTTGTCACAGGATTAGCCGCGTCCTCGCCTAATCCGATCCCAGCCCCGGGGCTATTTTTGTGACGCCCAGTCTTCGAAAGATCGTCGGCCAGTATTGCCGTAGCGCATTGCTCGCGGTGTTCAAGCCGATCCGTATTCCATAGCGCTGAAATGTCCGCCCTGCGGTCTGTTCTTTTACCGGCAAATAACTGTTCGCCAGACTTTCGGCGAGCAAGGGCCCCAAGATTCCCGGCCAGTTGGACGCGTTTCTCCCGTCATCCGTCCGCGAAATCACGATGCGACTCAAGGCATAGCCGAGGCGATACCTCACGCCCGGGTGTAGCGTTACGAAGTACCGCGGATCACGGTGCGACACGCTGGCAATGACAAACGTTCCGAAAAAATTCGTCGATGCTGCTGTACCCATCGAGGAAGCGAAACGCTTGCCGTAGCCTCCGGCTCCCTGCCCGTACCCAGCTAGCGAATTCTGCGCCTGGCCGATCCCCGCACCGGCGGCGGAACTGAGAAAACGCGAAGGCGCAACGCTCTCATCCGCAAACAGTTCGAATTTTTGTTTCGTGCTGAGCGCACCCCCGCTGGTCGCTATGTTGGGAAAGAAGATCGACTTCTTGGTGAGGACCCCCACGGTGGCGTTGAAAGGATTCTGGTGTTTGGATGGTTCGCCTTGCGGTTTTGCTGTGGGCGCGTCAGGAAGGTTCTGTGGCTTCAGATCCTGCTGCGCCTCCGCCGTTGCCACGACGGTGAGGCACAGCACAATGAGGCGCAGAGAGGTTGAGCCGTGCCGCATTTTGTTATCCTAACATGAATGCAAATTTCGTTCCCTCAGCCGCGAATGGCATGCGAAGCAAAGGGGAATGGGTTTTTCAGTTCGAATGTGGCGATCCATCTCCATCACCTCAGCCAGTAACCGACTTGGCAACGCGAAATCCATAGTCCGCGTATTGAAACTCGGGAGGAATGCTGGAGCGCGCCCCCGTCCGCGTAACCTTGATATGATGCCGCCACGATCCGCCCCGCGAAGCCCGCCGCGTCCCGCTCTGCGGCCCTCGAGGATTTCCTTCCGGCGACCGCCCGTAGTAACCGTCGTCATACCAGTCGGCGCACCATTCATGCACGTTGTCGCCGGCGTTGTACAGCCCATAAGCATTCGGCGCATACAATCCCACCGGCTCCGGTCCCAGCTTCCAGCGCTTCGCATAATCGGGAACCATCTCCGGAGGCGCGTCTCCCCACGGATACAAAAATCTTTCCTCGCCGCCGCGCGCCGCGCGCTCCCACTCCGCTTCGGTAGGCAAGCGATAAGACTTGCCCATTGCACGGCTCAGCCATTCGCAATAACCTCGTGCCTCGTGCCACGACACCGCTACCACCGGCATTTGCGGATGATTAAAATTCGCATCCGCCCAGCAAGCTGGCTGAGCGCCGCCTATCGCAGCAAGAAAGCAACCGTACTCCGCGTTCGTCACTTGGTAAGCGCCAAACTCGAACGCATCTACCCACACGCGATGCACCGGCTTCTCATCATCCCGCCCGGTCGCGCAGCCCATCTCAAACCAGCCCTCCGGCACCCGCACCATCACCGGTTCGCTGATTCCGTTCCGCGCTTCACCCAATCTTGATGACGTCGCCATCCAGCATCCTATTCGCGTTCCGCTGTTGTAGTGGCGGGTCTTCAGACCCGTTCTTTCCTCCGCCCCGACGTGCGCCTGCGAGTCCTCACGGCAACTGCGCGCCCTCGGCATTAACATACACAGCATAAAGCGACTGGCTCGCCGCCATGAACAGGCGATTTTTCTTCGCGCCGCCGAAGCATAGATTCGCGCACGTCTCCGGAAGATGAATCTTGCCGATGAGCTTGCCATCCGGCGCGAAAACGTGCACGCCGTTAAAATCCGCTGCACCCCAGCCTGCTGCTGACCACACATTGCCATCCACATCGCAACGAATGCCGTCCGAGGAGCCTGGCGTCATGTCCACAAACAGCCGCCCATTCTTCAGCCGCACGCCATCCACCACGTCGTAGACTCGAATCGGATGCAGGTCAGCGCTGGGCTTGGGCGTTCCCGTATCCACGATGTACAGCAATTTCTCGTCGGGAGAGAAACAAATCCCGTTGGGCTTAGCCATGTCGCTCGCAACGACAGTTGCTTCGCGCGTTTTCGGATCGAGCCGGTAAACTACCGCTGGCAGCTCGAACGTCGCTTTGTGCCCTTCGTAGTTCGACATAATTCCGTAGCCGGGATCGGTGAACCAAATCGCTCCGTCAGAATGCACCGCCAAGTCATTCGGTGCGTTTAGCTTTTTGCCCTGAAAGCCGTCCATCAGCACGGTGATCGTGCCGTCATATTCAGTGCGCGTCAGCCGCCGCGCGTCGTGTTCGCAGGTCAGCAGCCGGCCTTGCCGGTCGCGATAATTCCCGTTGCTGTAGTTCGAGGGATTGCGGAACACGCTGACCTCTCCAGTGTCCTCGCTCCATCGCAAGATGCGATTGTTGGGGATATCGCTCCAAAGCAGATACCGCCCGTCCCCAAACCACACCGGCCCCTCTGACCACCGCGTGCCGGTGTACAAGCGCTCCACCGCTGCGTTGCCCTGCACATATTTTCCGAAGCGCGGATCAACCACCTCGAACGCCGCATCGGGGTACGGCACCGGGCTCTTCCGTTCCTGCTCGCTTGCAATCGCCAGTGGCTTGAACGCCAGCGCCGCCGCCGCCCCTGCCGTAACATTCATGAACGCGCGTCTCACCATAATTCCCCCGTAGTGGCGGGTCTTTAGACCCGTGCTTTTCTCTTTGCTGTCCGCCGCCGGGCCCGCATGCAAGGACAATCTCCACCGAAGCCGGAGCGCGGCACTTATCCTGGTTTTTATTTCTCCCACATTCGGAAGCCGCCGAGGAACGCATTTTCATTCTTTCCCAGCCGGGCCCCGGCGGGCAGTTCCTTCAATTTCTTGCTATTTCCCCCTCCCAGCACCACGTAATCGGCTTCCAGTGCATCCATTAGCTTCGCCGTAACCTTCGCCACGTACCGCCGCCATTTTTTCTTTCCCAGCCGTTCCAGTCCGCGCAACCCGAGGTAATCCTCATAAGTCTTCCCGTCTTTGTAGAGCAGGTGCGCCAGTTCCATCGGTTCCAGCGTGCCGTCCACAATCATCGCCGACCCCAACCCCGTGCCCAGTCCCAGAAAAAGCATGCGTCCGCCCTGATAGCTGCCCAGCGCCTGCATCGCCGCGTCATTAATTACTTTTACGGGACACCCAAAAGCTTTGCTGAAGTCTAATTTCATCCAGCCGCCTCCTAGGTTATGAGGCT
Source organism: Candidatus Acidiferrum sp. (assembly GCA_036522305.1). Classification (GTDB taxonomy): domain Bacteria; phylum Acidobacteriota; class Terriglobia; order Acidiferrales; family UBA7541; genus Acidiferrum. The sequence continues at coordinate 147,068 of DATDGB010000100.1, read as the reverse complement.
CGCGAAGCGGATGCCCGTTGATGATCGGCCCGGGATATCCCAGTGACACGCGGTCAAACGTCCAATCCTTGACGCCTTCCTTCACCACCCGCACCATTTTGCCAGCGGTCATCGCTGGACCGGAAGGAATCTTGCGCGGCTCCTTTTGCCCCGTCGCCAGCATCTTGATGTTTGTGCCGCCCACGTCGATCACCAGCACTCTGGCACTGTTCACCGCCTGCACAAGTTTCATATTCCCCGCTCCAATGGCGCAACGAGGGTATGGTTTTCTCTCCCCCACCGGCAAGCAAATTCTAAAGCTGCGTCACCACCCGAACGGGCCGACACATCTACGCCCATCGCTAGCCTAGGAGCCAAGAGGCGGCGATGACTCCAAGAGCCGATGGGGAGGAAGCATTTCAACGCCCCGGAATGGATTCAGCGCGAGAAGGTCAGTATCGCCAGTGATGATATGTGTCCCATGCCCGATCCCAGCGAGTTCAAGAAACTTGTCGTCCTTTGGATCGCGGCAAGCCTGTATCCGCACCTCCACGTCAACCCATTCCGCCTCGCGTGTCAACGCTGCAAGAAAAGATCGAATCTCATCTTCATCCACATATCGGCGGAAACGCTTTCGGCTCAAGACTTCGTGGAGTTCGGCGAGCGTGGCGAAGGAAACCAGCACTCTTCCATCGCGAAGAGCCTGATCGAGTGCGTGGCGAGGCTTTGAATCGGGCAGGAGTAATGCACTTACGAAAACGTTTGTATCGAAGACGCAGCGCAACTGCGCGCCCTTCAGCAGGGAATCCAGCATTTCGGGGGTAAGCCCGCGATCCTTCGCCTTGCGTCCAACGTCATCGAGCACTTGCTGCAACGAGGGGTACTCACCCGTGGCTAGTTCCCGAAGCCAAAGGCTCAACAGCGCCTGCATCTTCCGTTTCTGTTCGGGCGCGGCGGAGTCATACGCCAGTGCCGTTTGTGGGTCCAGCGGAATCGTGATGGTGGCTTTGGCTATGACGCTTACCTTTCCTCATTCTACGGCAAAAGCCCACCACCGGCTTCTTTCTTCTCCACGCTCCCCCGTCGCCACAGCAACAATTTAGAAGGTTAAGGTATAGTTCGACAGGAGGTTCTGCATGCCTTCTATTTTTTCTCGGCTGCGTAAACGAACATCCGAGCAGCCCCAGCGCGCCACCTATGAGGGGACCTCCACCCTCCCCAGCACGCAGTTTGCTTTCAGTCTCTTCGAAACTTTGAAGCCGGGCGATCGCAACCTCGCCATTTCTCCCTATAGCGCCCGCGTCGTGTTGTCCATGCTTTGCGAGGGCTCCACGGGCGAAACTAGAAAGTCCCTGCTGGAAACGCTGCGTTTGGACGAAAACCCGGAAAACCAGTCCAACCATTACGAGCGGCTAGGGAGGCCCTTGGGTTTTCAACTGGAAACCGAGACCGAGCGCCGCGGGCTGGAGATGCTCACCGCCAATTCCCTCTTGTGCGACCAGGGTTTCGTGCTCAAACAAGATTACGTGAACACCGTGAAGGAGCATTACTTGGCGGAAGTACAGACGCTGGACTTTCGCGCCCACGAATCTGCCCGCCGGGTCAACGCCTGGGCTCACGAGAAAACGCGCGGGCGCATTCCCACCGTCGTTGACTCCCTTGCGGGATTCTCGCCGCTGCTGGCGATGAACGCCGTGTATTTCAAAGGGCTATGGATCAAACCGTTTGAGGCCGAGAAGACGCGCGAGGAGGAATTCACGCTTCTGGACGGTAAGAAAAAACTTGTCCCCGCAATGCGCCAGTCAGGAGAATTTCGTTACGCTGAAATTGGCGGCGCGCAGATTGTGCGCCTGCCCTACAAAGGCGGAATGAGCATGCGCGTAGTGCTTCCTCCAAAGCACACGCCTTTCCCAAAGTTTTGCGCCGAGCTAACCAGCATCGTCGGAACAAGCTGGACCCGCGTCATGGCCGAACGAGACGGCCACCTTCGGCTGCCGCGCTCCCGCATCGAGACCCAAGCCGATTTGAGCGCCCCGCTCAGAGCCATGGGAATGTCCCAGGTCTTCGACCCCGCTCGCGCGACACTCGAAGGCATCAGCGACCGCAAGCCTCTTTATCTGATGGGCGCAAAGCAGGCAGATTTTGTCGAAGTCAATGAAAAGGGCACCGAAGCCGCCGCCGTGACGAGCCTCAGGTTGGGCGCCGCCTTGAATCCCCCGCCGCCCCCGCCGCCCTTCGAAATGATCGTCAACCGCCCCTTTGTCTTTGCCATCTGCGACGACTTATCCGGAGCGGTCGTCTTCCTCGGCGCCGTGGTCGACCCGCTCGCCGGCTGACCCTCGCCCCGGCCTTTCTTCGCCCACTTCGCCTTCTTCTCGCCTCCTATTCCGACCTACTTGATTGACCTTCCGGAGACATTCCAAGAAATGTATTCCGAAAAGGAAGCTGAGTCGCCAGCTTTCTTCCCGAAAACAGACCCCAAACCAAGCTCGAAGAAGTCGCCAAGTCTTCTGACAACGATCTTGGCCATCTTGCTTAAGCTTCGGTCTGAGTCAGGTAAAAAACAGAGGGCAAACAAAGACACCTGCATCATTCGACCGCCAGGCTCGGCCCTATACAGTGTTGCAGAGTTCTTCTTCTCACCAAAGACCATGGAGCACCTTGTAACTCCCATCATTTCCGACCTGCAAGTCGAGTACTGTAAGGCGCTAGCTACGGATAAAAAAATAAGGCCCGTTGGGTCCGTTTGAGAGGCTATTGGAGTCTCTTCAAAGCCCTAGGTCTATATAGCATTGTGAAAATGTTCTTTGAGATGTGGCGGAAACTGAGCTCTGGCTAGGTGTACGGAAACGGGGTGACTCGTGGAATTCTTCACTTTTGACAAAACGTACGTGGAACGGTTGAGAGACGGGGACCCCTCGACCGAGCAGCACTTTATCGCCTATTTTGACCAGCTTCTGCGCATCAAGCTCCGTCCCCGCAGGCTAAATCCCGACCAAGTCGATGACTTACGGCAAGAGACCTTCATTCGAGTCATCGCTAACTTGCGCAAAGGGGGCAGCATCCGGCAGCCAGAACGTTTCGCAGCGTTCGTTAACTCCATCTGTAACCAAGTTTTGCAGGAGTTCTACCGATCTTCCGCCAAAAATCAGCCCATGGAGGAAGCCCACCTGGGGATACCCGATAGAGTATTGGATCTGGAGGGCATGCTCGTCACAAAGCAATCTGCGGAACAAGTGCGTCGTATCCTCGACGCAATGCCCAAGCGAGACCGTGACCTTCTTCGCGCCATCTTCTTGGAGGAAAAGGACAAGAACACCCTCTGCCGGGAAGTGGGAGTCGATCGAAAGTACCTGGACCTTCTGATTCGTCGGGCCAAGCAAAAGTTCAATGCTAAGGTGGTCCCCAACGCCGAACAACAGCCTGACACCAAGAAGTTCCCCACCGCCAGTGAGCCCCTGGGGACCAACGAGGTCTCCAGCGCTACGCAAGTCTCCAGTCCCGCGCAAGTACGCAGTGCCGAGCAAGTTCCCGCCGTCCAGCAAGTCTCTAGCGCCGAGCAACCCCCTGCGCCAACCCGGAAGAGCCCAATCACATCACCACCCCTCCTGGTGCAGTGCTATATTCGCTCGCCGAATTCATTTGCAGCAAACGGACGATGGAGGAGATTGTCACCCCCCTCCTCGCAGATATGCAATTCGAGCACAACGAGGCTCTTTCCGTCGGGCAGAAATGGGAAGCTACTTGGATCCGCGTCGCGGCTGCTGGTCCCTCTTCACCGCACTTGGAATTAATCGCCTTGTGGGCGTGTTTGTCAGAATATTCCTACGCTTCAGTTCGCGGTAGAAAACCGAGACATTGGTCATGATTTATCCCAGTCTTAAATGACTAGCAGAGGTAACTGGATATAGGAGATGACGACAAACTAGAATTCGAGTATGAACAAGTCCTTATTCATTGGCGAAGCCTCGCTGACATCCGTTTCAAGCTTCTGGCGATCGTGCCGGCGTTGGCCGGGACTGCCGTTGCCATCGCCACCAATAGTCGACCGCCCGGAGTAGAGGTTGCCCTGGGCGCGGTTGGATTTTTCGCGACGCTGGGTATTCTTTTTTACGATCAGCGAAATACCCAGCTATATAACGATGCGATGTCCAGAGCTAAATGGCTAGAAGGGGAACTCGGCTTTATTTCGCATCGCGACAAAGAAAAGCCAGGTGGTCTCTTCTTGAGCCGTCCGGTCAGGAGTCTAAAGTTCCTAGGCACCGTACTCATGTGGCATGATCGCGGCCTGGCGATTGTCTATTCGACTGCACTCGCTAGCTGGATTTTTTTGGGCGTTCACGGGATTTTGACCAGCAGCCTTTCAGCCTACCTTGTAGCGGTGCTCCTGAGACATCCACTTGGGCTAAGTCTGGCCGTTGCACTGGTCTTGGGCATTTTTATCTTCTTCGAGCTAATGTCGAAGGACGTGGACGTAGATCGGGCACATCGCGCGAGCAATCCAGCAGCGAAGTCGACGGGTGGAGAAAGCTTGAGTCGCTGAGACTACCCTGGTGAGTGACAGACGCTCAGCCGCTGCAAACTACGGGCATGCCAGAAAACCAGCATTTTTGCGAGGTCCCCAGGCCCAATTCAAATCAATCCCCGCTATCCTGCTGTATCCAAACCACTTATAAACAGCTATTGACAAATGACAAGAATATGCTATAATAGTTTGGTTAAGTAGACGCACTTCTTCCGCCTGCCCTCTGATCGATGCTCGCCCGCCGCGCGGACCTCCTGACCCAACTAGGCCGCCATCCCTGCGCGCTCTTCCGATTCCTAACCCCTTTAGAATCTGCACTTCCGAGAAGTTTACCCTTCCATACACGAATTTCGCACCCTAAGCCTTTTAGAATCAACACTTATGAAAAAGAGGGGAGAGGGATACCGGTTATCGTTAACTAGAAGTGTTAACCAGAAGCCAAACAACGGCCTGCTTTCTCGATCGACGACCACGTTTGCGCCGCCGATGCGGCAGGCCATCGACAGTCGGCCGACCTGTCCTCAATCGCACAGACGACTCTCCTCTGCCTCATCTATATTGTCGCTGTGCTATCCTCCCCTGTCTGCGTTCGGGGGATCGCCCTTTCCTCCCGCCTTGGAGGTTGTCATGAATAAAGCACTGAAGATTGTTCTTATCGTCGCGGGTGTGTTGATCGTCCTGGTTCTCATTGTGCCATTTTTAATCCCCGTCAACCAGTTCCGCCCCACCATTGAAGAAAAAGCCTCTACCGCGCTCGGCCGCAAGGTCGAACTCGGCAATCTCAGCCTTTCGCTGATTAGCGGTTCGATCTCCGCCGACAATGTCACCATCGGCGACGATCCCAAATTCAGCACTTCGCCCTTTCTCACCGCCAAATCGCTGAACGTGGGCGTGGAAATCATGCCGCTGATTTTCTCGAAGACCCTCAACGTCACAGGCGTCACCATTGACACTCCCCAAGTGACCCTCATTCGGAACCCCGTCGGCTTGTGGAACTACTCCTCGTTGGGCGGCCCCGCTGCAAAATCCAAGAGTTCGTCAAGCTCTGCCACGGACATGTCCGTCAAGAAATTTGAGCTCAAGAACGGCAGCATCATCCTCGGCTCCACCAATTCGCAAAAGCGCACCACCTACGATCACGTCAACGTCACCGCCTCCGACGTTTCGATAAAGTCAAAATTCCCCGTCACCGTCACCGCCGATTTGCCCGCCGGCGGCAAGTTCAAGCTCGACGGCACGGCCGGCCCCCTGGATGAAGCGGACACGGCGCTCACTCCTCTCGACGCCAAGCTCAACATCACCGCCTTGAATCTTGCTTCCACCGGCTTGCTCGATCCTTCGATGGGGCTCGGCGGCATCGCGGATCTCGATGCCAATATCTCCTCGCAGGGTGGTGAAGCGCAGACGAAAGGCAACCTCAAGTTTACGAACGCGCTCTTGGTCGCCGGTGGTTCGCCCTCCGGTGTCCCCGTCACCGTGGCCTTCGACACAAAATACAATCTCCGGAAGAACTCGGGCGTCCTCAATCCTTCCACACTCAGTATCGGCAGCGCCGCAGCCCACCTCAATGGCACTTATGAAACCGTTGGCGAGGCCACCGTCGCCAACATCAAGCTCGCCGCCAAGGACATGCCCGCGAAAGATCTCGAAGCATTTCTTCCTGCCCTCGGCATCCATCTTCCGAAGGGCGCTTCTCTCTCGGCCGGGACTCTTAGTACCGATCTCACTCTGGCCGGCCCCATGAGTAAAATGGTCACAAGCGGCACCGTCGGTCTCTTCAACGGCGTGATCTCGAACTTCGATCTCGGTTCAAAAATGTCTTCGGTTGCTTCGCTCGCGGGAATCAAGTCGGGCAAGGATCTCAACATTGAGAAACTCACCTCGAATCTCCGCGTGGCTCCCACCGGCATTCAGGCAGAAAATTTCCTCGCAGTCATTCCCACGATTGGGAATCTAACTGGGGCGGGAACGGTGGACTCGAAGAACGCTCTAAATTTCAAAATGCTCGCCACGCTTACGAAAGAGGCCAGCAGTGCGGCAGGCTCGGCAGCCGGCGCGGGGAATGGCGCAGCTGGCGCTCTTGGTGGGCTCCTCGGCACAGTAACCGGGGGCGGAGGGGGCGGCTGCGCCAGCAGCGGCGGTCTGAAAGTTCCTTTTCAAATTGAGGGCACTACTTCCGATCCCAAATTTATTCCAGACGTCGGAGGTCTTGCCAAAGATCTATTCAAGTCCGAGTTAGGCTGCCTCGGTGGAAAATCCTCCGCCAGTGCCACCAAAACGCCAGCACAAAATCCCGCCGATGCCATCAACGCTCTCGGCGGCCTCTTCAAAAAGAAAAAACCCTAGAATGCGAAAACCTAAATTAGAAAATCGAGATTAAGAAGTGCGAAATTAGAAAGTCGAAATTGGATATTTGAAGTTCACTCATAGCGGAGCGCGACGATAGGATCGACGCGGGCTGCTCGCCGCGCAGGAATGTAGCAAGCCAGCAGCGCTGCTCCAACGAGCAGCAGTGTCACCGCGACGAAAGTAAGCGGATCGGTGGCAGTCACTCCAAACAGCAGCGACTCCACGGTGCGAGTGAGGGCCAGCGACCCGGCAATCCCAATCGCCACGCCAATCGCTATCGTGCGCAATCCCTGGCCCAGGATCATCCTCAAGACTTCACCGGGGGCCGCCCCAAGAGCAACGCGCACGCCAATTTCCCGCGTCCGCCGGCTGACCGAATAGGCCATCACGCCAAACACGCCAGCCGTTGCGAGCAGCAGCGCGGTGATTCCAAAAAATCCGATGAGAATGACGTTGAATCTCCGGGACCCCAGCGAAGCGGAATACACTTCGGAAAACGTCCGGAACTTTGCCGGAATCTCTGGGTTGAGGTCCTGCAGGATTCCTCGTGCTGCCGATGTGACCAACTGAGTGTCGGCATCGCTCAGCATGGTTAAGGTTATCGCTGCACGCGGCCGCTGGAACAGATTCACGTACACGGTCGGACGCGGCGGGGCATCGAGTCCGTATTCGTGAATGTCGCCCACGATCCCGACGACAGTCAGCAAACGCAAGTCGCCATCCATGTTCCCAAACTCGATGGTGTGGCCGAGCGGATCCTGATTTGGCCAGCGGTCGCGCGCCAGCGATTCGCTGATCACCGCAACGTGCGGAGAATCTGCGCCGTCGCGTTCGTCGAAGATTCGCCCTCGAATCAAGGGAATACCGAGAACCTGGAAGTATCCGTCCGAGGCGACGCAGAAATCCGCATTGCCAATGCGTTCTTTTTGCTGCATCAGCGCACCAAAACCTTCAAAGCTCTTGGGAACCTCATTTTGCGTCATGAGCAGGAACATTCCGTCGGGAAGACCGCCACCCATTGGCAAGCCGCTCGTCGCGCCAACCTTGCGCACGCCCGGGATTTGTTTGAGGCGGTCAATCAGGCTTGAAAAGAAAATTCCCTGACCCAGCTTTGCTTTGGGATCTTCCACCCACGGAAGCGAAACGTCCATGGTGACAATCTTGTCCACGCGGAAGCCGGGATTCACTTCGAGCACTTTCAACAGGCTGCGCCCGAACAATCCCGCTCCAATCACAAGAACCAATGTGATCGCGATCTGCGCGGCGACGATTACGCGGCCAACACGCTGGGTGCCTTGCGAGCCGGCTTGTCCACGACCGCCTTCCAGGAGGCCTTCACGCAAGTCGCCGGATGTCGCCCGCGCGGCGGTGAACACTCCGAGGCCCGCGGCGACGGCGGTAGAGAGCAGCAAGGCGAACACAAGTACTGGAGTACTGATCGAGACGCTGTCCAGCCGCGGGAGATTTTGCGGCGCGAGACTGACTAGCCCCGCCACGCCCAAAAACGCTCCCAGTACGCCAAGGCCGCCACCGGCGAGCGAGAGCAGGAAAGCCTCGGTGAGGAATTGCCGGACCAGCCGTCCGCGCGCTGCACCGAGCGCGCTGCGAATGGCGAGTTCGCGCGCTCGCACCGACGCTTGTGAAAGGAGCAAATTCGCCACGTTCGCGCAGGCGACCAGCAGAAGAAATCCTACCGCGGCGAGGAGGACCAGCAGCGGCGAGCGAACTTTGCGCGTTATCGATTCCTGTAGCGGGACGACAATTCCATCCTTGAGGAGATAATCCCCTTGCTCACTCGAGGTGTCGTGAATACGCCGGGCGATTGCGCTGATGTCTCCATTCGCTTGCGCGACCGTCACGCTGTCGCGGAGGCGCCCGACCGTAAAGTAGTTGTGGGACGTCCTGCTCAGATTTTCGCCGTCCAAATCGGCCGGCAGCCACAAATCCACTTCTGGCGGAAAATGAAATTCGGCAGGGAGCACGCCGATAACGGAGTATGCCGCGCCATCAATCTTCAGGTGCGACTGGGAGAGGTCCGGCGGCGACCCGAGATGCTGCCGCCAGTATCCAAAACTGACAAGAACGGTGGGGGCCGCCCCTTTTTTTGCGTCGCTGGCGGTGAAATCCCGCCCGAGGATCGGCAGAATAGCGAAGACCTTGAGAAAGTCGGGCGAGACGCTCGCCACTGTGGTGCGCGTCGGCTGCGAAGCTCCGGAAACGGACGCGATGTTGTCATTGTATTTCGCAATCGACCGAAAGCTGCGGTTTTGATCGCGGAAGTCGTCAAAGTTTGGGTCCGCAAGGCGAGACCATCCGCCCGTCGAGTTGACTTCGGAGACGGCCATGATGCGGTTCGAATCGGTGTAGGGCAGGGGGCGCAGCATCACGCCGTATACAACGCTGAAGATTGCCGTGGTTGCGCCGGTGGCGAGCGCCAGCGTCAGCACCGCCACTGCCGTGAAACCGGGATTCTTGCTCAGCACACGCAGCCCGTAGCGGATGTCTTGCAATAGCATTTCGAGCGCAGGCAGGCCGCGCCGCTCTCGATAATTTTCCTTAGTCAGTTCAACTCCACCGAGTTTCATAAGTGCCTCCCGTCGTGCTTGTGCCGCGGACATGCCCGTGCGCAGATTGTCTTCGATGTGCAATTGGAGATGGCTTTCCATCTCGGCGGCGAGTTCACGCTCCCGCCGGTCTTTGCGAAAGAGCTCGCCCAGGCGTAACAACCATGCACGCAATTGCCTCATACACATCCTTGACGACACAAACCGGTCTGAAGACCGGCCACTACAGAAGTCATTCGTAGCGCAGCGCGACCATGGGGTCGACGCGCATGGCCCGCCTGGCCGGGATGTAGCATGCCACGAGAGTCACAAACGCGAGCAGGATCGCGACAGCCGCGAATGTCACGGGGTCCGTCGGCTTCACTTCGAAGAGAAGGCTGGCCATCAGCCGAGTGAGCGCCAACGCGCCGGCAATTCCGATGGTGATACCGAAAAGCGCGATTTTCGCGCCATCGTTCATGACGAGCCAAAGCACGTCACGGCGCTGGGCACCGAGCGCCGTCCGTATGCCGATCTCATGCGTTCGCTGGGTCGCGGAATAGGACATTGCGCCGTAAACTCCCACCGCAGCCAAAATCAGAGCGAGCGCGGCGAAGAGTCCGAGAAGAAACATGTTGAAGCGCTGCTGCGCAAGCGACACAGACAGGAGCTCCTCCATGGTGTGCACCTCGCTGACTGGAATCTGGTTGTCCAAGCTCCAGATGTGCTTCTTCACTTCTTCAACGAGCCCAGGAGACGCATCCCGAGCCCGGATGGCGAGCGTCATAAATCGTCTCCAGGCCTCGTCGGACTGCGAAAAAGGGGTATACACAGCGGGATCCGTCGGTTGATTCAATCCTGAATGTTTCACGTCGCCCACCACGCCTACGACGGTCATCCATTGTGGCGGCCCTGTGTCGCCCGCCCAGCGGATGCGAACGCCGATTGGGTTTTCGTGCGGGAAAAATTCCCGCACCATTTCCTCGTTCACAATTGCCACCAGTGGTTGCCCTTCGCGGTCCAAGGGGGTGAACTCGCGACCCGCGCGCAGGGGAATCTGCATCACGTGGAAGTAATCGCCCATCACCGAAAGGGTTTGCACCTCGGGCTCACCCCCCACGGCCACTGGAGGGCGTCCGTCGATGACGAAACGGTGGTCCACATAATTCCCGCCGAGCGGTATATCAGTCACCATCGCCGCTTGCACGCCCGGTAGGAAATTCAAGCGAGTGAGCAACTCGCGGCGGAACTGGGTTTGTTTGGGGATTTCGCCGTACCGCGTCGTGGGCAATTGGAGATACATGGTGGTCACGTTTGTGGGATCGAAACCGGGGTTGATCGAGCGCAAGCGCGAGAATCCCTTGATCAACAAACCGGCTCCCACTAGCAGAACCAAAGCGAGGGCTAGTTCCGAGGTGACCAGGACTTTCCGTATACGATGTCCCGCCGCGCTGGAGGTCGCGGTTCGTCCGCTCACTTTCAGTGCTTCGGCAACGTCCGCGCCAGCCGCAATCCATGCCGGGGCCAGTCCGAACACAATGCCGGTCAACAGCGAGACCGCGAGGACAAAGAGGAGCACGCGCCCGTCCACATGAATTCCGCTCAGGCGCGCGAGCTTCTCCGGTCTCAGGGCCAGCAGCACTTGCGTGCCCCACTGAGCGAGGACCAATCCGGTAGCGCCGCCGAGGAGAGACAACAATGCGCTCTCCGTCAGCGTTTTCCGGATCAGCCGGGCACGTCCTGCGCCCAGCGCCGCCCGGATCACCAATTCCTGACGGAGCGAGACAGCCCTCGCCATCAGCAAGCTCGCGAAATTCGCGCAGGCAATCAACAACACAAGACCTACGGCGCTGAAGAGCACCAGCAGTGCCGGCCGTACATCTCCCACGAGCCATTCCTGCAGCGGAATTAACAGTGTTTTGCGGTCTTTCTCCTGGGCTGGATACTGCTCCGCGAGCCGGCGGTCAATCGCGGCCATGTCCGTTTGCGCTTGCGCGAGCGTGAGGCCTGGCTTTAATCGCCAATAGGTATGCATGAAGTGCACGCCGCGATAGGCAGCCGCTTCCGGGTAGCCAACCCAGAGGGAGACGAAAACGTCGGCATGCTGCTCTGGCGGGGCAAAAGTCGCGGGCATTACACCGATCACGGTATAGGAGTTTCCGGCGAGAGGAATCGTCCTGCCGAGCGCGTGGGGATCGCTGCCAAGATAGTTTTGCCAGAAAGGATAGCTGACCACAGCGAGGCGCGGCCCACCTTGCACATCTTCCTGGGGCGAAATGATCCGGCCGAGCGTCGGTGGCACGCCCAGCGTCTCGAGAAACTGCGCATCGACCAGTCCGACACGGACCTGCAGGGGTTCAGCTCCGCCGGTGTAGTCCATCGCCTCGACGTTGATTCCCCCGCCCTGTGAAAGAGCGCGCATCTGTCTCTGGATATCCATCACGGTCAGCAGCGAATCGTTTCCCTTCCTGACGACGAGTTGCCGCGGATCGTTGTAGGGAAGGGGATTGAGCAGCACTCCATTGATCACGCTGAAGATCGCGGTGTTTGCGCCGATGCCGAGGGCGAGAGTGAGGACGGCGACTGCGGTGAAACCGGGATTTTTCAGGAGCGTGCGACCGGCGAAGCGCAGGTCTTGGATCAGTGTTTCAAGAAACGGAAGTCCGCGCCGGTCCCGGTAATTTTCCTTAGTTTGCTCGACGCCGCCGAGTTTCATGAGTGCCTCCCGCCGCGCTTGTGTGGCGGCCATGCCGGTGCGGAGATTGTCTTCGATGTGCATTTGGAGATGGGATTCCATCTCGGCGGCGAGTTCGCGCTCTCGCCGATTTTTTCGGAAGAAAGCGCTGAGTCTAATGAACCAGACGCGCATTTTTTTAATCACACCATCTCCTAACTATTCGTAGCGCAATGCCACCATCGGATCGACCCGCATGGCGCGGCGCGCGGGGATGTAGCATGCGACGAGCGCGACGCCGCTTAACAGGATGGCCACGCAGGCAAACGTGAATGGGTCGGCGGCGCTAGTCCCGAACAACAGGCTGGCCATAAGGCGAGTGATCCCCAGAGCCAGCAGGATTCCGAGGAGTTCGCCGGTGAGCGCCAGCTTCGCGGCTTGGGCTACGATAAGCCACAGGACGTCGACGCGTTCCGCGCCGAGGGCGACGCGGATGCCGATCTCGCGCGTTCGCTGTGCGACGGAATAGGAGACGACGCCGTAGATGCCAGCTGCAGCGAGGAGCAGCGCGACCCAAGCGAAAACGCCGAGAAGAACCACGTAAAGACGGCGGCGTGCGACGGAATCGGAGAGAATTTGGTCCATGGTTTGAACGCGGGAAACGGGTTGATCTTTGTCGACCGACCAGATGCGGTCTTTCACGGCGGCGGTGAGACGAAGCGGGTCATCGTCGGTGCGGACGACCATGGTGTTGAAGATTTGTCCAAACTGGGTGTAGGGCCAGTAGAGCATCGGGCCGACGGTGGCGTCCAGGCCGCTTCCCTTGACGTCGCCAACCACTCCGACAATTTCACCGGTCAGCGGGGGGCCCCAGTCTTTCATGGTGATGCGCTGGCCGAGGGGATTTGCGTTGGGCCAAAAAGTTCGGGCAAGAGTTTCGTTGATGAGTACAACGCGCGCGGAGACGGCGGTGTCATGATCGGTGAATGAGCGCCCGGCGAGCAGCGGAATACTCATGGCAGAAAAGTACTCGGCGTCGGCAACGCGAATGTCGGCACCCGGCTCGTCGCCGAGGCGTGGCGCGGGACGGCCTTCGATCACAAATTCGGTGCTTGGTCCGCCAGTGATCGGCAGAGCGTTTACCACTCCGGCGGAGCGCACGCCGGGGACGGCGCGAACGCGTTCGAGCATTTCGTGCAAAACGATGGCTGAATTCGAATCGCCTTCTGGATACTTAACGGGCGAAAGAAAAACTTGCAGGGTCAGCAGGCGATCGGGATTAAATCCGGGATTCTCGCGCAGGACGCGCAGAAGGCTGCTTCCCAGCAGACCCGCGCCGGCGAGCAAGATTGTTGCCAGGCAGAATTGCAGGACGGTAAGAGTGCTGTTCGAAAGCTGCAGGCTTGCTCCAGATGGTTCCCAGTTGCCTTCCTTGAGGGGCGCGTTCAAGTTGATCTTTGCACCGGCGAGGGCGGGCGCAAGGCCGAAAAATAGTCCTGAAAGAATGGAGACTGTCAATGCGAAGGCGAAGACGCGCCAGTCCAGAGTGATTTCCGTGAAGCGCGGCAAATCCTGGTTGTTTTGGGTCCGGATGAATGTGAGTCCGGCCTCGGCGATGAGTAAGCCGACTGCGCCCGCAAGGAGCGAGACAAAGATGCTTTCGGTCAGCAACAACATCGCGAGCCGGGCGCGGCTGGCACCGAGTGCGAGGCGAACGGCGATTTCCTTGCGGCGAGCGGCGGCGCGAGCGAGCAGCAGGTTGGCGACGTTTGCGCAAGCAATCAGCAGGAGCAATCCGACGGAGAGCAAGAGGATAATCAGGGCGGGGCGCACGGGAGCGACGAGGCTCTTCTGCAAAGGCACCGCGCTTAAAGTAAGTGAAGGATCGTCGACGCCGGGATTTCGTTTCTCGACGCTTTCCGCGAAAGCGGCCAGTTCGCCTTGCACGCTGCCAAGCGATTCTCCGGACTTGCGATCGACAAGAACCATAAGCAAATGCGCACGGCGGTTGTTATGCAAACCGCTTCCGGGCACCAGAGGGCACCACAATTCGGAGTGTTGGGGATAATCAAAGCCCGGGGGCATCACGCCAATCACGGTGAAGGGCTCAGCGTTTACGTTAAGCGTGTGTCCCAGGATTTTGGGATCGACGCCGATGCGGCTGTTCCACAAAGCGTAGCTGAGGACAACCACGCGATTATTCCCGCCGGGTTGATCATCTTCCGGCTGGATGGTCCGGCCAAGAAGTGGTTGGCTCCCCAGAGCGTTGAAGAAGTTTCCGGAAATCAGGGCGCCGGGAACCTGCTGCGGTTCGGCGCCGCCAGTGACGTTGAAAATCCACTCGCGAAAGGCGGAGGCGTTTTCGACGGTGTGCGCTTCGCGCGCGAGATCTAAAAATGTTGCGAAGGTGACAGCGCTGCCAACCGCACCTGGATGAGTTTCTTCCACGCGCAAGAGATGGGCGTGGTTTTGGTACGGCAAAGGGCGCAGGAGGACGCTGTTTACGATGGAGAAGATCGTGGTGGTGGCGCCCATGCCGAGCGCCACCGTCAAAACAGCGATTGAAGTGAATCCGGGATTTTTTCGCACAAGGCGCAAGGCGAATCGCAAATCCTGGAAGAGTGTTTCGAATACTGGTAGGCCGCGCCGGTCGCGGCAGAGTTCTTTCGTTTGCTCAACGCCGCCGAGTTTGATTCGTGCCTGGCGGCGTGCTTCCTCCGCGGACATGCCGGCGCGCAGATTGTCTTCGATGTGCAATTGGAGATTCGTTTGCATCTCGGCCGAAAAGTCACGGTCATGGTCTAGCTTCTTGAAGAGGCTGGCGAATCGAAGAAAGAAAGCGCGAAGACGTCTCATCGGAGTCTCCTACCCAGCCTATTCGTAACGGAGAGCGACCATGGGATCCACGCGCGTGGCGCGCCGCGCTGGAATGTAGCAAGCGAGCAAAGACACCATTCCAATGACCGCGGCCATCGACGGGAGAATCCAACTGCCATCCGCGCGAAAATCATTGATCATGCCTTCGAGAATGCGTCTCATGGGCAGAGCTGCAATCATTCCAATGGCGATGCCGGTAAAAGCGAGTTTCATGCCGTCGCCGAGAACAAGGCGCATGATTCTGTTCTTGTCGGCGCCGAGGGTCATGCGGATTCCGATTTCTTGGGTGCGGAGTCCGGCCGTAAACGCGACCAGGCCGTACAAGCCCACGGCCGATAATGTGACTGCCAGCGCCGCAAAAATGGCGAGCATGTTACCGAAGAGGCGGTCGCCGGCAGTCTGCTCTCCGATTCTTTCTTCGATACTCATGACCCGCGCGACGGGCTGGTCTTTATCGATACTCCAGACCGCTTGGCGCAGTCCGGGAGCAATCGACTCCGGACTTCCTTTGGCGCGCACCAATACCGCCATTTCTCCGGCCGGCTGCTGCAAGTAGTTTTCGTAAATTTCCGGGTCATCCGATGTTTGCAGCGGCCAGCTTTTCACGTTTCCAACGATGCCGATGACTTCGCGCCACTGCGCGCCGCTCTCGCCGCCGGTGTCGATCATCACCTGCTGACCGAGCGGATCTCCTTTTGGAAAGAATCGGCGCGCAAACACTTGACTCACGACAGCCGTTCGGTGAGTGCCTGGTCCATCCAGTTCCGAGAAGACGCGACCTCGAATCAGGGGAATTTTGGCGGTGTCGAAGAACGCCGGACTCACGACGATGTAACGCGCCTTGGATCTTTCTCCGGGCGGCAGATTTTCTTGCCCTTTCAGGCGGAACGAAACTTCCTCAGGGCCGCCCGCAGGCAGAACCGTGGAGATGGCGGCGGATTCGGCCCCCGGAATATCTTCCAGTTTCGCGAGCAGCTGGCGGTAAAACCCTGCCTGCTTGGGCCCATCGGGATAGTGAGAATCCGGGAGAGCCAACGACGCAGTCAGCAAGTGTTGCTGGTCGAATCCCCGGCCCGCGCTGAAACCTTCGATGATTGCGGTGAGGAGCAAGCCAGTTCCGGTGAGGAGCACAACCGCCAGCGCAACTTCTCCGGTCACCAGGATGCTGCGCAAGCGGTTCTGCCGGCGACCTGCCGAAGCCTTGGCGCTGGCGTTCTTCAGAATGGTGGACACATCGGAAGTTCCGGATTTCAGCGCAGGAACCAGTCCGAATACGATAGCGGCGAGCAGGGAAATCCCGGCCGTGAACGCCAATACTCTTACGTCCACGCTTAGGTCGAGCACTCTCACTTCTTCGTTAAAGCTGAGAGCCGATTTCAGCAGTCGCGCGCCCCAAAATGTGAGGATCAAGCCTGCGGCGCCACCGAGAGCAGCCAGCAACAACGCTTCTGTCAGGAGCTGCCGGACCATGCGCAAGCGTCCCGCACCCATGGCGATGCGAACGGCAATTTCTTTGCCGCGGCCGGTGGCCCGCGCCAGGAGCAGCCCGGCGATATTGGCGCAAGCAATCAGCAGCACGAAGCCGACGGTGCTCATTAGCACGATCATTGCCGGACCGGAGTTGAACTCGCGGATCATGTGGTCCTGCAGGGTAAGGACAGTGGCACCCCAGCCTTTTTCAGTGTCCGGAAAATTCAGCTCGGCGGTGTGAGCGAGGCGCTGAAATTCGGCGTTCGCTTCGGGGATGGTTACGCCCGGCTTCAGGCGCGCGAAGAGAAACAAGTTTCGATTTTCTCGCGCGGCGGCTTTCTGTTGACTCTCATTGAGCACCAGGGGAATCCAGATCTGTGCGGAGAACGACCGCAGAAGGAATTGCTCAGGCATTACTCCAATCACCTGATAGGGCGTGCCGTTCAGGCGGATAGTTTTGCCGACGATGCTGGAGTCCGCGGCAAACCGACGCGCCCATAAGTCGTTGCTCAGGATCACTACACGGTCGCGGCCATCCTGATCTTCGCCGTCAGCGAAGGTTCTTCCCAGTTGGGCTGAGACACCAAGCACAGAGAAATAATTTGCAGTGGCTCGCATCGCGCTAACGCGCTCGGGGTCGCCGTCTCCGGTCAGGCTCGCGCCGGCGTAGGGGTCGGCGGCGGCAATATCAGCAAACGCGTGGTTCTCTTTCTTCCAGGCAAAATAATTTGGCGCGGAGAAGGGATTCAGGTTGACGCCCCAGGAACTCACTGGGCTGATTGCGGAAACCACCGCCACCTGGTCCGGTTCACGGACTGGGGGGCGTTTGAGCATCACGGCGCTGACGAAACTAAAAATCGTGGCATTGGCGGCGATACCCAGGGCCAGCGTTAGCGTGGCAACGAGAGTAAAGCCGGGATTCTTCGCCAGCATGCGCGCGCCGTAGCGCAGATCCTGAAGCAATATTTCCAACATTGGCAGCCCCCTCCGTTCGCGAACCAATTCTTTTGTTTGCTCGATGCCGCCGAGCTTAATGAGTGCCTGGCGGCGCGCTTCCTGCGCGCTCATGCCGGCGTGCAGATTGTCTTCGATGTGCAATTGGAGATGGGTTTCCAGTTCGGCGGCAGCTTCGCGCTCCTGGCGGTCTTTGCGGAATAGCGCGGCCAGTCGGAGAAATAACGCGCGCAGGAGCCTCATGCGGATTCCTTCCCGGGGGCCAGGAAGCGCGCCAGGATCTCCGTGGTCTGATTCCACTCGCGGGCTTCCTTGTCCAATTGCTTGCGGCCGGCGCGTGTCAGCTTGTAGTACTTGGCTCTGCGATTGTTGTCAGAGGTGCCCCACTCGGAGGAGATGTAGCCTTCCTGCTCAAGCTTGAGCAGGGCGGGGTAGATCGTTCCGTAGTTGACGGCCAGGAGGTCGCCGCTGGTCTGCTCGATGCGGCGGGCAATGCCGTAACCGTGCAAGGGCCCCAGTGCTTGCAGAGTCTTCAGCACCATCAAGGCCAGGGTGCCCTGCCAGACGTCCTTTTTGTCGCCCATTGAATTCTCCCGTGGCTCCTATGGGATACCCATACCTGTATGCTACAGTCCCTGTGGGAATGCAATAGAAGAAACGTGAGAAGCGCGAATTTTGTTTCCGGAATTTTTAGAATTTTTTCGAGGGGCTTCCGTCGCGCAGGGCGACGTCCTGGCAGCTGAACGATGGCGGGGTCTAATGCATACCTGTTGCTGGACGAATGAAGCTATCTCGTATTATTCGACGACAATGCGTTGATTCCAGGGATCTTGTGGTTTCGGCTCGTCAGCGGATTGAATGGGTGCCGGTATGGCCTCCGGCGCCGGAGTAGGTGGGGCAGGAATCTCCTGGACTGGCCGATCCGTGGGAGGTGCGATGTTCCGGGAGTCGATGGGCAAAAGCTCGGGATGCTGCGCGGCCCATTTGGCGGCAAGCCCATTGAGCGGGCTCTTGGTGTTGTACTCCTGATAGGCAATCATTCGTCCGATGCGAACGATCAAATCATCCAGGCCCTCCGAAGCAGCCCAGAAGTCACCGATGCACACGCTGCCTTCGTCAAAATTGGGGTGGAACACCGGAGCCATCATGCGGCACTGCGGAGCGCGCCGGGGATAGCCGAGGGAGAGATTTATTTCGAGCTGATGGGTGTCGCGCTCCTGGATTTCGCCGGTCGGAGAGACGTACAGGCCTTTGATCTGGAAGGTGATTCGATAAACTTCCGGCGGCATGCCGGCAGTGCCACTCACCTGAATCACCGGCCAATTCGCAAATCGTTGCATCAAGGTGTCGTAGTCGAGTTTTAGGCGCCTAATTCGTGGTGAGAGCATGATTCCCTAGAGCAAACCACCCAAAAAGTTCCTTGCCACGCCGAAGGCTACGGACATTACTAGCAACGCTGCCATGCCCATCGCGGGGATGCGAGGCCAAATGAAAACTTCATGGCGTGTTGCTTTCCAGTAAGCCGCCGCGAAGTAGGCTAAAAGCAGCGGAGCGAGCAAGACTACCAGAGCATTGTAATGCAGAGCCTCCGTGATTCTTAGATGCAGCAGGGCGGCGACCGCGCGAGTGGCACCGCAACCCGGACAGTAGACGTGCAAATACTTGAAGATCGGACATTGCGGATAGAAGTGATACTGCTCCGGCGGGAACTCGTAGAGGACTCCAGCACCGGCCAGAGAGGCGAATGCCACTGCACGCATTTTGGTTAGGACGTTCATTTCGGCTAGGCGTAGATGCCTTGTCTCTTGCGCGCCTCATTGATCTGGGTAAAGTGGTATTGAAAGTAAAAGACGTTGAAGAAAAATACCATTACTCCATTTAGACTGAGTCCAATGGGCTCCGCGGTGTTGTAGTGTTCCTCGATGGAATTCTTCATGCTGAAGGAGCCGGAAATCCAAAGAATCGCGCCAGCGAGCCTAAAGATAGCCATGAGCCCTTTGGCGTTGCTGTCCGGCAGCGCGGACAAAACTCCGTCGATGAGAGAGCAGAGGATTGCGAAGGACCACAAGATCATCCCTTTGCTGTTTGGCTGCACTTTCCTCACCCAGTTGGCCTGCACGATGGCCCAGACCCACAAAAATATGCCGCACGTCACAATTCCAAGCAACAACACGAGAGCCCAATGGAGCGAAGGGGGCGCGGGGTATTGTGCAGCCGCAGCGGCTGCGATGGACGCTTGGGTTGGCGCCGGAGCGGCCGCCGGGACGGGAATATTCCCAATCACTTGGGAGACAGGCAGCCAATCGGTAGCACCCTCGCTGTGGCACAGGTCGGTCAGCAGGACGTTTCCGGACGCCACGTAGCGCTGGAGTTCCGAAAGCGTGTACGGTCCGTACTCTTGGAGATCCCGCTTGATGAAATAATTCATTGCCCCTCCATTTTCAGGTGAACTCCACTCCGTCGTAGTCCTTGCTAATGGTGCAGACTTCCACGATAGCCCAGATCCAGCTCACCACGGCTCCATAAAAACAAGTCAGCACAGTAAGACACAACTGGGAAACTGCTCTCTGTATATACCCAGCATAGAAATTGTGCACTCCGAATATCCCGAGAAAAATCCCAAGCAGCACGTAGACCTGGCGGCTCTTCGTTGTTCCGGTCCCTCGAATCACGTCCTGTGGCCGCAATGGCGCGTACACTCCTCTGGGGGACGGCGCCGGAGGAGGAGGCGCTCCCGTGCCGGACACTGGCGGTGGTGGCGGAGGAGCCATGGCTTCTTGCGCCGGAGGGTTTTGTGCTCCCAATGGCTGAGAGGGTCCGGAAAGCTGCAAGATCGAGAATCCACCGCTGTGCGTCGTGCGCGCGACCGGGGCGGGCGCGATTGGCGCAGGAAAAGGAGCGCGAGCTTGACTCAATTCCGTGCCGGACACGCTGATCTTGGGCTCGTCCTGCGGAGCTTTGGAGCAGCCGAAAACGGTGCATCCTCCGTTCTCCGCAAAACACTCCGGATGATGGGGGGTACCGCAGCCGGGGCATTCGAGCCGCTCCTCGGCGGCCGACCCGACTTCTGTGCGGCAATAGGGGCAGACCGGATTCACTTACGCTGCCTTTCGGAATAGCGGAACGCGTATCTGCCGATCTGGACGGAATTGCCGCTCTGCAGAACCTGGACTCTCGCCGGCTGCCCGGAAACGTAAGCCGGGCCGAGGGCGCGGAACTGCACTCTCGTTCCCGCGATTTCGACGACGGCGTGCTCGGGAAGAACATTGGGGTCTTTGAACAAATAAATGTCGCACTTCTGGTCGCTGCCGATGAGCGTGCGCGCCTTGTAGAGAATGAACTGCTTGCCGGCCAACGGTCCGGCCGTCACGTACAGCCAGCGATCTTTCAGCGCGCTTTCGACCAGGCCGATGGCGATTCCCGTGGCGACCCCGAGAAGAGCGAATCCTACTGCGCGGCTTGCCGCGCCTCCTTTAGTCAGCATCGAGATGGGATCAAAGATCATCCCGCCGATTCCTGCTCCGATAACTCCGCCGAGTGCTCCGTAAAGTGTTTTCTTTGAGGATTGCCCAACGATTCCGTAAACTACTCCGCCCGCGGCTCCAAAGACCATCCACGCGATTCCGCGAGCCACCCAAAACGCGGGGTTCTTATAAGTCTGGGCCCCAGCTTCTTCGGCAATCGCGACGCCGATACGGAAGATAATCCCAGCAGCAACCTCGAAGATGAAGGAAAGCACCACACCGAGGGGCAACGCGAGAAGCCCGCGCACCACGGCCTTCTTCGCGGAACGTTCCACGAGGCTTTCCGCGATCGCAAATCCGACGCATTGGAGGGTGACGACCATCGGCATCATCCAAATGTTTCCCCAGCGGTGTGCGCCCCCGTCAAGAAAAAACGGCTCGGCGATGGCCCAGGCGAAAAGCGTTCCGAGCAGCCCGGCTATGCCGAGGTAGAACCAAGCCTGCAAGAGAATGCTGCCGCGCTCCTCCGGGGACGTCGCGGCGGGCTGGTCAGCGGCCTCGGCCACGTTGCCGTAAACTTTCGCGCCGCCAGGGCCGCGGCCCGATGAGATGGGTGCACCGGCCGGCGCGGAGGTTTCCACGCGTGCCAGGTCATCCAGAGTGATTTTGATGGGCTCGTTATTTTTGTCGGGGGACATTCTTCTCCTTGTCGCTCCCGCTCTTCGGGGTTTCGATTACGCTGCTGTCTTTGCCGGGAATGCTTTCGGCCGGCGGAGGCTCCAACCGCAGGGACCGCGGATCAACGGGCCGATCTGTTAGCGGTCGCATTGTTTGCGGGTCGAAAGGCCAGATGAGGACGCGCGCCGGGAGGAAGAACCAGGCGATCAGAAAACCGATCATCAGAACGGTAGTGTAGGAAAGGACGGAGAACGTAATGCGTAGCCAGCGCGGCGCTTCCTGTTCCCGCTCCGGCTTTTCCACGGCCAAGTCTTCTTCTTCACTCTCGTCGAAATTTCCCATGGGCTCCGGTTTTCCGGTTTCGCCGGCTCCCTCTCCGCCTTTGTGGTCCACGACGGAGATTTCGGAAAGGCGCTCGAGGCGCTGGCCTACCCAGCCGAAGCAGCCCTCCTCGTCGCTATGCGGGTCGTATACCCACGCGACCTGCATCGGCGAGGAAAAGAAATTTTTGTGGATGAAGGTATCGTGGTCGGAGAGAAACACGCCGAACCCAGGATGCGAGTGGTACCAGCCCACGATGCGGTGGTCGGGATACTTGGCGTCCTTGGTTTGATAGATATGCGCCCAGGTGTCCTGCGTGAAAGTGACATGCGTGCCGGCTTGGGCCGCGTTTGCTCCCGAGATGCAGGCTTCGATGGTCAGAGAGTTCTTGTCTTCGCTGCCGATCAGCACGCCGCAAACTTCCGTCTTGCTGCAGGAGCGTGCATGCTGCCGGATTTGGCGGAGCACTTCGCCATCCACAACTACAGCCGGTTGAGACCCTTTCCCGCCGTGCTTTCGCATTCTCATACGCGCCTCGTACGGATGGCGGGCCCCAGGATTTCTTCGCGGTCGCCGGCGATCAGGTAGCCGATCTCGCGCTCGGCGCTTCTTGCGGTGAAAACATCAAACAGGGGCAAACCCAATCGGTCCAGCGACCTTGCGCCGTAGGATTCGCTACCCGAATAATTGTGAATCGTCGCTACGGTGCGCATTTGCCCGTCCTTTGGGCACTTTCCTTCTTCGAAGGTGATGCTGCCGACCGGAGCAAACCGTTCTTCCTCCGTGCCACAATGCGGGCATACCAGTCTGTGCACGACGTCACGGCTGAATTCGATGGTCACATCCGCGGTTCCCAGGTCGCGCTTACCGCGCTCGAGTAAATCCGCCAGCGTCAACTGGCTCGCGCGTTCCGGGCATTCCACGATCCGCTCGAGCGTGTAGTGGCTCATGCAGTCTGCATTGGCGGTGTATTCCACGCGGTACGAGCTGTGATTCAAGCCTTCAAACACGAATCCGTGTCCGGCCAGCGTTGGCATTCCATGAATCAATTTCACTGCTTCTTGAACTTGAATCCCCGCAATAATTGAGGAAATCGTCGGCGTTGTCGGCACTTTGCCTTCCACGTTGCTTTCGCGGGTCAGCAAATTGCACGACATCCGTTTTTCCAGCAGCTTCCAGTCTGTTTCGCCGAGCGTGCACTCGTAACACGGCGCGGACCCGGCCACGAAGACGCGCGCGACACCATTGATGCCTTCGATGGCGCCGTCAATCCAGGGCCGGTTCATTTTCCACGCGCATCGATTGATCCATAGCCGCGCTTCGCGATTGTCCAAGCCCGCGAGGATCACGTCGCTCCAGGAAAAAAGTCCCAGGCCGCAATCGTGCATCACGTTGCCCACCAGCGCGCGCACGTTGCTCTCGGCGTTGATGGCCTCTACCGAACGTGCCGCGACATTGGCTTTGTACTCACCAATGTGCTCGCCACGAAATAATATTGTCCGCGACAGGTTGGATTCCTCGATGCGGTCGAGATCCATCACCACGATATCCCGGAAGCCGAGCAAGCCCAAATTCTTCAGGATTTCGTTGCCGAGGGCGCCGGCGCCGATGACCAGCACCTTGGTTTCGCGGATTTTATTCTGGTCCCACCAGGGAATCAGGCCGAGCCGGCTGTAGCGGTCCTCGCGGACTTCCTGCGCGCCCACCGTAACCATGTTCGGCGGGTTCATGTTCAGCCTGCGGTGATTTCCGGTTGTAGGCGCAAGATGTCTCCCTCGCTGACTCCCGCATCGGCGAGCGTCTGCGAATCCTGAATCTGGCGACCTGAGTTCTTGTGGTGAAACTTGTAACTGAGGGGCGCGCCATCGGGCCCGTTGGTGGGCAGCCGCAGTTTCTGAACCAGCACGGCCACAATCTTGTTGCAGGGGGCGTCGTCCGGCAGTTCCACGGGCACGCGTTTGTTTTCGGTCGAATCAAACACCGTGACATTAATTGTGGGCATCAGTTTTTATCCCCGGGGAAGAATGGAAGAGGGCGGGAGCACTGGACCGTGAATGCTCGCTGGATTTTCCCAGATTGCCGGAAGCGTGCAGATACTCCTCGAAACGCTCGCGGCCTTCCAGAGTAAAATCCCAGCCGAATTCGTGAAGTAGCGCCTTGGCGGCAACGGCAAAATTAAGATTCTCAGCATTAGGTTGGGCGCTTTTGTCAAACGTCGAGCTCACCACTCCCACAAGATTCCCTTGCTCGTCGTACACCGGGCCGCCGCTGTTTCCGGGGCTCACCGGTGCCGAAATCTGTAGCACGTTCTCCTGCAACCGGGAAATGATCCCGGTACTAAGGGTAAACTTCAGTCCTTCTGGATGACCGATCACAAAAATACTTTCGCCCTCTTTGGCCTCAGCAACGGGCTGCACGAATTCTGCCTGTCCGGAATGCCGCGGCAGCCAGACCAGCGCGAGATCGAGGCTTTGGTGGCGGGCGATGACGTCCGCGCCGGACCAGACCCCGGAGGCCAGCGAAACCATGGCGCGCGGCTTTTTCGCCACGCTCCAGTCATTGGTTCCTATTACGTGTCTCGCAGTTGCAAACAAATAGCCCGCCGAATTGGCGTGCAGCAGCATGCCAGCGCCGAACGACGACGAAAGAATCTCGCGTTTGCCGAAGAGGGACTGCGCCGCGGGAGAAATGACCGCGACCAGGCTCTTGAGCTGTTTAGAAGCGTCGCTGCCGGACAGCGTGCCGTCCTTGGGCAAGCGCGGATACTCGGACCGCTCATCAAGCTCCGCCAGCCCGCTGCTTACAACGGACGGCAACGGCCCGAGGGAGAATACGACGACCACGGCCAATGACGTCAGGATTCCGCTGATAACTAGCAGCGTCGAGAGGTAAGCTGTCCACGCATGGCGCGTACGAGGTGGCTGAGTGCGTAGCGCCACTCGCAAAATAATCGTAACCAGGCACAGCAACGGCAGAACGGGGACCAGAACGATCGGCCCGAGCCGCCCCCACAACGGAATCGCTGGCGGCAGTTTCGGCTCGAGGCGTACGGTTTGCTCCGGTTCCGGTTGGATTTCCGTGAGCTCTCCGGAGCTGATTACGATTTTGTCCACTAAATCCCGCAACCTTTCGCCGAGCAGTCACACCAATCTTATTGGAGTGCTCTCGGCGGAGAGAGTTATATACAGTGTTATACTTCAAAGCGCAAGTTGAGGGAGAAGTGTCCCTTTGCCTCGTGTCATAAGTCTCATCGTGGCATTGAATGCTTTCCTGCTGACTTTTTCCTTGTGCGGAAGAGCTAAGAGCTTAACTGGCCCGTAACTTCCCACTAGCCTCTTGCGTCTAGTTCTACGGTCGTGGTTGCAGGGGGACGGTCGTCCATTCAACGCTTTCGCGAGGAGTTATGCATGCGTTCTAAACACATTGTCAGGTGTACGTTCGCGGTCTGCCTCATGGCTCTTTTGGCGCTGTTCTGTGCCGCGCCTTCTCTTCAGGCACAGGGCGGAGAGCCGCAATACTTTGCCATTCGCGGAGCTAATGTTTTTCCCGTTTCCGGGCCGCCCGTTGAGAACGCCACGATTGTCATCTCTCGCGGACTCATTACGGCTATTGGAAAGGACGTTGCTATTCCGGCCGAAGCGTGGGTCATCGAGGGGAAAGGGCTTACGGTTTATCCGGGACTCATTGATGCTTTTACAGACGTCGGTATTCCCGCCGCCCCTCCAGCGGTCGGCGAAGGCGGACCGCGCCGCGGGGCGCAAGAAGGCGCGGCGCGCGGTCCCGAGGACCGGCCGGCCTCCACGCCTTGGCGCAGTGGGGCTGACGAAGTCAGCCTGAACGACAAACGCATCGAAACATGGCGCAACGGAGGATTCACCACCGTCGTTACCGCGCCGAAAGGCGGGATTTTTCCGGGGCAAGCGGCAGTGCTCGATCTGGCTGGCGAACGCGCGGGAGACTTGGTCGTGAAGTCGCCGGTGGCGATTCCGGTGTCGTTTCAAACGTCCGGTGGATTCGGCGGCGGATTTCCCAGCTCGATCATGGGCGTGCTCGCTTATGTTCACCAGGTCTGGCTGGACACCGAGTGGAGCATCAATGCGCAGACTGTTTATGAAAAGAATCCTCGCAGCATGGCACGGCCGCGTTATGACCGGACCGAAGCAGCGCTGGCCGAGGCGCTGGAAGATCATGCGTTGGTTTTGATTCCGGCGAACAATTCGATTCAACTGCGCCGCGGCCTCGAACTCGTGGAGCGCTGGAAGGTCAACGGCGTCCTTTATGGCGGCCAGATGGCTTATGAGGTTGCGCCGGAAATCGCGGCGAAAAAAATGTCCGTGCTGGTGAATCTCAAGTGGCCTGAAGCCGAGAAAGACGGCGATCCCGAGGATAAGCCGTCGCTCCGAACGCTGCGGTTCCGCGATCGCGCGCCATCTTCGCCGGCGGCGCTGGCTAAAGCCGGAGTGAAGTTTGCATTTTATTCCGGTGGCATCACGGCGCCCAAGGATGCTCTGAAGGCGGCAAAGAAATCGATCGAGGCGGGACTCGCTCCCGACGCGGCGCTTCGCGCGCTGACGCTTTCGGCTGCGGAAATTTTCGGCGTCGCCGACCGCCTAGGCTCACTCGAAAACGGGAAAATCGCCAATCTCGTCGTTACGGATGGCGACCTCTTTGAGGACAAAACGAAAATCAAAATGGTTTTTGTCGATGGCCGCAAATCTGAAGTTCATGAGCCGGAGAAACCGAAGGATCCTCCGAAAGGCGACATCAGCGGTAAATGGAAACTCTCCTATACCACGCCGGATGGGCCCGAGGAATCGACTGCCGACTTGGCGATGGAAAAGGACGGAAGCCTCTCCGGGACCGTCACCAGCAAACGCGGCACTACCTCGCTGATCAATGGATATTTAAGCGTGGACAAGTTCAGTTTCACCATCAACATTTTGCTCGAGGGATCTCCTGCGGACGTAAAATTCACCGGCACGTTTGACGGAACTTCGTTGAAAGGCAACATCAGCGTGCAGGGATTCTCGCTCGACTTCACTGGCCTCAAACCAACCAACAATACAACTGCGGCGGCGGCCGTGCTTGGAGGTGCCCAGTGAAAATCTCATCCAGACTCTTTTCACGCTCGCAGATTTTCCGAATCCTTAACTTCCTTTACCTCCTGAGCTTCCTTTACATCCCTCTTGCGCGGGCTGCCACTCCGCCGGACGCGCCCGCGGTCATCGTCATTCAAAACGCCACCATCCTCACCGTTTCGCACGGCACTATTGAACACGGCTCCATCCTTATTAAGGACGGCAAAATCGCCGAAGTCGGCCAGAGCGTTAAGGCGCCGAAAGACGCTCAGGTGATCGATGCCGCAGGACAATTCGTCATTCCTGGGATTATCGATTGCCACTCGCATATCGCCGCGGAAAGCATCAATGAGGGCAGCGTTTCCGTCTCTTCGATGGTGAATATGGCGGAAATCCTGAATCCGGAAGACATCGACATTTACCGCGATCTGGCGGGCGGAGTCACTTCGGCAAATATTCTGCACGGCTCAGCTAATTCCATCGGCGGTCAGACGCTGGTGATCAAGCTGCGCTGGGGCCAGCCTGCCGCGAAACTTCCGTTCGAAGGCGCGCTTCCGGGCATCAAGTTTGCGCTCGGTGAAAATCCCAAGCGTTCGAACTTCAGTGTCCCCGGGCAGCCTCGGCGGTATCCCGCAACACGCATGGGCGTGGAAGAAACCATTCGCAGCGCTTTCAGTGAAGCCCGCGATTACAAGAAGGCTTGGGATGACTACAACAAGCGCGCTGCTGGCGAGAAAAATCTCATCCCGCCGCGCCGTGATTTGCGCCTCGAGCCGCTCGTCGAAGTGCTGGAAGGCAAGCGCTACGTTCACTCGCACTGCTACCGCGAGGATGAAATCCTGATGCTCTTGCGCGTTGCGAAGGAGTTCGGCTTTAAGGTCCGCACGTTTCAGCATGTTCTCGAAGGCTACAAAGTGGCCGATGAACTGGCCGCCGCCGGAGTCGGCGCTTCCACTTTCTCCGATTGGTGGGCCTACAAAGTGGAAGCCTACGATGCGATTCCCTACAACGCTGCGCTGATGACTCGCCGCGGTGTGGTCGTCTCCATCAATTCTGACGACGCGGAAGAAGCCACGCACCTGAACCAGGAAGCCGCCAAGAGCATGAAGTTCGGCGGCCTGACGCATGACGAAGCGCTCAAGATGGTCACGGTGAATCCCGCGATCCAGTTGGGCATCGACAAGCGCGTTGGCACGATCGACGTCGGCAAAGATGCCGACCTCGCCATTTACAATCACGATCCGCTGAGCGCGTATGCCGTGGTGCAGAAAACCCTGATTGATGGCCGCATTTACTTTGACCTCCAGCGCGACATCGCCGAGCGCCCCGAACTCGAAAAAGAAAAGAAGGCGCTCATCGACAAACTGAAGAAATCTTCGGAGAAAAAATCGGAAGACAAGAAACCCGACGCCACAGTCCCCATCGGCCAAAAACCGGCCGAAAAGAAGCCAGAAGAAAAGAAGGCAGAAGATAAACCGAAGCCTCCGCAATCCAGCGGCACAGACTCAGCGGTCGGGGCCGTTTTGTCCGGGGGTGCGCTGTGAGCCACACGCCAATTCGCGCTCGTCTCCTTTACCTCCTTTGCTTCATTAACTTCCTCTACTTCCTCAGCCCCGCGAACGCTGGCGCTCAGTCTCAGCCACCCACCACCTACGCTATTACTCACGCGAAAATCTTCACTCTTTCAGGCACTACCATCGACGACGGCACGCTAATCCTTCGCGATGGAAAAATCGCCGGCGTGGGTGTCGGCTTGGACATCCCCGCCGGTGCCCAGGTGATCGACGCCAAAGGACTGCAGGTTTATCCGGGGATCTTCGACTCGATCACGCAAATGGGATTGCGGGAAATTGGCGCGGTCAGCGCCACTGTCGATTCGACCGAGACGGGAAATTACAACCCGGACGTGGTTGCAGCAACGGCGGTGTCCCCTTCGAGCGAACATATTCCCGTCACACGCGCCGCGGGCATCACGGAAGTTCTTGCCGTTCCCGGCAGCGGCGGCTTTGATTCTGGCGGCGGAGGGAGCATCATCGGCGGCCAAGCTTCCGCGATCCACATGGCGGGCTGGGAAATCGACGAGATGCTCATCAAAAAGAGCGCGGCGATGGTAATCAGCTGGCCGCAGATCGAGACGCAAACTTTTGACTTCGCCACTTTTTCGCGCAAAGAAAAGCCCTATGCCGATGCCAAGCAGGAGTACGACAAGCAGGTTACCGAAATCACCGACTGGGTTGAGCGCGCCCGCCACTATGCCCAGCTCATGGATAAGAGTTCAACGGCCAAGTACGATCGCGATTTGAAGCTCGAAGCGCTCGCGCCGGTGGTTCGCGGCGAACTGCCGGTGCTGGTTTTTGCTAATCGCGCGCGTGAGATCCGCAACGCCGTCGAGTTTTGCGACAAGCAGCGGCTGAGGATGATCCTCGCTGGCGGGGAAGAGGCTTACAAGGTCAAGGACCTGCTCCGTTCGAAAAGCGTTCCGGTAATCCTGCGGCCGGTGCTCTCGCTTCCGCTCGATGAAGACGATCCCTACGACCGCTTGCTTTCGCAGCCTGCAGAGCTTGCGGCAGCCGGTGTGAAGTTTGCCTTCGCCAGCTTTGATAATTCGTTCGCGCGGAGGCTGGGACAGAACGCGGCAAATGCCGTTGCGCACGGCTTACCCTATGACGAGGCACTTAAGGCCGTCACGCTCTATCCCGCGCAGATTTTTGGACTTGCCGATCAAATCGGAACCCTCGAGCAAGGCAAACTCGCCAACGTCATCGTCACCAATGGTGACCCGCTCGAACTGACCACTGACGTCAAATACCTTTTTATCCGCGGCCAGCTCACGTCCTTGGCAAACCGGCATCTAAGCCTTTATGAAAAATACTTCAAGCGGCCGAAACCCACGAATTAATTCGCGATTCTCTCCGTATGCGGCGTTCAGGAGAAACGTTCTACCGCCTCATGCGTCAGATTGGCTAAACCTCTGCCGGCGCTCGAGAACACATCACTCGCTTGCTACAGAGTTTTCTCAATGGCGTCAGCGCGTACGATCCACTCACGTTTGGCGGTGTCGCGCTGATTCTGCCCCTTGTGGCCGTCGCCGCATCGTTTTTCCCGGCTCGACGCGCCACGCATGTGGATCCCATGGTGGCCCTGCGGTACGAGTAGCCCGGGCCTTGCTCCATTAAAGGCCAGTTTTTCTACAACTTTCGAGAAACTTTTCCCGGGAAACTGCGTTCTAGTCAAAGAACGCCATGAACTCCCGCTCCCACCGGTCCGTCTTCCTCTCGCACCTCCTTGCGCTGATCATTCTCTATTGTCTTGGATCGCCTTCGCCCGCGCTCTCCCAGGAGCCGGGAAAGACAGTCGATCAGTACATAAAGGCGGCAGGGGGCGGGAAGGCTTTGACAAAGATACAGACGTTGACGCTGGAAGGGACGTTTACGGGCGAAGACGGCAAGTCCGGGACCTATACGCTGGATACCAAGCTCCCGAACCGCTATTACTCGGAACTCCTGGTAGGCGAGAAAAACGTGATCGAAGCGTACAACGGCAAGTCGGCGTGGCACCAGACTGCCGCAGGCGAGCTTGGCACGCTGGTCGGCCCCGAGGGAATGCAACTGGAGGCGGCTTCGCAGTATTTCAACTCACGGCTGTTCAATCTCAAGAAAAACAAGATCACCTTGGCACTGGTGGGGCACGCTCAGGTGCGCGGGAGAGATGCACTGCAGCTTGAGGTGACTACCGCGACCGGAGTGAAGCGGCAAGTATTCTTCGATGCCCAGACGCATCTGATCGCGAAGGAAGCCGCGACCGTCGCCGGCATGGAACAAGAGATTCTGTACGACGACTACCGCGCCGTGGACGGCGTGAAGCTGCCTTACAAAATCGAGTTGCGCCGTGGAAGCGATAAGTACGACATCATCGTGACACGCGCAGTCGTCAACGGTACCGTCGGCGAACGCGTATTTGATTTCCCGATCAAGTCCCAAGTGAAACTGCCGGACCTGAAAGCTCTGTTCAAAGAGATTGACGACAACCAGAAAGGCATCGACAAGCTAAAAGAGAACTACGCCGGATCGCAATCGGAAGAGGAGACGGAATACGAAGGCGACGGAAAAGTTAAGAAGCATGAAATCAGCGAGTACACGTTTTTCTATCTCAACGGAGACGAGATTGCCACGCTGGTGAAAAAGGATAGCAAGCCCCTAAGCGAAGCCGAGCAGAAAAAAGAAAACGAGAAGACCCAGAAACGCATCGAGGAACATCAGAAGCGCGAAGCCAAGAAAGAAGCGAAAGAAGAGAAGGCCAAGGAAGAAGGAAAGGACAAAGAGAGTGACGAACCAGGGATCGAGGTTTTCCTGCGCGCTTGCCAGTTCGTGAATCCGCGGCGCGAGCGTTTCCGCGGGCAGGACGTGCTGGTTTTCGACTTCGAACCTAACCCCGAATTCAAGCCGCACAAGCTGGTGGAAAGACTGGCGCAGAAACTCGCCGGTGTTGTTTGGGTCGACGAAAAAGCGCACGACGTCGCGCGGCTGGAGGCGTATTTCGTTGGCGACATGAAGATTGCCGGCGGCTTACTCGCGAATCTGCAGAAGGGAACCGGCTTCGTTTACGAGCAGGGGTTCGTGAACAACGAGGTGTGGCTGCCAACCTACATGGAAGCGCACATTGGAGTGCGGTTCCTGTTGGTGAAAGGGATCAAAGCCAGCGTCGTGACACGCTACTGGGACTACAAGAAATTCAACGTGGAAACTTTGTCCACGATCGCAAAGCCCAAGGGAGCGGCTGATGGTCCCGCGAACCCTCCAACGAAACCGCAGTGAAAGCATCTCAATTGAACAGTGACCCGCTTCAGGTTGCCTGAGGTACAATCCTGCCCGCGAACTTGCTGAGCCGGCCGGCGATTCAAGATGTACTGAACCAAGACTTTGAAGGAGGCGCATGCTGAAAAGTATTTATGCAAATGTTGTACTGATGCTCGTGGCTCTCCTTTTCCTTTTCGCTGCGGAGTCGCCTGCGCAATCGAACCAGGGGATGAAAATGGATGAAGGGCCGCTGCGGGTCGCGCTCGCGGGGCTGGTGCATGGACATGCTCTCGGTTTCTTCGACCAGTTTCAAAAAAGGGCGGACCTGCAAGTCGTGGGAATCGCTGAGGCCGACGGGCAGCTTGTCGCGCAATTTGAAAAAAAGTATGGCCTGGCGCCGAGCATTTTCTATCCCGACTTGGCAGAGATGCTGAAAAAAACGCATCCGCAAGCGGTACTCGCTTACACAAATACCTACGATCATCGCCGCGTGGTGGAGATCTGCGCGCGGTACGGCGTGCCGGTGATGATGGAGAAGCCGCTGGCAGTCAGTCTCGAAGATGCGCGGGCGATCGAAAAAGCGGCGCGCGCGGGGAAAATTCAGGTTTTGGTGAATTACGAAACGACCTGGTACCGCAGCAATCAGGCGGCTTACGACCTGGTGCACGAAAAGGCCCTTGGAGAAATCCGGAAAATTGTGGTGCATGATGGCCACAGCGGCCCCAAGGAAATCAACGTTGGTCCGGAGTTTCTCGCCTGGCTTACCGATCCAAGATTAAACGGCGGTGGCGCGCTTTTTGACTTTGGCTGCTATGGTGCGGACCTGGCGACCTGGCTGATGGACGGCCTCCGGCCGGATTCGGTGACCGCCGTTACGCAACAAATCAAACCGGAAGTTTATCCCCGAGTGGATGATGAGGCCACCATCATCCTGACTTATCCAAACGCTCAGGCGATCGTGCAGGCCTCCTGGAACTGGCCGTTCTCGCGAAAAGACATAGAAGTGTACGGGCAGAAGGGATACGCCATCACCGTCGGGCGCGAGGCAGTGCGCGTTCGATTGCCGGAGAAGGAGGAGATTTCCGAAGTCGCCAGGCCTCTAGAGAAAACGAAAGAAGATTCTGTTTTTTACTTGCGAGCGGTGCTTTTGGGGGGGTTGAAACCGGAGGGGCAGTCCTCGCTGGAAACGAATGTGATTGTGACGGAAATACTGGACGCGGCCAGAAAGTCAGCGGCAACGGGAAAGACTGTTTCGCTGGCGAGAACGCCGTAGACTGGCCGGGAAGCGATTTTCTATTTTGCGGAAACGGGGTGGTCCAGCGCCTCGCGGACTTTTTCCGTGAGCGCCAGAGGCGTAAACGGTTTTTGAAGGAACGAGATTCCTTCCTCCAGTGTCCCGTCTTGCGCGATCACGTTGTAAGTGTAGCCGGACATATACATCACACGCAGATTGGGGAAGCGCCCGGTGAGGCGTTTGGCCAGCTCGCGTCCGCTGATCCCCGGCATCACCACGTCCGTCAGGAGCAGATGAATCTCAGCGCCGTTGTTCTCCGCCAGCCGCTCCGCTTCTGCCGGTGAAGGCGCTCCGATCACCGTGTATCCTCGCTCAGAGAGAACCATCTGCGTCAGCTCACGCAAATCAGGTTCATCTTCGACAAGCAGAATGGTTTCGTGGCCTTTGCGCGCCACTGATGAGGTTGTTATCGCCGGCGCCGCTGATGCCGGAATGGCATCCGTCACACGCGGCAAATAAACTTTGAAAGTCGTGCCTTTTCCTAGTTCGCTGTATACCCAAATGTAGCCGCCGCTCTGCTTCACGATGCCGTACACCGTCGAGAGGCCAAGTCCGGTGCCCCGACCGCTTTCCTTGGTGGTGTAGAAAGGCTCGAAAATGTGGCCAACGGTGTCGGGGGTCATGCCAACGCCAGTGTCCGTGACGGCGAGCAAAACGTAGGGCCCCGGAACGACCACCGCATGATCGCGGGTATAGGTGGAGTCGAGGTCCACGTTGCTAGTTTCAACGAGGATGCGGCCGCCGTTGGGCAATGCGTCGCGCGCATTCACCACCAGATTCATGATGACCTGCTCGACTTGCCCCGGATCGGCTTTAATCGCTCCGACCTCTTCCGAAACTAATGTCTTCATCTCGATGTTTTCGCTCATCAAGCGCCGCAGCAGCGGATCGAGATTCAATACGATGGTGTTGAGATCGAGAATCTTCGGCCGTAAAACCTGCTTGCGGCTGAAGGCGAGCAATTGACGAACCAGGGTGACCGCGCGATCGGCGGCTTCTTCGATGCGCCGTATGTCGCTGTGCAGTTCCGGCCGGTCCAGACAGCGGTGCAGGGCCATCTCGACGTAACCCTTGATGATGGTCAGAAGATTATTGAAATCGTGAGCGACGCCGCCCGCCAGCCTCCCGACGGCCTCCATCTTGCGAGCCTGCTGCAACTGGTCCTCGAGCATCTTGCGGTCGGTGATATCGACGATCAGCCCTTCCATCACCGGATGACTGTCACTGCCGCGCACGACGACCGCCGTGTCGCTCACCCAGATGGTTTGCCCATCCTTCCGCGCCATGCGGTATTCGGCTTGGAAGGGTTCTCCCCGCGCGCTGCGCTCCTCGGCGGAGATAACGATCGGATGATCCTCGAGGGGAATGTGACGAAGCCAATCGCACGAGTCCGCTAGCCATTCGTCCGACGAATAGCCGAGAATCGTTTCAATTTGCGGGCTGACGTAGAGCCATTGGCCGTGGGTGCCCAATTCCGCAATGTAGCTGATTGCTGCGACTTGCTCGATGAGCGTGCGGTATTTGGTTTCCGTTTCTGCTCGTGCGCGTTGCTCGCTCACGCGCTCCGTGATGTCGTGGCTTACGCAAATCGTGCCGCCATCCGGCAATGTAGTAACGGCCATTTCCGCGCGAACCACTTTGCCGCCGGAGTGATGCAAAGTAAGCGGCCCGAACCATTTGCCATGCTGTTTCAACGCTTCACGAATCTCTAACTCTACCGGCGCCCTATTTTGGGGATTCGATACATCCCGCCATGACTTGCCCAGCATTGCTTCCCGGGTTGTATTCCCGATCATCCGTGCATAGGCCGTATTGACATAAACGAATTTCCCTTCGGCATCGAGAATGGCCATGCCATTGATGGCCGAATCCATCGCCATTGTGTGTGTCAGCACAGCATTCGCGCTTTTTGCCTCGCGAAACTGGCTGATACCCAGCCGCGCGGCGTAACACACGATCGAGAGTCCGAGCAGCGAGAAGCGAAGCGTACGCCACTCCCCGTTCATTTGCGAGACCTGCCACAGAATGATCAACGGCGCGAGCGCAAATGTGGCGTTCGCCAGCATCAATTCGCTGAATGTCTTCCGCCGCAATCGCGAGACAGTTTCCTCGGCAGGGCCCGGCTGCCACTTTGCCGCCCAAATTGCAAAGACGAGAAGCGGCGCTGTCCACAGTAAGTCCCGCAGTGTTCCGGTTGGGGTCGGATTGATACTTTGCAGATACTGCGCCAGCCCCGCGCACCCAGACAAGAACAGTAAGTAAAGAAAGACGCCACCATACAGATTGCGAGTGTGCCGTTTCCGTGCGCGCAGCGCCTGGAAACCCGCCAGCACGGTGATCGAAACATCCTCCACATTTTCGATCCGCATTTCGCGGAGGAACGCGGATTGGCTGTCGAGCCGATGAAGCGGCAGATAGTAATATTCGACGTAGATGAAAAAGAAGACGATGCCGATCTGGATGAAATCAAGAGCGGATTCCGCGTCGATTCGCGGTGAATCCTTATCCTGGTCGAGGAACAAGGCCATAGCGATCAGAACGATTTCCAGGCCGAATAAGAATCGCACGATCGATGTCGTGGGCGGTTCGCTGCGCAGCACCACTTCGTAGTACATCCAGCCCAGGTTCGCCACGCCCCACATCGCAATGCCAGCGCCGACGAGCAGCCAAAAGGGGCGGCTCAAGCCTCGGCCGCGGCGATAGGCCCCGAGCGCCATGGCCACCGCAAAACCGCATGCAAGGATTTCGAGAAGATTTGCTAGCAAAGATCCGGACGCAGAGGTGCCTAGCGTCGCCGCTTCACAAAGATGCAGCGCAATGATGACTGCCGCAAGGATGAGAGCTTTTCGGGGCATTCCTCGTCGCACTCTAGCGTTCAAACTGATTTTTTTGCTTGATTCTATTTTATGAGCAAAGCTGGAGGCCTATGCACAAACCCCCCGAAGGCGTGTCCTGCGAGATACGGGATACCTTGGAGCGAATGGGAGGCTTGAGGTAGTCCGAGCCTCTACTTTGCTTGAGTTTACCGGCCTTCCAGCGGGTAGCGGTCCTGGGATTGGACGGCGGCAGCGACACGGCGGCGCAGTGCGATGGTGTCCACCGCAGCGCGCTTGGCGAAACGCTTCAACACGGCCATCTGCGTTGTGAGCATGTCGCCTTCGTGAATGGCAGCGATGGCGCGCTTGGCTTCGTGTTCGACGCGCTCGGCGGCATCGTTGATGAAGACGCGCGCGGCGTCAATCATGGTCTGGGTCGCGGATTCACCCTTTGCCGCGGCGGCCTTTTGCGCTCGGAGCAGGCAGGATTCCATCGCGTAGACTTCCATGACCACGTTCGAAAGCGCGCCGATCAGTTCCTGTTCGTCGGCTAGCTTCTCGCGGAATTTCTGGACCGCGCCCCCAGCCGCTTGCAGGAACATTTTCTTGGTGTTGGCCACCACGCGCGCTTCGTCGGCCAGAACGCCTTCCGGCGCTTCTTCGAACGACGGCCCGGCGAGAATTTCGTCCGCCAGCTTCATGGCCGCGGGGATCAGCGGGAGCTGCCCGCCCATCGCGCGCTTCATCAGCATCTGAATGATGAGCATGCGGTTGATTTCGTTGGTGCCTTCGAAGATGCGGTTGATGCGCGAGTCGCGGTACGCGCGGCATACCGGATAATCCTCGTGAAATCCGTAGCCGCCGAAGATTTGCACGGCTTCGTCCACCACGAAATCCAGCATCTCGCTGCCGTAGACCTTGGCAATGGAGCTCTCGATGGCGTATTCCTCGAGAACTTTCATGGTGTTCTGGATTTTGTCGCCGGACCCGGAAGCCGCCGTCATGGCGGAATCGATGTTTCCCGCGGATCGGTACACCATCGACTCCACCGCGAAAAGCTGCACGGCCATTTCCGCGAGCTTTTCCTTCATCAACCCGAAGTCGCCGATCTGTTTTCCAAACGCTTTGCGCTCTTTCGCGTATTTCGAGGCGGTCATCAACACGTACTTGGAGGCGCCCACGCAGGATGCTCCGAGCGTGAACCGTCCGGCATTCAGGATGTTGAACGCCACGATGTGTCCACGGCCGATTTCGTGCAGCAGGTTTTCTTTAGGCACTTTGCAGTTTTCCAGGAAGATCGGTGTCGTCGAGCTGCCGTGGATGCCCATCTTGTGCTCTTCGTTGCCGGGCTTGAAGCCGGGGAAGCTTCGCTCGACGATAAACGCCGTGAATTTCTCGCCGTCAATCTTCGCGAACACAATGTAAATATCGGCGAACCCGCCGTTGGTGATCCACATCTTCTGCCCATTCAAGATGTAGTGCGTGCCTTCTTTATTCAATTCAGCGCGTGTCAGCGAATTTTGTGCGTCTGAACCGGCTTGCGGTTCGGATAGGCAGTACGCGCCGATCCATTCGCCCGTCGCCAGCTTCGGCAAATATTTCTTCTTCTGCGCGTCCGTGCCGAAGTAAACGATTGGCAGCGTGCCGATTCCCGCGTGCGCCCCATGCGTTACCGCAAAACCGCCATAGAGAGAAAGCTTTTCCGTCAGCACCGTGGTGGAAATCTTGTCCAGGCCCGCGCCGCCAAATTCCTCCGGCACGCCGCCGCCCATCAAGCCAACTTCGCCGCCTTTTTTCACCAACTCCGCCATCAGCCCCGGCTTCTTGTTCTCCAAATCCTTGGCCAGGGGCAATACCTCTTTCACGACAAATTCTTCCGCCGTCTGCCCAATCAGTTTCTGATCGTCGGTCAAATCAGCAGGCGTAAATACATCGCCTGGCAGCGGCGATTCCAGCAGGAAGCTGCCTCCCTTTGCTGCCGGCTTGGTCAGAGTAGCGGTGGCCATCTTGGTCGCTCCTAGCGGGAAGTCTCTGGTTTTGAGTTTCAGTTTAACGGCTGTCTGGGAAGACAACGAAATCTGTTCATACCATTTTACTCCCGCAAATCGGCCCAGTAAACACTGTTAAGTTCCCCGTGTCGAATGAGTTTTCAGCCGCTCTGTGTGACCCGGGCCATGCTCAGAAGCTGGCACGCTCAGCATTCCGGGGTATAATCCTGAGTCATTCCACGCATTCCCGAGGGACATAGATGAAGACGCTGCACCGCGTTTGCGCTTTAACCTTGCTCGCACCAATTCTGGGCGCTCTCTTGCTGTCCGATCCGTCTACGGCGCAAACTCCACCGCCCTCCGCGCCCGCCACTCTCCCTAGCGAAACACCCACCCAGATCACTCCGGTCACCGATAGTTTCGACCACACACGGCGTGACATCATGATTCCCATGCGCGACGGCGTGAAGTTGCACACCGTGATCCTCGTTCCCAAAGGCGCTAAAAATGCCCCCATTCTTCTGACTCGTACGCCCTACGACGCCACTGCACTCACCTCGCACTCGCACAGCTCCCATCTCGGGCCAAGCCTCCACGGCTACGACAACGCTCTCGAAGTCATCCTCGAAGGAGGCTACATCCGCGTCGTCCAGGACGTCCGCGGCAAGTACGGCTCCGAGGGCGATTATGTGATGAACCGTCCATTGCGCGGGCCGCTGAATCCGACGATGGTCGACCATGCCACCGACACCTACGACACCATCGACTGGTTAGTGAAAAACATCCCGGAGAGCAACGGCAAAGTCGGCATTCTCGGCATTTCCTACGACGGGTTCACACCGCTCATGGCGCTCGTCAATCCGCATCCCGCTCTCAAAGTTTCCGTACCCATGAATCCCATGGTCGACGGCTGGATGGGCGATGACTGGTTTCACAATGGCGCCTTCCGCCAGCAGAACATGCCCTATATCTACGAACAGGAAGCCACTCGGAAAAACGACGAGCACTGGTGGACCAGCAACTTCGACGACTACGATTTGTACATGCAAGCCGTTTCAGCCGGCGAACTTGGCCGCCGTCACGGCCTCGAGCAGGTCGGCTTCTGGCGCAAGATTCTCGAGCATCCGGCTTACGATTCCTGGTGGCAACAGCAAGCCATGGACAAAATCCTCGCCGCGCAGCCGCTGAAAATTCCCACCATGCTCGTGGATAGCTTGTGGGATCAGGAAGATATTTACGGCGCCATCGCCGTCTACAAAGCGCTCAAGCCCAAGGACACCGGCAACGATAAAGTTTTTCTGGTGATGGGCCCGTGGCATCACGGCCAGGAAATCGACGACGCCAGCACGCTTGGCGCGCTGAAATTCTCCATCGACACTGGCCTGTATTTTCAAAGAGAAATTCTCGCGCCCTTCCTCGCCCACTATTTGAAAGACGACGCGCCGAAGAGCGACGTCGCCCCGGTCACCGCTTTTGAAACCGGCACAAACATCTGGCGGCATTTGCAGTCGTGGCCCTCCGGCTGCGCCAGCGGTTGTACCCCAAAACCGACGCCGCTCTATCTCACCTCAGGACTGAAGCTGAGTTTCACCGCGCCTACCGCGAGCGAAGCGCCGTTCGACGAATACGTCTCCGACCCCGCCAAACCCGTGCCGTTCCGCGCGCGCCCCAGTCAACCCGTCGGCTATTCCAATGGCTTAACTTGGCCGCAGTGGCTCGTCGATGACCAGCGCGAAGCCTCGGGCCGCCCGGACGTCGCCGTGTTCGTCTCGGACACACTGACCGCCCCGATGAAAATCAGCGGCCAACCCATCGCCAACTTGCTCGCTTCCACCAGCGGCACGGATTCCGACTGGGTCGTCAAGCTCATCGACCTCTATCCTGACGAAGTGGGCACGCAACCCGAAATGGGTGGCTATCAACTCATGGTCGCCGCCGATATTTTCCGCGGCCGCTATCGCGAAAGTTTTGAAACTCCCAAGGCGCTCGCGCCGGACAAGCCGCTTCTCTATCGTTTCGCGCTTCCCACCGCGAATCACGTGTTTCTGCCCGGCCACCGCATCATGGTGCAAATCCAGTCAAGCTGGTTCCCGCTCTACGACCGCAATCCGCAAACTTTCGTCCCCAACATTTTCTGGGCCAAGCCCGCCGACTATCACAAAGCCACCCAGCGCATCTACCACGCCCCTGGCCAAGCCACGTTCATCGAGCTGCCATTGGTTACGACGCCTTGATGCATCGCGGTGGAAAGTCTTAACCATTACGCCTTGTGATGATGGTGACCAGACTTGGCGATCCTTCTACAATCGAGGGCAGGATTGTGGAAATGCTCTCCAAAACCACAGCTGCGCAATTGTCGGCGTTCTCTTTTCGGGCTGATGCCAAAAGGTGTTTTTGTTTGTTGCCGTTGGGTGGTATCTATTGGGAGGATGAGATCCCGGAGTGGCCTCAGATTCTGAAGCTTCCCGAGGAAGATCGAAATCAAATCTACCGACTGTTCGGCATCCGGTACAGGATTTGGAAGGCCGAGGTCTTGCCTGAGCACGACCAACAGTTCTGGGACGCTGCATGTGCACAAGTACCTGGTTGGGCGCTCTTTCGAAGAGTGAACGTGTCCGTCGACATTCGGCTGGCCCAGAAACAGGCTGAACGAACTTCTGAAGAAGAATTCAAATCTTTTTTCGCTGAGGCCGATCAGCTGACGATCGACGAAAAATATCCCGGTGTCCAGACTTTCTCTGCCACATTTGATCTAACCAACCGCAGCACTGCGCAAGCAAAACCCTGGTGGGCGCGCATATTCAACAAGGGAACTCGTAAAAAGACCTGACGGCCTTCGTGACACTCTCCCCTCGTCCCTGTTATCCTCTAGCCTTTCCATTTGCTACAGGAGTGAATTTCATGCGCACCACGCTTTCTGCGATTCTTTTCCTTGTCTGCGCCGCCAACTCGACAGCTCAACAAACTCCGCCCTCTTCGCACTTCGACGGCAACACCTGGTGGTCGCACGTCAAATTTCTTGCTGACGATTCTCTAGAAGGCCGCGACACCGGCAGCGAAGGTCTGCGCAAAGCCCAAGCCTACGCCGTCGAGCAACTCCAGAAAGCCGGCCTCGAACCCGCCGGCGCAAACGGTTTCTATCAGCCCGTTAGTTTCAATCAATATGAAGTCGACGAATCCAAATCTTCTCTTGCTCTCGTCACCGGCGGCCAGGCAAAGCCACTCTCTTTCGCCGACGATGCCTTCATCAGTTCCCGTGCCACGCGCAATTCCGCCACGCTTTCCGCGCCTCTCGTTTTCATTGGCTACGGCCTAAAAATCCCCGAAAAAAATCTCGACGAACTCGCCGGCCTCGACCTCAAGGGAAAAATCGTCGTCTATCTTGCCGGCTCTCCTTCGGACATTCCAACCGCTCTCGCATCGCACTATCAAACTGCCGGAGAACGCTGGAAATCTTTGCGCGCCGCCGGCGCCATCGGCACCATTACCATCGCCAATCCCGCCTCCATGGACATTCCCTGGTCTCGCATCTCCGTCAATCGCAATCATCCCTCCATGGATCTCGCCGACGCCGAGTTCAACGAAACTCCCGGCCTCCAGTTGGGCGTGACCTTTAATCCCGCTTCGGCAGAGCAACTTTTCGTCGGCTCCGGCCACACCTTCGCCGAAATCGCCGCCCTCGGCAAAGACCGCAAGCCGCTTCCCCATTTTGCCTTGGCCGTTTCGCTGAAAGCCAACGCCGTCATCCTCACCAAGACTCTGGAATCCGCCAACCTCGTCGCCAAACTCGCCGGCTCCGATCCCGCCCTTAAGAACGAATTCGTCGTTCTCTCCGCTCACATCGATCATGTCGGCATCGGTGCGCCCATCAACGGCGACCGCATTTACAACGGCGCCATGGACGACGGCTCCGGCAGCGCCCTCGTTATGGACATCGCCGCCAGCCTCAAAGCACATCCGGAAAAACTTCAGCGCTCGATCCTTTTCCTGCTCGTCACCGCCGAAGAGAAAGGCCTTCTCGGCTCCAAATATTTCGCCGCACATCCCACCGTCGCGCCGAAATCTATCGTCGCCGACGTCAACGTAGACATGTTTCTTCCCATCGTCCCGCTAAAAATTCTCAAAATCGAAGGCATCGAAGAATCCGATCTCGGCA
The DNA here is from genome assembly GCA_036522305.1 of Candidatus Acidiferrum sp. Classification (GTDB taxonomy): domain Bacteria; phylum Acidobacteriota; class Terriglobia; order Acidiferrales; family UBA7541; genus Acidiferrum. Next base: position 105,106 of record DATDGB010000100.1, on the reverse strand, counting down.
CCCGCGCCGCGACGATCGCGCAATCCATGGGCGTAAAACCCATCGCCGATCCCGAGCCGCTGCGCAACGCTTTCATCCGCAGCGATCAATACAGTTTCATCAAGAAAGGCGTTCCCAGCGTGAAAGTTGACGTCGGCTTCGAGCTCGGCACGCCCGAACAAAAAATCTTCAAGGATTGGCTCACCAATCGTTATCACGCCCCATCCGACGACGTGAACCAGCCCGTCGATCTCCAATCCGCCGCCACCTACGAAGAATTTACCCGCCGCCTGCTCCTCGACACCGCCAACACCACCGCGCGCCCGCGCTGGAAGCCCGACTCCTTCTTCCGCCGCTACGCCGCCGACTAATTCTCGGTCGTCTTGTAGTGCCCGCCTTCTGAGGCGGGTCGCTCCTTTTTCTTTGACCCTGCGCCGATCTGCATTTCGATCTCGGCAATCCTTCGCCGCAAAAACCGCCGCTCGATGCCATTCGCCGTCAGGGCCAGTGCTCGCCGGTAAGCTTCTGTCGCTTCCGCCCTACGTCCGAGCCGCCGCAAAAGATCCGCCCGCGCCGCCGGCAGCAAATGAAACTCCTCCAACTCCTCGCGCTTTTCGATTTCGTCTAGCAGCGCCAGCCCCTCATCCAACGAACGAGCCATCGCCACTGCCACGGCGCGGTTGATTTCAATCACTGGCGATGCGGACGTTCTCAACAGAACGTCATAAAGGGCCGCGATTTGCGCCCAGTCCGTTTCCCCCGCCGTCTTCGCGTTGGCGTGCAGCGCCGCAATGGAAGCTTGCACTGCATACACTCCCGCAGCCCCGCGTCGCAGCGCCGCTTCCAAAAGCTCTGTCCCTTCCCGAATCTGCTCCGCGTGCCACAGGCTCCGGTCCTGTCCCTCCAGCAAAACCAACTCTCCCTCCGCGCTCACGCGCGCGTCCCTCCGCGAATCGTGCAACAGCATCAACCCCAGCAACGCCTGCGCCTCCGCTTGGCCAGGAAGAAGCCCACACAGAACACGTCCCAACCGAATGGCCTCGGCGCAAAGCTCCCGCCGGATCAGCGCATCGCCGCTGCTCGCCAGATAGCCCTCATTGAAAATCAGGTAGACGACCAGCAGCACCCCATCCATCCTGTCTTTCAACTCTTCCTGCGAGGGCACGCGATAGGGAATCCCCGCCTCGCGAATTTTCCCTTTCGCGCGCACCAGCCGCTGCGCCATCGTCGCCACGGGAATCAAAAACGCCCGCGATATTTCCTCGGTTGTAGTTCCGCAAACGATTCGAAGTGTCAGCGCAACGCGTGCCTCCAGCGGCAGCGAAGGGTGGCAGCACGTAAAGATCAATCGCAATCGATCATCAGCAACCATTTCCTCTTCCAAATCGCTCTCCGGCGCCACGGTGCTCTCGGCGGTTTTCGCAATCTCCTCCGCCTTCCGCTCGAATCGCTGCTCGCGCCGCAAGCGATCGATGGCCTTATGCCGCGCCGTGCTGATCAGCCACGAACGCGGATTTGCCGGCGTCCCTTCCACTGGCCATTTTTGCAGCGCAACGGCATACGCCTCCTGCAACATCTCCTCGGCGAGATCAAAATCGCCGAGGAGACGAATGAGGGTCGAGAGGATACGGCCGGATTCTTCCCGGTGGAATTTTTCGAAATCCATAAGGATGAGGTTTATCTCACCCTCGGGAAAGGGGATTGTCAACTTCCAGCCCCGCCCTGAGATCGCCTGGGCCGCCAGGTAAAAACACACCCATTTCCTAGGCCTGGACGGCTTGAGTCCTGGGCATGATGGGGCGCACTTCGATGGAGCCAACACGTGCTCCCGGTATACGGGCCGCGATGGAGATGGCCTGGTCTAAGTCTTTCGCTTCGATCAAGTAGTAGCCGCCCAGTTGCTCCTTGGTTTCGGCAAACGGGCCATCGGTCACGACCCGCTTGGCATCGCGCACACGAACGGTTGTCGCGGTGGTCGTCGGCTTCAGGGGATTTCCCCCGACGTAATTGCCGCTATCGGTGATTTCTTGCGTGAACTTGCCGTACTCCCCGTACATGGCAGCCATCTCGGCGGATGATAGCTTGGCCATCTCCGACTCTGAGCGATAAATGAGTAGCAGATATTGCATGGTATTGCCTCCTGCTGGTTAGTCGATCAGGAACTCCCGAAATCGACAACGCTTCCCTTGCGTTGAGTGGGTTTTCTACGCTTGCGCTACTTTCCCGCGAACCGCAATCGGCCGCACTTCAATGGTTCCATTCCGTGCGGACGGGATCCTGGCTGCGATGGCAATGGCCTCGTCCTGGTCATTGGCCTCCACCAAAAAATACCCGGCCAGCTGTTCTTTGGTTTCCGCAAACGGACCATCCGTCACTATGCGTTTGCCTTCTCGCACGCGCACCGACGTCGCCACCGTCGTGGCGGCAAGCTGGTTGCCTCCCACAAACTTGCCCTTTGCCGAAAGCTCTTCTCTCAATTGCCCGTATTCCTGGTACACCGCGGCCCTGTCCGCTTCCGTGCTCTTCCCGAACGCGGCTTCCGAATGATAAATCAGCATCAGATATTGCATGGGTATTGCCTCCTGATGGTTAGTCGAACGGGGGCCTCGAAAATCGACAATCCTATCCGCCCGCTTTTTGGCTGTCTTTTTTCTTCAGAAACGTTCCTTTATCGAGCTCGTGGAACGCCTGCTGCAACTGTTCCTGAGTATTCATTACGATCGGTCCGTACCATGCCACCGGCTCTTCCAGCGGCTTGCCGGATACCAGCAGAAACCGCACGCCCTCATCTCCCGCCTGCACCATCACCTCGTCGCCGCGGTCAAACAGCACCAGCGAACGGTTATCCGCTTCCGCCGACGGTTTTGTATCTGCCCAACTTACCGGCTCCGTCGGCACCGAAAGAGGCTCCGAAGCGTTGCAGAATTTTCCATCTCCGGCAAAAACGTACGCAAACGCGTGCCGCGTCACTCCCACTGGCAGCGTCTTCCTCCGCCCGGGAGGCACGGACACGTCCAGATATATGGGATCAGCCGCAATTCCGTCCACTGGTCCGCTCTTGCCCCAGAAGTTCCCGCACACCACGCGCACGTGCGTCCCGTCGTCGTCCTTGATCTCCGGAATATCCAGCGCCTTTACCTCTTGATACCGCGGCGTCGTCATCTTCAGCGCCGAAGGCAGGTTCGCCCACAACTGAAACCCATGCATTCGCCCGGCGTCGTCGCCCTTGGGCATCTCCTGGTGAATGATCCCGCTTCCCGCCGTCATCCACTGGACGTCGCCCGCCGCAATCGCGCCCTTGTTCCCCATGCTGTCGCCGTGCTCCACCGTTCCCGCCAGCACATATGTAATCGTCTCGATCCCCCGGTGCGGATGCCACGGAAACCCCGCCAGATAATCCTCCGGCACATCATTCCGAAAATCATCTAGCAGCAAGAACGGATCAAAGTCCGTTGTGTTCCCAAACCCAAACGCCCGCCGCAGGTGCACACCAGCCCCTTCGGTCGTCGGCTTGGACTTGATCAACCTCTTCACCGGTCGTATCGACATAGTTTCTCCTTCTCGCGAAGTCTACCCCTTCGATGCGCCGCCACCAACGTTTGGACACAGGGAAACTCTGCTCTTTCGGCAGTCCGGTTGGAGTCTAGCGCGCCGGCCAATTCCAAGCCGGAAGATCCATCTTCTTCACCCCCGCGATGGTTGTCTCGCCAAAGTTCTTCTCAAGAGTAGTGGAATTGCAGCCCTCTTGTTCTCTTAGGACAGCGATAAGTGGCACTGCATGTGTTACGACGATGATCTGGGAGCGTTTGGCTGCCAGCGCGATTAGCCGTGCCAGCGGGGCGAGCAGGTCTGGATGCAGACTCGTTTCTGGCTCATTCAAAACCATCAACGCCGGTGGGCGCGGTGTTAACAATGCGGCGATCCAGAGTAAATACCGCAATGTGCCGTCAGACAATTCCGCCGAACCCAATGCCCTTAGCAAACCATGCTGTTCCATCGTGAGAGCGAATCTCCCCTCATGGTTGTCGACTGTTAGACGGCTGCCGGGAAAAGCATCTCCGACAGCTTCAGAGAGCCCAGCGCGGTCACCAATCTCATTGATAGTCTGGATCGCTGCGGCGAGATCAGCTCCATCATTATCAAGCACAGGAGTATGTGTCCCGATCTGCGGCAGTCGTGCTGGCGCTTCCGCATCCGTCCTGAAGTGATCGTAGAATCGCCAGGCGCGAATTGATTCGCGCAAAGTCAGCATCTCTGGCGCATTTCGCGGATCCGCGACATGCGTCATCATGCTGTCAAACGCGGACAGCTCTTTGGTCACCGGGCTCCAGCTTTCAGCCTGTCCCCGAATGCGAACCAGCCCTCTCTGTCTGTCCACCAGCATCGTCGATGGGCGAAGTATTGGCCCATGCCAGATACACTCGCGTTTGATTTCAGGATCAAGACTGAAGGCTGATTTGCTCGGCTCCGGCAAGCCCAGATCGATCAGGTAGCCGAACTCATCGCCAGCGAACCCAAGTCGGAGGCTTACCCTGTTGTCCCGTAGCGTGCCTTGAACCGGATATTCGCCTCGCTTTACCGAGGGCGACGTCTTTTCGGGACCAGCCCAAAGCGTTGACTGCAAGCCCCCCTCCCGTGCGAGCGCAGGCACCACCCGGCCTTGCGCGGTGTCAGCAAGGAGTCGCAGCGCCCGATAAAGGCTGGATTTGCCGCTTCCATTCGCACCCGTAATGACATTGAGTCGCTGTAAGGGCACGACTAGATTTCGCAGCGAGCGGTAATTCGATATGGCAAGGGTCGTCAGCATGATGGCAGTCACAGCTGGGCCAGATAATAGGTGATCCAATTGTGATGGCGCAAAGCTCTCAGAATCCGGCGGCAATTGCAAGAAGGCCAGCGAAACCTTCAGCGGACACGCTGAATTCATTCGCCCTTTGCGCGGGTTTTGTGTCAGTGTCCGCGAACTAAAGGACGCCTTGCTGTGGCTCACGATCGAAAGCTCGCCCGGGACAATCGAAGTGCAAGCGTGGCTTTCGGCGTTCGGCTTGCCGCAACCTGAACTTGATAAGTTTTCCGCGCAATGGGAATCGCGTTTGAAACAAATATTTTCAAACTAAGGAGAAATCCGTGGAAAAGCGTAACCACATTTTTTTCACTATCCTCGGGCTGCTAATAGTGGCCGCCGCAGTGACGATAGCCGCGCAAGAAAAAGCGGCGGAGAAGCCGGCGGCTACTCCAAAGGAGCCGCGGGCGATACCCGGTGCGGCAGAGATGGAACGGCTGAAATTCTATCTTGGCGATTGGGACTACACCGAGACATATCCGAAATCGGCGTTTTCTCCTAACGGTGGAAAGAACACGGGCGTGTACAGCAGTAAGCTGGGGCCCGGAGGGCAATCGCTCGTCAATTCGTTTCATTCGCAAGGGCCGGTCGGCGATTTTGAAGGCCTGATCGTGATGACCTGGGACGCCAGGGAAAAAGCATATAAAGCGTACGTGTTCGGAAACGGCATTCCTGGCGCCGTCGTGGAAACCGGGCAGTTCGAGGGCGACGCGCTAGTGTACCGCTTCGAGTTTCCGGCCGAAGGCGGGTCAGTGAAGCTTCGAAACGTCACAAGAGTTACCGGCCCAGGAACGCTGGTAAGCGAAGAATTCATGACCATGAAAGACGCGCCAGAAACATTGTTCGTGCACGTGGATGCCAAGAAAAGGTAGCCGTGCGGTCTATCGTTACGGTTTCACAAGCGTTTTTTCGTCCTTAAAGAAAAGTGTCAAATAGCTGGAAGTTCCTTGCTCGGGAGGGGCGGTGATGAATGCTGATCCTCCTTGGTTTAACCAAAGAACTTCGCCGCCGTGTAGAAGTCTAGAAGGTTCTCCAGGAAGCTCGATCTGTAGCACCGAACCGCTTCCAACGACAAATAGCATTCCGAAATTTGCTGGCTGCGTATAGCGCGTTTTTGCAGCGAGTGAGACCGACACAACGCGTACTTCGCCTGTCTCGAACAGCGGTCTTGTTTTAAAAGCCTCTGCGTGCGCTCTTGCTTGTAATGTCGAGCCCGACCGGCTTGGGGCTGGCTGGTTGCAGGCAACCGGTTGGCCATAAATTATTTTTTCACAGAGATTGTGCGGTTCGCCTTGGGGCTTCAGCAGTTCGATGGTGACGTTGTCGAAGGTGCTGCCGGCGTCGGTGCGGGCGATGTGGGCGAAATGGCCGGGGGAATAGCCAAGTTGACCGTCGGCCATCACAATGCGGGCTTCGGGGCGACCCTGAACGGCGTTCACAACGTCGGCGGGACCGAGGGAAAGATAAAGGTAAGGAACGTCGTGTTGGTGGAGAAGCGTGGCGGCATGCGCCGGGACGCTTACGCGGAAGACGCGGACGTAATCGTTTTCGAGGACGAGGTGATGGCGGGGCTCTCCTTTGAGGGGAACGGCTTCAGGAGCTTGGGCGTTCAGCGAAAACGTGAGCTGGAGCAGGAGGGAACAGAGAAGCAGTTTCATAACGTGACCTCTAAACAATTGGAAATGCATAATTGCGTCAAAAATCCGAATCACTTCGGAATCATTCCGAGCGATCCCAGCCACGTCTCCACCAACTGAGGCCATGCCGTTATCGGTAGCTCCGTGCGCCGCAGGCCAAAGGCATGCCCGCCTTGCGCATACAAATGCATCTCCACGGGCACCCCGGCCTTCTTCAGAGCAATGTAGTAAGCCAGTGAGTCGTCTACGTTGTCCACGTGGTCGTCTTCAGCCTGGAGCAAAAACGTAGGCGGCGTGTGGCTGGTGACAGGGATCTCGGGATTTATCCCAAGATCCTTATCGGCGTTTGCCGGATGAGGGACCAAAAACTTTCTGGCACCCTGTTTCGCATCCCACTCCGCCGCGGAAATCGACAGATGTCCCGGATAGATAGATACCGCGAAGTCCGGGCGGCAGCTTTCTTTGTCGGCGGCATCGACAGCCGGGTACAAACGCTTCACGAAATGCGTGCTGATCGCCGCCGACAGATGCCCGCCTGCCGAAAACCCAAGTACACCAACCTTGTGCGGATCGATATGCCACTCCGCAGAGTGCAAGCGCACCAGCCCAACTGTCCTCTGTGCATCTTCCAAGGCCATTGGTGATTCCGGATATGGCCCTGATTTCGGATACGGTGCCGGTTTCGGATACCCTGGCTCACCCGGTACCCGGTATTTCAGCAGCACACATGTGATGCCTTTGGGAGTCAGCCAGTCGCAGACCTCCGTGCCTTCCAGGTCGATTGCCAGATCCAGATAGCCGCCACCGGGGAAGACGACGACCGCAGCGCCAGTATTCCTTCCGCTTGGTGAATAGACCGTTATCGTGGGCTGCGAGACGTGGACCACGAATTCGCCTGACTTTCCGGCGATTAGCCCCTTCGCCATTTCGGCGGTTTCCGGTCCGGCAACAGGTTGCGCATCAGGCACCTTCCCCGGCCATATAGGCACCTGGGTATGTCCCGGCGATGGTTGCCAGCCAGTCGTTTGCGCGGTGAGTGAGGAGAACAAAAGGGCGAGAAGAAGGGACAGGCGTTTCATAGGCGAATTGTATATCAACTGAATGAATCCCTCGCAAAGGCAAGAGCTACTGGGTGGACCACCAGGCCAAAACGATGAAGAGGATTTGCATGGGAATCCGCAGCCAAAGAGGCGTGGCCGGACGACCGCGAAGAGTTACGCCGGCACGGGCTGCGTGAATGTTCGCTGGCAAGACCGCGATGAAAAAGAGAATCAGCGCGATGCCCGCGGCGCGGCGCGTCTCGGGGATCACAAGACCAATCGCACCGGCAATCTCGCAAAGCCCGGTAAAGAAAACCATCGCTCGCGGTCGCGGAACCCATTGAGGTGTCATGCGAATGAGGTCTTCCTTCATTGGCGTGAAATGCGCACTCCCGGTGAAAAGGAGCATAACCGCGAGGCCATCGCGCACATCCGCGGACAATGAGGCGAAAGCTGGTGCTCCCGCAAGGCCGAGTCCACGAAGGATAAGGATCGAGGCGACGAGAACGATCAGAACCAGCATGCCTAATCTAGGACCAAACGAATTAGAGGCGCTCGAAGATGCCGGCGGCGCCCATGCCGCCGCCGATGCACATGGTGACCATGCCGTAGCGGGCGTTGCGGCGCGCCAATTCGCGGATGATCGAGGCGGTTAGTTTTGCGCCGGTGCAGCCGAGGGGATGGCCCAGGGCGATGGCGCCGCCGTTGGGGTTGACGCGGGTGGCGTCGAGGCCGGCTTGCTGAATTACTGCGAGCGATTGCGCGGCGAAGGCTTCGTTGAGTTCGATCACTGCCAGATCGTTCAGAGAGAGGCCTGCTAGTTTCAATGCTTTGGGGATGGCTTTGACCGGTCCGATGCCGAATTCTTCGGGGAGAACGCCAGCGGTGGCGTAGGCGACGAAGCGCGCAAGGGGCTTGAGGCCGAGCGATTTAGCGCGCGCGTCGCTCATGATCACTGTGGCGGCGGCGCCGTCGCTCATCGGGGAGCTGTTGCCTGCGGTGACCGATCCTTTAGCGTGAAACGCGGGTTTGAGTTTGGCGAGGACTTCGAGATTGGTGTCGGCGCGAGGAAGTTCGTCGGTCGAGAAGGTGAACGTTTGCGTTGCGGGCTTTATCGTCCCACCTTTCGGTCTGGAGGAAGCGCCGTTGCCGTTGGGGAGCGCGGTGATTTTTACTTCAACAGGGATAGTCTCGCCCTTAAAATTGCCGGCGGCGATGGCGGCGAGCGCTTTTTTGTGGGAGTCGGCTGAGAACTGGTCGGCTTGCTCGCGAGTGATACCGAATTTGCGGGCGATGTTTTCCGTGCCGAGTCCCATATTAATGTAGGCGTCGGGATAATTGTCGACCAGCCAGGGATTCGGGGAGACTTTGTTGCCGCCCATGGGGACCATGGACATGGATTCGGTGCCACCGGCGACGATGACTTCGGCGGAACCGGCGCGGATGCGTTCGGCGGCGAGCGCGATAGCTTGCAGGCCGGAGGAGCAGAAGCGGTTGATGGTCATGGCGCTGGTTTCGACGGGGAGCCCAGCGCGGAGCGCGGCGATGCGCGCGACGTTCATGCCTTGTTCGCCTTCGGGCATGGCGCAACCGAGGATGACGTCGTCAATTTCCTTGGCATCGAGGCCGGGAACACGGGCGAGGGCTTCCTTGATGGCGAGAGCGGCAAGATCGTCGGGGCGCGTGGCGCGTAGCGAACCTTTATAAGCGCGGCCAACAGGAGTTCGGACGGCGGAGACGATTACGGCCTCTGGCATGGTGGTACCTCGCAAAAGAAAAGCCTCAGGCCTGAAGGCCTGAGCTACAAGTTCATTGTTGGGCGAGTTCAGGGAAAAAGCAAATCCTGGTGAATTCTGGATTTCTAGTTAACCATAACAGGCCCTACTCCCCCCCTGTTTTTTGTAAGTGTTGATTCTAAATAGGTTAGCGAAATCGCTTGGGTCCCACCAAAAGAAAAGCGCGGCAGTTGCTGCCGCGCTTTTCGACACATTTATCCAATGCGTATTGTACCGAATGGCTAATAAAGAGTCAATAGCGATTTCGGGGCCGGGTCACCTTCCCGGAAGTGCCCAAGCGATTCCAGCGAGCCGACAGATGCCTGTGAGAAATGCCGATAGAAACGCGCTACTCGGCGCGGAGGGCCTCGACGGGGTCGACGGTGGCGGCGCGGCGCGACGGCAAGTAGCTGGCCAGGAACGCGGTGGCGATGAGGCCGGCAGAAACGGCGACGTAGGTCAACGGATCCGTGGGATTGACATTGAAAAGCAAGGTGGACATGAGCCGCATGATGATGACGGCCACGACGAGTCCGCAGGCGACACCGATGACCGTGAGGAACAGGCCGTGGCGGACGAACATGCCGGTGAGCGTGGGCTGCTGAGCGCCAAGGGCCATGCGAATGCCAATTTCGCGGCGACGCTGCGAGACGGAATAGGCGATCACGCCGTAGATGCCGACGACACCGAGAAGCAGGGCCATGGCTCCGGCAACGCCAAGCATGACCAGAGTGAAAGAAGTGCGCGCCATGGAGCGCTTGTAAAAATATTCGACGGTGTGGACATTGGCGAGGGGAAGATTCGGATTCACGGACCAGACGGACTGGCGGACTTCGGTCATAAGGCTTTCTGACCCGGCGCGGGAAGTGCGGAAAACGACAGCGACATCGCGGCTGGCGCGGGTGGTATCGCTTTCAAAATTATCCAGCAGAAGGGGCCAGTAGGCCGCGCCAGTGGCCGGCTTGCTGACGCCGTCGTAATAGACGTTGCCGACAACACCGATGATTTCGCGCCAGTCATCCTTGGTGCTGACGCGGATGCGCTTGCCAAGGGCGGCGGCGGGATCGTGCCAATACTCACGGGCGATGTTTTCCGAGACCATGGCAACGGGTAGCTTCTTGTAGGTATCCGTCCAAGTGAAGTCGCGGCCGGCCACGAGCGAAGTGCCCATGGTGGTCAAGAAACCGGGAGAGACGAACTTGAAGGCGCGAAGTGGAGGAAGCTCGCCATCGGCGTAGGTGCGGCCTTCAACAAAAATGGGATCGTGCCAGCCATTCTGGTCCATAGGGATGGCCGTTGAGACAGCCACGGAAGAGACGCCGGGAACGGCTTCGACTTTGTGCAGGATTTCCTCTTCCATGCGGATAACGGGCTCAGGGTCTTTGACCTGGGCACCAGGAATGGAGATGCGAAAGGTCTGCAGCTCGGCGGCGCGAGAGAAACCGGGATTGATTTTGGTCATGGCGCGGAAGGTGCGAATCATCAAGCCGGAGCAAATCAGGAGAACGAGGGCGAGGGAAACTTGCACGACCACGAGAACGCTACGAGCGCGGTGCTGTTCACGGCTTTGGCTGAGCGACCGTCCACCTTCGCGGATGCCGGTGCTTAACTGCGCGCCGGCGTATTTGAAGACAGGAATGGCGCCGAAGAGGAGACTCGTGAAGACGGCGATCGCCGCGGTGAAGAGCAGGACCGGGCCATCGATGCCGATATCATGAACACGCGGGAGCCCATCGGGCGCGAGAACGACAAGTGCGCGCAAGGCGCCCCAGGCGAGGCCCAATCCAAGCAAACTGCTGAGCAAACCGAGAGTGAGGCTCTCCAGCCATAATTCCCCGGCGATGCGTCCCCAACTGGCACCAAGGGCCGCGCGCAGAGCCAATTCCTGGCGACGGCCTTCGACACGGACGAGAAGAAGATTGGCGACGTTGGCGCAGGCGATGAGCAGCACCATGCCGATGGAGCCCATTAGAACCCACAAAACGCTGCCGGCATCGCCCACGACATCGCGTTTCAGCGGACGAACGTTAGGGCCGATGTGGGCGTCCTGGAAGAGCTTGAGGCTGAATCCCGGCGGCGCGGGGAAAGTGCTCATAACGATGGGAAGCATGCGGGCGACATCGGCGTTGAGCTGCTCGAGGGTGGCACCGGGCTTGAGCCGGCCGAGGGCTTCGAAGCTGAAGTTGCCGAGGAAGACTTTGTGGCGGTCAAACTGGAACGGAGTTAAAACGGCAAGGTCATCGTCGTCGAGGAAGCGAAATCTTTGAGGCATGACCCCGATGATTTGGCGGGATTTGCCGTCCACGATGAGGGTCTTGCCAACGGCGGAAGGATCGCCGCCGAATTTATGGCGCCAGTATCCGTAAGTGAGAACGACGGTTTCCGGTGTACCCGGCGTGTCATCTTCCTTGGTGAAGGTGCGGCCAAGCATGGGGGGGATTCCCAGGAGAGGAAGTGTGCCGTCAGTGACGACCATCGCCGGGACTTGTTCAGGCTCGGCGACTCCCGTGACGCTGACGGAGTCGCGCTGGTACATGCCGATATCCTGGAGCGTCTTGCCCTGATCCCGATAAACAAAATAATTGGAGGGGGACATATTCAAATCGGTGATCTGAAGTCCGGGGGCATTGTGCCAGACGCCCACAAGTTCTTCAGTGCGGGGGTACGGAAGGGGCTTAAGGAGGACGCCTTCGAGAACGCTGAAGACGACGGTGTTGCCGCCGATGCCAGCGGCCAGGGTAATTACCGTGACGGCGGTAAACATCGGCGCACGGCGGAGCCGGCGAAAGACCTGCTTGAGCTGTTGGACAGTCGCTCCCATCGTGGAACCCCCTGGAGATTCGCGGTACTGCTCTGGACTGACACCTTGGACGAACTGACATAAAGATACGTTAGGGAGCAGGAGAAGTTCCGGACAAAATGGGGCGCTTTCGGAGAGTATTGAGATCGCTCGAGATATTCAGGGTGGAGAAAGCAACCTTCTGCAAGGCCTTCGCGGAATCGGCTCGCGGCTGGGTTGCCAAGGGCAGCTACTTGTCCTTGATGGGTGAGCCTTTGCGCGAGATGGAGATGGTGCCGGGAGGCTCGACGCCGAACTTTTTGGAGTAGTTGCCCTGGTTAATGGCGATGCTGACGCGGTCGCGGGAATCGATGAAAAGGAGCACGTCGCCCACGGGGACATCCATGAACGTCTTCACGTAGGGGACGGTCACCGGTTTCTTGTTGATTTCGATTCGGAGTTTGTCGCCGAGGTTGTAGCCGAGTTTCTTGAATTCGTCGCTGGGGATATCGGTGACCAGAGAGCCGAAGGGATCGTCGAGCGCGATGATATTGCCATCGACCCCTTTGGCGGTGGTGGTGGAGGTCTTCAGAGTGAGGCGAACGAGTTGGGGAACCACGGGACCGACGAGATTGAAATCCCATCCGGCGGCGAGGTGCGCGGCTGCGGGGGAAAAAATGTCGCGGCCATGGAAGGTGGAAGAAATGGCGGTTTGAATCATCCAGCTGGGATTGGTGATTTCGCGGGCGGAATCGAGGCCGTCGCGGTCAAGCACGGGCGTGATGAGGCCGTTGTCGGGGAGAACGAAGTACTGGGCCTTTTTTGTTTTGACGACGATGGCTTTGCGCGAGGTGCCGACGCCAGGGTCGACGACCGTCACGAAAACCGTCCCGGCGGGATAGTAGGGAGAGGTGGCTTCGAGGAAGCGAGCACCTTCTTCGATTCGAAAGGGCGTGACCTGGTGGGTGATGTCAATGATGCGGGCATCGGGGGCGATGCTGATCATGACGGCTTTGCAGATAGCCACGGCGTCGTTGGCGGTTCCGAAGTCGGTCATGAAGACTATCGTGGGACGTGCGCCGGATTTGGCAGCGGACGCATCGCCCGATGCGGGAGCTTTCGAGCAGGCGACGCTGATCAGTGCAAGAAGAAGCACCGACAGAAGAGATAAACGAATACGGGAAATCATTAACGCTCCGTTACGGCGGAATGGTTTTCTGGCGAGCCAGTGTAAGCCGCGTGGTTGACATTCGGCAAGGCGCGTTCTACAAGGTAGCCAAGCAAGGTTCTTTCCTAGGCCGCATAAGAGAAAACAGGAGGAAAATGATGGGATTGATTTATTCACTTATCGTTGGATTGATTGCGGGATGGCTGGCAGGCCAGGTAATGAAGGGCGGGGGATACGGCGTGCTGGTGGATATTCTCCTCGGACTTCTCGGTGGAGTTATCGGAGGCTTTGTACTTGGGCTGTTAGGTCTGCACGCGGGAGGATTGATCGGGGAAATTGTCGTGTCGTTTGTTGGCGCCGTCATCCTGGTGTGGATCACTCGGCAACTGAAAAAAGCTTAGCTAAGCCCTTCAGAAAGAAAAAACGCGTTGCTGCGGCAGAAAATCCGCCGCAGCAACGCGTTTTTGTTTGCAGACTCGACTAGCGGGTTGCGCCGGCGTTTTGGTGCGTCACCAAAAACCATTCGACGGTTGGGGCGCGCTGATACTTCAGGCGCGTGCGCGTTTCTTGCGCGGCTGTGGTCTTGCCGAGTTTTTCTAGGACGGAGGCAAGTTGCTCCAGGACGAGTGGTGAGTGGGGGTCTGCCGACAGTTCATCGGCGGCGGCGGGCAAATCGCCTTTCCGGGCAAGCAGATAACCAAGGGCAGATTCGTGCGCGTTCATGACAACAGAATCGCGCGAGGAAGTGGCGAGACCGTCGAGTTTAGAGACGGCTTCGGAAGCGTCGTCAAGAAGGCCATTGAGCGAGGCGACGCGTGCACGTTCGCGGAGAACGATGGCGCGATCGATATCGCGGTCTGATTCATTCATGCCGGCCAGAGGCTTTTCCAGAAAGTCAGAAAGAGCTCTGAGCTGCTTGAGTTCGTCGCGCGAGTCTGCGGCGAGCATGGCCCCGGCCAGAGCGATTTCGAATTGCCCATTGAATTCTTTTATCCTTGCGGCTTCTTCAGCGAGAGTGGCCAGGGCTCTGCGGCCCTCGACGGGGTTGCCCTCCCAGAATGATACAAGGGCTCTCTGGCATTTGGCATCGAGTACCTCAAAAGGGTTGTCTGAACGCTGAATAACGAGGTCGTATTCTTTTCTGGCTTTGCTGTAATCGCCCATGAGCGTCCGTGTGCCACCAAGACCCGCCTGCGAATTCAGAAATTTGGGATCAATTTTGAGGGCGGCAGCGTAGTGCTCCAAGGCAGCCGCATCGTCGCCGGCAAAACGGGAGATTTCGCCAAGCGAGTCCTGGGGATTGGGAGAATTGGGCTCGACTTGCGCATAGCGCTTCAAGGAGGCGATGGCCTTTGTGGGGTCGGGAGTGCCGGTGCTGATGTAAACGTAGCCGAGGCGATTGAGGACGGCGGGAAAAGCGGGGTCGATCTGGAGCGCCGATTCCATCAAGGAACGGGCGCGGTCATCATCTTCCTGGAGGAGGAGCCACTCGGCGGTCATATAGAGGATGTGTTTTTCGCGTGGAAAGCGCTGCAAGAGGTCGTTCATGCTGGAGATGGCGGGGAGCAGGTCGCGGTCTTGAATGCCGATCATCCAGCGGGCGAGAAGCTGTTCGTCGGGAGTAGCACGCGGGAGAAGCGCTTTCGCCTTGGCAAAGGCGGAGCTATCGGGCACCCACCGGCGGGCAGCGAAGGAAGCCATGGCGTAGGCGAGCGCGGATTGTGGATCTGCACCGGCGGCGCGGCGCGCCAGAGCCGCGGACTCGAGGTAGTCGGCGTTTTCGTATTTGTCTACGGCGAGCTCAAGCAATTGACGGGTTTGCTCCGAATGTGTGGAGAGCGCGATGGCGCCAAAAAGATGCTGGGCGCCCGCTATGGGCGGAGCGCTGGTCCCGGCGCGATCGACGGCCGTGACAATGTGAGGAGTGGGAGTCTGCGCCCAAGCAGCGATACCCGCCAGAGAAGGAAAAAGCAGCAGAAAAAAGCACGCCGCGAATCGATTCATAAAGAAATACTCTCCGTTTCTGTGAAGAAGAGAATGAGCCCAGGTAGAAAAAATAGCGCGGCGAGGGGTTGCAGCGATACTGGTCCGGAGAACAGGTGTGCGAGAAGAGAAGAACAGGCGCTCAGTTGAGCACAGTTGGGGAAGCCGGTACTTGCTCCTTAAAGCCGCAAGTGAACATACTGCAAGTACCTTCACGGAAAGAGAGTCTGAACGTTATGAAGCAGGATGCCCGCGGGAAGTGGCTGCGAATCACGGCGCTGATGTGCGCTGCCTCGATCACTGTTGGCAGCAGTGCTGCGGCGATCAAGAACATGGCGGTGGTGATTTCCGCGGGGAGCAAGCTTTCGGATGTTCCGCTCGGCGACCTGGTGAAATTGTGCAAGGGCACGCAGAAAAGCTGGGGGGATGGGAAGAACTTTCTACTTGTCGTCAAGAATCCCGAGGCTCCCGAGATGCACGTTGTCGCTCAGAAGCTTTTTGTTGATGCGGGCGGCGACATCAAAGGGGCAATCGCGAAAATGAACGAGTCTCGCGTAATTATCAAGATCGCGGGGAGCGACGAAGAGTTGTTGCGCATCGTGGAAGCCACGCCAGGCGCGGTGGGGATTATCGACGTTTATTCCATCAATAGTTCCGTCAAAGTTCTACGCTTGGATGGCAAGCTACCGTTTGATGCGGGTTATTCCTTCAAGGGAAACTGAAGCTGCGTTGTTTGCAAGAATCTCAGGCGTCAGCCAAAAAACGCCGAAAAAAACTACCACAAGGCACAGTGTTGCCGAGTAGGGCGCAGCCCCCGACCAGGTCGGGCCAGGTGCTGCGCCCCTACTACCGGGCAAGGAACCATTCTCTTTGCTCTGTTATTGCGCGGGGTCGGGTGTGCGCATGGCGCGCATGGCGGCGGTGGCTAGCAGAATGACGGCGATGGCCAGCGCGATCCACAGCAGATTGGGGTGGCGTTCGGTGAAGGAGCGCGGATCGGCGTAATTGGAAGTAGCTTCTTCAGTTCCGAGTCCCTGGCGGGCGATCACTTCGTTTGTCTGGATGTGCAAGGTTCGGGCAAGGTCGTACTGCGGCGCGGCCGCTCGGAAGTTGCCGTAGATCAGGCGGTAGGAACGATTTTGCGCCGGATGGAAGAGCAGGAAGCGCAAGGGCATCGTCAACGCGAGGCGAAGTTCAGAGAGCGGGGCGTCGCTGGCGTTGAGTACCTCCACGCGCCAATAGCGGGGACCCCACAATTCGTAGCACTGCACGCCGAGGGATTCCTCCGTTCTCCCGTTGACTACAAAGCGGTGAATCTCGCCGCCACCGACGGACTGCCACTCTTTCTGATCGGTGCTGTTGAGCAGCCGCACGGCGCGGTAAAACTCGGGTTGCGCCGTCTCGAAATTGAATCTGGCAATCGGAATCGCCGCGGCCCCTAAATCGACCGTCCATTGCGTTTGCGAAGGTGCGCCGTTCGAATCGGGAAGCAACGCCGCGCCGAGAAGGGCGCCGCTTTCGGCGGGGATCTCACTCTTAAAGGCAGGAGAAGAAAAAACCTCCATGCCGGTTACCTGAAAAATGTGCGCGGCTTCCTGGATGCGCACGCGCAGATAGCGCGCATTGTTTTCCGAATAGCGGACAAGCTGATTGCCTTCGAGATTTTCCTTGCGGAAACGGGAAATTGGCGCACGCGCATTGACGATGCGCCACAGGTGAGCGTCATCGCTCGCTGCTACTTCCACCCAATTGATGAAATCGGATTCGGTCGTTTGCACGCGAACGCTATTGTGGAAACTCGCGCGCTCGCCGAGGTCGAGAACAACCTGCGTAAATTGCCCGAGGACGAAACTGTTCTCCCGAAGAGTGGCTGCAAGCTGAACGGGCTGCGGCGGCGGGGTGATTTGCGACCTGACTTCAAAGGGTAGCTCGTGGCCGAGGTCATCAATGATGCGCAGGTCGGCGAGCTGATTTTCCGAATGCGAGAAAACTTCCCGATCGAGAATCACGTAATTGAGCGCGTCCGCACGCCCCGACTCAATGGGCCGGGAGTAGCGCCAGGAGCGCCAGGCGGAAGGAAGATCGGTAGAGAGAGCTGAAGCGCCGAGAGTCACGATCACCAGCAGTAAAGAAAAGATTTTGCGCATCATGACGAAGAACGCTCGCGCGCGACTTTGCGTTGATACAGGAACGAAACAGTGAGCAGCACAAGGCCGAGGATGAAGAACGAGACGATGCGGTAGAAACGTTCCAGAAACGAGCTGTCGTAGATGAAGACTTTGAGGACCACTAAACCGAAGAGCACCAGCGCTTGCCAGCGGAGCAATGCTGATTCGCGTTTGACGCCAAGAGCGATCAGCCCGGAAGCGTAGGCGGTCCAGAGCAGAGAAAGCGCGAGGTGCTGGGCGAGGCCGGAGTCGATGCCCAAACCGGCATGGGAACCGAAGTGATCCCAGAGTTCGAGCGAGAGCGCGATCAAAGCGAAGGCATTGATGGCCACGGCGAACACGCCGAGGGCGCTGAGTTCCTCGCCGCTCACGGAAGAAGACTGCTCGCGCGCGGCATAGAGGACGACGCCGAAACAGATAATCAAGACGGTGTACGCAGCGAAGCGCTCGTTGAACAAAAATTGCGACGCTGGCAAAGGAAAAATCAGAAGACGAATAGCAGCGAGAGCGAGAAGGAAATAGCCGCCAGCGCGTAAGTGGCCGGGCATCGAGCGGAAACCAGTCCACACGAGGATGGCGCCTTCGACAGCGAAGGCCAGCGTGATCCATTTGCCATCGAGGCGGATGGGAATCGCCAGAGTGGCAAATGTCAGCGCCAGGCCTGCAAAGAGCAATCGCGTCAGCGGCGATTCGCCCGGTTTGGGAGGCGGTACGAGGCGCGCGACAACGATCTGCCCCGCGGACAATGCCAGTACCAGGAGAGTGAGGGGCCAACGGTCCTGTGGCCAGAGCATGATGTAGAGCGCGCCGAGATACGCAAAAGAGTTTGCAACCACCACCAGGACATCCAATTCGCGCAGGCCGGAAAACCGCACAGAGCGAATGACCGGAAGAGCGGCGTAGAGCAGAAAGAAGAGCGTCGCAAAGATCACCGTGCGCTCGAGCTTGTCTGGTCGATAAAACTGCGAGTACCAGCCCCAGAAATAGAATTGGCTCAGGAGGAACGAAATGGGCGTGAGCGCGCGCCAGTCGCGGCGGAGTTCGATGACGAGAAGGCCGGCGCCGAGAATTAATAGGTAGGTGAAGAGAACGACTTGGGCGTCCTTGCCCTCACTGACGAGTATCGGCGTGAGAAAGCCGCCGAAGAGGGAGAGCAGGGCGATGCGCTGCGAATTGCGACCCAGAGCCACGGCGCCCATGCCCGCGGTGACGATGATCATGGCGAAGAAGCCTACATCCAGGCTGAACAGCTTGTAATACTGGCAGCTAGCCCAGATCGACAGATACATCACGGCGGCGCCGAGGCCGGCGATGCCTTCCGAAAAGTAGGAATAACCCCGGTTCAGGAGCCACTGGCTCCAGGGGAGCATGGCGGCGCCGAGCAGAACTCCGATCCCTACGCGGCCGCTGGGGCCGATCCAATTGTTGTCAAAGGCGTATTTCAGAAAGAAAGTGACGGCGCTGATGATCGCGACAATGCCGATGCGATTCAGCCAGCGTCCGCCGATCAATGTTTCCAGGTCGAGGCTGGACGAGGACTTTGGCTTCGAGCTGTGAAGCGGCGGCGCGGCGAAGACGTTGACGTGCGGCGGGTCTGGGACTTCGCGCAGGTGGGACAGCGGCGGAATGGGAAGTGGAGGAGGAGCAGGAGGTGGCGAAGCCTGCGAGGTGGGAGCAACTGGTGACGAAGGGGTGGGCGCAGAGACGGACGGGGCAGGAGCTTGTTTCAATTCTTGAGCCCTCTCTGATCCCCGGGAAGACAGCGACTTCTCAATAGCAAGAAGCCGCCGTTCGAGGGCAGCCAGACGATCTCCCAGAGTGAGCAGGGAGCCGCCGCGCAACTGTTCCGCAATCCTTTGAACGCGAACAAAGGCGGAGATAGCGAGAATCGGAGTAATGATGACCAGGATGACGGCAAGTACGGCCAGTATTTCCATAGGCGAGGCTGGAAACTCGTGACGGGCGAATTAGAGCATATTTAAGTACTCCGAACAATTGGGATTAAGCCGAAGAGTGCCGCCAGGCTTGTCCAGGGCAGGTCTTTTCTCTTGACAATAGCGAATAAAAAGCGAAATATGTCGGCTCTTCCTTGGCCGTGCTACTTGCCGTTTGATACGCTTTTGGCCTCGGAATCACTAGCCAGGGGGAGCCGAAAACACCTGTACGGAAGTACAGGTTTTCCACAGGCGGTACAGGGAAAACGAGGCGAAAACCGGGGCGAAAGTCGAACAGGTAGTAACCTATTTATTTTCAATTATTTATAGAATTTTAATGTGAGATGTTGCGGTACTAGCCGAGAAGTTTAGGCCCCAAAATGTGACTTGCGTACCATCGCCTTTGGGCCCCGGAAGGTGTCAAATGGGACAGGTAAGGGGAGTGGTTAGACCATCTGGACAGGTTGGTGCATCTAAGTAAGTGAGCAAAAAGTGCAGCAAGAGAAACAGAGATTGGCTGCGAGGAACTTAAGGGGTAGGGGATGAGCGACAGAGGAAAGATGAAGACCAAGGACAACAGCCGAAAGTGGATGTGGATGTTCCTGGCAGCGCTGGTTTCGCTGCAAATGTATTTCGTATGGGAACTGCTGGCGGTGTTTGCGCTCTTCGCGGTTGGATTTGCGGCCATCGCTTCCGTGGTTGGAAGCTTGTACATGCTGCACCGCGTTTGGGCCGTCACAGTGGAGCGGATTGCCGATAGCCAGCACCCGGTCATGGTGGCCACGCGGCAGGGCATCAACACAATTGAAGATGCGGCGCGCCGGCAGTTTCGGCGTCCGGGCTCGGCCGCTGCGCGCTAACTGAGTTTTTGACTTTCTGGCCTTGGCCAGAGCACACGCGGAACTTGTCAACCTGCCTCCTTCAGGATTGGCGCAGGCTCCGCGGCAAGAGGAACGAAAGAAAAGGGCCAACCGTCCTGAGAGAGCGGTTGGCTTTTTTCTTTTGCACAGAGGATTTTCACATTGCAGCCGTTGCAAAGCTATCTTTTGCGTGCCAGCTTAGGGCTTTTTAGTGGGTGAGGGGATCGATGTCGGTATTGGGGATGATTTCCTGATCCTCTTTGGTGCGCGAATCGTTTTCGGCTTCGAACAAAGTTTTCCCGTTGTCCTTAACGAGCCCGTCGAGAGTGGATTTTGAATGTTCATCCACGGCGCTGACGGCGGCCACCAGGCAGGAGTACAGGAAGGCCTTCATCCCTTTGCGGAATTGGTCCGTGGAGCGCTCGGCGGCGCGGGCCACCTCGGTTTCCAATGCCGCACGACGCGCTTCGCAGGCCGCACGGCTCTCCGCATCGAGTGAGGAGAGAGCGGAAACCGCCCGTTCCTTGGTTTCGTCGAGCACGGCATTGACGTGCGTGTCCGCTTGCCGCTGGAAAGCCCCCAGGGCAGAATTCACCGCGCCATGGATCAGCGCTTGGACTTCCGCGGAGCGCGCATCGAGCTTCATGATGGCTTCCTGCGTGACCGCGTGGGTATTCTCCAGCATGAGTTCATAGCGGCGGTGCGCCGTGCGGGCGGTGGCGCCTTCGAATTCCGCGGTGGCCCGGGCCAGCGCTTCGTTCAGGCGCGCGTTGATCTGAGGCTCCCCTTCGCGTTGCAACCGTTCCAAAAATTCCTGCGACTTCGCCAGTTCGCGCCGCAACTCCGCCGCCTGTTTCTCCAACTGCTGGGCCATCTCTTCCGCCTGGCCGCGGTACTTTTCCATTTGATCTTTCCACCGCGAGGCGAGCTCGCCGGAAGACTCCTGTTTCGAGGAGTGTTTCAGCCCTTCCACGCGCGTGGGGAAAAGTTCCTCGATCTCGCGCACGCTGGAGTTGCGCACGTCATCAATCGAAGTCAGCGCTTCACGGACCGCTTCGTCCACTTTTTTAGCTACCGCCGCTTGCACCGCTTTCTCCGCGGCTTGCTGCAGTTTGCCTTGCAGCGCGGCGATCAGACCGTCGGGTGTGATCACGACGCGTTGCGGCTTGGGAGCCTCGGCCAGTTTCGGCGCGGGCGGCTTTGAAGTAGCGGGCGAGGGAGATGGGAACGTGGCGACCTCGGCCATCTTATGTTCGGCTGGTACCGGGGGCTCCTCGAGATTCGCGGGCATGAGCGGGGGTTCCAGCGCAGGCGCCACGGCGGCGGCAAATTGCGCCATGGTGGCGCTGGCACTTCCGGCGGTCATCCAATCTTGCGGCGGCGTCACCACTCCCCACACATTCCCAGGATTTTCCAATTCCACGCCGACTTGCTGAAGTTCCCGCGTACTTTGCGAGGTGTGCACCGAGCGCACTCTGGCGCGCACCGCCGGGGGCTTAGGCTCTACGTTTAATCCTACGACTTGCAACGTGACCCAGGAGCCGACACCGTAATCGTGCCGCGAGGGATAACGGCAACCGTGCAAGTTCAGGCTGGTGGAGACGGTTCTTTCCACAAACGGCTCGCCCAGGCGGTTTTGGCCGAAAACGATCAGCGGGACGGAGCGCTCAATGCGCGTGCTGCGCCGCGCTTCTTCACCCACGGAATTGCTGGGAGTATTCATCAGAGAGGACTGGCTCACGTCTGCTCCACTAAGATGCTTTTACCGATTTTCGGCAGCTCCTACAGACGATTGTCCGGCAGAGACAATTTTCCCAAGCGAATCCGATTTCGCTTCAGCGGGAAGCATTTCCAACACGTCTGTGCCAGCAGCGCGCCTTGCCTGACCCCACGGGGCAAATGTTAGCCGAAGCTTGCCCCGTTGTCGACATCTCCATGGAGATGCAAGGATGGTGATTGCATTCGGAACTCCACAACTTTCGTGACAGCCGGACGCCGAGCCTATGATTGTCAATTGAAGTTTTCGCGGATCAATTCACGATGGGGCCGCCGCCTTTTCCGAGAGAGGCTGCCTCACCCTTCGGGGGAAAAACGCCGAAGTGAAATATGTCGCCTTTCTTGATCATCACGGTGGCGCGACCTTTTGCGGGAAGCAAGATGTCGATGCCGCTGAGAGGCTCGGTGTCCGGCTTCCAAAAACGAAGCCGATATTCCTTCTTGTCCTTGTTCACGAAGTGAACCCTGCCAGTCCACGGGGCCACCTCCACTCTGCCGTC
Organism: Candidatus Acidiferrum sp.; assembly: GCA_036522305.1. Taxonomy (GTDB): domain Bacteria; phylum Acidobacteriota; class Terriglobia; order Acidiferrales; family UBA7541; genus Acidiferrum. Next base: position 82,664 of record DATDGB010000100.1, on the reverse strand, counting down.
CGGGTTGGGTTCCTGGTTGCGAATGGAAATCGTCGCGGATCGGGCCAAGGTAGTTTCTTTTGCTCTTGCAGCTCCTGTGGTGGACACGGTGATTCTCCTTTCGAATCTTACTGCTTTCCGCGGGGCCGGAAACTTGGGTCAGCAAGAAGCCCGAGCAGGTAGGGCCGTTGCTGAAGATCCGTCAAAGTGTAGCCGTTTTTGAGGCTATCCTGCGCGTATTGGATGGCGTGCTTGCGGTCTCCAAGGTCAATAAAGGTTTCTGCAATATCAGCGAGAACTCCAGGATCCGTGGGAGCAAGAGCCAGGGCGGCGTTGGCATGAGCGACGGCTTTCTCGCGAAGCTTGTCTTCCGCATAGTAGGTGCTGAGCATGGACTGGACTGAAGCTTCCCGGGAATTCAGCTCGGCGTATTGTTCGAGCAAGCTCAGAGTTCTGGAGCGTGCGGCGCGTGCCTTTTCGTCGTCCTTCAGCCAGGTGTAAGCGAGTTGCAGGTTTGCCCAAACGCGCCAGTCCTTGTCGTTGACGTCCAGGGCTTTGCGGGTGGCTGCGGCGGCATCGGCATAACGCTTCTGGTCCATATATAACCAACCAAGGTTGGCAAAGGCTTGGTAGTTGGGCGCGAGCTGAATGGATTTCTGAAACGCGGATTCCGCGGCGGCACTGGATTGCGAATCGCTGAGCGCCATATAGGCCACGCCAAGATCGCTGTAGCCCTCGGGACTATCGGGGGTTAGTTCAATGACGCGACGGTATTGCTTCAGAGAGTCTTGCGGGCGTTTTTGCCGGGAGTAGAACGCACCGAGTGCGCTGTAGCCCTCCCAGTAATCTGGCCGAAGCGCGATGGAGCGCTGAAGGTTGACCTCCGCGTCCGCGATTCGGCCCATCTTTTCATAGGCAGCGGCTTGGCCGATCAAGGCCCCGGCATCGCGCGGATTGATATCGAGAGCTTTCTGGAATTCCTGGAGAGCGAGATCGTTTTTGCCAAGGGTCGACTGGAGTTGACCCAGCGTCACGTGCACGGATGGGAGGCGATCATCGATCTGCAAGGCCCTCTGACAGTTTTCGAAAGCTTGATCGACCCACGCGGGATGATGCTCCATCAGGAATTTCAAGCGATAGGCTTCGCCGAGGGTCGCGTAGCCCAGGGCGAAGCGAGGATCCTTCTCAATCGCTGAGTTCAAGGCGGAAATAGCCAAGTCAGGATTGCCGGGCTTGTCGTAACGCTGCAGGTAGGCCAACGCTTTGAGGTACGCTTCGTAAGCGCTGGGAGTGGCGCGGCCAGCCGGCGTGTGAGCAGTTTCCGGCACTCTGACTTTCATCAGCCGTGCCAATTGGGAAACGGCTTGGGTCTGTAGTGCCACCAAGTTCCCGGAGCGATCTTCCATCTCCGCCGAGCCGATTTGCCGGAGGCGCTTCGAATCAATCAGGAGCACGGTCAGGTGCAACACCGGTCCTTTGCGCTGGATGCTTCCTTGTACCACCATCGTCGCGCCCAGTTCGCGAAATGCGGAGGCTGGGTCATTGACTTTGCGGTCGCGGACCACGCTTGCAGGGACCACCCAGATGGATTTCTGAGCGGCCTCCAGGTTTGAGAGCTCGTTGGTCAGCGAGTCCATCAGCCCTTCCGCGACGGGCCCATATTCGGGATCGTCAGTGGAGTTGGCAAACGGCAGCACGGCGAGATGTTTTTCGCTGCCGGCGTAGGCGAGTCCCGCGAAGCGTTCGCGCAAGGGAGGAAGGAAAGACACAGCGAGCGCGACAAGGATCACTCCGATGGTGGCAAGCAGGAGACGCCAGCCTTTGCCGGTATTACCCATGACCCAGCTCGGCGTCGAGGCGTTCTCCATGTACTGCCTAAGTTCACGGGCATTGACGGAGCGAGTGACCGTAGGCTCTTCGGCTGGCGCAGGGCTTGACGTGATCTCGGCTAGTGCGGTTTCCAAATCGCGGAGCATTTCATCGGCGCGCGGATAGCGGCCCTCGGGCTTCTTAGAGAGCGCGCGAAAAACGATGGGTTGCAAAGCCTTTGGAAGAACCTCGATCGCCGCGGGCGGCTGGTTGAGAATCGCATAGGTCATCGCGCCTTTATTCGGGCGGAGGAACGGATGACTGCCAGCAATCATTTGTACGAGGATCACACCCAACGACCAGATATCGCAGCGCTGGTCGATGCCTTCGCCGAGAATCTGCTCGGGGGCCATGTATGGGAGCGTCCCAGTGGAAGAGATGCTTTGTGTAGCGCTGGCGGTGACCACAAACCGGGCGAGGCCAAAGTCCACGATCTTGGCCATCTTGTCAGTGGTAATAATGATGTTGGAAGGCTTGATGTCGCGATGCACGATGTTGCGCGCATGAGCCGCGCTCAACCCTCTGGCGATCTGGATGGCTAAGTCGAGCGATTCGCGGACGGAGATCGCCCCGCGCGAGAGCTTCTGCGCGAGAGTTTCTCCCTCGTAATAACCCATGACAATGAAGAGCTGGCGGTCTTCGTACTCTTCGATCCCGTGAATGACGCCGATGTTGGGATGATCCAGGGCGGAAGCGGCGCGCGCCTCGCGGAGCAGGCTTTGTTTGTCGCGGTCGCTGACGGCGGCATCCGCGGGCAGGAATTTCAAAGCTACCGTGCGCTCCAACTTCAAATCGAGCGCCTTGTACACCACCCCCATGCCACCGGAGCCGATTCTGTCGGTGATTCGGTAATGCGAGATGGTTTCGCCGATCATTACGCTGGGAAGGACTGTCGCTGATTCTAGGTGCGCAAACCAGCCAAGTCAACGAAACGAGCGGGAATTCCCGCCTCTGCCCGCCGTGGCAGCCGCTGCCAATTCATTCTATGGACGCGACGAATTTGCCCGGCTCTGATACGCTTTGCGTCTTTGAGGGAGGAAATTTCATGCGCCGCATCCTTATTAGCTTTGTCTTGAGTCTTGTGGTCTCAGTTCTCGCTCTTTGTCAAACCCCGCATCGCGTGGCCATTCGGGCCGGACAATTGATCGACGGGAAGAGCGATAAACCTATCGCGAATGCGATGATTGTGATTGAGGGCGACAAGATCGTGTCCGTCGTGGCAGGAGGGAGTGCTCCCGCCGGCGTCGAGGTGATTGACCTTTCCAAGGCCACCGTTCTGCCCGGCTTCATCGACACTCACACGCACGTGTTGCTACAAGGCGACATCACCGCCGAGGACTACGACGCGCAATTGTTGAAGGAATCGATTCCGTATCGAGCGATCCTTGCCGCGCGCAACGCACAGATCGCACTTTCGCACGGCTTCACGGCCATTCGCGACTTGGAAACGGAAGGCGCGATGTACGCGGACGTGGACGTGAAAAAGGCGATTGCCAACGGGGAAGTGCCCGGCCCACGCATGCAAGTGGCCACGCGCGCCATGACTCCGACGGGAATGTATCCGCTGCTTGGTTATTCCTGGGAGTTGAAGGTTCCCACCGGTGTGCAGTATGTGGATGGAGTCGACGGCGCTCGCAAGGCCGTGCGCGAGCAGGCGATGTACGGCGCTGACTGGATCAAGTATTACTCCGACCGCCGGTATCACTTCGAGGCGGATGACGTGCTGCACTCGATGGTGAACTTCACCGATGAAGAAGCGAAGGCGATCGTGGACGAAGCGCATCGCATCGGCAAGAAAGTTGCCGCGCATGCGATTGGGAGCGATGGTATCGCGGCGGCTCTGCGCGCCGGAGTGGACACCATCGAACATGGCGACGGCCTGACCGATGCTTTGATGGATGAAATGGCGAAGAGAGGCATCTATTGGGTCCCAACGATCACGGTGGGCATGTACGTGGCGCCCGGCCGCGGCGGTAATTGGCAGAAGATGGCGGACCTGCAGCGCGAGAATTTTGCAAAGGCGGTGAAGAAAGGCGTAAGGATTGCCCTGGGCACGGACGCGGGCGGCTTCGATTGGAAAGCGCTGAACGAGGCAAAGGAGTTTGAATACTACGTGCAATACGGCATGACGCCAATGCAAGCCATTCGCACCGGCACTTCAACCGCTGCCGAACTGCTCGGCTGGAGCGACAAGGTGGGAACCATCGAAGCCGGAAAGTGGGCCGACATTGTGGCTGTCAGCGGCGATCCGCTGAAAGATATCAAGGAGCTGCAAAACGTGAAGTTCGTGATGAAAGCTGGCGCTGCTTACAAAAATGAAATGCATTGATTCCAGATTCTGCCAAACGATTTTGCCAGCGACATCGCGAATCTGATCGGTGTAGCAACTCGCGGTGCCCTCAATAGAACGCGCCGCCGCCATCGACGTTGATGGACTGGCCGGTCATGGCGCTGGATTGATCGGAACAGAGAAACAAAGCAGCGCGCGCAATTTCCGCGGCTGTCTGGGCGCGGCCCTGCAGCAAGCCGTTCAAAAAGCCGGCAAGTTGCTCCTCTTCGTTCACACCTATTTTTTTTGCGAGCACCGCGCCAAGGTCCTTGGACATCTGCGTCTCCGTCACTGGTCCCGGGCAGATGGCGTTCACGCGGACACCTTTGCGCGCCCCTTCCGCAGCTGTGACGCGCGTCAGCCCCAGCATTCCCGCTTTCGCGGCAGCGTAAGCCGAGCCCCACGCGTAAGCCGCCTTTGCCGAGAGGCTGGAAATATTCAGGATCACGCCAGACTGCCGCGCGTACATCTCCGGCAGCACGAGCTTCGACAACAGAAACGCGGCTCGAAGATGAACCGCAATCACATTGTCGAATTCCGCCAGCGGATAGTCTTCCACCGGAACCACCGGGCCGTAATGCCCCGCATTGTTCACCAGGATATCGATCCGGCCGAATTTTGTCCGCGCCGCCGCAACAACCTGGGCGCAATCTGCTTCCCGCGACAAATCAGCGGTGGCGAAGCCGGAGCGTCCTCCAGCCTGCGATATTTCAACTGTCGCGGAAGCCAGTTCTTTTTCTGTACGCGCCGTTAGAAACACGGCGGCGCCTTCTTTCGCAAAGAGTTGGGCGATGGCCCGGCCTATTCCACGTCCTGAGCCGGTAATGAGGGCAACGCGATTTTCGAGTTCCATAGAGAAATCGAGGATAGTGGGAACCGCGAGAAGTGGCAAGCCGTGAGGTTCGAGATTCAATTGTGGCTGGCATTGTCTGCTGGCCAACAACTGTCCTTCAGGTCAGGTGCATTCTTACTTCGCACTGAGTAACCTTTATCGCATAACTGAGTATTCCTGGCGCTGTCATCAACAGCGCTTGGCGTTGCCTTTCCTGTTGTTGCGGCCTCCCCGAGTCCAGCCGCTCAAATTTAACCGGGGGTGTAGCTCGTGCGCCGAACGATTTTGACCTACCAACTGACAGCCCTGCTGTTCGCAATTTCCTTGGCGGGCTGTTCGGGCCTCACGAATCCCGGCGGCACCACTCAACCTGTCGCGCCATCGCTGATGGTTCAACCGGTGAGCGTCACAGTCACGGCGGGGCAGGCGGCTACGTTCAGCGTATCGGCCACCGGCACCGCGCCTATTTCTTACCAGTGGCGCAGGAACACCGCCAACATCAGCGGCGCAACAGCCGCCAGCTATACGATTCCTGCAACCACTACCGCCGACAGCGGTTCCAAATTTGATGTTGTAGTCAGGAACAATTCGGGCAGCATCACCAGTTCTCAAGCGACGCTCACCGTCAATGCCGCGACGGCCGCACCCGCGATCACCACGCAGCCCTCGAATCTGACCGTCACCGCAGGTCAGGCCGCAACGTTCAGCGTGGTCGCGAGCGGTACCGCGCCGCTCTCTTATCAATGGCGCAAGAACACCGCGAACATCAGTGGTGCGACTGCTTCGAGCTATACCACGCCGGCGACCACTTCAGCCGATAATGGCGCCAAGTTCGATGTTGTGGTCAGCAACAGCGCGGGCAATATCACTAGCGCGCAAGCGACGCTCACGGTGAACTCTGCGCCCGTCGCTCCCACCATCACCACCCAACCCGTCAATCAAACAGTCAATGCTGGCCAGGCCGCAACGTTCAGCGTGGTCGCGAGCGGTACCGCGCCGCTCTCTTATCAATGGCGCAAAAACACCGCTAATGTCAGCGGTGCGACTGCTTCGAGCTATACCACGCCGGTGACCACTTCAGCCGATAATGGCGCCAAATTCGACGTCGTGGTCAGCAACAGTGCGGGCAATATCACTAGCGCGCAAGCGACGCTCACGGTGAACTCTGCGCCGGTGGCACCCACGATCATTACCCAGCCCGCGAATCTAACAGTGAACGCCGGTCAGGCCGCTACATTCAGCGTCGCCGCGAGCGGCACTGCGCCGCTCACTTACCAATGGCAGAAGAACGGCTCTGCGATTACCGGTGCGACGGCCGCGAGCTACACCACGCCGGTCACTACCACGGCCGACAGCGGCGAACTTTTCCGCGTGGTCGTCAGCAACTCCGCCGGCAATGTGACCAGCAATTCCGCCACGCTCACTGTCAATCCCGAGACGAGCAATTCCACCGTGGACGTCATCACCTACCACTACGACAACGGCCGCGACGGCCAGAACCTTAATGAAACGGCGCTGACTCCCGCAAACGTGAACTCCACGCTATTCGGGAAAAAGGGCGAGTTTAGCGTCGATGGCAAAGTCGATGCCCAGCCGCTGTATCTCTCGCAGGTCACCATCGGCGGACAAAAGAAGAATGTTCTGTATGTCGCGACTGAGCACGGCTCGGTCTACGCCTTTGACGCCGACTCCATCGGCGGCACGACTTCCGCTTTTCTCTGGAAGACTTCCACGCTTGGCGGCGGCGAAACTACCAGCGACAATCGCGGCTGCGGCCAGGTCTCGCCGGAAATTGGCATAACAGCTACGCCAGTGATTGATCGCTCTCGCAATGCCATTTATGTTGTGGCCATGTCGAAAAATTCCGGCGGCACGTATTTCCAGCGCATTCACGCGCTCGATTTGACCACCGGCCAGGAATTATTCGGCGGCCCCATGAACATTACGGCGACGTATCCCGGCACGGGTGACAATAGCTCCGGCGGAAACGTCGTCTTCGATCCGAAACAATATAAGGAGCGGCCTGGGCTGCTTCAGATCAGCGGCACGATCTACACCACTTGGTCATCGCATTGCGACGCTCGACCTTACACCTCGTGGGTCATGGCTTTCAGCGCGGACACGCTCGCGCAAACCAGCGTCCTGAATCTCGTGCCCAACGGCAGCGAAGGCGGCATTTGGATGGCCGGCACCGCGCCGGCCGCTGATGCGGCCGGCAATCTCTTCTTCATCCTTGGCAACGGAACGTTTGACACCACACTCAACGCCAGCGGTTTCCCGGTGAACGGCAACTGCGGCAACTGCTTCGTAAAGCTTTCCACTTCCACCGGGCTCAAGCTTGCCGATTACTTCACGCCGCACAATACCGTTGCGGAATCGAACGCGGACACCGACTTTGGTTCCGGCGGCGGAATCCTGATGCTGGACGTCACTGATTCCGGCGGGAACACGCGCCATCTCGCCGTTGGCGCCGGAAAAGACTCCCTCATTTACGTTGTGGATCGCGATGCCATGGGCAAGTTCAACGCCAGCACGGACCAGATCTATCAGGAAATTTCCGGCCAGTTGGGCGGCGGCGTTTTCTCCATGCCCGCGTTTTTCAATAACACGGTGTACTACGGTGCGGTTGGTGATGCTTTGAAAGCATTTCCTGTGACCGCCGCAAGACTCGCGGCGGCTCCTTCTTCGCAGAGCACGCATCATTTCGGGTATCCCGGAACGACGCCGAGCGTTTCCGCTAACGGCACCACCAACGGGATCGTCTGGGCCATTGAGAACAGTGGCGCTGTTCTTTACGCTTTCGACGCCACCGACCTCACCAAGGAACTCTACGATTCCAATCAAGCGGCCAACAGCCGCGACCATTTTAGCGGCAACAAATTCATCACGCCCATGGTCGTCAACGGGAAGGTCTACGTGGGCACGGCTACCAGTGTTGCTGTCTTCGGCTTGCTCCCTTAACGCTTCGAAGTCGTCTCCGAGGACCGGCGCGGGATCTAGCTGGTTCCGCTGGCTCCCGTTTTGAATTTCGCCAACTCAGTGATGCCGAACGCTTCGAGCAGCTGAACCTGCACCTCGTCCGTGAGCGCATTGATCCTCTGCACTCCCGGCCCGCCAGGTCCAACGCGATACCGTAGTTTTCGCCGGCCAGCAGGCGTTTCAATAATTTGCAGCACGGTATCCGCGATCTCCTGAGGATTCGCACGCGAGCTTGCAATCTTTGCCTGTATTTTGTCGGGAATCTCCCCCATTTCCCCGTACCCACTCTTGCGCGACGGGTCTTCTCCGCGTTCCAGCTTTTCCATGATGGGCGTGGCGTAGGCCCCTGGCTCGAGCACCACGGAATCAATTCCTTGCGAAGCTAGTTCATAACGATACGTTTCCGCGAGCGCTTCCATCGCAAACTTGCTCGCACAATACAATCCCATTCCCGGTATTACCAGGCGTCCCGCTCCGCTGCTCACGTGCAGCAGCAACCCGCTCCCCTGGCGTTTCATCACTGGAAGGACCGCGCGATTCATTCGCAACACGCCGAAAAAGTTAGTGTCAAATTGCCGCTGCGCTTGCGCCATCGTCACGGTTTCGGCCAGGTCTACGATCCCGAAACCAGCGTTGTTCACCAGCACGTCGAGGCGGCCGCATTGCAGCACGACCTTACTCACCGCGCTTTCCACCGAGACATCATCGGTGACGTCGAGTTCCAGTGTTTGCAGCGAGAGCGATTCGCGCCTGGCAAGTTCCGCAATTTCGCGCACCGCTGCCGCGTTGCGGCCCTTCACGTTGCGCATTGTGGCGAAAACTTGAAAATTCTTCCTCGCCAGCGTTTCCGCAATCAACCGGCCGAATCCGCTGCTCGTGCCAGTTACCAGAACGACTTCGCCGCTTTTCATCGCTACTCCCATTTTTTTACCTTATCCCACTGCGTCTGATAGTTTTCCTTGCGCCCGCGGCACAGCAGGACGGGCCGAGTCTCATTGGAAAAAGCGTACGGGTTCTCGATGGTAGCCCCGACCGTCACCCTTTCGTAACTCGATCGTACCGGTTCGAGCGGCGCCCCTACCCGGATGACGATCTCGCCGGTGTAACCTCGTGGTCCCCAGAGAAAATAGCTTTGATGCCCGCAGATAGCTTTGGGCAATCCGTATCTTGGTCCGAAAAAGTCGATGGCCGCGGCTTCGCCGTAGTTGTCCGTGAAAATCGCCGTCTTTGCCTGCTCTTCCTGCGTCAACGTGTGATAGACGCGCGCCACCGCCTGTGTCATCTCCTCCCAGTTGAATTCGTCAGTGTAGTACTGCGGGAGCGTCGCCCCGATCTGGCTCTTTTCCGTGCTGGAATGCGTGATCCCCAAACGTTCTTGAAATTTCACAAACTCCTCGATCGGCAAGATGGGAAGAACCATTGGCAAAATGAGCAGAACGCCTAGGATCAACCAGGCGAACGCCAGAGGCTTTAGAATCGCGCGCACCAGCGGCCGCGCGTCGAATAGCGGCTTGGCAAGAAAACGTTCTGCCGCAACCGCACCTGCAGCGAGCACGATGGCATACGCGGGCGCAGAATAGTAATCCTTCCCGTGCTCCACCATGAAAAACGCGATGGTAATGACGAAGGCCCAGCCAAAAGCGCGGAAAGGCTTTGCGTTTCGTGAAAAGAAGTAGAAAAGCAGCCCTGCAAACCAGAAAGGAAAGGTAACGGGGCCGGTCATCATAATCTGTTGTTTGAGAAAGGCGAGCGGGGGGAGAGCCACGTCTTTCCCTGAAACACGGATGTTATGCATCAGCTCGAGGAATGGCCAGTGATGGTGAAAGTTCCAGAGCAGATTCGGCAGAAAGATGATCAGCGCCACACTGCCGCCAACGAAAAGCCACGGCGTGAACAGTAATTTACGTTGCGCAGAAAGCAGGAGCCCCGCAAGCAGCCCAAATGCAAAAATCGCGACGGAGTACTTGTTTTCGAGCCCCAGCCCCGCGATCGCTCCGAAAGCAAGCCACCACCGCAAATTGCCGGTCTTGATCATCCGCAAAATGACGTATGCGCAGCCCGTCCAGAAAAGGGGCTCCAACCCGTTCATCGCGAACTGATGATCGATCACGTACCACACCGGAGGCGTTGCGGCCAGCATGGCGGCCAGCATCGAGCCAAATCGCCGGGCTCCCAGCTCCCGCGCAAACGCAGCCGTCAACACGATGCGCGCCGCTCCCGCCAGCGCCGGCCAGAAAAGAAGCGCCCGCAGCGAAGTCCCCAGAGTGTGCCTTGCCATCCAGGCCAGCGCTACTATCAACGGCGGATGGTCTACGAAGCCCCAATCGAGATGCTCCGAGCACGCCAGATAATACAGCGCGTCGCGAAAATATCCGTAGTGCGTCGCCGTCAGCACGTGCATCACAAAATATGCCGCCGCCACCGCGAACACCCAGGGCGACAGCCGGCTTTCCCGCAAATTTTCGTTTGTTGGGGCGTGATCCATGGCCCGAGAGGATAGCAGTTCTGCGTTTGTCATGCCGCCAGTGATAGTAGGTGACAGCCGAACCCACCAAACGCAAAAAACCCGCTGCGACTTCCGCAACGGGTTCTTGCTTACTCTGGTTCTTCTCAGCGTCTCACTTGCCTTTGGGTTTCAATTCCTTCAGCAGGGCGTTCACCATACTGTCCACCTGGTCGTGCGTAATCGTAGTTCGATACGGCGGCTCCAGCCCGATGGCGCGGTAGGCCACCCGCTTCGTGTCGCGCTTGAAGAGGTCAAACACAAACGTCCCTTCGCGGAATCTTACATTTTCGTAGCTGACTTCCGGTGGCCCGTAGCCCCAGCCTTGCCAGCATCCATACGGCCCGCAGAGCTCCGGTCAAAATGGGAAGCCGCTATTCGGCGACACTGGCGTTGCCTGCCACGCCATCAAGCGCGCGGCGCAGCCCAGTCCGAAGGCGGAAAAACCACCGGCCAGAACTTGGGGTTCGGCTCGTCAAACTCGAAAGCCACCGAGAAAAATTCCGGCGAGGTATCTTCCACTCGAACCACCCGGCAGCTCTGCTGCACTTTGTTGTGCGGGTTCAAAAGCTGCATGGGCTGCCCGACGTGCACGTCCATTTTCAGCTTCATCAATCCGCCGTGCGCATTTACGATCAGCGTCAGCGCTTCTTCCTGCCGTGGCTTGTGTTCGATGTCATCCGCGATCACCGTAATCCTCATCTGCAGCATCACGCGCTCGCTGCGGCGCCGGTTGATTGGATTGTCGGGCGTGGCCAAGCTCTTCTCCAAATACTGAGCCCGGGAATTTGCCGGACTCTTCAGATACCAAGAGTGGAATCACCTGGATTCTGAGAGGAATTTTACCTTACTTGCCGAGGGGAGACGCTGGCCGAACGGCCAGTCGTTGCGCAAAAGGTAGGGCCTCGCGCTACTCCTCATCGCTGGTGGGCACTCAGTCTTTCTTCAAGGCGCGCTTTCACCGCCGGCCATTCCGGATCGATGATGCTGTAATAAGTCGAATGCCGGATCCGCCCGCTCGCCGTAATCATGTGGTTCCGAAAGATGCCTTCTTCTTTCGCACCAATTCTCAAGATCGCCGCGCGTGATTTTTCGTTCAGCGAGTCCGTCTTCAGTTCCACCCGCATGCAGCCCAGCGATTCGAATGCGTGCTTCAGCAGCAGGTACTTCGCTTCCGTATTCATGGCCGTGCGCTGCCACTCCCGCGCCACCCACGTCCACCCAATTTCCACGCGATGATGCGTGCGGTCAATGTTGCCGTAACGCGTGCTCCCGATCGTCCGTCCCGTAGCTTTCTCCACAATTGCAAACGGTAACGAAACGCCGCGCTGCTGCTCATCCAGTGCGGTCTCAATGTAGGCGGCCATCTCCTCCCGCGTTCGAACGGCCGTCGGAATCCATCGCCACAATTCCTCGTCCAGCCCCACCTCCGCCAGTCCCGCCAAATGCGCCTTCGCCAAAGGCTCGAGCCGCACGTGCGTGCCTTCCAGCGTCACCGGCGTTACTATCATTTCTGCCGCCATCATGGCTGCATTCTAAAAGGCAGCCCGGCAGCTAAGCGAGCACCAATTTGGCCATTGCGTGATTTTCGGAAGCCGCTCCGCAGATTGACAGCTCTATTTTTCCATCTCCGAGGCCCAGTTTAAATGGATGGAAAGCGGCGCGACATTGGCTTCGTCCAACTTAGTGTTAATCAGGAATCTCTGGCCGTCGCCACTCACATCGTAGGAGAATCGGTCTTGCGCGGAAATCGGTTGCCGCCGGTGGGTGGTTTGAAACAACGCGATCGGAGAGCCAGCTTTGAAAGCGGTGCCCGGCGTCACCGATACCGCCATCATCTTTCCTTCCGTCGACAGGTAGAATAGCTCTTTGCCGTCCTGACGCCACCTGGGCTCCTGCCCTCCTGCGCTTGACACTTGCCACTTGCCGTCGCCGCTTGGAAAATTAGACACGTAGATCTCCATGTTTCCCGTCTCATTCGAGGCGTAGGCCACCCATCGGCCATCCGGGGAGAAGTGTGCGTTTTGCACCGTCCAGTTTGACTGGATCAGCGGCTTGGCTGCGCTCTCCGGCCAGGAGAAGTACCACAGCTCGTTTCTCTTCCTGAACAATGAGTACTTGCCATCCCGCGACCAGTCCCAGGCGTTGACCATCAATCCGAGGCCGAGATCGGTCACCTCTTTCTCCGAACCGGAACCATCGGCGTTTTTCACATAGAGCTGCATGCCCAGCTTGCGGTTCGCGCTGTACATGATCTGCTTGCCATCCGGACTCCAAATGGGTGTCCAATGCAACGAAGGATCGAACGTTAGCCGCGTTGGCGGCAATCCCGGAACTACTTCACGGATCCAAATGTCAGTAAGCCGTCCGTCCTGATCAGTTTGGTCACCGACGACCTTGCGCCCGTCGGGCGAAAGACGGACGTTGCTGTACGTCCCAGGCACGCCGACCGTGCCCGTTTTCTTTCCGCTGCGGTCAAACCAAGTCAGCTGGGAAAGCGACGCGCCCTTTCCCGTCTGGGTGACCAGAACATCCCCATTGGACACACTGAAAACAGCTCTGCCCACAAGAGAGGCATACAGCACTTCGTCGCTCAAGGTGTGAGGCTCGCCGCTTAGAACGAAGCGTCTTCCGTCGAACGGTTGCGCCACCAGCGTCTTATCCCTCATGTACACCAGGTAGCCCGGCTCCGCATAAGCGGCGTTCGTACTCGTGCTAACCACCAAGCTTCTTTCCTGTGAATCTAGCGAGCCCAGGAAGATCGCGTTATTCTCCGTTTGCCCGCTGAAGTTCGCTGCCAGGTAAATAAAATGTTTCCCGTCCGGCAGGAACACCGGCCAGCGATGGCTGGTTTCAAAGCGCGACGAGTCCGGCTTGGTCATCTCCACCGGAGAACCTCCTGAGGACGACACCCGAAACAAGCCTCCGAATCCGTCGGGCGTGAACACGATCACTCCGTCCCGGTTCCACGTGCCGCCACGCCCATTCGGCGCATCGCACAACACCTGCGGCTGACCACCCGAGACATCCACTTTCTTGAGTTTGCCGTCCGCGAAGAACGCGATGAATTTTCCATCGGGCGACCAGAATGGGTAGGTCGCTCCTTGCGTTGCATCGAGCGAATTTGTATGACGGCCCCCGACTTCATGCGTCCAGAGCACGTAGTAGTTGGCTTGCCCGGAATACGCCACCATCGCCAGCATCCTTCCGTCTGGCGACAGAGCCACGTCGTTCGCGGCGAATGGCACGGAGGTGTGGAAATACATCGAGGGTGGGTGCCGATGGCTTGCCTGCCACCAGGCCGCGCCGGCAGCCACCGCCACTAGAAAAGATACGCTGGTCAGGAGCCAACTCGCGCGCTCCCAACTTCTGCGGCCGCTATGGACGCGCATTGCCTCTCCCGCTTGCGAGCTGCCTTCCGCGATCCACTTCAGCTCCAGGGCAAGGTCACGAGCAGTTTGCCACCGTTCATCGGGGAGTTTTGCCATGCAATTCTTAACCGCGTGGTCCAACGCCGGTGGTGTCATCGGTTTCGCCGCACTGAGCGACTCTGGCTCCTTCTCCAGGATCGCCGACGCCACGCTTAACTGACTCTTCCCTTCAAACGCTAGCTTTCCCGTCACCATCTCGTAAAGCACCGCGCCCAGTGAAAAGATGTCGCTGCGTCCGTCGAGTTCTTTGCCTTCCACCTGTTCCGGCGACATGTATTGAAACGTCCCAACAATCATCCCTTCTTCAGTAACCGGAGCCGTCCGCACGGCCGTCAACGTGGCGGCGCTCGCGAGCGCCACTGCAGGCTTGGCAAGGCCGAAATCGAGCAGCTTTGCTCCTCCAGGCGTGAGCATGATGTTGCCGGGTTTGAGGTCGCGGTGGACAATGCCTGAACGGTGGGCTTTGTCGAGGGCCTCAGCGATTTGTGCTCCAAATTTGAGCACTTGTTCTAGCGGTAGTGGTCCTTTTTCTAGGCGTCTCGCAAGCGTCTCACCTTCAACGCATTCCATGACCAGATAATCCATCCCGTCCTGATGACCGACGTCATGCAGCACGCAGATGTGCGGGTGGTTCAGGCTGGAAATAGTCTTTGCTTCACGTTCGAATCGTTGCTTTCGGACGGGATCAGCAGAAAACTGCGCGGGCAGAATCTTGATCGCTACCGTGCGATCGAGCCGAGTGTCGCGAGCCCGATACACCTCTCCCATGCCGCCAGTGCCGAGCAGCGCGAGGATCTCATACGGCCCAAGCCTCGTCCCTGCCGTAAGGCTCACCGGTTTTCCATCTCCGCTTCCCAGTTCAATACAATCGACAGCGGCGCCGCATTTGGTGCATCCATGAGCGTGTTCAGCAGAAATCTTTGCCCATCTCCGCTCACCGTGAATGTGAACACATCCTGCGACGAGACCCGTTGCCGCGGTCTCGTCTGAAACAACTCCACCGGGTCCCTGGCCTCAAAACTTTCCCCCAGCTTCACTTCCACCGCCATCATTTTTCTATCTGCCGAAATATAGAACAATTCCTTCCCGTCATTCCTCCACCGCGGTTCCTCTCCCCCGCCGCGCGACACCTGCCACTTGCTGTTCGCCTCCGGAAATGGCGATACATATACATCCCAGATTCCGCTTTCATTCGACGCGTACGCCACCCACCTTCCATCCGGTGAAAACTGTCCGTTCCGCAACGCGCCTTTCCCCTGGAGGTATGGCTTTGCCTTTTTCTCGGGCAGCGATATCGTCCACATTTCTTTCTCTTTTCTCACCAGCAACGTCTTTCCGTCGCGCGACCAGTCCCAACAAGTCTCCTGCCTCGAACCCAATTCCGCGATCGGTTCCTCGCTCCCGGACCCATCCGCGTTCTTCCAGAACATCTGGACAAATACATTTCGATTTGACGAGAACGCCAACCGTTTCCCGTCCGGGCTCCAGATCGGCATTTGATTCAACGAGTCATCCAGCGTCAGCCGCGACACCGCGCCGGTCTTCAAATCGCGCGTCCATATCCCGAACATTCGGCCATTCGGATTGGTTTGGTCGAACGCTAGCCTTAGCCCGTCCCGCGACAGGCTTGGATTCGCGAACGATCCTGGGCTGCCCACGGCTTCCAGCGCCTTCCCGTGCCGGTCGAACCACTCGAGCTGTGTTACCACCGCGCCTCTTCCTGGCTGCGTCACCAGCGCTTGCTTTCCCGCCACGTCAAACAGTGCCAGATCGATTTGCGTCAGGTATCTAACCCCGTTTTGTATCACCTGGGAATCTCCGCTCAATCGGAAGGTGCCTGCGTCAAATCGCTGCGCCACCAGCGCGTGGTCACCATCCCGCACGTATACCAGATACCCTGGCTCCGCATACACTGCATTTGAACTCACCGTCATCACCAGACGCCTATCCGTCGTATCCAGGCTCCCCACGTATAACGAGTTCTTCTCAAAGTGTCCTGTGAAGTTTGCCGATAAATAGAGAAAGTGCCTTCCGTCCGGCAAAAAGTTCGGCCACCGGTGGCTCGCTTCTTCGTTTGAACCATCCGCCTTCGTGACTTGCGTCACCTCGCCGCCATTCACCGAAGTCCGATACAGTCCGCTGAATACATCCGGCGTAAACAGGATCACTCCATCTCTGCTCCACGCTCCTCCTCGCCCATTGGGTGCATCCGCCAGCACTTGTACGCTCGTCCCCGCCGCGTCCACCTTCTTTAATTTCCCTTGGGAGAAGAATCCGATCCACTTGCCATCCGGCGACCAGAATGGCACCGTCGCATCCTCCGTGCCTTCTAACATCGTCGCGTTGCCCTCCCCGACGTTGTATCTCCAGACCATGAATCTGTTCTTTTGCTCGGAATAGGACACCAGCGCGACGGTCTGCCCATCCTTCGATATCGCCACATAATTCGCCACCAACGGGAAGGGGCTCGCAAAATGCATCGTCCGCTGTGATTGCCGCGCTCCTATCCACCACATCGCCCCGCCAATTCCCAAGAGCATCAACAATCCCGTTGCGACCAGCCAGCCCATGCCAGACAGGCGACCCTTCGACGGAACCGGCCCCGCTGCCGTTTCTCCCCGCGAGCCACCTTCCGCAATCCACCGCAACTCGCTGCCTATATCGCTCGCACTTTGCCACCGCGAATCCGGCTCCTTCGCCAGGCATTTCTGCACAATGTGGTCCAATGCCGGCGGGAATGTCGGCTTCACTGCGCTTATCGGTTCCGGTTCTTTCTCGAGAATCGCGCTCGCCACGCTCAGCTGCGTCTTTCCCTCGAAGGCCTTCTTTCTTGTCGCCATCTCGTACAACACTGCTCCCAGTGAAAAAATATCGCTCCGCGCGTCCAGCTCTTTTCCCTCCACCTGCTCCGGCGACATGTACTGAAATGTCCCGACAATTGTCCCTTCTTGCGTCACCGGTGATTGTCCCGGCGCTACGGCTGTCATTGTCGCCAGGCTCGCCGACTGCACCGTCGGCTTGGCCAATCCAAAATCCAGCAGCTTCGCTCCGCCGCTCGTCAGCATGATGTTCCCGGGCTTTAAATCCCGGTGCACAATCTCCGCCCGATGCGCCCTATCCAATCCATCCGCGATCTGCGCTCCGTACTTCAGCACTTGCTCCAGTGGCAGCGGCCCTTTCTCCAATCGCTGGGCCAGCGTTTCGCCCTCCACGCACTCCATCACCAGATAGTCGATGCCATCTTGCGAGCCCACGTCGTGCAGTGTGCAGATGTGCGGATGGTTCAAGCTGGAGATGGTCTTGGCTTCGCGTTCGAATCGTTGCTTTCGAACTGGGTCGGCAGAGAACTGAGCTGGCAGGATCTTGATCGCTACCGTGCGCTCCAGCCGCGTATCGCGCGCGCGGTACACCTCTCCCATGCCACCCGCCCCGAGGGGGGACTGAATCTCATAAGGGCCGAGTTTTGTTCCCGTCGTGAGGGCCATCGTTGGCGCGCATTATAACCTCAAAACTGTCACAGCCTGAGCGATTCGAATCTCGCCTACCGCTTGTGGAAACCGGATGCGGGCAACCCTCGGCGTAAGGTATGATAGAGTCTTCGGAAACTATATATTTAGGACAACAATGCTGACTGCCACGAATGGAAAGGTTTTGCTGAGGGTAAGGCCGCGGGGTTTCTGCGCCGGTGTGGTGCGCGCCGTGGATATCGTCGAATTGGCGCTGGAAGCCTATGGGGCGCCGGTCTACGTGCACCACGAAATCGTCCATAACACTTACGTTGTAGAGCAGTTACGCCGCCGCGGCGCCATCTTTGTCGAAGCCATCGAGGAAGTACCGCATGGGGCGGTACTGGTGTTTAGCGCCCATGGCGTTCCGCCAACGGTTCGCGACGAAGCCAAGTCGCGTGAACTGAAAGTCATTGACGCCACCTGCCCGCTGGTCACCAAAGTTCACCTCGAAGCGCTGAAGTTCGCACGAGAAAAGCGCACCATTATTTTGATCGGTCACCGCGACCACCAGGAGATCGTTGGCACCTCCGGCGAGGCGCCGGACCGCACCATCGTGGTGGATTCCGTCACCGCGGTGGATGCTCTCGAAGTCGACGACCCTACCAGGCTTTCATTTCTCACGCAAACTACCCTGAGCCTGTATGACACGCAGGAAATCGTGGCGCGCTTGCGGCAGAAATTCCCCCTTATCCAGGGTCCTGCCAGCGATGACATTTGTTATGCCACGCAAAACCGCCAGGAAGCGGTCGAACAGGTCGCCAAGGACGTCGATCTGATTCTCGTCGTCGGTTCGCCAAACAGTTCCAATTCGAATCGACTCGTGGAAGTCGCGCAACGAAGTGGCGTCAAAGCGCAGCTCATCGACTCCGCAAAAGACATCGATGTGAACTGGCTTGAAGGTGTCTCGCGCGTGGGCCTGACTGCGGGCGCGTCCGCTCCCGAAGTTCTCGTCGAGCAAGTGAGCGAACGGCTGGCCGAATTCGGATTCACCGATCAGCGTGATCTGGATTTGATTCGCGAAGACGTGCGCTTCACGCTGCCGCCGGAACTGGCGACCATCGCGCCGGCGCCGCGCCGCTAAAAAGTTTGCAGTTTGCTGTACCCGGCGGGGAAACGCGCCATGTGTGACCGGAAGGATTGCCGGCCTGATTTATGAATGTTCCGGTCATTCGAACCGTAGCGCGGTAGACGGGAAATACTAAATAAGGAGCCAGACCTTGGCGGTCAAAATCGTCCGTCAGCCGAAGAAGATTGCCTTGATTGGAGCACCCTCCAGCGCTGCGGCTTTTTCCGCGGGCAGCGAGAAAGCTCCAGCGGCACTGCGCGCGGCCGGACTCGCCGAAAAATTGCAAGCGGCCAGCTATGAAGTCGTGGATTACGGCGACTGCGCTCCTCGCCTTTTCGCGGATGACGACGAGCACCGCCGCGCGCGCAATCTCACCGAAATTGTCGCCGGCCTGAACGATCTCAAGACGCGTGCCGAACTCGCGGTGAAAAGCGGCGCGCTGGTGCTGGTTCTGGGCGGCGACTGCGCGCAAGTGATCGGATTGCTGAGCGGCGCGCGGCGCTACTATAAACATTTGAATCTTCTCTGGTTCGATCGCGACGCCGATTTGAATACTCCTGCAAGCACGCCCTCCGGCCGCATCGACGGAATGGTGGTGGCGCATATCATCGGCAAGGGCGCGCCGGAGTTGGTGCGCTTCTGGAGCGAAGCGCCGCTAGTCCGCGAGCCGGACGTCACGCTCTACGGAATCGAGAGGCTCGATCCGCCGGAGCAGGAGTTCCTCGGCAAATCTCCGATGCGGCATATTCTCGCCGCGGACATTCAATCCAAGGGCGCGGGCAAAGCGTCGCACGATGCGCTCATGCAAGTGCACGCCGACACGCGCGAATTTGTTCTCCATCTTGATGTCGATGTCACCGCGGCGGAAGAATTTCCCGCGGTGAATGTGCCCGGCAGCGGCGGAATGCAGTTCGACGATGTGCGCGCGTCGTTCATCGAGTTTGTGAAACACAAGAACCTGCTGGGGCTCGACGTGGCGCAGTACAATCCGGACAAAGATGCCGACGGCAGCGGCGCAAAGAAGCTTGTCGATCTTTTGGTCGAAGCGCTTTCCGCGCGGCTGGAAGCGCTCGCAGCGCCTGCAGCGGAACCCGCGGCGGGTCCGCAAGAAGTGTCCTCGTCAGAAACGACCGCGTAAAACGTTTGCATTTCGTCTTTCACCGCAAAAAAATCTCGCGTGTAATTCAAGAAGCGGCAGCAGCGCGTTTGCGCAGATAACGCGCAAGGCCGAGAAAAGAAAGATTCAGTCCGGCGCTGAAGGCGTAGTGGTTCGCTTCATCGCCGGGTAGATGCTTGGAAATTTCCGCGTAGGTTGCGGATATGAAGGAATCCATCGCAGCGGAATCGCTCGGCGCGGTGCGCAGAATTTCCGCGGCGAGCGCGGCCCAGCGATGTAGGCGTTCGCGGAACGATAAAATGTGTTCCGCAGGATTGTCCGAGTAGCCGTAGTGCGTGAGAAACAGCCGTGCCGGTTTGCGTTCCAGAATGGCGGCAAAAGATTTCTCCCAGATTTCCAGATCGATGTCCGGCGGAGGAGTTGCCGGCATCGCGAAAGAATTCCCCTCGATGCGCACCCCTGTGGTATCGCCAACGAAAGCGATGCCTTCCGCCTGATCGAAGTAGCTGACGTGATGCGAGGCATGGCCCGGCGTGTAAACGACTTCGAGTTTGCGCAAGCCGAGCGTGAGCGTTTCACCGCCTTCAAGGATGCGCAAATTTTCCGCCGGAACGGGAAGAACCTGTCCGAACAGGCGCTGCAAATCGTTGGGCCAGAGGCGCTGCGCGCTGGCCAGCAGCTTGGACGGGTCAATCATGTGTGGGGCGCCCAGGTTATGGACATAGACCGCGAGGCGGGGATTTTCGCGCACCAGCGCGCCGGTGGCGCCGGCATGGTCCAGGTGGATGTGCGTCAGAAGAATGGCGTCGAGATCGCCCACGCCGAGGCCATGCGACTGCAGCTGTTGATGGAAAGTTTCGAGCGTGGAGCCGGGGCCGGGGTCAACGATGGAGCGATGGCCGTCCGATTCAAGAAGCCCGGCAGCAATGGTGTGCGGGCGCCCCGTCCAAAGATTGTCAAGCGTGGTGATGGATGGCATGGCGGCGGATAGTTTAGCGTAGTTGGCTGGCATTTTACCCCCTACACCCCCAGCAATTTGCATGAATATCAAAGGAAAGGAGTTGCGAAATTTGCATATTGTAAGTGCATGAAAAGAAATTGCTTGGAAGAGAATCGTCAGCGGAGGAGGGTACGTTCCAAAATGGGAAGAATACCCCCACACCCCCGGTGTTTTCGTAAGAGTGGCAAATGAAGGACTTGCGGGCTACGGAACTTGGAAGAGTGTACGGAGAATGGGAGGTAGACGAGTTAGGGAGTAAGAGACAGGGAATAGGGGATAGGCCAAGAAAAGAGGCGAGAGGCCGACGCGGGAAAGACTCAACATACACGCGACAGAGTAGCATGCCTTACTCAAGTTGTCAAGTGCTTTGCAGTGTATGGCCAAAATTGAGGGTCGAACGGCTATTAGGGGGAGTGAATGGTTTCTGTGGATTGGAGAGGAACCATAGAAAAGGAGCATCAACCCCGTCTTGGTTAGTGGTTGGGGCTTGCCACTGGCCGGAAGGAGCTGTAGGTGACGTTGAGGAAGGCGGCGGCGAGGCTCGAATACAGGCCATACTTCACAAGGATTCTGCCCATTTCGAGGACGCGGTCAGGCGGATAGATTTCGTTTTGGATCGCGACGGTCCAAAAGTGGCTTCCGAGATCGAACGTCCAGGAGCCTGCCACAAAGACCAAGCTGGACAATAAATAGAGCCACGTCAGAATCCGGAAACTGTCGCGGCCGAAGCGGCGGCTGAACCGTGTCTGCCAAAGACCGAACCCGGCGGTCATGCAGGCAAGGAAGAGATACACCAGCGCAGGGGAAGAATCCGCGTACGCCCTCCATCTCTGAGGAATCACGGGCCAAGCCAGACTGGGGTGATAGTGAAGATAAATCTTTGGATAGGCGGCCCAGGCGATGACCAGCGCTAGAAATAGTCCAACAGCGATCCACAAGAGCAGTTCTTCAAGACCCTTCGATTGGGGAGGAGTCTCCGAGGGTGCCATGTCGGTATCGCACACCAGCCGATGTTTGCCAAGGTAAGATCATCGTGTGATCCTGTGGCTGCAAGTGCTGCAAAACGTACTCAAACGTTGCCAGCGGTCAGTGGTCTAAAGAAAGGGGAACCAAAAATGTTAAAGAAAACATTCACTGCCAAACTGCAAAAAAGCCTCAAAAAAGGTGGCTGGACTTATGTCGTCTGGCCTGAGTCAGTTAAGTTTTTTGGAACGCGTGGACTGGTTAAAGTCAGAGGCAGAATTGATGGTCATCCTTTTCGAAGTTCGTTTATGGCTCTCGGTGATGGCAGACATAAGCTGCCCGTGAAGGCGGACATCCGTAAAGCCATCGGGAAAAAGGTGGGCGAAACTGTGAAAGTGTCGTTGGAAAAGCGTATAGAGAGCTAACTTAGTCGAGCCACCCGATTCAAGAGCTTGTCCCACCCACCAAAGTCAAAAGCCCCACACGCAGAAAGCGGCGAGGGGCACCCGCAGAAAGAATCAAAAGACAAAATCAAATGCCTATCCCACCCGCCTTCATTGCCCCTTGTTCTCGGTGGAGGAGGGGTCGAAGCCGAAGCGTTCGCGCATGAGTTGGCGGAATTGTTCCCGGTCTTCTGGCGTCATGTTCTTGCAGCGCTCTTTCATGCGACTGCGGAAATTGGGGCGACCGGAGCGGCCGGGACCGTGCCCCCCCCATCCGCCGAAGAGGATACGGCACAGCGCCAGGAGTCCGAGCGCTTGCCAGAAGGTGATCAGCCGCCAGCCGAAGAGCGGCGGCAGCAGCCAGTTCCACAAATGCATCACCAGTTCGCCGCCGATGGCGATAAATACCGGGATTGCCAGAATCGCCAAGGGAGCCATCCAAATCCATTTCTTATTCATGTTAAGTTCCTCACGCTTTCTTAAATTCGTCGTGAATGCTTTGCAATCGTTCGCGCAGATGCAGCACCGCGTAGCGTTTGCGCGAGAGCAGCGTATTCACGCTCACGCCGCTTGCTGCCGATAATTCCTTGAAGCTGCGCCCTTCCAGTTCGTGAGCGACGAAGACTTCACGCTGCTCGTCGGGCAGTTCGTCGAGCGCTAGTTCCAATTCATCCAGAAGCACGTTGCGGAAGTAGAGCGCTTCCGGCCCGGCATCGGGCGATGGCAACAGATCTTCGATGCGCAGCAGCTCGCCGTCTTCGTCCTCGACCGCTGCGTCGCTGAAGGGCTCCGGCTTCCTCTTGCGGAAAAGGTCGGTGATGCGATTGCGTGCGACGCGAAAAAGCCAGCCGGTCACGTGCTCGATGGGCATCAGCAGACGATTGGCCTCCACCAATTCGTAGAAGACTTCCTGCACGATGTCCTCGGCGTCGGAGGGATCGGGCACACGCCGGCGTATGAAGTTGCGCAGCCGGGAGCGTTCTTCCGCGACGATTTCGGAGATTTGACGGTCTTGCTCGATCATCGAGGTGACGCTCACCGGCCCATCCATCCACTTCTGTAGACGAATGGAGGCCGCAAATATTGTAGAGATTTAAGCGGACGGGTGGGCGAGAGAATCTGCTAGAAGAATTCGCTCTGTCAGGTGGCGCGGAGGGAGAATATCATCCGGCACCATCCTAGGTCGGTGGGAACTGTGGCTGCGCCAATCAAGCACTTCTAACCGCACGGGAGTGCCGCTACCAAATAAAACCAGGGTTCGGTCAACACCGTTCAGTGGCCGAATGGCCATCTCAATATCGATCCAGCTCGGATTCGATAGCTCGCGACGGTCGGCGTCCTTGGGACCACACAGGTACTTCATACTGCTCGAAGAATTTGTTTGGTCAAGCGGCACGGCGGCAGTATATCATCCGGCACTACTCTGTGGAGAGAACGTGCATGATCAGGCCGATTGCCATTGCACACTTCATTTTGCTTTTGTACAACGTGGGCTTGCACGCGCAGCAGCCTGCGACTGCTCCAGCGCCTACTGCGGCGCAAACGGAAGCGGACGAGTACACGCGGTACGAATTGCTGGGGCCGGAGACGGCAAGCTTCAAGATAGCTTATGAGGTGACCGCGACTACTCCGGGAGCGAAGGTGTACTTCAATCCGATCCGGAAGGGCAGCACGGCGAGCGATGAGGCGGTTTACGATGGGATGACTGGGGAGCCGCTGCGTTTTGAAGTTGTCAGCGGCGCGGAGGCTCGCAAGGATCCTTTAATGCCCGAAGCGGATCTCGCCGGGAACTACATCAAGGTGCAACTGGCGCGGCCCGTTCCGGCGGAGGGGCAGGGACGCATCCTGATCGTCAAGACGTACAAGGATGCGAAGAGCTACTACCGAGAGGGCGATGCGATCGTTTTCAATCGCGGACTGGGCATTCGACGGAACAAGGTGGTCTTGCCTTCGGGATACGAATTGGTGGGCTGCAACGTTCCTTCGCAAGTGTTGACGGTGGCGGATGGGCGCATCGCCGTGAGCTTCATGAATGCCGGCGCGGAAGAAGCGCACCTGATCCTGCGTGCGAAGCTGGGCGCGCAAACCGGGCCGACTGCCGCGCTCCATCCGGGGACGCAAAAGCGCAGTTGGGAAGCGCCGTTCGAGGGGGAAACGGAAAAGGAGCGCCTCTCGGAACGCGCGCATCAGGATCGCGATATCGTTTACTTTTTGCAGCAACCGGAGACGCACGCGTTCAGCCTGTATCACGACTACACCGAAGCGCGCCCGGGCATGGACAAATATCTGAATGTGGTTCGCGAAGGCAGCACGGTTTCCGAGCCGTCGGCGTACGTTCTGGACACCGGGGAAAAGCTGGCGACGCGGCTGATTACCGGCACGGAACTCGTGGCGGCAAAAATTGAATCCGAGGAACCAGTCAAGCCGACGACACAAGTCGTGGTGATTGCGTTTCCTGCGGTGAAAAAAGGGCAATCGCTGCGCTTGCGAATTTCCGAGACGTACACCGCTCCAACCAGCTATCGATTGGACGGCGACGAATTGGTCTTTGATCGCAGTCTCGGTCGGCCGCGCAACGCCGTGGTTCTCCCCGCGGGATGGTATCTGATCGCCAGTGCGATTCCCGCAACGGTCACGCAACTTCCCGATGGGCGCATCCGCCTCGATTTCTGGAACGGGCGGCCAGATTCGGTGGATGTGCTGTTGAAGGCCATGCGGCGCGTAAAATCGGCGGAGCTCGGGCACTAGATCTCCTGGTAATATTGCCAGGTGACTGTCCGGGGCCGCGTGTGGGAGACTCGCGCCCGCCGAGGAAACGAGGAAGTAGTTGCACGGAGAGTCAGTTGTGGAATAACCTTGCGGGGCCGCGTCCTTTTGCTTTTTCAGGTTTCCCCATGCGCCCGGACGGGAGTGTGGGGATCGGTGGGGCCTGGAGAGCAAGAAGCCGAGAGCGGAAGAGCTGCAATGAATCTAACGAACCCCGCCAGTGGCAGCGAGCGGTCATCCGGCGGGCGCGTGAACCAAACCGGATTTGATGGATGAAGCTGAGGAGGAATGAGATGCGCAATTGGTGTGCAGGATTGGTGATGAGCGCGCTTTTGGCTTTGCCGCTGTGCGCGCAGCAGAAGGGCCCTGGAACTGGCGACGATGCGGCGAATGCAGCCGCAATCGCGGAGAAGAGCGCGACTTCCAGTAACGCCGCGGCAAGCAGCAAGCCGATGGTGACGAAGGGCGTATTCGCGTTGCCAGCAACGCCGCGGCCCAAGCCCTTTCCGGGAGGAACGCCGCCAGAAACCAAGGATAATCGGGCTCCTGGCTTGCTGGTCCCGCGATTTGAGATCTCCGGGATGTATGACTTCCTCAATTTTGCGCCGGGCGAGCCTTTCGCGAATTCCAACAACCAGGGGGCATCGGCCGGGTTCACCTATAACGCCTCGAAATGGCTTGGTCTGGCGGCCGAGGTAGGCACGTACGGCGGTAAGCGCAATATTTTCCCTCTCACCGGAAATAACAATTCGGTCGACGGCGGAATCATCAGCTATCTATTCGGTCCGCGGCTGAACTTGCGCAAGTTTGATTATTTCGTTCCCTTCGGTGAAGTTCTCATTGGCGGTGTGCGGGGCAATGGCCAGATCACCGGGATCGCCGATCAGAATGCGTTCGCCGTGGCCCCGGGCGGCGGCATCGATCTGGTTCTGCACAAGAACATCGCTTGGCGCGTCGCTGAATTGAATTACGTCATGACCACTTTTTCGGGCACTGCGGTCGCAGCCACCGCGCGGCAGAATAGTTTCCGCGCCGCCAGCGGTTTGGTCTTACGCTTCGGGATTCCCAACCCACCGCCTCCGCCGAACCATCCCCCGGTGGCGGCCTGCTCGGTAACTCCGGCGTCGATTTACGCGGGTTCGGGCGATGCGGTGGCCGTGCATGTTACGGCCAGCGATCCGGACAACGATCCGTTGACCTATGGCTACACGGCGACCGGCGGCGCAGTCGAGGGCACGGGCCCGGAGGCGCGCTGGAATTCGGCAGGCGTGGCGGTGGGCAGCTACACGGTGAACGTGAAAGTGGATGACGGCAAGGGCGGTTCGGCTTCATGCGCCGCGGACATCAAGGTAGAAGAAAAGCCCAACCATCCGCCGACGGCGTCGCTCGTTGTCGAACGCAGCCCCATTCTGCCGGGCGAGCGCACCGGCGTGACCTGCAACGGCAGCGACCCGGATAATGATCCGCTGACCTACAGCTACACGGCAACCGGCGGACAGATCACTGGCAGCGGCTCGAACGCGCAGTTCGACGCCACCGGCCTGCTGCCGGGGAGCTACACCGTGAAGTGCGCGGTAAGCGATGGCCGCGGCGGTAACGCCGACGCTTCCGGCAACGTGGAAGTGAAGGAGCCCCCGCAGATAAAGCAATTGGAAGCCAAACTTGCGCTGCACAGCATTTACTTCCCAACGGCTCTGCCCACGGCGGGAAAGCCCATGGGTGGACTACTGGCGAGCCAGATGGTAACGCTCGACGCGCTGGCAAGCGATTTCAAGCAATATCTCACTTACCGGCCAGATGCCCACTTGACCCTCGAAGGCCATGCGGACATTCGCGGCGCCAAGGACTACAACATCCAGCTCTCCGAGCGGCGCGTGGAGCGCACCAAGAGCTACCTCGTGGAAAAGGGCGTACCGGCGGATAAACTGTCGGTCAAAGCGTTTGGCTTTGAGCAGAACATGACCGATGCCGACGTTAAAGCACAGATCGAAGCCGATCCGGACCTAAGCGCGGCAGAAAAGCAGAAGATCCTGAAAAACCTGCTGACCGTGCGGCTGGCCAGCAACCGGCGCGTCGACGTCACTCTGAGCACGACGGGCGAACAATCCGTTCGCCGTTTCCCCTTCAGCGCCAAAGATGCTTTGACGCTGCTCAGCAGGGCTGGCGGTGAAACGCCCAAGAAGACAACGGCCGCTCCGGCGCCGGCGAAAAAGCCCAAGCCGTAACGGCCAGGCCGTACCGCGGGTGATGCCAGCTGGAAGTGGCTCATGACTTCCAGCAGGGCAACGGAAAACAATACGGGATAGTCGGGCGGGCTCCTTGAGAAGTTTTCGAGGAGCCCGCTTCGTTTTAGGAGGGGCGGTTGGAGTCACCCCATAGGGGCATATTCCCGTTTTGGAACGGAAAGGGAGGCCGGAGAGGGACGGAGACCCAAAAATGGGACTTGCCAATAGCGTTCTGATTTAACTAATGTTTTGACAAATGAATAAGTCTGGCAGATGTTCCTGAAACGGAACTCGAGATGCAAGCAAAGCCACCAGCCGGAGGCTTTCATGGTCCCAGTCATGAGTGAAGAAGCGGCAGTCCGCCACGAGGTCGTGCCGATGAATATTCTCATCGTGGATGACGAGATGTCCATCCGCGAGACCTGTGCCACGGTTTCGGAGCAATGCGGGATGAAAGCCGTCGCGGTGGCCACCGCCGATGAGGCGCTGCAAGTGCTGGAGCATTCCGCCATCGACATATTGCTGACCGATCTGAAGCTGCAGCAGTCCAGCGGGGTAGACCTATTGAAACAGGTGCGACGCAAATCAGTTGGAACCTTACAGGGTCGCTATGGGCGCCATTCCCGAAGAGTTTCGCGAACTTCGGATACTTATCGCCCATCCTGCGGCAGTAGGGGATCGAGAACGCCTTGAGTGGAAGTGCAAAGGCCGCGAGAGCGGTCTTTTTTTGTTTTTGAACAGGACCATCCGTTCCTGAAAGCGGGATTTGTTTTGGGGCGCGGAACTTTGAATTTACGAGGGAGGCGGAATTGCGGTGGCGGCGGGATTTGTGGCGGCGTAGGTCGCGAAGAAAGAGAGCACGCGGCGGCGGAATTCATCGGGGACGAATCCGTAGGCGGCGGTGTGGAACGCGCGGGGGACGACCCAAAGTTGTTTGGGGCCGCGGGCGGCGGCGTAAATCATTTCAGCATGGCGGCAGGGAAGGGCGTCGTCTTTTTCATCGCAAATCAGGAGAACAGGAAACGCGCGGGAGGCGACGGCTTTGACCGGCGAAACTTCCGCCACGGGAAAACCGGCGAGTTTTTCGTCGCGATACAGCAGCGTCCAGGTGCCGGGAGCGAACAAAGTTTTGCCGAGCCAGGGATATTTTCGGAGGCCGGTGTAATCATAGGAAGCTTCGCGGAGATTGGCGAAGGGCGCTTCGGCGACGACGGCTTCAATGCGCGGATCGACGGCCGCGGATTGCAGCACGATTCCCGCGCCCATGGATTCGCCGAGCGCAAACAGGTGGAAGGCGGGCCGTGGAATGGGCGGCAGATTGGGATTGATGCTCATCTGTCGGATGACGTATTTGTGGTTCTCCGAATAGAAGAGTGCGTCGATGATGGCGCGGGTGTCGTTGCGTTCAAGCCAGCCGTAAGTGGCGATGGGACCGCCGCTGGCGCCGTGGGCGCGGGCGTCCATCATCACGATGCTGTAGCCGGCCCGCAGCAGGAATTCGGATTGGCCGACGACTCCGACGCGGTTGTCGGCGACGCCATGAAAAACGAGAACCCAACTCCCGTTCGGGTTTCTTGGGCGGACTTTCCAGCCGCGGAGTACCGCTCCATCGGGGGCTTGCACCTCGAAATCCTCGCGGGTCGAGCCGGTGACGGCGAAGGAGGCATCAGCTTCGCGGATGAGATCGGGGGTCAGTTCGCGGCGGATGGGATGGAGGAATGCAGGACCGGCGAGCCATCCGGCGACAGCCGCCAGGAGCGGGGGGAAGAGCAATAAAATCAGAGCGATGCGAATCAGGCGTTGGCGCATGGGTGCTATCTAAAGATACGAGAGTGCGGCCCCAGGGGTTCGCGTATTTTTTAAGAGCGTGCCAAGCCCGGGGAGGTGAGGAAGGAGCGCGGCGCCGCAATCGTTTCATCGCCCATGATATTCTTTCCATGGGAAACCCTTTGAACAGAAATCGTTGGAGAGAGTGCGCAAAGGTCTTGACGGTATTGCTTCTGGCGGTTCGGCTTGCCAATGCGCAGGGCGGGCACCCGCTGCCTCCACCGCCGCCGGCAGGAGCGAAGGCTACCAAGTGCAGCGGGCGGCCGATCCCGCAACTCGAGGACATCACCGCGAAAACGGGAATCACATTTACGCATACCGCTGATCCCGCGAAAAAATATATCGTCGAGTCCATGAGCGGCGGCGTGATCCTAATCGATTACGATCGCGACGGATGGCTGGACATTTATTTCACGAATGCGCCAACGGTAGAAATGGCGGTCAAGAGGCAGAAGAGCCGCGGGGCGCTTTATCGCAACAATCATGACGGCACGTTCACCGATGTCACCGAAAAGGCGGGATTGACCTCGCCCTGTTTTGCGATGGGTGGAGCGGTCGGCGATTACGACAATGACGGGTGGCCTGATCTTTATGTGACTTGCCTCGGCGGAAATGTTTTGTACCACAACAATGGCGACGGCACGTTTTCTGACGTAACCGCCAAGGCCGGCGTGGCCGACGGGAGATGGTCTGCGGGCGCGGCTTTTGGCGATTACGACGGTGACGGATTCCTGGACTTGATGGTTACGAATTACGTCGATTTTCACCTCGATGATCTTCCCGGCTTCGGCAAATCTCCTAATTGCAAATATCGCGGAATCGATGTGCAGTGTGGACCGCGCGGGTTGAAGGGCGCCGGCGACGCGCTTTTTCACAACAATGGCGACGGCACATTCAAGGACGTCGCGAAAAGCGCTGGCGTGGATGATCCGAATGGCTACTATGGCATGGGCGTGGTCTGGGCGGATTTCAATAATACCGGCCGGCCGGATATTTACATCGCCAACGATTCGACGCCGAAATTCCTGTACAAAAATTTGGGCAACGGAAAATTCGTGGACATCGGGCTGGAATCCGGAACGGCGGTCAGCGAAGACGGTTCCGAGCAAGCTTCCATGGGCATTGCGATTGGCGATTACCTGCATACGGGACGGCCATCGATCTACGTCACAAATTTTTCGGACGAAAACGATGTGCTTTACCGCAACGACGGCAATTGGAATTTTAGCGATGTTTCGTATGCCTCTGGAGTGGCGCTGCCGTCTCTGCCTTACGTGAAATGGGGCACTGCTTTTGCCGACCTCGACAACGATGGATGGCTGGACCTGATTACCGTGACGGGCCATGTTTACCCGCAAGTGGATGCGCTGCCTTCCGGCGCCAGTTACCGCGAACCGAAACTGCTGCGCATGAATCAGAAGGACGGAACGTTTTGCGATGCCAGCGACCAGGCAGGGCCGGCGCTGCTGCAGAAGCGCGTGTCGCGGGGGCTGGCGGTGGGCGATCTTTTCAATAATGGAAATGTGGACGTGGTCGTCGGCGATATCGATGGCGCTCCGATGATCTTGAAAAATCACGGCATGGCGGGCCGCCACTGGATCAGTTTCGAATTGGCGGGGACCAAGAGCAATCGCCTGGCAATCGGCGCACGAATTAAAGTCGTAGCTGGAGAAATGACGCAGACCGACGAGGTGCACAGCGGCGGCAGTTACTTGTCGCAGAATGATCTGCGCCTGCATTTCGGCCTGAATACCGCCGCGAAGATCGGGCGCGTCGAAATTCGCTGGCCTTCGGGAAAAGTGGACGCGCTGACGGATTTGCCTGCGGACCAGTTCTATTCGGTGCTGGAAGGCACCGGCGTGGTGCCTGTGGAACGCATTCGACCCTTGCCCGTGAAGTCCAAGCCCGCTGTAGCCCCCGCGACTCCCTAGACTAATTGCCCCTGCCTGCAGGAAGCCGAGGCAGTGGCCTCTGGCGAAGGCCCCCATTTACGGGTTTCAAGTATCAAAAATTCAGTTGCTTAGAATAAGGATATTCTATAGGCTGTTAACGTTAACGGTCGAACCTTTTTGCCATCCAGATTCGTTGATCCGCTACTCCCCGGAGGCTTGATGAATACCCGCAGAGCACTTCGCTATGGCTTGGTTTTCTTCCTCGCAGTGACGGCTTCCGCCGCTCGCGCAAACGACGATATTCCCAAAGCCGCGTGGAAGCGACCCATCGGCGCCCCGCTGGAGCATCCCGGCACAAAAAAGCCAGCGCTGGATGCCGGCCACATTGATGACGGTTATTGGCAGGGTGCGCCCGTCGGCGGTTTCGGCTCCGGCACTTTCTCGCGCACTTATCGAGGTGATTTCGCGCGCTGGCACATGCAGGGCGGCGTTCATAAATATCAAATCGTGGATGGAAATCAGTTTGCCATGTTTCAAAAATCGGAAGACGATGCCAACGGTGTCGCCCAAGTCCTTACTGCGAGCCATCCCAAAAACCACGCCCTCAGTTCCTGGAAGTGGGATTATCCCGTTGGCGCGGGCGACTACGCCGCGCTTTATCCCAAAGCTTGGTTCGATTACCGCTGGGACAAATTTCCCGCTCACGTGGTCCTCGAACAGTTTTCTCCCGTCCTTCCCGACAACTATAAGGAATCGAGTTACCCCGTCGCCGTCTACCGCTGGCATGCGGAGAATCCCACCAACAAACGCGTTACCGTTTCCGTTTTGCTCTCGTGGGAAAACATGCTCGGTTGGTTTCGAACATTCAGCCGCGATCTGAGTGGCGGCATCAACGCCGGCAATTTCAATCGACCGTCCAGCGAAGCGCTCGGCGCAGCAGGAACGATGAAGGGCGTCATCTTCGATCGCAATCACATCGGCGCCGTGCAGGATGCCTGGGACGGCCAGTGGACCATCGCGGCGCTCGAATCCCCCGGCGTGGAAGTCACGTACCAGACCACTTTTGCCCCCGGCGGTGACGGAAAGGAAGTCTGGGAAGGGTTCAGCAAGGACGGCCGGCTCTCGAACGGCAAAGATGCGTGGACCAGCACCGGGGAGAATCTGGCTGGCGCGATCGCCGTGCGCTTCACGCTGGAACCCGGCGAGAAACGCACTATTCCGATGGTGATTGCCTGGGACCAACCGATCGTGCAGTTCGGCGCAGGCCGCAAATGGAACCGCCGTTACACGGATTTCTATGGAACGTCAGGAACGAATTCCTGGGCCATTGCCCGCGATGGATTGAAAAATGCCTCTGCCTGGAGCGAGGCCATCGACGCGTGGCAAGCGCCATATATCAACGACGAGTCCAAGCCGCTGTGGTATCGCGGCATGCTCTTCAATGAGATTTACGTCCTGGCCGACGGCGGCTCCTTCTGGGGCCGTCCCGTAGGATCGGATCCGAAACTGCCTGCCGTATATTCGTTCATGGAATGCTACGATTACCCTTATTACGAGACGCTGGACGTGCGCTTCTACGGCTCCATGCCGCTAATCAAATTCTGGCCCGACATCGAAAAAAACGTGATGCGGGAATTTGCCGACACCGTACCGCACGAATACAACGAAAAGATGATCTGGATTTGGAAATCTATGCAGACTGGAACTACTAATTTCAAGATCCGCAAATCCAAAGGTGCCGTACCTCACGACCTCGGCGTTCCCGAGGAAGATCCTTTCATGCAGATCAATCAATTTAGCTGGCAGGACACCAACGGCTGGAAGGATCTCAATCCCAAATTCGTGCTGATGGTCTACCGCGACTTTGTGCTGACCGGCAGCAAGGACAAGGAGTTTCTCCGTTACACCTGGCCTGCGATTCAGGAAGCGCTCGCCTACCTCCTGAAATATGACAAGAACGGCGACGGCCTCCCCGAAAACGAAGGCTACCCCGATCAAACTTACGATACTTGGGTCGTTCGCGGAGAGAGCGCCTATTCCGGGGGTTTATGGCTCGCCTCGCTGCGTTCGGCCGAAGAAATCGCCAAGCAACTCGGCGATTCCACCGCCACGACGCGCTATCACGATCTCTTCATCAAGGCACAGGCCAGCTATGTCAAAAAACTCTGGAACGGCGAATACTTCCGCTACGACACCGAAAGCGAATATCGCGACGATATCCAGGCGGATCAGCTGGCGGGGCAGTGGTATGCCAACATGACCGGCCTTGGCGATATCGTCCCCCGCGACATGCAGGTCAGTTCGCTCAAGAAAATCTATGCCTTCAACGTCATGAAATTTGCTGACGGTTCCATGGGTGCGGTTAACGGCATTGCTCCCGATGGTTCCCTGGTCAAGACCAATGAGCAAGTGGAAGAAGTGTGGACCGGCACTACCTTTGCGGTTGCAGCGCTCATGCTCGGTGACGGGTTGAAGGACGAAGCCTATCGCACCGCTTGGGGCCTCTATCACACCAGCTACGAAACGAAGGGTTACTGGTTCCGTACTCCCGAAGCATGGGACATTTCCGGGAATTATCGTGCGTCCATGTATATGCGCCCCGCGGCCATTTGGGCCATGGAGATGACCCGCCCCGCGGCCAAATAGCCTTCGCGAGAAATCGCTGTTGCCGCGGTTTAATAATGTCCGCGCATGCATTACTTCTCATGAAACGCTCGTTTCAGTTTCCCGCTGAAGCGCGCCTCGGGCGAGGTATTGTTAGCTTGGGGTCCATGGAAGGGTCTTCAAATCGACATGAAAAAGCTGCGCATTTTAGTTTCCTTGACGACGAACGACAACGACTACCAGATCGAGCAGGCGCAATCAGCGGAGCAGATGGCGCGCAGGCTCGGCGTGGAACTCCAGATCGTTTACGCGGACAACGACGCCATTACACAGAGCACCCAGATCCTGAAAGCCATTCAAGCAGACGAGAATCAGCGGCCGGCCGCCATTGTTTTTGAGCCCGTAGGCGGCACTGCTTTGCCGCAGGTCGCCCGAGCGGCTGCAACCGCTGGCATTGGCTGGGCGGTGTTGAATCGCGATGCCAGTTACATTCCGGAGCTGCGCAGGTCGTCTTCCGCTCCCTTTTTCGGGGTGACTTCCGACCATCTTGAAATTGGCCGCATTCAAGGCCGTCAATTTGCCGCTCTGCTGCCCCATGGCGGCTCGATCCTCTATATCCAGGGACCGGCGGAAAACTCCGCCGCCAAAGAACGCACCATTGGAATGCAGGAAACGAAACCGTCGAATATCCATTGCATTCTTTTGAGGGCGCAATGGACAGAAGAAAGTGCCCAGCGATCCGTGCGTTCCTGGTTGAAATTGAGTACCTCGCAAAAGGCGGCCATTGACCTGGTCGGCGCGCAGGACGATTCCATGGCCGTGGGCGGCCGCAAGGCCTTTGAAGAATTGCCGAATGAATCGGAACGGGAGCGCTGGCTGAAGCTTCCCTTTACCGGTTGTGACGGCTTGCCGAAGACCGGCGAGGCCTGGGTGCGCTCCGGACTCTTGGCGGCGACCGTCTTCGTTCCGCCTAACACCGACCAGGCCATCGAGATGCTCGTAGACGCCATCCGGAACGGCAAAAAACCCCCGGAACGCGCCCTGACTGTACCGGTTTCGATCCCCGCCCTGGATCAGCTAAAGACACGCTGATCGATGTTGAATGCGCAATTTTGCTGGCCGGCTTCCCGCCACTTAGGGTTGCAGTTTGAAATTCACCATGATAGTGGTGTCGACTTCGATCGGGCTGCCGTTGAGGAGCGTCGGCTGGTAACGCCATTGACTCACTGCTTCAACGGCGGCGCGCGCAAGATCCGGATCAATGTCGTGGTTCATGATGCGAAGTGACAACGGAGCTCCATTCATTCCAATTACTGCGTGGAGGATCACTGTGCCTTGGATGCCGGCCGCTCTTGCCGGCTCCGGGTAAATCGGGTGAACTAAGTTGGTACGTTTTGCGGACTCGATCTCACCGCCAACTCGGAGTCGCGCCGGCTTTCCGGAAGTTCCCGGTGAGGTCAAAGGCTTCACTGTTCCTTCCGCCACCACGTCCACTTCGTCCGTAACAGCCGCTATTCCTAAGGTAACAACTTGCGACACGTCGCGGCCAGGCTCCAATACGACTTGTGGCACTTTGTATTCATCGAATCCGCGCTTCAACACTCTCATTTCATATTCGCCCGCTGGCAAAGCCTTAAACGCAAATTGGCCAGTGGCGTCTGACGCCGTCATCTCGATTGCGTTCGTTTTCTTGCCGGTCATAACGACAGTGGCATTGGACACGCCAGCGCCGCTGACGTCCTTGATAGTTCCTGAGAATTTCCCGGTCGCGTTTTGAGCGGGAAGGCGAAGCACGGCCAGCGGGAGCACCAGGCAGGACGCGAGAACAGCTATCAGAATTCTGGCCCGCAGTGACAAAGCGCGACGATTGACGGACGGTGTGAGCATAGCAACAAATCTCCTCTCTAGATTCGACGGACGTGCAATCCCAAGCGCGGCGGTCCACGCACTCCGCGAGTGGTGGAAACATCGCGCAAGTTCCAGAAGTTGGTTGGCGTATTCGGCTGGCGGGACTCCGGAGTTCAAGACCGCATCGTCACAGGCGCATTCACTTTCCTGACGCAACCGTTCCGCGGCTATCCAAACCAATGGGTTAAACCAGTGGAAGGCCCGGACAACCTCGGCGCAGAGCTGCACTAGCCAGTCACGCCTGCCAATGTGCGCGAGTTCATGAGAGAGCACCATGCGCTGCCGATCCTCGGACCATCCGCCAGCGCCGGTGGGCAGTATGATGAGCGGCCGGAGAATGCCCCAGGTGAGCGGCATCGCCGCAGGATGCTCGGATTGCAATAACCGAACCGGGCGGGCAAGTCTCAAGGATTTGGATAGCGCCAATGCACTTTGCTTCCAACTCTCTTCGCGAAAGGGCTTACCGTGATTGGATATCCACGCCAGCCGCGAGAGCCCGGCGGCAAGCCTGCTGAGAAAAAGTAAAAAACCAACTGCCCATGCCAACAGCGCCAATGCGGCCCAACTGCCAAACAGGGGAAACATCCCGAGCGCATTGATGATCGTCGGACGGATAGGCTGGAAAGCGGGCTCGGGTGTTATGGCGTGGGGCGGGACCCAAAGGGCGGTGACATTCCCCAGTGCCGCTGCCTGCCAGGACGGGAGCAGCATCGAAAGCAACGGAAGGAGCAGAGAGGCTAAAATCCCCATAGCCCAAACGCGATGCCGGAACGCGGCGGATCGATGGCGTGACGTGCTCACCACGATCGCGGTGAAGGCCAGCAGCACGGTCGTTTTCAGAGCGCAGGCGCTGAAGAAAGCAAAAGCTAGTTCAAAGTTGTCGCGCAGGCTCATCGTCAACTCTCCTTCCGCTCTTTTGCAAGGAGGCGTGCCAGCCGGTCCAATTCTTCACGGGATATTCGCGAGATCTCGCCGCCGAGCAGCGCGGCGACCAACTTTTCTGAGGAACCTTCAAAAAAAGTCTCGACCAGGTGGCGAAGAGCGGATCGCCGCGCTTCGTCGCGCGGTACCGTTGGAACATAAACATATCGCAGTCCGTGCTCTTCGTGCCGCACGTGCCCTTTTTCTTCAAGCACCCGGAGCTGTGCGCGCACGGTGGAATAACTGGGCTGGCCGGTGATTTTAGCGAGCACCTCGGAGACCGTGGCGCGCTCGAGTTTGTAGAGAACATCCATGATTTGGCGCTCGCGGCGCGTGAGTGTATGTGGTTTTGGTTTCTTCAGCAGTCCCATGCTATGTTCCTAGCACATCTGCTAGAAAACTAGCATCTAGGTTTTTCCGTGTCAAGCCGATTCTTCACCGCTGTCTGGATCTTCATGCCATGGCCGTCACGGAGTGGTCCGCCAGTATCCCTTTGTAAGATCCCGCTACTTCCCGTTCGCCTGCGCCCAGCCGCTGCAAGGCTTCAGAAAAACGATTTTCTCTGCTTCTTTGTCCGCCAGACTGACGTATAATGCGGCGGTTTGGTGCTGCCTATTCTTTGCTGCGTTTATCGAGGAGACGCGCATGACGAAGCAATCCTGGAACTCCGAGATCGGACGGAGGGAGTTTCTTGCCGCCACGAGCGGCCTGCTCGCGGCCGCAGTTCCCGGGAGTGGAATGATTACGCATGCCGCCAACCTCGAGGCTCCGCTTTCCAACGCGCCCTTAGCTGCGCCTGCAGGCAACTTGCGCAAGATTCCCATCGGCGTGTTCGATCCTGTCTACGACCATCTCTCGCTCGACGCTATGCTGGACAAAGTCACCGCGCTTGGCTTCGAAGCCATGGAAATCGGCACGGGCGGCTACCCCAACAATCGGCATTGCCCTCTGGACGAACTCATTGGCGACCGCGCCAAAGCGAAAGCGTGGGTGAAGAAATTTGAAGACCGCGGGATTCGCGTCGCCACCCTCAGTTGCCATGGCAATCCCGTTCATCCTGACGCCAAACATGCCCAGAAAGACATCGATACCTTCCGCAAGACCGTCCTCCTCGCCGAAATGCTCGAAGTAAAAGTGATCGTCGGCTTTTCCGGCTGTCCGGGCGGCACTCCACAGGACACTCAACCCAACTGGATCACTTATCGCTGGCCTCCCGAATACGCGCAGATGCAGGACTGGCAGTGGAAAGAAAAACTGATTCCGTACTGGAAAGAGGCGGCGAAATATGCGCGCGAGCATGGTGTTAAGCGGCTCGCCTTGGAGATGCATCCCAACTTCGCTGTCTACAACCCCCGCACCCTTATGAAGCTCCGCGAAGCAGTTGGCGAGGAAATCGGCGCCAACAACGACCTAAGCCACCTCTTCTGGCAAGGCTGCGATCCCGTCGAAGTGATCCACTTTCTCGGCAAGCAAGGCGCCATTTTTCACGCGCACATGAAGGACACCGTTTTCTTCCCTGAAAACGTCAATAAGTATGGCGTGTTGAACTTTGCGTTCGAAACCAATGAACTGGACTCGGCTTCGGAGACTTTCCGCGCCGTCGGCTACGGCCACGGCGCCAGCCTCTGGAAATCCATCATGAAAGCGTACATGGACATCGGCTTCGAAGGCATCATGAGTATCGAAAATGAAGATCCCATCCTCGCGGGAGAAGTTGGCGTCGAGCGCGCCGTCTACGTTTTGAAAAACGTGCGCAAGGAACTCTTGGGCGAATGACAGATGCTGCTGCGGGAGCTGAACTTGCCATGTGCGCCCCGGAGAAAAATCATTCGCTAATGCAGTCAGGCAGGGGAGGAACTATGCAACGGCGTGAAGCGTTGAAATTGCTCTTGGCCGGCGGAGGTTTGTCCGCCATGCCCACGGAACTTTTTGCTTTTCTCCATGCAGCGCACCCCGCGCCCGGCTATGCGCTGCGCACCCTCAACCCGCATCAGAATGACACGGTCATCGCCATGATCGATCAAATTATTCCCGCGACGAACACGCCGGGCGCAAAAGGCGCCCGCGTCAATGAATTCATTGACGTCATCCTCACCGAATGGGCCAACGGCGATGAACGTCAGAATTTCCTCGCCGGTCTCGCCGGCGTCGACAAGCAGAGCAACGATCTCTTTGGAAAAAAATTCGTCGATGCTTCTCCTCAGCAGCAGGTCACACTGCTCCGCGCGATGGACGAATCCGTCGCCGTTCAGCAAGCCCGCCGCATGCGTCACGGCAATACCATCCCCGAGGACCGCGATAAGCAACTCCGTGGCGAATTTTTCACCGTCTTCAAACGCATCACCGTCCATGCCTACTACACCTCCGAGGTCGGATTCCGTGAGGAATTGAAACTTGAAATCATTCCGGGCGCCCAGCACGGTTGCGTGCCTATGCCCGCAGAGAAAAAGGCATAGGAGAGATTCGAATGGCAACCAATACTTACGACGCAATCATTGTCGGCTCGGGAATCACGGGCGGCTGGGCGGCGAAAGAGCTCACCGAAAAAGGCCTCAACACTCTCGTCCTTGAAGCGGGCCGCTCCATCGTCCCCGAGAAAGACTACGTCGAACACGTTCCCGTCTACGACCTCAAGTATCGTGGCTGGGACAATCGTGCCGAACGCCAGCGCACCCAACCCATCCAGCGCGAAGTCTTCTACGCCTGCGACGAATACTCCAACAAATTCTTCGTCAGTGATCTTGAAAACCCCTATACCTTCGATCCCGGCAAAAAGTTTTCCTGGATCCGCGGCCGCCAGGTCGGCGGAAAATCCATCACCTGGGGCCGCCAGAGCTATCGCTGGAGCGATCTCGACTTCGAAGCCAATTTAAAGGACGGAGTCGCGGTCGATTGGCCCATCCGATACGCGGATATCGCCCCCTGGTACGACTACGTGGAAGAATTTGCAGGCATCAGCGGCCAGGCCGAAGGTTTGCCGCAATTGCCCGACGGAAAATTCCTTCCTCCTATGGAAATGAATTGCGTCGAACAGGATTTTCGCGCTTCGCTCGCCAAAAATTTCGACGACCGCATCATGACCATCGGCCGTTCCGCCGTGCTCACACGCGTCCACAAAGGCCGTGCCGCCTGCCATTACTGCGGCGTTTGCCACCGCGGCTGCATCACCAGTTCTTATTTCAGCAGCTTGAACTCCACTCTCCCCGCCGCGGAAAAAACTGGCCGCTTCACTATTCGCCCCTACAGCGTCGTTCACAGCCTGATCTTCGACCCGCAAACCCGCCGCGTCAGCGGCGTTCGCGTCATCGATGCCCAAACCAAAAAAGCCATCGAATTCAAGGCGCGCGTCTTTTTCTTGTGCGCCTCAACGCTCGAATCCACGCGCATCCTCCTCAATTCCGCCACTCCTGAATTTCCTGACGGTCTCGTCAATTCCAGCGGCGAGCTTGGCCACAACCTCATGGACCATCACATGGGCGCCGGCGCCGGCGGCGAAATGCCCGGTCACGAAGACAAAGTTCCCTTCGGCAATCGACCCAACGGCATCTACATCCCTCGTTTCCGCAACGTGAAATCCAAGCAAAAGGAATTCATCCGCGGCTACGGCTATCAGGGCGGCGGTAGCCGCGATGGCTGGGGAAGCGGCGCTTCCAAAGCGGGTATTGGCATCGATTTCAAAAACTCCCTGAAAACGCCCGGCTCCTGGCGTCTTGGCTTCGGGGGTTTCGGCGAATGCTTGCCCTATCACAGCAACTACGCCGAAATCGATAAAGACAAGCTCGACGCTTGGGGCATTCCCACGCTGAAGATTCACTGCGCATGGGGCGACAACGAGCATGCTATGTCCAAAGACATCGCCGTCCAGGCCGCAGAAATGCTCGCTGCCGCCGGCGCCAAGGACATTTACGTCTATCAGGACATCTCCACTCCCGGCCTTGGCATTCACGAAATGGGCACCGCGCGCATGGGTCGCGATCCCAAGACCTCCGTCTTGAATGAGCACAACCAGACGCACGAAGCGAAAAATCTCTTTATGACCGATGGCGCCTGCATGACGTCTGCCGCGTGCGTGAATCCGTCGCTCACGTACATGGCGCTGACCGCGCGCGCCTGTGATTTTGCTGTTTCCGAAATCAAGAAAAACAATCTGTAGGGAGAAAGCGCCGCATGTCCCAAGTCATCCGCTCTCCAAAGGTGTACGACGTCTGCATCATCGGTTCCGGTGCCGGCGGAGGCATGGCCGCGAAGATCCTCACGGAAGGCGGCCTGAACTGCGTGCTGCTCGAAGCCGGGCCTAACGTAAATCCTGAAAAAGATTTCAAGATGCTGATGTGGCCGTACGAACTGCCGCATCGCGGCGCGGGCGTGGGCGGCAAAGCCGGCGAAAATTTCGGCGAGTTCCTGGCTCCCAACGGCGCCTGGAAAATCGAAGGCGAGCCCTACACTTCCGCCCCCGGCTCGAGTTTCCAATGGTTTCGCTCGCGCATCGTCGGCGGCCGCACCAATCACTGGGGCCGCATCGCGCTGCGTTTTGCTCCCATCGATTTCAAATCCGCAACACGCGACGGCCTCGGCGACGATTGGCCCATCACCTACGACGATCTCGCGCCGTATTACGATAAGGTCGAAGGCTACATCGGCGTCTTCGGCACGAAAGAAAATGTCTCCAGCGCTCCCGACGGCGTCTTCCTGCCTCCTCCCAAACCGCGCTGCACCGAGTTGATGGTCAAGAAGGCCTGCGACAAGCTCAACATCATCTGCATTCCCTCGCGCCTCGCGGTCATCACACGTTCGCTCAACGGCCGCCTGCCTTGCCACTACTGCGGCCAGTGCGGCCGCGGCTGCATCACCGCCTCGAATTTCAGCTCCAGCCAGGTTCTGCTGCCTCCCGCGTTGAAAACCGGTAAGCTGACCATGATCACCGGCGCGATGGCCCGCGAAATCCTCGTCAACAAAGAAGGCAAAGCCGAAGGCGTCTCTTACGTGGATAAAGCCACGCGCACCGACAAGCGTGTCTACGCCCGCGCCATTGTAGTAGCCGCCAGCGCTTGCGAGTCCGCGCGCCTCCTGCTGAACTCCAAATCTTCAGCTTATCCAGCCGGCATCGCTAACTCTTCCGGGACGGTTGGCAGATATCTTACTGACTCCGTGGGCAGCAGTGGTGAAGGCTACTTCCCGCAGCTTGCGAAAATGCCGCCGCACAATCACGATGGCGTTGGCGGCATGCACATGTACATGCCGTGGTGGAAATTCGATCGCAAAAATGATTTTCCCCGCGGCTACCACATCGAATTCGGCGGCGGGCGCGAGATGCCGGGCGTCGGCGAGTTCCACGGGCTTTGCCACGAAGAAGAAGGCTATGGCGCCAGATTGAAGCAGCGCGCTCGCGAAGTGTACGGCACCACCATCGGCTTCGCCGGCCGCGGCGAAATGCTTCCCAACCCGGACACCTACTGCGAGATCGATCCCGACGTTGTCGACCAGTGGGGCATTCCCGCGCTGCGATTCCACTTCAAGTGGTCGGATTACGAGCTGCTCCAGGCCAAGGACATGCAGGAAACGTTCCGCGCCATCGTCGAAACTATGGGCGGCGAGTACCGGACCAAGACTTCCATTCACGGCAAGTACCCGTTCGGCATTGAGGAAGGCGGCAAAATCATCCACGAAGTCGGCACCGCCCGCATGGGCGCCGACCCCAAAACCTCCGTCCTCAACGGCTTCTGCCAGGCCCACGACGTAAAAAATCTCTTCGTCACCGACGGCGCCCCGCTAGTCACCAATCCCGACAAGAATCCAACTCTCACCATCATGGCCCTGGCCTGGCGCGCCTCCGACTACCTCCTCGACGAAGCCAAGAAAGGCAACCTCTGACATGCCCCTCCACACTTCATCCCCGCGTCTTTGTAGGGGAGGGGTTTGCCCCTCCCGTCCGGTCCTTTTCCGTTTCTTCTCTGCGCTCTCTGTGTTCTCATCCTCTGTGAACTCTGTGTTAAATCTTTTTTCTTACGGCTGTGAGGCCCGCCCATGAACGACTCCATCACCCGCCGCGACATCCTCCGCACCCTGGCCTTCGGCGCCGCCGCCGGCTCCGTCCTGCAAATCATTCCCGCGGAAGCCGCCGCCTACGTTCACCAAATGGTCCACAAAGAGAAATCCTCCGCCCTCGCCGGCGCCTACACCCCAAAATATTTCTCCTCCGCGCAATATGCCGCGATCCTATTCCTCTGTGACACCATCATTCCCAAAGACGAAAAATCCGGCGGAGCCGTCGAAGCCGGCGCCCCTGAATTCATCGATCTCCTGACCAGCGAAAACCCCGACTATCAATTAAAGCTCGGCGGCGGCCTCTATTGGCTCGATGCCACCAGCACCGACCGCTACAGCCACCTCTTTATGGAATGCACGCCGGAACAAAAGAAAGAAATCCTCGACCTCATCGCCTATCGCAAAAACGCCAAAAAAGACCCTTCCCTCAGCCAGGGCGTAGCCTTCTTCTCCTTCCTCCGCAATCTCACCTGCGACGGCTTCTACACCAGCAAAATCGGCATCGCCGACCTCCAATACATCGGCAACACCGCCCTCCGCGAATTCCCCGGCTGCCCCCCGCCGCCCGAATAGAAATGCAAATCTCTCTCCCGGTTAGGACCACGACTGGCAAGATTAGTCCCATTCACGGTCGCGGAGTTACTGGGGAATGTGGCGAACTCGCTGCGTCGAGTGTTGCGGAAATTCCGCGAGTGGCCTATCAGGAGCAGCTTCATGGCGAGCGAGGAAGCTGACAAACACATATTAGTTACCGGCGCTACTGGCAAAGTGGGCAGTCATTTCATCGAGCGCATCCGGCAATCCGAGGAACATCGCGACACGCGCATCCGTGCGTTATGTCATAACCGGCTCCCGAAAGCAGACGCGCGGCTGGAAGTCGTACAAGGCAACATTTCCGACCGGGCGGTGGTGCGCAAAGCGATGGAAGGAGTTACCCACGTCCTGCATTTCGCCACCTGTAAGGAAACGCCGGAAGACGTGATGGATGTGGCCGTCAAAGGACTGTTCTGGCTGTTGGAAGAATGCCGTGCCAGTTCGACCTTCAAGCAAATCATCGTGAGTGGCGGTGATTGCTCGATCGGGCATTTCTTCTATCCGCACCCGGTTCCCGTAACCGAACAGCAAAAACTCACCGCGTACCCAGGTTGCTACGCGCTCTCCAAAGTTCTCGAAGAGGTGATGCTCGAGCAGTATTACATTCAGTACGATCTCACCGGCTGCTGCCTGAGGGCGCCGTGGATCATGGAAAAGGACGATTTCAAATACTCGCTCTCGTTCGGCGAAGATGTTTTCGGAGGGCCGCGATGGCGCGACCTGGTGGGTGCGGCTCGCGCGGATGAATACATAAAGAGCGGCGCCGTACCCCTGATGCTCGATCCCAAGGGCAAACCGGTCAAACGCAATTTCGTCCACGTCAGCGATTACGTGGACGCGATTCTCTTGGCGCTCGACCATCCCGCCGCCCGCCAGCAGACTCATAATATTTGCATGGATGAACCAGTCGACTACCAGGAAGTAGCTGATTATTTACGCGAGACGCGTGGCCTGCGCCCCGTCGAAATTCAAACTCCCTACTGGTCGACGTGGCTAGACAACACCAAAGCAAAGTTCTTGCTTGGCTGGCGGCCTCGGTACGACCTAAAGCGCTTGATCGAAGAATCGTGGAGTTATAAACGCGGACAGGACGAACGGCGAAAGATTTGGTATCCGGGTTGAAAGTATCCGCACAAAAAAAGAGGGGCACGGCGTATCGTGCCCCTGCGAGAGGATTCACTTCGAGTTGCCGGGGCTTAGGAGGATTTGATTTGGCTGGAGGCGGCGTCCCAGGTTACCGCGCTCTTTTGGAAATAGGATTCGTTGACCATGTGGCACGCCAGCGCGGCATTGTGGCCGAAAACGGCGTCTTCCGTGAGCGGTTTGCGCGACTTGACGCTCGAGAAATAAGTCCAGAGGTGCGGACGCTCGTCGTCCCAGGA
Source organism: Candidatus Acidiferrum sp. (assembly GCA_036522305.1). Lineage (GTDB taxonomy): Bacteria > Acidobacteriota > Terriglobia > Acidiferrales > UBA7541 > Acidiferrum. The sequence goes on along the minus strand of DATDGB010000100.1, from coordinate 38,480 downwards.
ATCGCCACGCCACGAATAGGCTTGCGAAAGCGGCTCCTGACCCGGACCGGGGTCGTGCTCCTTGTGCCATTGCTTGAGGTACGCTTCACGCAAGGCTTGCGGATAGCCGCTGGTGTAGTAGCTGGGCGAGGAATCTTCGCCGGATTGCGGATAGTGGTTGATGGTGAATTCGGTGACTTCCAAAATTCCGTGCGAGCCCTGGAAGCGGTAGACTTCCGGTGATTCGCAGCCGAGATTGAGGCGCAAGTAGACGGGGGCGCCTCCAGCTGAGGGATATTCATAGAGCGCAGCCTGGACATCCGGCATATTGCGGCCATCAGGGAAGCGAATAATTGCCCCGAGAGCCATAACGCGTTTGGGCGGTTCGTTCCAGCCGAGCATGTAGTTCATCCCGGAGACGAGATGGACGAGCAAGTCGCCGGCGACTCCGGTGCCGTATTCCTTCCAGCAGCGCCAGCGCGCGAACCACTTGGGCGACATGTCGGGATCCCAAGGCCGAGTGGTGGCGCCGCTTTGCCAAGTGTCCCAATCGAAGTTTTTGAGCGAGAGATCGGGAGGCGGAGGATAGACCCAGGCGCCAGTGGGATCGTTGCGGCCGAGCGAGCCTTCGACGAGAGTCAGTTTGCCGATGGCGCCAGCAGCAATCATTTCTTTGGCTTTGGCGCAGATGACGGAGCTGACGCGCTGCGAGCCGACTTGCACGATGCGGCCGGATTTTTGCTGCGCGGCGACCATGGCCACGCCTTCGGCGCCAGTGTGCGACATGGGCTTTTCAATGTAGATGTCTTTTCCGGAGGAGGTGGCGTCCACGACGACGCGCTTGTGCCAGTGGTCGGGCACGGCAGCGACGATGCAGTCTATGTCTTTTCTGTCGAGCAGTTCCTGATATTTCCGCGTGACGAAGAGATCTTTATTGCCGGTGAGCTCCTTGGCGAGTGTGTGGCGCCCGTCATAAAGATCAGCCGCGCCAACGCACTGGACACCGGGAAGCGTAAGGGCGTCGTGAAGCAAGCCTGAGCCTTGCATGCCGATGCCAATGATGCCGAAACGAACGGTGTCGCTCGGCGGAACGTAGGACATAGGCGGGATGGGATTGGGGTCCGTGATTAGCTTTGGAGCGATGGTTGCGGCGCCGGCGATTCCAGCGGAGCGTTTGAGGAATTGACGGCGAGAAAGGTCTCTTTTCATGTTGCTCTCCTCAGGCGAAAGTCACAGAAAAAACCTCAGGCCTGAAGGCCTGAGCTACAGCATCGAAACTTTACTTCAGCGATTGGACGCTGACTTCCTTGAAAAAGACGATGTCGTTATCGCTGTGATTCTGGAGGCCGATATAGCCCTCGAGCGGACGCGGGCCATGCTGCGGTTCGAAATCAAATTTGCGCTCGGGGACCGGCTGGCCTTCGATGTAGTCGGTAACGGTGACATCGTTGAGAACCACGACGGTGCGTGGGCCATCGAGAGTGATTACCATGGTGTTCCACTCGGGACCGGGCTTACCGGGCTTGGCGAGCGGCTTGGTCAGCGAATAGAGCGTGCCGGTGATGTGATATTCGTCTTCTTTCGAATCTTCGGGGTGATTGTCGATCTGAACTTCGTAGCCGTAGTGGACGGGCATCCACTCTTCGCGCGGCTCGATGGGGATGCGAATGAAGACGCCGGAATTGTCGTTGAAGTCGCGCATCTTGAAGACGACGCGGATGCGGCAGTTGCTCACCTTGCCGCCGGTCCAATAGAGTAGGCCCATGCCGCCATGCGTTCGAATGAGGCCGTCTTCGACGGTCATATTGCCGGGGCCGACGTGTTTCCAGCTGGTGAGATCCTTGCCGTTGAAGAGCGGCTTCCAGGCGGGAGTTTGCGGCTGGGCGGCAGCAAAGGCGAACAGTGTTGAGAAGGCGGCGAGCAGAAGAGTCGTGAACCATTTGCGCGAGTTCATGGCGTATTGCTCCTCGGGGAAATCAAGCCAAGCTGGGGCGCAGCGGTGCTGCGCCCCTACAAAGGAAAATCAAAATTGGAGTTTGCTCAGGTAGTCGTAACTTATTTTTATGTCGTCGAAGGCTGATTTGGGCTCGTCGTTTTCGACGAAATAGTGCTTGATGCCGGCTTGCTTGGAGTGGGAGAAGATTTTCTTCCAATCGATGGCTCCCTGGCCGACGTCGGCAAGATGCCCCTTGAAATTCACGGACGGGCCGGTGGCGCCGCTAAAGCTGCTGGTGGAGCTAGGATCGTTAACGTAGTCCTTGACGTGAACGAGGGGGAAGCGGCCTGGGTATTTCGCAAAATAAGCGAGCGGGTCTTTTCCGGCGACGTTGATCCAGCAGAGATCCATTTCCATGGCGACATTCTTGGGGTCCAGCTCGGCGAGCAAGTAGTCATAGGCCATCTTGCCCCCGATGGAAGGATAGGTTTCGAACTCGAAGGAGTGGTTGTGGTAGGCAAACTGGATGCCGGCTTTTTGGGCGGCTTCGCCGGCTTTGTTAAAGAGCGCGGCGGCCTTTTGCCAGCCGTCAGGAGCGGTGCGCTGCGAGACGTCGATCCACGGACAGACGACGTAGCTGTGGCCGACGATCTTCGCGGCCTCGATTGTTTCGTCCCAATGTTTCTCTACGAAGTGGTAGCTCACGTGGCACGACGGCGAGGCCAGACCGTTCTGGTCGAGGATAGCGCGAATAGCCTTTGGTGAATGATCGAAATAGCCGGCGAATTCGACTTCTTTGTAGCCCGTAGCCGCGACCTTGGCAATCGTGCCTTCTACGTCCGTTCTCATAGCGTCGCGAACGGTGTAGAGCTGGATGCCGACGCGGTCAATGTGATGTTCGGAGTCCGCAGCCCAGGAGGACTCGGCGGCGGTTGCGAGTGTTGCTGCGATAGAAGTGCCGATAAATGTGCGTCGATTCATGAGCGGCATTTTACTCCTTCTGGGAGGGAAGAGAACAGGGAGTTGGTAAAAAAGAAGGGCGGCCCGACGACCTGGTCGGACCGCCCTTCCGGGGTTAGGGGCTAAAAGTAGAACCGCAGACCGAACTGCATGCGGCGCGGGTCGTGAGTGGCGTTCAAGTGCATGAAGTTGCTCACACCGGCAGCCGAATTAATGCCGTTGTACTCGGTGTGGTTAAAGAGGTTGTAGTTTTCCCAGCGGAAGTCGAAGCCAGTCTTCTCGTTAATGGGGAACTTCTTGAAGACGCCAAAGTCGAAATTAACGTGATTTGGCAAGTTCAGAGTGTTACGCCCGACATTGCCGAACGTTAAACCCTGGGGAGCAACGTAGGCTGCTGGATTGTAGAAGAGCGGCCCACGCAGGCCGTCCGGGGTTGGAGATGAGTGGGGGTTACCCACAATATCGGCACGCGAGCCAGTACCCGTGCCATTTCCCACGCCAGCGTTGTCGCCCTGTGCGAAGCCATTGGTTACGCTAAACGGCAAGCCAGTCTGGGCTACGGTGATGCCGGAAACCTGCCAACCGCCGAGCAGAGAATGATTCAGTCCACTGCCCTTGAAGAAGGGCAAGCCGTAGACGTAGCTGAGCGAGAGGTTATGGCGCAGGTCGAAATTCGAACTGGCCCGATTGGCGGCGATGTTATAAGCATTGATGAAGGCGTTGTCGGAGCGGTCGGAGGAATCGTCGATCGAATGGCTGTAGGTATAAGCAGCGCTGAGGGTCAGGGCCCCGACCGTGCGGTTAGCGGAGACTTGCAGGGAATGATAGATCGAATCCGCTGTGTCCCGCAGCGTGTTGATGTTGCTGTACCCCCGGAACGCGGTGCGCAGCGCGTCGGTGCTGGGCGCAAGTCCGCAAGCAACGTTCAGATTGGTAACCGCGGCCGCAGTCAACGGCAGGGTGGTTCCGGGCACCGTCTGCCCCAGCGACCAGGGCTGTACATTCGCATTTCCATTTGGGCCTACACAAGCTCCCTCGGGTTGCGATGTGACCGGATCAATGAACCCAGTGTTGTACAGCGTCTGGGTTTTGCCAAACGGATTTTGAGCGGATGACAGAGGAACGATCTGGTTGCCGTTGTTGAGCAAGGTCAAATGCGTACCTTTGCTCCCCACGTACGCGACGGATAGCACGATTTTAGAGGGCAACTCCTTCTGCACGTTCAGGTTCCACTGCTGGACGTAAGGCCACAGCGCCTTGTTGGGGATGGAGACGACCGTAAGCGGAAAGAACGGTATTACTCCACCACCACCACCGATGCAGGCATAACCGCCGTTGGCATTTGCTGCGCATGTGCCCACGCCGGGAGCAATGTTGGACTGTTTTGCGGAAAGCACGAGTGGGGCAGAGCCTTCCAGGGATTCGGTGTTGCCTTCGTTGCCGTTGGTATGTTCATAGAAGATACCGTAACCGCCGCGAATGGCCATTTTTCCGTCGCCCTTGGGATCAAACGCGAAACCAATGCGCGGGGCGGGGTTGAAGAAATGCCCCTTCAGGCAGCCAGCGTTCGACGAGGAACCGATGCTGACGGTTGGGAAATTTGATCCTGGGACGAGAGGCAGGGCTGCTCCCCCCGGTCCTCCGCACTGAACGAAGCCGTTCAGCGGATTTCCAGTGCCCCCGGCGTTCTGCATAAGGGAGCCGTCAGCGGGATTGAAAGCTGGCGCGTTGGCGGTGTTGAATGAGCTGGGATCAAAGTTGAATGCCTGCCTGTAGCGCTCGCGATAGGTTCCGAAGCCGCTCACGCGCAAGCCAAGATTCAGGGTAAGACGCTTGGTTAGACGCCAGTCGTCCTGGAAGTACGGCTCCACGAGTCTATAGCGGTTGTAGTATTGCGTCTCTTTGCTCCACTGCTGGTAGCTCGAGATATTTCCCACAAGCATATCGGCAAAAGCGTTGCCCGTGGTATTGGCGGCGGTAGCGCCAGGGCTAAAATTTAGAATGCCCTGGACGTTGGGGGAGTTGGCCTCGTTCTTTTGCGCGAACACGAGGTAAGCACCAAACGTTAAGGTGTGCGTACCAACGACCTTGGTCATGCTGTCGCGATAGGTATAGGTGGGGTTGGCGTTGTGCCACGGAAAATACCCGCTATCTGACCCCCAGCTACCGCCATAGGCATTGTTGCTCCCGAAGTTGATGGCGGGAAGTTTTCCACCGAAGCCGTTGTTAAAGATGAAGCCCATCGCGAAGCCGGAGGGCAGCGCCACTGGTCCTCCCGTAGAAAGGATGATGTGGTCGCCGGTGTAGCTGGCAACGAATTCATTGAGCAAGGTTGGAGTAATGTTGGCGTTCAGGCGGGCCACAAAGCTGGTCCCCGGGCCCAAAAAGGTGGTGGTGACATTTTGGAAGCTGGCCGTGCTATTGCCCCACAGGGGGTTGGGCACAACTGTCTGCCAAGAGTCGTGGATGTACCGGAACGTCAGGCGATAATTATTCGTAAGGTTATGGTCAATCCGGATCAGCTGTTCGCGCCAGGTGGTTGGGCTTGCGACCGTCTCGTTAACCGCCGGGAAACCGTTGGTCGTTGTGTTCGCGTGGGGAATCAGGGCCAAGAGGGCAGTCCCAGTCGCTGTCGGCACAACTTTGTTGGCGACGACTTGTGCGCCAGTTGGGCAATCGGCATTTGATGGTGGCGGACCGGGAGCAGGGCAAAGCTCGGTGAAATCCCCGCCGCGCTCGGCGTCGGAAGGAACCTGCTGAAGAATCGTGGTCGAGGAGCTTTCCTTGCGCCATTCCTGGGAAAAGAAGAAAAACGTCTTTTTCTTGTCGCTGTTGTAATGGTTAGGGATGTAGACCGGGCCACCGATGGTATATCCATAATCGTTCTTCTTGTAAGGGGCCTTCTTATTGCTTGGATTCTCTCCTTCCGCCCAAGATTTCGCTTTGAAGAATTCGTTGCGGTTGTATTCAAAGGCGCTGCCGTGGAAGGAACTGCCACCCGACTTCGTTTCGACTTCGATGGTGCCAGAACCATTGCGGCCGTACTGCGCGCCATAGTTGGAGGTGAGAACTTTGAACTCGGCAATTGCTTCAGGGTTTGGATAGACGTTGAGAGTCGCATTGCTGCCGTTATCCATGTTGTCGCCGCCGTCGAGCTCCCAGTTGTTGTACTCGTTGCGGCCGCCGTTCATGCTGTAGGAGACGTTGCCGTAGACACCCACCTTGCCGTCATCGTAGCCAGTCTGGTTGACGACGCCCGGACTCAGCGTAACGAGCTGCGTAAAGTTGCGGCCGTTGAGGATGAGGTTATCGATTTGCTTGCCGGTGATGGTCGCGGCGAGAGCGGAAGATTGGGTTTCGACTTGAGCGACGCTTTCGCCGGTTACCTCGACAATCTCAGTAATGGCGCCGACCGTCAGCTGTATGTCGACGCGGATTTTCTGGGCCACGTCCAGAACCACTCCAGTGGCCGAGTACTTTTGGAAGCCCTTCGATGTAACTAAAATGTTGTAAGAGCCGCCCGGCAAGCCAGCCACCACGTAAGCTCCGTCGGAGTTCGTCGACGTCGTACGCGTCAGGCTGCCGCCCACGCTCTTTATCACCACCTCAGCGCCGACGATAGCGGCGCCGGATTTGTCGGAAACGGTGCCGCTGATATAACCGGTATCCTGCGCGCGGGTACCGAGCGGCAAGGCCAGCGCAAGGATCAGCACGCCGAGCCATAGCCACGCGACTCCCGCAATATTCTTTCGACGATTGGAAATGCCACAGTTTTCCTTCACGTTAAAACCTCCAAGAAAGATTCGAATTTGGGGAGACGATGGAAGGCAAGGGCCCGGCGCAAAGGGCTGGAGCAGCTACCCCTGAAGTCACCTTGCGTCGAAAGCTCCCTGCTTGGATACAGCCTCCACCACTCGACGACCGCAGGCACCGAACTGAAACTGTCTATTAAAACGAGTTAATAGTGCATTTAAAGGCGGATGTCAAGCGGGAAATTCTTATGGAATTGCGATATAGCACATAGGGCGGGGGAAGCGGGGGCAGGCAGCGTTTTTGCCGAGCGGCCCACAGAGGCTTCTTGAATTCTCTTTAGGACTGCCGGACACTGAATGCCGATGCGCGCGCGATTCTTGAGCCTCCCGACGCTGCTTTACCTGCTGACAGCGATCTTCCTTTTGATCGCAATTCGATCCACTTTTGCAAGGCCAACGGCGGAAGCGGACGCCGACGGACAATCCACGAGCTCCCCAACCGCCTCGAACTCGCGGATCGATCCCCAGGCTTGGTTTGCCAAAGGGCAGGCGGCGCTCCAGTCTGGGGATCTGGATACGGCTGAGACGGCGTTTCGAAAGGTGCTCTTGGCCGACCCGCAGGCTGGCTCGGCCTATGCCAATCTTGGGGTGATCGCCATGCGCCGAAAGGATTGGGAGCGCGCGATTACGCTTCTGCGCGCGGCCCAGAAACTCGAGCCCAAGATGGCGGGAATACGGCTGAACATTGGAATCGTCGAGTACCGGCGGGGCAATTATGCGGCGGCGATCGCGCCGCTCTCGTCCGTCTTGCGCGACCAGCCGGACTCGCAACAGGCGCGCTACCTTCTGGGACTCTGCGAGGTCTTTACGAAAAAATTCGCGGAAGCTGTCACGGTGCTGGAACCTTTGTGGTCCGAGAAATCCAATGACGTGTTGTATCTGTACCTCTACGACATCGCGGCAGTGGAATCCGGCCAGAAAGAGCTCGACGAGAAAATTCTCAGCCGCATGGTCGCGGTTGGCGGTGGTACGCCGGAATATCACCTCATTATGGGAAAGGCATTCTTGAACCGCTTCGAAGTCGCGGAAGGCAAGGCGGAACTGGAACTCGCAGCGGCAGGGAATCCGGATCTTCCTTACCTGCACCTCAATTTGGGCATCACCTATATGCGACTGGGCGACAACGAGAGGGCTGAAGGGGAGTTTCGCCGCGATGTTGCGCTGGAGCCGGACCTCGCCGACAACTACGAGCAGCTCGGCGTGCTTTATTCGCGCATGCAAAGGGACGAGGACGCGGAGAAATCCTTTCGAGAAGCGCTGAAACGGGATGCCAAGAGCGCCGGATCATATCTGGGGCTCGCAAAGCTTTATCAGAAACAGAATAAGCCAGAACCAGGCTTGAAAATGGTTGATGCGGCCTTGCGTCTGTCGCCGGACATCCATGGCGGGCACTTTTTGCGAGGCCGAATCCTGACGCAGCTGGGCCGGCGAGAGGAAGCGCGCGTGGAGTTCGCAGCGGCACAAAAAGGAATGCAAGGAAAACTGGATAAGGAACGCGAGTCGCAGGACGATGATCGTTTGCCGAATCCCGAGTTAACCCGCCAGCCGCAACCTTAAGCGGCCACATCCTAGAGGATTTTAGAGTGGCGGAGCTTGCCACGGGCCGCGAGACTGTTCGATGGCTTCGGCAACAGCCAAGACCAATTCGTCTTCATACGGCCGGCCGATGACTTGAACACCGACGGGAAGTCCCTCATTCGAATGACCAACTGGCACAGACGCGCCGGGAAAACCAGTCAGATTTAGCCACTGAGAAAAACGCATGGTGTCGCGGTATCCTGTGCCGGGTAGATAATTTCCCTCGCCGTGGCGGAACGCGGGCCCCGTGGAAACTGGCGAAAGCAGAACCGGCGTGTCCTGCATTTGGCGCAGAATGTCGGCGCGGAGAAGATCTCTTTCCGCGCACGCCTTCATGAATTGATCGAGGGGAATTGGATTTCCCGAAGTCGCACAGGCGAGATATTCGCGCAGCATGGGGCTGATCTGAGCTTCATGCCCGGCGATGCTGTGCTGGAACAAATTGCCGATCACCGGGCCGAAGAAAAACCACCACAATTCCAGCGCGCGATCAAGACCGTTCAGTCGAAATGGTTCGACGGTGAAACCTCGCGCGGCGAGCGATTTTGCGGCTCGTTCGACGGCGGCGCGCGTTTCTGGAGTCGCGCCGCCCAGGGTTTCGCTCTCCAGAATTCCGATGCGCAGGCCGCGCAACTCATTCTCCCGGTACGCACGCACAGGGATGGGAGCGGAGAGCGCATCGCCCGCGTCCGGTCCGGCTATCACTTCGAATAGCAGGCGCACATCGGCAATGGTGCGCGCCATGGGGCCGACGACGCCGATCCAGGAAAATGCGCCGGCGCCAGGCGGAAAGTGTCCTGTCGCGGGAATGCGGCCGGGCGTGGGCTTGAGTCCGCAGATTCCGCAAAAATGAGCGGGCACGCGAATCGAGCCGCCGCCGTCGCTGCCAACACCGCCGGCGGAGCAGCCTGAAGCAATCGCTGCCGCTTCGCCTCCACTTGAGCCGCCTGCGGTGTACTCCAAATTCCACGGGTTGCTTGTCTCTCCGGTGAGACGGTTGTCGGTTTCGTAGGCCATCAAGAATTCGGGAGTGTTGGTATTTCCGAGGAGGATGGCTCCCGCCGATTTCAATCTAGAAACAAGCGGTGCGTCTGCTTTGGGGACATAGTCCTTTCGGAGGAGCGAGCCGGCGGGGCAGGGCCAACCCGCTACATCGATGCAGCTCTTAATGGTGAGCGGCACGCCGTGCAGAGTTCCGAGTTGCGCGCCGCACATTACAGGGCTTTCCGCCGCGTGCGCTTGCTCGCGTGCGCCTTCGGCGGTTAGATGGACAAATGCATTCAGTTTCGGTTGCAGCGTCTCGATACGTTTGAGATGGAGTTCGACGATTTCGACCGGAGAGACATGCTTCGAGCGAATTTCTCGCGAGATTTGGGCGATCGTATCGTAAGGAAAGGAATCCATGGCCTGATGCGCGAGAGTAAGCGCGCTCGCGGTCAAGGTCAAGCAACCGCGACTGAGTACAAATTGGCGTGCATAATAACGGTTGACGATGCGCAGGGCAGCCCGGAGAATTCTAATTGCGCCCGGACAGGGTTCCGCGCGGCGTTTGGGCATCCCGTGGGGACAGGGAAAAATATTTTCATGCGTTCAACTCATCGGCGTGCAGTAGGCGTGATTTTCGCATGTTCACTTTTGATCAGCTGCGCTGCACTTTTACTGCGCTCGAGCACGCCGTCCGCGCAGGAGAAAGCCGCGCCTGGAAAAAAGTCTGAGAAGCTAAGTGCGGGAATCGCGGATGCCTATCGGTTCAATACGCTTGGCGCCGCGTATATGAACCAACAGCGCCCGGCGGACGCGCAAAAATATTTCGAACAAGCGCTCGAAGCCGATGCGAAATTTGCGGTTGCCCGGCTGAACTTGGGAGTTTCTCTGCTCGCGCAGCAAAAATTGGAGGCGGCGCGCGCGGCGCTGGAAGCAGCGGCGCAGCAACTGCAGAAAGATCCTTTTGCCTGGTACAACCTCGGACTGGCTTACAAGGACCTCGGCGAGCCGGAGAAGGGCATCGCCGCGTTTCAACACGTCACGGAAATCGTCCCCAACGAAGCGGACGCCTACTATTTTGTTGGCTTCTTAAATGGACAGGTACAGAAGTATGACGAAGCCGTCGCGGCATTTCAGAAAGGGCTGGCGCTGAATGCATTTCATGCTTCGGCGGAATTCGGACTGGCGCGGGCGTTGCAGCGCAAAGGCGATGCAGCCGGGGCGCGTGAACACCTGGCGCGCTTCCAGAAAATCACCACAGAGCATCTCGGAGCGCCGTTCGGCGCGGGCTATGGCGATCAAGGCCGTTACTCGCTCGCGGAGTTGCCGCTCAGCGCGGTTGCTGAGGTACCCGCGGCGATCCCGGTGCGATTTGTTCCGCAACCAAACGCGTTTGTTTCGAAGAGCGCTGGTGCAAATCGCGCCACGATCGGGCCGAGCACGGGTGCGTGTTTTTTTGACTACGACGGTGACGGCAAGCCCGATCTTTTTCTGGTGAGTGGCCCGGCGAACGGCGCAAGCCGCTTTCTGCACAATCTCGGCGATGGCCGATTCGAAGATGTAACTCAGGCCGCGGGAATCCAGTTAGCGGGTAGCGGCTTGGGATGCGCGGCCGGCGATTTCGACAATGACGGAAAAACCGATCTGGCAGTATGCCTGAGCGGTGGAGTGAAACTTTTTCATAACAAAGGGGATGGCAAATTTGAGGACGTGACCCAGGCAGTGGGCATTCGCAGAGAAAAAGGCTGCGTGGGCGTGACGTTCGTGGATTACGATCACGACGGCGACCTCGATCTATACATCACTACGGCGCCGGATACGGGTTCGCCGGGCGCGCTGCCACACAATGTTTTGTGGCGCAACAACGGCAATAGCACGTTTACAGATGTGTCGGCGGAAACGGCGCTCGGCATTGCGGCCACGGGTACCGGAGTTGTCACCACGGATTTCAACAACGACCGCGCCGTGGATTTCGTTATCGCTGGCGGAGCGGCGGGAGCTGCCATCTACCTGAATCCGCGCGAAGGAAAATTCACGGCACTCGGCGGGATTGATTTCAGCAAAGAGAAATTGCCGCCTGCTGTCGGCGTGGTGGCTTTCGATTTCGATAAAGATGGCTGGATGGACCTGGCGTTCACGCATGCCGGCGCGCCGGGCATCAGCCTTTGGAGAAATGTGGAAGGCAAGCGGCTGGAGCGCGTTGCGCTCCCCGATTTGGGCTGGCAGCGCGGCTGGGGAATCGCCGCGCTGGACTACGACAACGATGGCTGGCTCGATCTGGTGGCTGCTGGCGAATCGAGCGGCGGCGGGGAATTGCGATTGTTGAGAAATTTGGGGAGCAAGGGCTGGGCCGACGTTACAAAAGACGTGCACCTCGATGCGGTCAAGCTGAATCAACCGCGTGCGATTGCAGTTGCGGATATCGAAGGAAAAGGTGCTGCGGATCTGGTGGTCACGCAACTCGGCGGCGAGCCGCTCGTTCTGCGCAATGAGGGCGGCAATAGAAGCAATTGGATGAGTATCGACCTCAAGGGGCTGAATGACAACAAGAGCGCCATCGGGACAAAGGTCGAACTCTACGCGGGCACGCTCTATCAAAAGTGGGAGGTGATCGGCGCTTCGGGTTATCTGGGGCAGAATGCCGCGCCGATTCTCGCAGGGCTCGGTTCGGAGCACGGCGCCGAAGTCGTGCGACTGCTTTGGCCGATGGGCGTGCCGCAGGATGAGATCAATCTGGCTGGGAAGAAGGTACAGAGCATTCTCGAACTCGATCGGCGCGGAAGCTCGTGCCCGGTTTTGTTTTCGTGGAATGGCCGCGAATATGAATTCATCGCGGACATGATCGGGCCCGGCGTGGTGGGCCACTGGGTCGCGCCCGGAGAAAGAGATGTTCCCGATCCGGATGAGTATTTGAAAGTGCCGTCGCGTAGCGTGAAGGCTCGCAACGGCCTGCTCAGTTTCCGTTTCATGGAGCCGATGGAAGAAACGGTGTTCCTCGATCAGGTGCGGCTGTTGGCGATCGATCATCCGGCGGCGTACGAAGTTTTTCCGAACGAGAGATTTGCCAGCACGCCGCCTTTTCCGGAATTTCGAGTGATCGCGAGCCGTGGTGCGCATCCGCCGATCAGCGCGTGGGACGACCGAGGAAATAATGTGCTGCCATTGCTCTCCCAGCGCGACCGCAAGTACGTCACAAGTTTTGAAGAGTTGCCGTTCGCGGGATTCGCCAAGCTGCACTGGATCGAACTGGACCTGGGTGCGTGGGATGCGCAAAAACCGCTGCGATTGATCATCGATGGCTACACGGATTACTTCACCGCGACTTCGATGTACGCGGCGGATCAGGCGGGGATCAAAGTGATTCCGCCGTATGTGGAAGCCCTCGATGCGCAAGGCAAGTGGGTGCGCGTCGTGGAGGATATGGGATTTCCAGCGGGGCTTGAACGGACCATGGTTGCGGACTTGACCGGCAGGCTTCCCGCAAGAACGCGGCGAATTCGCATCGTCAACAACTTGAAAATTTATTGGGACGCGATTCAGATCGATCAGACGCCGGACATAAAAGAGATGCGCGTGACGCAAGTGCCGCTCGCAAAGGCGGCGCTGAATTTCGTCGGCTATCCGCGCGAGACACGGCTCACGCCCGCGAGTGACACGGTCTATTCGTATTCACATCGCAGCATGACCGGTCCATATGCGCATGCAGCGGGGAACTACACGCGTTACGGCGATGTGTTCGACTTGCTGCGTGCCTCCGACGATCGCTTCGTCGTGTTTGGTTCCGGAGAAGGGCTGAAGCTCGATTTCGATCCCAAGGTGCTGCCCCCGCTGCCCGCCGGATGGGTGCGCGATTATTTCTTCTACGCCGATGGCTTCGAGAAGGATATGGATTTCTACGCGGCGCATGCATTTACGGTTGAGCCGCTGCCGCGGCATTCGCTGCTGCCGTACCCGTATCCCGAGGGAAGAGAGTATCCCGTCGATGCAGAACATCTCGGCTACCAATTGGAGTACAACACGAGGGCGCGTTCGGAGCGCCTGCCCCCGAGCCTGCGCTACCAGTATTCTCCGCCGCACTGAGCCGGGCACCCAGTTTTAGAAGGTCTGCGGAAAGGGGATCCATTCCGACAAGGTCGGAACCTTCGCTCGTCGCGATGCTCTCTATGCCAAGAACCCTAAAGTCGGATTGCTGGTTAACAATAACTGCACACCCCTCCCCGGTTTTTTGTAAGTGTTCATTCTAAAGATAGTTAGCAGCTCTGCATTCTACAAGGGCTAACTCTAAAAGACTTAACTTTCATCTTCTGCGAGGGTCCACCCGACAGAAAACACCTGGGAAGAAGAGGTTCTCCCCTCCTCAACGGCAGAAAACCCAGGAATCCCGTTCCGAAATGGTCGAAATGGCTGGCGTGATAGATACAGAAATGAGATAGCCGGACAGGAGCCAGCGTGAACAGACCGCACTCCAAGAAATTCGACACTCTTACCTGGAAAGTATAGTAGCACATGCAGTACGGGAGGTCAAGAGGGAGGCGGTCAATTCGCGTCGATTGGATATAATGCGGGTATGGTCATTCATACATTTGCGTTTCGCTGGAAGACGGGCGTGGGCGAGGATCAGAAGTTTCGTGCGATTGCAGCCATACGCGCACTACAAGGGAAGATTCCGGGGCTGCTGGAGACTTGGGTGGGCGTGAATTTTTCGCCGCGCTCGCAGGGATACGAGCTTGGCGGTACGATGAAATTTACTGATCGAGCGGCGTTGGAGGCTTACGGAGGGCACCCTGTTCATCAGGAGTTGCTGCGATGGCTGATACCGCTGATTGATCCGGTCGAGGTTGATTTTGAGGCGTGAGGGTTGAAGCCCGGGCACTTGAAAGTGACCTCGCTTAGATGGATTTTTGTACGCTCACTCCATAAGTTTGGATCTTTGATAACGCCTGTCCGACGCAAGCCCTATGCTATCCCCGGAATTCATTTTGATCCAAAGAGTTGAGTTTTTTTCCGAAGGAGCAATAACTGGCAGGTGGTTTGCGGTACTCCGCCTGTTCTGTGGTGGAGCGGGTGACTGGCCTCGGGAGAGGATGGGTCGCCCGCTCCAGCCTCAATGCGTCCTCGTCCTGGGAAGATTGACTCCTGACGGAATGCTCTAACAGTAGAAAGACGCCCACCTCCCCGACCGGGTCGGGATAAACGCCAGGCGGCCGCTACGGAAGAATGGGGCCGAGTCGCTCCGGGCGGCTAGGACGTGTCTCCTAAGACCCCCTAACAGAATGATCTTGGAAGCCGGTGCGCTACGCCGCAGCGGGCGGTCCGAACCAAGTGGTGAGCGCGTCGGCGAGCCCCATCTGGGCTAAGTCTCCCACCCAGGCCACGTATCCGTCGGGCCGAATCAACACGGCGGTGGGAGAAGTGACCGCCCCGAGTGCCGGAAGCTCCCACGTGCCAACGTATTCGGCGTCGATCAGCTGAACGCGATCCGCCCAGGGAGTGATGTCGAAGCCGCCGCGCTCAGCGAAGTTGAGGAGCACCGGCCGGGCATGGTGCAGCAGGGCGAAGACCCGCAGCGGACCGTTGGCGGTGATCAGGTCGAGATCGGGCATGCGGCGCCCGAGCAGCGGGTGCCCCTTACCAAAGTCGTAGTGAATATCCAGACCAGACATCATCGCGAAGTATTGCTTGCGAGGCTCGTCCATCTGCAGCATCTCGGACAGCATCTCGCGCAAGGCCCCGATACGATCGTCACCGCGGTCGACCGCGGTGAGCGCCATGGTGTTGCGCAACACGCGGGCACCGACTGGGTGCCGCTCGGCATCGTAGGTCTCCAGTAGGCTCTCCGGCGATGTCCCATGGACCACCTGGGCGAGCTTCCAACCCAGATTTACTGCATCCTGGACGCCGATGTTGAGTCCCTGTCCACCTTTTGGGGAATGCACGTGTGCGGCGTCGCCGGCCAGGAGCACGCGTCTGTCCCTGTAGGACGCTGCCTGCCGGGCCATATCGGTAAACCTGGAGATGTAGGTGGCGCTGCGAAGACCATAATCCGTCCCGTAGACGGCGATGAGCGCCTCGTGGACGTCGCGTAGGGTCGGCTCGTCGCCCTGGCCGACGTGTTGTTCATTCAACACGACGCGCGCTCGCTTGCCGTCCTCGAGCTTGGCGAAAGCATTGATGCCCTTTTCACTACGGCGGATGCCCCACTCCGGCTCTTCGGCCATCTCGACCTCGGCAATCAAGTAGCTGGTTGATGGATCCCACCCGGGGAAGTCGATGCCTGATTTCTTGCGGATCAGGCTGCGCCCCCCGTCGCACCCGACGAGATACTTCGCTCGCAATGATCGGCCGTCGGAAAGCTCGACGTCGACGCCGGTGTCGTCCTGTGCGAAACCCGTCACCTCATGTCCGCGATAAATCGGCACCGCCAACTCCCCGACCCAGTCGGCCAGGATGCGCTCGATGCGGGTCTGCCAGAGCGCAAGAAAGTAGTTGTGGCGAGTCGGGAGGTCGCTGATGTCGAGAGTAGTATCCGCGAAGGGTGCTCTCCGAATCACCTGCCCTTGCGAAACAAAGCGATCGGCGATCCCCCGCTGATCGAGTACCTCGGTCGTGCGCGAGTGCAGGCCGCCTGCACGCAAGCCGGCGAGGTCTTGGCTGGCGCGCCGCTCGACAATGGCGACGTCGACGCCCGCCAACGTCAACTCGCCCGCCAACATCAGCCCGGTCGGACCTCCTCCGGCGATCACCACGGCATGCTTGGTCATTTCGTGCCTCCCATTCCGCAGGTTCTGGCTTCGGCTGACAATTGTGCGGCGCGACTCGGGTCTTGCCGCAAGCCCCCCGGTGTGCGATATACTGGGAGTAGAAAGGAGCGGGTACTCTCCTTTCCCTTCATCGTCCGCTGTGGACGGACAAGTCCTTCGCTAAGCCGCGGCGCGCCGCCGTACGGCGGTAGAATCGGCCCAGGAGGGATCACGCCACGGATGAGACCGCCCCTCCGCCTGCGGCATCAACGGCTCGATCCGAGCCCACGCCGCCTCGCTGAGTTTTGCTGAACGCGTCACCCACCCAGACTCCTGCGATCAACAGCACCGACTTGGGAGACTCGCGCTAGTCTTTCTGGGCCAGGAGCGAGGTGCGGACGGCTTCTAGTTCTTTCTTTTTGGCTTGATCGACATCGGGGAAAGCGAGATCGAGTTCGCCGAGCGTTTCGATGATGGCGGAGGCGACGGCGAGGCGCGTAAACCACTTGTTGTCGGCGGGGATGACGTACCAAGGCGAGTGCTTTGTCGCGGTGCGTTGAATCATTTCTTCGTAGGCTTCCTGATAGTCCTTCCAAAAGCCGCGCTCCTGGACGTCGGCCATGGAGAATTTCCAGTTTTTCTTCGAGTCTTCGAGGCGTTCAAGGAATCTCTTCTTCTGCTCTTTTTTTGAAACGTGCAGGAAGAATTTGCGGACCACGACGCCGTTGCGCGTCAAGTAGCGCTCGAAGGCATTGATGTCCACGTAGCGCTCGTCCCAAATGTGCTTGGTAATCCGCTGGTCGGGCAGCTTCTGGGCTCGCAGGAACGGCGGGTGGACGCGCACAACGAGAACCTCTTCGTAGTAGGAGCGATTGAAGATGCCGATCTTGCCGCGAGACGGGATGCACTTGTGAGCGCGCCAAAGATAATCGTGGTCCAATTCCTCGGCGCTGGGTGACTTGAAGGAGTGGACATCGCAGCCCTGCGGGTTTACACCCGACATGACGTGCTTGATGGCGCCGTCTTTTCCGGCAGCGTCCATGGCCTGGAAAATCAGCAGGAGAGCCCAGCGGTCCTGGGCGTAGAGCTTTTCCTGCATTTCGCTGAGCAGGCCCACTCGTCTTGCGAGAATTTTCTCGGCGTGTTCCTTGCTCTTGACGCCGTTGGTTCCGGCGGGGTCGAAGTCTTTCAGCCGGAATTTTTCACCCTTGGTGATGCGATAAGGCTCGACGATGCAGGCAGCTTCTTTGCGGAGTTTGCCGAATTTCATGATGGCGAAAGTGTAGTACAGACATTCGGATCAGAACAGGGAGCCGAGACCCCATCCGAACGCGCAAAAGCGGTCATGGGCGAGAAAGCGGGATTTGTCGGAGAGAGAGATGAAGCGGTCGAGGCGCAGAATATTTACGGCGTAGTAGGCGCGAACGGGCACCTGGACGCCGGGCACGGTCCAGCGCAGCTCGATTCCGGCAGAGCCATGCAGGATGCCATTTGTTGCGCCGAGGAGCAGCGGCTTGGTGGGGCCCAGCCAGTTGGGGAGCAGGACGCCGGAACCGAGGTCAAAGAAGCCGGCGGCCTGGGTGCCACCACCGAGGGAAATGCGGTATTCGGCGTTAGCTGCTCCGACCAGATTTGCCCCCGCAGGTGAAGCAGAAGGGATCGTTGCGCCGCTCGCTGCGGTGGTGATCGTTCTCGAGAACGGGCCCAGTTCGCCCGGCCGCAGGCCGCGGACCAATTCGTTACCGGAGAAGAAGCGCGAGTAGAAGGGCATTTCGCCGCGATAGCTGCCAGCGCCGCTGATGGTCGTTCGAAAAGCCCATGCGTTTGTTGGCGCGAAAAATGGATCGCGGAACAGGCGGGCGTATTCAGCCGAGGAGCGAACCATGTTCTCGCCACCGCCGAGCCATCCTCCGGAAGCGGAATTCGAAAACGAAACGCGCTCGCTTCCCTTATCGTGGGCCCAGCCGATTCCCAGCGAGTGGCTGGAAACCTGCGAGCGAACATCGAGAGGGGGCAAGCCGGTAAGTCCCGGCGGAGCGCCGAGAGGATACTCGGAGGTTGCGCGCGAGAGGATGAAGTTGACGCCCAACAAATCCAAGTCAGTTAGAGGGTAGGTCCAGGGGATGCTGATCCCCTCGGTGCGCGAGGTGAAAAATGGCCCTTTGGCGCTGGTCGCGAACCGCGGGCGAATCACACTATTAAAAACCGAAAAGGCCAGCGACGCGCGCGTGCCGAAGATTCCTTCCTTGGCCAGGCCGAGCACGATTTGCAGACTCTCCGGGCCGCCGTCGAGTTGGACGGAGAGGAGTTCTTCGCGATTCAGCAAGTCGAAGACGGTGTAAACGATGCCTAGCGTACTGCCAAACTGACCGGTGCCTCCGGCTAGGGTGGCGCGCTGCTGGCCTATTTCTTGGAGCCGGATCGTGACATTTGCGGTGTGAGCGGCTTCATCAAGCTGAACGTGAATGTCTTCTTTGTGGATTGGCTTGAAGTATCCGGTTCTGGCCAAGCGCAGGAGACCGGCCTCGAGAGCGCGCTCATCGACGGGTTGGCCTTCGCGCAAGAGAATTCTGCGGCGCACGTAACGGTCGCTGAATTTGTGGAGACCGAGAAATTCGATGCGTTGCACGAGGTACGGCGGCGAGTCGCTTAGATCGAAGGTAACGCTTGTGGTGTGATCTTCAGGGTTGAAACTACATATCACGTTCACGGAAGGAGCAGGAAGGGACTCCAGTGCCGTGCGTGGACTCTGAATTCGTGCCATCCACAATCGCCGGAGTCCTTCGATTTCCTGCTGGGAGAAGGCGCGGCTTGCGCCTAGTTCGGGAAGATTGACGGGCGAGCGACCACTGCCTCTGGCGGCTTGCTGAAGAGCGTCCGTCGCGGCGAGGGATTTGAACTTGTAAAGGGGGCCCGCTTCGACAGGGATCGAGACAGTCAGCCCTGCGGCGGCAGACTCATGCGGCCAGGGAAAACGGCGACGCGAAGTTTCAGCGGAGTGGACGACTAGCGGGCTGCCAACGCGAGCCTCCGGAAAGCCGTGGTCCTGGTAATAGGTGAGAATTCGCTGGCGGTCTTCTTCAAACGCATCACGAGTGTAGGCATTCTTGCCGCGCCACGAGGCGAGCGGCTTCCATGGAGCGATGCTGCGCATTTGCGCGTGCAAAAGCTTTGTGGAGAGTTGAGGGTGGCCATCGAAGATTACCCGGCGGACACGGAGCAAGGGGCCATCGCTGATCTCGAAACGAACGCGCACTGTTGCGTTGCCAGCTTCCTGACGCGTGATTCGAACGCTAGCATCCGGGTGGCCAAGCTCGATCAGCCCCGTGCGAATCAGGAGGGCAATCCGTTGCAGCGCTGCCGGATCGGCTGGTTTACCGAGTTGGGG
This sequence comes from Candidatus Acidiferrum sp., assembly GCA_036522305.1. Classification (GTDB taxonomy): domain Bacteria; phylum Acidobacteriota; class Terriglobia; order Acidiferrales; family UBA7541; genus Acidiferrum. The sequence continues at coordinate 19,103 of DATDGB010000100.1, read as the reverse complement.
CGTGAGCTTCTTCTCTTCCAACATTTTTTCGATCTGTTTGGGCGAGAGGAGCCGTGAGCCCGCAAACTCTACTTTGAAAAGAACAGGAAATTCCCGCAGGTGAAAAATCAAGGCCACTCGTTTGGAGTCTCCGGGCGTAAGCAGAAATGGCGCGGTGGCAGAGATGGCTTCCACTTGAATCGATTCGAACCAGCCCAGACGCGCGAGGGCGCGGACGTCCTTATCGATCGTGACGGAGTCGAAACGATCGCCGGGATGTGAAGCGATTTGGGTGGCGACTGCCGCCGGAGCGATGCGGCGTAATCCAGTGAAGCGAAGGTCGTCGAGGACGGGAGGTTCCGTTGCCTTCTGGAACTCGGAAGGTACCCGAGCCAGCCGAACATCATCCTGTGGCAAAACCGGAGTTGCGGACAGAAGCAGAACCGCTAAGCAAATCGCACAATTGAGACAATTCACGCGCGTCCCTCCTTGCACCAGGAGGACATGAGAACGGATGACCGCGGCAGGCGCGGGGTTGTCTCGCGAAAAGCAGAAAGTGCCGTTCCTTCGAAGAGAAGACAGGCCCGCCTCACGAATCGTGAGGCGGGCCCGTGCGTTGCCATTTATGCGATTTTAGCGGTCGTCGCCATCGCCGCCGCGGAACAAGCTGGAGATTACCTGGGTGCTGTCATCGCAGGCATGATTCAGGCAGGGGAGCCGGAAGCCGCCTTCGAGAGACTTGAGAAGGGAAAAGTGCGTATAGAAGTTTCCGTCTTTCACACCGTGTGGACCGTAGTTGGTGTCCACAATCAGGAGAACCTTGTTGGTGGTTGGAGCCACGCTGTAATCATCTTCGTCCCAGACAACCACGATGGCATTGCGGCCTTCTTGCCAAACGGGAGAGCGATGAATGGCTTTCACGATGTTGCGCAAAGCGAGGTCGCCCAGGTACATCAGCGCCGGGTTGAGGCCGACGAGGGTCCCGTTGTCATTGGGGTCGAAGTCGCACTGCGTGCCGCCGTTGCCACGGCCGTGCTGGTCATTGCACTGGTTCGGTGCAATAAAGGAGAAATGCGGCACGTGGCCGGAGCTGAGGTCTTCAAAGAGCCCGTCGTCACCTTGAAAGCCAGCGATCCTCTTCAAGCTGAGTTCGGGGCGATGGCCTTCCTGAACGCTCTGAAAATAGACGAACGGGTTATGCTTTGCGGCGTACAGCTTGAGCAAGCCTTGGGCCTCGCCGGGGATGACAGCAGTAATGTTGCTGGCGTCGGTGAAGAAACCATCGGAGAAATTCACGCCGTCGGCGCCACTGGCGGGCAAGCTCTCTTGATAGGTCTTCCAGCTAAGCCCCGCGGCGACCAACTGATCGACGATCGTTTTTCCGCTGATGCTCTTGGCTGCGGGAATGGATTTGACCCCATCGATATTATTTTCGCCGTCGTTGCTGCCGGGCGCGCAAGTGACTTCGTTCGTGCAATCGACGGCAGGGGTTGCCGCATCCGTTCCCGTGCCATAGATGGGGCAAACGTTAGGACTCGCGGGAGTGTCCGTATTGACGAGGCCGGAGGATAGGTTGTTGGTGCAAGTGGCGTTGTGCCAATCAGGATTATTGTCGCTCTGCACGCCGAAGTTCGAACCGCCGACCATTTCCAGGTAATTCGTCAGGCTAGGATGCGCAACCGCAAAGTAGTTCGTTGCGGAGTTGGCGGATCTTGCATACGACGCGGCAAATGGGGTGTCCGGGTTGCCGATAATCTGGTTGTAGCCATGGTTCTCCATCATGATTACGAAGACGTGGTCCAAACGAGGCACGCCTTTCGGAACCGCGCCTTCGTTCGCGAACATCGGTCCTGCGAGCAGTGCCATGGACAGGCCCAAGGCAGCTATTTTTTTCATCATGCAAGTCACCTTTCCTTGTTTTATCGGGGACAAGAGTGTCGGCCTGCCGCATTGCCCATTCAGCCATGGCACGACCGCAAGTACCGTAGTCGAGCATTGTTGCTGGCCGGTTACAGTGAAGCTGAAACTTGATGAACTCGACCTGAAGGATTGGGTGCAATCAATCTCATTTCCGGGCCGAGTTCAGCCCGGTGGCGCTTGAACTCCGCTTGGCGCCACTACTGGACTCATCGCGCCTAAAGGTGAGCATTGAAAGCCCAATGATTTCGGCGATCAAAGAAAAAGCCCGCCTTGCCTGGTCAGAGCGGGCTTCTCGCATGTCAGGAGTTGAGAGGAATCAGGACCACCGAAAAAAATGGAGTCCTGGCCGAAGCTACTCTTAGTCAGGGTCAACAACTTGTCCGGTCGTGGGATCGAGAATAACTCGCCGGGCGTGATCGTGATGGTTTCCGTCGAAGTCGAACATATTGTTCAACGTTCCCGCGATGACATCGGTTGAACCGCCGCCGAGTCGGCCGAGATCCCAATTGTCTTCGACGAAACGGAGGATGGAAGACTGATCGGTGATGGTGTCGTCGATGAAGTTTTTCTTTGCCCAGGGAGAAACAACGAGTAGAGGCAAGCGTGGGCCAAAGCCGCAGCGGCCGTTCTGAGTTCCACCGCTTATATCATTGGCCTTTGGCGAGCCGCAATTCCCCGGTCCCAGCAACTGGTCATCCGAGACATTCGATTGGTTCACGATGGTGCCCATCTGGTGGTCGTACCAGCCGTCGGAATCATCCCAGGCGATGACGACCGCTGTTTCCTTCCATTCATTCGACTGCATGAGGGCGTTGATGACGTTCACGACGAAGATTTGTTCGTCGATCGGATCGGAATAGGCGGCATGGCCGTCCTGGTAAGCGCCGGCCTTGAGGTAGCTAACGGCAGGAAGCCGGCCCTCCTTCAGAGCGGTAAAGAAATCGGTCAAATCGTACTGGTGGTTCGCGCCATCCATGGAGGTTCCGATCAACATTGGATCGCTCGGGCGTGTGTGGTGAACGTTTGTGGTTTGCGGGTAGTACATGAACGGCTCGTGGTGTGGGATGTAGTCACCAGCATTCACTACCGCGTCGTCTCCGGCGAGACCGGTGTGGTGCTGGCCGCAGACGGCGCGGCCTTGAGCGTCCACACCCGTCGGCGCAAACCCGCCTTGAAACCAACCCCATGTGATGCCCTTGGCATTCAGCAAGTCGCCCACGTTTTTACCCGACAGTGTGACCAGGTTCTGGTTTTGGAATTTTGGATTTGAAGCCACGCAATCGTCGAGCAATGGCCGGGGGTCGCCTATCACGGCCCCTGTGGTTGCACCGCCAGCTATATTTCCATGCGCGGTAGCGGGACTTCCATTCGGTCTAGTTGGGAAAAGAGTTGCAGGGAAAGTATTCCCTGCAACTAAGTTGAGTGCGCCCGGAGTGGACGGTCCAAAGGTAGTGCCCCAGGAGTTGTCGCTCATCGCGAAGAACTGCGCGTAGTTCCACATCGCGGTAACGGTGTTGCCGTCGTAGTAGCCCATGGTGCTGGCTGGTCCGAGCACTTTATCGTTGCAACTCAGTCTTTCCACAAACTTGTCCATAAGGCCGCCGTCCGCGGCCGCCTGTTCATCGTTGTAATTGTGATCCTCATCGCAAGTTACAGGTACGCTCGGGGGGATGCGGAAAGGATTCGCTTTATTTGGATTGTTGGTAATCAGACCTGAGGAGAGAAGAGTGTTGGACTCCGCGGTGTCCTCTTTGGCATGGAAGGCAATTTCGCCCGGAAGGTTAAAGGCGTGAGGATAGGTACCGAAGTAATGATCGAACGAGACGTTCTCTTGAAAAATGACTATGACGTGCTTGATGGGAGTCTTGGTCGAGGAATCGTCTTTATCGCGAGCAGATGCTGGGTACACGGGCAAGAACGTCAGGGCCGAAGCGGCCACAACAGCCATAGCCCTAGTAAAGCTGTAATGCATAGTGTGTCTCTCCTTGGAATTCTCGGTCTTGAACCAAATATGGAAACACAGGGGGCCGACGCACTTACGGAAGGCGCGGACTCGGAGGCGTCGCAGCCCGATTTTCCTGCGTGTAAAGTTCTAAGCTGCTTTTGTTAGCGGCAGGTGAATGATTTGTCAAAACTAATGGCACAACCGGAGAAGGTGTATAGAATCGTGGCGTACCTACCAATCTATGAAGACTCTATGAAGACACTCGCGCGCAAACTTCGCCTCGCCGACTACTTTGCGCTGGCGTTTGGAACGATGGTGGGGGTCGGATGGCTAGTACTCATGGACGACTGGCTCGGGCGCGGCGGGCCGCTGGGGGCAATGCTCGGTTTCGCTCTCGGCGGAATTCTGCTACTGCCTGTTGGCTACGTTTATGGTCAGTGGGTGCAGCGGCTTCCGGATGCGGCGGGCGAGGCGGCTTACACGGCGCAGGTTTTTCCGCCGATCGTGAGTTATTTCACAGGGTGGATGATGCTGCTGGCGTACTTCATCGTGTGCCCGTGGGAAGCAGTCGCGGTCGGGAAACTTGCAGCGTACATCTTTCCATCGCTGAATTCAATTGAACTGTACCGCGTCGCCGGGCAACCCGTCTTCCTGCCGCGGCTGATCCTGGGTGTTGTGCTTACAGTTTTTCTCGCAGTGCTGAATTACCGGGGCATTCGCTTGAGCGCCAGTTTCCAGAATTGGACAACGGCGATGGTGCTGCTCCTATTCGTCATTTTGCTGGGTGTCAGCGGCGTGCGCGGGACTCTCACTAATTTTCATCCGGCGTTTCGCACGACACCATTCGTTTCGATCCTGCTTACTCTCCAGATCGTGCCGTATTTCATGACGGGATTTGAATCAGCGCCTAAAGTAGCGGAGGAAGCGCATCTGGGATTCCGTGCGACAGGATTTTTTCGGGCGATCGTAATGGCGCTCTTCGTCGGCGCTGGTTTTTATGTCCTGGCTGTCGCCGCAGTGGCGTACATCGCACCCTGGCAGGGCTTGATCGGAAAGCGATTCGCAACCGCAATCGCGTTCGAACAGGCGTTGGGAGCAACGTGGCCCGTGCGGTTGATTCTTATCATGGCCCTCTTTGGATTGTTCCAGTGTTTCAATGGCAACTTCGTCGCTTCGAGCCGGTTGCTATTCGCTTATGGCCGCCGCCGGACGATTGATCCTCGCTTCGGGACCGTGCACGAGAAATTTCTGACGCCATCCGTGGCGGTTCTGGGAATTACTGCCGGGACGCTCGCCGGTCTTCTTTTGGGAGACGCGCTTCTCGTTCCGGTCACGGAAGTGGGTTCGATGGCCTCGGCCTTGGGATGGTTCGCGGCGTGTTTATCCTTCTGGATCGTGGAGAAGCGAGCATCGATGCGGATCGTGACCGGTCTCGGGATTGCCGTCTCTTTGCTGCTATTTCTGATGAAAATTCTCCCCGCATTCCCGGGGCACTTTTCGCCGGCCGAATGGACCGCTTTTGGTATATGGGTGCTTCTCGGCGCGATTCTCTACAGACGAAAAACACCACAACTAGCAGCGCCCAACGCCTGACCACCTGGAGGGGCTGCTGTGCGACCGGCGTTCCACGCGTACGCCATTGAGTGAGTGTGTCGAGATGGCGCGGACGTATGTCTGGATAATCGTGCGCCTCTACTGGGTTTGGGAATACTTCCCGTAGCGCTATTTCACGATCTCAAGCGTCCTAATCTAAAGTGCAGCGCGTCACGGGGGGCACCAGGACGCGCTAGCTGGTTTCTGCTTCTGCCATCCAAGGGAAACGAGATCATGGAAACTGCTGTGGCATCGCCATCTGCACCAGGTCAATACGCGCGGATTGCCAGCCCTCTCCACACCATCGTGGTTCTTGCGGCACAAGCGGGGCTGGCGCTACGTACGATGATGCGTGTCGGGCAAATGGGCGCATCCGAAAATGTGGACCGTGTGCAACTGTATGAGCGCACGATGCTGTTCCAGTTGCTCATGTTCGGCTTGGTGCTGGTCGGCGTGTGGCTGAACGGCTCACCGCTAGCTACCGTTCTGGGGGACCGCTGGCGCACGATCAGTGACGTATTTCGCGACGCCGGAATCGGTGTAGCGTTCCTGGTCGCCCCAATGGTGCTCGGGGCGATCTTCAGCGGTCACGGCGCCGCGCCCGGCCGCGCGGTACAATTCCTGTTCCCGCATGGCGGCGTGGAAATCGCGCTGTGGATATTGCTCTCAGTGACCGCTGGCATTTGCGAGGAGGCCATCTACAGGGGCTATCTGCAGAGGCAATTTACGGCTCTGACCAAAAACGTTGCTCTGGGAATAATTCTTTCTGCGGCTGTATTCGGCCTGTCGCATGCCTATCAAGGTTTCGGACACGCGATTCAGATTGGCGTGTTGGGCGTGGCGACCGGGATACTGGCTCATTGGCGCAAGAGCGTTCGTCCAGGAATGTTTGCCCATGCGCTGCAGGATATTCTTGGCGGACTGCTCGGCGGCCGAATCGGGCACTAGCCTCGCCTGGCCTCTAGAGCTTCAGATCGTTGAGGGCGAAGTTGCGACGCCGCCTATCCGTGCACTACCACCTCCCCGAAGTGCTATTCCTCCGTCATGTATACTTGCGAAGGAGACTGACTTAATCATCGATGATTCCATTCCTGCATCTAGGGCCCCTGCCGATCCCGACTTATGGGCTGATGGTGGCGATAGGCATGCTAGTTGCTGCTTATTTGCTGCAATTTGATATCAACCGTCACCGCGCGGTCTTCCTCGAACACGGTTACTTCAAAAATGAGGACGAAAAAAACCAGGGTGATGAGGCGTTTCTCATCATCGGCATTATCGGAGTTTCCGGCCTGGTCGCTGCGCGGCTCTATAGTGTGCTGGAAAACCCAAGCGAACTGCTGGCTAATCCCAAAGTGCTGATCAGCCAGTATGGATTTACGTGGTCCGGCGCGGTGCTATCAACGCTCGTCGTGATGGTTCTCCTGGCACGGCACTTTCACATCCCGGTGCTGGAATTCATGGATCTTTGCGCGCCGCCGGCGGCGCTGGGTTACGCGATCGGAAGGATTGGATGTTTGCTGTCAGGAGACGGCGATTACGGCGTCCCGACGAGCCTCCCATGGGGAATGAGCTTTCCGAATGGCATCGTGCCGACCATCCAGCGCGTGCATCCCACTCCCATTTACGAATTTCTCTCCTGCGCGCTCATTGCGGCAATTTTGTGGCGCATGTCCACCAAAGCGTTGAGCAGGGGAGGCTCCCACGGCGAAATCATCAGTGCCAATCTGATTTTGACGGGGATCGCGCGATTCCTGGTGGAGTTCATCCGCATCAATCCAAAAGTGCTGTATGGGCTGACCAATGCGCAGATTGTGAGCCTGTTGTCGATGGTTCTAGGCTTTGGTCTTCTTTGGCAAATCAAGCGGGGAAAAGCCCTAAAACCAAAAACGGCATAACTAGCGGCCGATTCTCCGCGCACTGAAACGGCTCGCGGGAATAAAAAGTCCCTAGACGGAGATTTCCAGGGACTTGCGGGCCGGGCAAATTGGAACTCGTTAGAGCATCTGACGCAGAACGTATTGCAGGATGCCGCCGTGATGGTAGTAGGAAACTTCTTCCGGCGTATCCACGCGAGCGATCACCGAGAAGGTTTTTGTTCGTCCGTCTCCCGATTTGGCATGCACCGTAATTTGTTTCTTGGGCGTGAGCGAAGAGACGCCTTCGATCTCGAAAATTTCATGTCCGGAAAGCCCGAGCGTTTCGCGGTTCTCACCGGCCTTGAATTCGAGCGGGAGCACGCCCATGCCGACGAGGTTGCTGCGGTGAATGCGTTCGTAGCTTTCCGCGATCACCGCGCGCACGCCCAGCAGCCGCGTGCCTTTGGCTGCCCAATCGCGCGAAGAACCGGAACCGTATTCTTTTCCAGCGAGGACCACGAGCGGCACGCCGGCCTCGCGATATTTCACGGCGGCGTCGTAGATGGACATTTTCTCGCCGTCGGGAAGGAAAAGCGTCCAGCCGCCTTCGGTGCCCGGGGCCAGTTGATTGCGGAGGCGGATATTCGCAAAGGTGCCGCGCATCATGACTTCGTGGTTGCCGCGCCGCGCGCCGTAAGAGTTGAACTCGTGCGGCTTCACGCCGTTGGCGATGAGGTATTTCCCGGCGGGCGAATCCACAGGAATCGAGCCAGCGGGAGAAATGTGATCGGTGGTGACGCTGTCGCCAAGAATCGCCAGCAACTTCGCGCCATGAATGTCGGCCAGCGCCGGAGGCGTCTTGGGCATGTTATCGAAGTACGGCGGCAGCTTGATGTAGGTCGATTTGGGATCCCACTTGTAGATATCGCCTTGCGGGATCGTCAAGGATTTCCAATGCGCATCTCCCTCGAACACTTCACTGTATTGCTTGCTGTACTGCTCCGAAGTAACTGAGGCACGAACGGTGGCTTCGATTTCCTGCGGCGTCGGCCAGACGTCTTTCAGGTAGACCGGCTTGCCTTGAGGATCGTGGCCCAGAGGTTCGGTGGTGAGATCCATGTCCATTCGCCCGGCCAGAGCGTAAGCGACGACCAGCGGCGGCGAAGCCAGATAATTGGCGCGCACCAGCGGATGAATGCGGCCCTCAAAATTGCGATTGCCGCTGAGCACCGCGACGGCGATCAGATTATTGTCCTTGATGGCCGCACCGATAGCCTCCGGCAGCGGACCGCTGTTGCCGATGCAGGTGGTGCAGCCGTAGCCAACAAGATGAAAGTTCAGTTTCTCGAGATACGGTGTCAAGCCAGCGGCGAGCAGGTAATCGGTCACGACTTTCGAACCGGGCGCCAGGCTGGTTTTTACCCACGGCTTCACGTGCAATCCGTGCTCAACCGCCTTCTTTGCCAGCAATCCAGCGCCTAGCATCAGCGAAGGGTTCGAAGTGTTGGTGCAGCTGGTGATGGCGGCAATGACCACCGAACCGCTCGAAAGATCAAACGAGTCGCCGTTGTTTCGAACGGCGACATGCTTCGCTGGCGTTCCTTCCACAACTTTCGTGAAGGAGGACTTGGCTTGGCGCAGGGCGACGCGATCTTGGGGGCGCTTGGGGCCGGCGACCGTCGGCTCGACTGTGCCCAGGTCCAATTCCAAAATGTCATTGAAGAGCGGCGCCGGCGTCTCGTCATTGCGGAAAAGCATCTGCTCCTTGCAGTAGGCTTCGACAAGAGCTACCTGCTCCGCCGAACGCGCAGTGAATTGCAGATAATTGAGGGTTTCCTTGTCCACGGGAAAAAAGCCCATGGTCGCGCCATACTCTGGGGCCATGTTGGCGATCGTGGCGCGGTCGGGGACGCTTAGTGTGGACAGACCCGAGCCATAAAACTCGACAAATTTTCCGACGACGCCTTTCTTGCGCAGCATTTCCGTAACAGTCAAAACCAGATCCGTCGCCGTCGCGCCCTCGCTCAAGCGGCCGTGCAGGCGGAAACCAATGACCTCCGGAATGAGCATCGAAGAAGGCTGGCCGAGCATGGCCGCTTCTGCTTCGATCCCGCCAACGCCCCAGCCGAATACGCCGAGGGCGTTGACCATGGTGGTGTGCGAATCCGTGCCTACCACCGAGTCCGGATAAGCCTCAAAGCGGTTGCCGTAGGGCATCGCACAGACTACGCGCGCAAGGTATTCAAGGTTCACCTGGTGACAGATGCCGGTGTCCGGAGGGACGACTTTGAAATTCTGAAATGCTGTCTGGCCCCAGCGGAGGAAAGCGTAGCGTTCGACGTTGCGCTGAAACTCCAGCTCCGCATTCAGGCCGAACGCGTTGGCGTTGCCAAAATTATCGACTTGCACGGAGTGATCGATGACCAGCTCGGCAGGGAAGAGCGGATTGATTCGTTTCGGGTTGCCGCCCATGCGCTGCACGGCTTCGCGCATGGTGGCGAGGTCCACGATCGCGGGGACTCCCGTGAAGTCCTGGAGCAGCACGCGCGCCGGCATGAACGCAATTTCTTTTTCTGGGGCGCCGGGCCGCCAGCACCCTAGCGCGCGGATGTCCTCGGCATGCACAAACCGGCCATCCTCGCAGCGCAGCAAATTCTCCAGAAGAATGCGCAGCGAAAAAGGAAGTTTCGCCAGATCGGCGACGCCTTGCTTTTCAAGAAACTCGAGGCGGTGGATTTCAAAGCTTTGGGCGCCAACGTTCAGTTTGTCGCGTGTGCGGAAAGAATTGCCCGCATTGATGGCCATTCTGACAGTCCTTTCGCCGTGAACCGTAGCCCACTATGATAACCGAAATTGAATCCGCGCGCCGCGCAGCTATACTGGTGTTGCCGTGAACATTGTTCTCATTTCGACTTATGAGTTGGGCAGGCAGCCATTTGGGCTGGCGTCGCCAGCGGCCTGGCTACGTAAACGTGGCCACCACGTGGTGGCGCTCGACCTTGCGCGGCAGTCTTTGGACGAAGCCGAGATTGGCCACGCTGAGCTGATCGCCATCTATTTGCCTATGCATACTGCCACACGGCTGGCGGCACAGCTCGTTCCGGTGCTGCGGAAAAAAAATCCGGGCGCACATCTCTGTTGTTACGGTTTGTACGCTCCCATGAACGTCGAGTATCTTCGCGCGCTCGGCGTGTCCACGATTCTCGGCGGCGAGTTCGAAGAGGGATTGGTTCAACTGGCAGAACGGCTCGCCGCCAATGGAACGCAAGCAAGTGCACAGCCCATGGAGTCCATGGTTTCCATGGCCCGGTTGCAGTTTGAAGTGCCCGATCGTTCGGGAATGCCAGCGATGGAAAAGTACGCGCATCTCATTGTTCCCGGGAACGGCTTTCGGGTCGTCGGTTCGACGGAAGCGAGCCGCGGCTGCAAGCATCTTTGCCGGCACTGCCCCATCGTTCCCGTTTACAACGGAGTCTTTCGAATCGTTAGCCGCGATGTAGTACTCGAAGATATCCGCCGTCAGGTGGTCGTCGGCGCCCAACACATTACTTTTGGCGATCCGGATTTCTTTAATGGCATTCGTCACGCCATGGAACTCGTCCAATCTTTTCACCACGAATTTCCCGCGGTCACCTACGACGTGACCATTAAGATCGAACACCTGCTCAAATACCAAGAGCACTTGTTCGCGCTTCGCGATACCGGCTGTCTTTTCGTAATCAGCGCGGTCGAGTCCGTGGATGATGCGGTGCTCGAGTTCCTCGACAAGGGACACACCCTCGAAGATTTTCTGCGTGTCGTCAAAACTTTTCGCGAACTCGGCATGACGCTCCATCCGACATTTGTTCCCTTCACGCCCTGGACGACCGTGGATGGCTATTTGGATCTACTGCGAGTGATCGAGCAACAAGGCGTGATCGAAAACGTTGCGCCCATTCAGCTCGGCATTCGGTTACTGATCCCCGAAGGCTCGCGAATGCTCGAATTGGAAGATGTGCGTTGTCTGATTGGACCGTTCGACCCGCAGTCGCTCGCGTACCCTTGGAAAAATGCCGACCCGCGACTGGACGCCCTGAGCGAATCGGTGCAGGAAATTGCCGCCGCGGCGGAGCGCCAGAAAGAATCGCGGCCAGCGACATTCGAACGAATCTGGAGCGCCGCGCACGCCGCCGCTGGTTTGCCCGCGCCACTGCTCAATTTATCAGCGCAATCGCAGTCTGCTGTTCCTTTCCTCAGCGAACCCTGGTACTGCTGTGCCGAGCCGACTCGTGATCAACTCGTCTCTATCGGCGTACAAAAGCCGGTCGTACACAAAGCCGTCGCAACCGCCGACGGTTTTGTTTGATCACCGCGAGAAACTCATCGCCAATGGCTCATCCCTCTAAACGATTGCTGCTCTTCACCGCGAAACTGGGCTACCAAACGCGCAGCTTCGAAGAGGCCACGCGTAAGCTGGACGTGCAACTCGTCTATGTCACCGATCGCTGCCACCAGCTTGAAGATCCCTGGGGCGACCAAGCCATCGCCGTGCATTTCGAAACGCCGGAGGTCGCTGCTTACTCCGTGATGGAGGCAGTTCGAGGACAAAACGTTTGTGGAATTCTCGCTCTTGGTGACCGGCCCGCGGCCGCCGCCGCATACGCTGCTCGCGGCTTGGGAATCCGCTACAACCATGCCGCCGCGGTGGAGGCTTGCCGAAGCAAGCTCCGAACCAAAGAAGTCTTTCGCAATGCTGACTTGAACGTCCCGTGGTTTCAAAAGCTCTCCATCGATCCCACCCCCGAGCCATCGCTTCTGGGGATTTCGTATCCCTGTGTACTGAAGCCGCTCTCGCTTTCGGCCAGTCAAGGCGTAGTGCGCTCGAACAATCGGGAGGAGTTCCTCGCGGCAGCGGCACGAGTCCGGCGATTGCTTCATTCACCCGAAATTCTTGCCACGCGCGAAGCGAATCTGGATCAGATGCTAGTCGAAGGCTATATCCCGGGAAGGGAAGTCGCGGTCGAAGGTCTTCTCACCGAAGGCGAGCTGAGTGTCTTGGCGATTTTCGACAAGCCAGACCCTCTCGAAGGCCCCTACTTCGAAGAGACGATTTACGTCACGCCTTCAAGGCTTCCCGAATCTGTGCAACGCGCTATCGAAAAATGCGCAAGAGATGCCGTTCGAGCGTTAGGTCTGTCCCATGGACCAATCCATGCGGAGTTTCGAATCAACGAGCAAGGGGTGTGGCCGATCGAAGTCGCGCCCCGGCCCATCGGCGGTCTTTGCGCCCGATCTCTCCGGTTTTCCTTTGATGGCGAGATCGAACCAATCGGGTTGGAAGAGCTGCTCGTTCGTCACGCATTGGAGCTACCCGGATGGAATTCGCCTCGCGAACAAATCGCTACCGGCGTCATGATGATTCCCGTCCCCAAGAGCGGAATTCTGGAGGCAGTCTCGGGGGAAGATGCCGCACGTTCAATTCCGGGGATCACCGAACTGATAATCACAACTCGGCTGCACGATGCTATCGCCGCTTGGCCAGAGGGTTCGAGTTATTTAGGATTTCTTTTTGCGCGGGGGAACAAACCGGAGGAAGTTGAGCTGGCGCTCCGCCAAGCCCACCAAAAACTGTCGTTCAAGATTACGCCGCGGCTACCCGTCGAACATCCCGCGACGCGGCGAATGACCAACCAGGGGAACTAACCTTTCGCCTTGGGCGCGACGTATCCTTCGGGCAACTTGGCGCCCTCGCCGAAGAAAAACTGCTCCATCTGCTCTCCCATGATCTTCTGCGAATTGGGATCGAGCGGGTTCAGCCGGTACTCATTCATGATCATCTTGGAATGTTCCAGCCAGAGCTTCCAGGCGTCCTTTGAAACACTTTCGTACACGCGCTTTCCCAGTTCTCCTTGCCAGGGGATACGCTCCAAGCCGGGCAATTCTTTACCAAACTTAACGCAGTGCACCATGCGCGCGCCGGGCTGTACCGCTTCGCTGGGCCCCGGTGTTGGACCGCAAGATTCATTCGCCATGCTTTTCTCCTCACGCGCGTTCTTCCTTCTCACCTTACTGCAAACTTGCTCAAATTCCTAGTTTCGCACGGTGCGTCGAAAGAGGTCCCTGCAACTCACATCGCTCTTCTTGGCCGTTGATCGTTCGGATTGCGCCATCCCGAAAGTTACGTCGCGATTCTCCCCTTTCTCAATTTTGGCGAAGCGCAAAAGCAAATACTTCGCCGTATCCGCGACCGGATTGATTCCAGTCTGGGCCTGCCGGTGATGCTGACTCCCGGCCCGCGCTGCCTTCAGAGCCTTGGCCAGGTTTTCCTCGGCGGCCCGCCGAACGGTCTATTCCTCTTGTTGACCGCCGCCCCAGAAAAGGATCTTGCCATTCCCGGTGCCGATTATTCTTTCGGACAATTGCAACTTGCCCTGGCGCTAGGCGAATTCGAATCCCTTGGCCGCCGGCGAAGTCCCGTAATACGATTGCATCTGTCGGTCGGGACGGAGCAGGGCTTGGTGCAATTGGAGGCCATCCTCAATAACGCGTTGGGGAAGTGCCGTACTCCTTCGCTGTAAATTTCGTATCTCTTCGCGTTCTCGTTCATCCAATGGTACGGCCGCCAGTAAAACCAAAAATTCGGAGGAGTTGCGACCTTGGCTAAGATCACCACGCTTTTCTGGGACATCGGTGGCGTCATCCTGACCAACGGTTGGGACCGCGGCTCGCGCAAAGAAGCCGCCAACGCTTTCCACCTCGATTGGGAGGAATTTCAGGACCGGCACGATCTTTCTTTCCCGGCTTTTGACTCCGGTCAAATCACCTTGAATGAGTATCTTGACCGGACTTTGTTTTATCGCCAGCGCAGCTTCACCCGCGAGGAGTTCATCGCGTTCATGTTCGCGCAGTCCAAGGAATATCCCGACACGCGCGCCATTCTCGATAAGGTTTCTAGCTCTGGGAAATATTTTGTCGGCGCCGTCAATAACGAGCCGCTGGAGCTCAATCAGTACCGCATTGAAGCCTTCGACCTTCGCAGGAACTTTCTGGTTTTCTTCAGCTCCTGTTACGTGCGGTCCCGCAAACCCGAAGAAACCATCTTTCGCGTCGCGCTCGAAGTTACCCAGCGCCCCCCGGAGCAATGCCTTTTCATCGATGACCGCCCCCTGAACCTCGAGAGCCCTCGGCGCCTCGGCATGAACACTATTCACCATCAGAACGCCGAGCAATTGCGTTCTGAGCTTGGAAATTACGGGGTTGAGGTATAGTTTTGAACGCCGCTTCAGGTACCTGAACTGGGCGCAACTTGGCGGAGGACGTGAAAATGGCTGGCGACTCAGCTCGTTCCAGTTCGGTTTACGGAAGCGTGGTTGAACCCTGCACCGTCGTTCTTTTCGGTGCCTCGGGCGATCTCGCCAAACGCAAAGTCATTCCCGCGATGTACGACCTCGCGATTCACAACGGGCTCGGGCCCCGTTACGCCATCGTCGGCTTTGCCCGCACGCCCATGACGGATGACGCCTTCCGCGCCACCCTCGGCGAGGCCGCTAAGAGTATCTCGGAAGTTGGTCCCATCGATCCCAAACAGTGGGACGAATTTGCCACTAACCTTCGCTATTTTCCCGGGGACTACGGCAACGAGGAATCTTACACGCAGCTCGCTGAGCGGCTCACGGAGGTTGAAGCTGCCAAAAACCTTTGCGGCAACCGCCTCTTCTATCTCTCCACTCCGCCTGAAGTCTATCCAGACATCGTTGAGCATCTCGGCCGCGCGGGACTCTCTCGCCCGTGTGCGCCGAATTCTTGGGTGCGCATCATCATTGAGAAACCATTTGGCCGCGATCTCGCGTCAGCCAAAGCGTTGAACCAGATTGTTCTCAACGTTTTCGACGAAAAGCAGGTCTACCGCATCGATCATTACCTCGGCAAGGATACCGTTCAGAATCTCCTCGTGCTCCGCTTTGGTAACGGCATCTTCGAGCCTCTTTGGAACCGCAACTACGTCGACCATGTCCAAATCACCGCTTCGGAAACACTTGGTGTCGAGCGGCGTGGCGGTTTCTATGAAACCGCCGGCGCCCTCCGCGATATGATTCAGAGTCACGTTCTGCAACTCACCTCTCTGGTCGCCGTTGAGCCTCCCGCCTCCTTCGATGCCACTGCCGTCCGCAATGAAAAATTGAAGGTCCTGCAATCGATCCGTCCTTTCAATTTGGAAATGGTCGCCCAAGCCGTCGTTCGCGGCCAATATGCGCCAGGAAAATTGGGCGATACTCCCGTAACCGGTTACCGCCAAGAGCCCCACGTGAACCCGGCTTCCAAAACGGAAACTTTTGTCGCCGGCAAACTTCTAATCGACAACTGGCGCTGGGCTGGCGTTCCGTTCTATCTGCGCACCGGCAAACGTCTTGCCAAGCGCACCACCGAAATCATGATCGAGTTTCGCCGCGCTCCTCACATGGTTTTCCGCGAGCGCGAAGTGGAGCCTAACCGCCTGATCTTGAATATCCAACCCGACGAAGGCATTTCCGTTTCCTTCGGCGCCAAACGCCCGGGAACCGAAATGAGCATCGGCAACGTCACCATGAATTTCAGCTATAAGGAAGGTTTTGGCGACGCTAGCCGCAGTGCCTATGCCACGCTCTTGAACGATTGTGTGCGCGGCGACGCCACGCTATTCGATCGCGGCGACAGCGTCGAAGCTGCGTGGGCCCTGGTGGATCCCATCCTCGATGTCTGGAGCGCCGCCAAGAGCGCTACCGTGCCGCAATATGCGTCGGGAAGCTGGGGGCCGCGCGAATCCGATCTTCTGCTCGAACGTGACGGCAGGCAGTGGTACAACCCATAAATGCTATAATCGGTTCATTAAATCGTTTCAGAAGATTCGGAGGAGGGGACACTTGATCCTCGCGGGCGACGTTGGCGGGACGAAGTGCAACTTGGCGCTCTTTTCGGAAAAAGGCGGCACCCTCACGCCCGTTTTCAAGCAGCGCTTCGCAAGCAAGGAGTTCGCGCAGTTCGAACGCATCGTCAAGGAATTCTCGCGCCAGGCCGCCGATCATCTGGGCAAGGAAAGCATTGTCGCCGCCGGTTTCGGCATTGCCGGCCCGGTGATCAATGGCAGCGTCAGAGCCACCAATCTCCCTTGGATTGTCGATACAAAGGCGCTCATCAAAGAGCTCGATGTCCCCCACGTCGTGCTCTTGAATGATCTCGGCGCCACTGGCCACAGCATCGAGCATCTTCCTTCGAAAGACTTCTGCATCCTGAATCCAGGCAGCCCCGAGCCGGGTGGAACCCGCGCCTTGCTCGCCGCGGGTACCGGTCTTGGCCAATCAATTCTCGTATGGGATGGCGGCCGCTACCGCGTCGTTCCTTCCGAGGGCGGCCACTCCGATTTTGCCCCGCACACCGAGCAGCAAATTGAACTCTTGCGCTTCATGCGCCGCCGCTATCCTCAAGTCAGTTGGGAGCTCATTCTCTCCGGCCGCGGTTTCCGCACCCTTCACGAATTCCTCGACCCGAAGGTAACTCACGCCTCGTTCGAAGATCCCGATGCCGATCCCGCCCCGGAAATCACGCGCCGTGGCTTGGACAAGTCCTGCCGCGTCTGTTCCGACACGCTGGACCTCTGGACCGCTATCTATGGCGCCGAAGCCGGAAATCTCGCCTTGAAGGTTCTGGCGCTCGGCGGCGTTTACGTCGCCGGCGGCATCGCCGTCAAAATCCTCGAAAAAATGAAAGACGGCACTTTCTTTCACGCCTTCAAAGATAAGTGGAAGTTTGAAGGTCTTCTCAGCAATGTTCCCGTTTCCATCGTTCTCAACGAATCCGCCCCGCTCCTCGGCGCCGCCTACGAAGCCCTGGCCGCCATCGATAAGTAGCCACTTTTGGAGTGCGGGAGCTTGCTCCCGCTCTTCCGCCAGTCCCGCGCCGCTGTTTTCTCTTGCCTTCGTAGCGGCGGGTTTCAGATCGGCTTCCTGTTCTTTGTTGCCCCGCACCTGTGCCTCCGCTACACCTAGTTGCGATTGTCATCCTGAGCGAGGCGCGCCTTTTGCGCTCCGAACGGGTTTACGGAGCGAAGGATCTCAACGATCCCGCACCTCGGCACGCTCCTCTCTTGGAATCCTTCTTCTCCGCGTCCTCTGTGCTCTCTGCGAACTCCGTGTAAAGTCTTCTTCTTCCGCTCCCGAATACACCTGCTACGCTTACCCCAATGGCCCTCCTCGAAGAAAAACTCGGTCCCTGGAAGCCCGTCTCCCGCCTCGCCGGAATCGCCTGGCTCTGCTTCTACGCCCTTTTCCTCCTCTACGCCCTCACTAGCCGTTCCGGCTTCCTCATCCTCGATTACGCCAATCTGATCATCCACGAAGGCGGCCATTTCTTCTTCAGTTGGTTCGGCGATACCATCCGCATCCTCGGCGGAACTCTCGGCGAACTCCTCGTTCCCCTGCTTTGCGCCGCCTACTTTTTCTTCCAGCGCGAAACCACCGGCTTCGCCTTCAGCATGTTCTGGTTCTTCGAAAACTTCCCCTACATCGGCACCTACATGGCCGACGCCCGCACCTCCGCATTGTCTCTCGTTGGCTCCGACGAAAGCGACTGGACCCTCCTCTTCACCCAGTGGGGTCTCCTCGCCCAGGACCAAAAAATCGGCGCAACCATGCGCATCCTCGGCCACCTCGGCATGCTCGCCACCATCGCCTGGCTCGCCTACCGCCTCCGCCACGAATCCGTCTCAAATTCCAGATGATATCTTTGCGGTCGCCCTTTCTCCACGTCGGTTCGCGCTATTCGCCGCTGCATTTTACAAATCTTTGCTAGACTAGATTGATCTGATTCTTCACAGAGTTGGCCCTTGGGAACACTTCCCCTATTCCGCACAGAGGCCAAGGAGCTGAGTATGAGCAGTGCCGTAACCACCCAAGTCACCGATCTTCAGAATTACGTCAATGGCGCCTGGCGCCGATCTACTGCCACCGAATACACGGACGTCACCAATCCTGCCACCGCCGAGTTGCTGGCCCGTACTCCGCTCTCAACCTTCGCGGATGTTGACGCCGCAGTTCAAGCCGCCGCCGATGCTTTCCCGGCGTGGCGCCGCACTCCTCCTGGCGAGCGCGTCCAATACCTCTTCAAGCTAAAAAACCTCCTCGAAGAAAATCTCGACGAACTTGCCCGCATCATCACCCTCGAAAACGGCAAGACTTTCCCGGAAGCCCGCGCCGAGCTTCGCCGCGCCATCGAAAACGTCGAAGTCGCCTGCGGCATTCCCATGATGATGCAGGGCTACAACCTCGAGGACGTCACGCCCGGCGTGGACGAAATGCAAATTCGTCAGCCGCTGGGAGTCGTTGCCGCGATCGTGCCCTTCAATTTCCCTGCGATGGTTTCGTATTGGTTTTTGCCCTATGCCATCGCTTGCGGAAATACTTTCATCCTGAAACCCTCCGAGCGCGTTCCTCTTTCGATGCATCGCGCTTTCGAGCTTTTGGAAAAGACCGGCTTGCCCAAGGGAGTCGTGAACCTCGTCAACGGTGGGAAAGAAGTTGTCAACGCGCTCTGCGACCATCCGCAAGTCCGCGCCATCAGTTTTGTCGGCTCGACTCCCGTCGCCAGACACGTCTACACACGCTCCGCCGCCAGCGGCAAGCGCATGCAGTGCCAGGGCGGCGCAAAAAATCACGTCATCGTATTGCCGGACGCCGACATGGAACTAGCGACGCAGATCATCAGCGACAGCGCCTTTGGCTGCGCAGGCCAGCGCTGCCTCGCCGTTTCGGTAGCCGTCACCATTGGCGAAGCTCAGAAGACTTTTCGCGACTCCATCG
>DATDGB010000099.1:0-37034 GCA_036522305.1 Candidatus Acidiferrum sp. | reverse complement strand
GGTCTTGTCGGAAGCGGTCTACGGCGGCGTATTCCGCCTCTCCACGCAACTTCTCGTGCACTTCGGACTGGAATTCAGCTTTGTGGACACCGCCGTGCCTGATCTGGTCCGCAATGCCTTGCGTCCCAATACGAAGATGCTCTACCTCGAGACTCCGGCCAACCCGACGATGAGCGTCACCGACATCGCCGCGATTTCGAAGTTGGCCAACGAACGCAACCTGACCGTGGTCGTTGACAACACATTCTTGAGTCCTTATTTGCAGCGGCCCATCGAACTCGGCGCGCACATCGTCGTCCATTCCATGACGAAGTATCTGAACGGCCACAGCGACTCGACGGGCGGAGCCGTAGTGCTCACGCGTCCCGAGGATGCCGAAAGAATTTATTTCATTCAGCGCTCCGCGGGCACGGGCCTCGCACCCATGGATTGCTTCCTCATTTCGCGCGGCATCAAGACTCTGGCGGTTCGCATGCTCCAACACAACGCCAACGGCATCAGCGTGGCGCGGCATCTCGACGCGCACCCGAAAATCCGCAAGGTCTACTACCCCGGCTTGGCTTCGCATCCCCAACATGAAGTGGCTCGCCGCCAGCAGAAGGGCCCGGGCGCGATGCTCTCCTTCGATGTGGGTTCTCTCGAAGCCGCGCGCCGCTTCCTCAATCACCTGAAGCTCTGTTCGCTTGCCGAAAGCCTTGGCGGCGTTGAAACTTTGATCTCGTTACCGGCGATGATGACCCACGCTTCCATGCCCAAGGAAGTTCAGGATCGCGTCGGCATCACTGAAGGCTTGGTGCGTCTCTCCGTCGGTATCGAGGACGTCGAAGACATCATCGCCGACCTCGACCAAGCGCTGTTGTATGTCTGACACTTTCGCATCCGACGACGCGATTCCCTGATAGCTCGGCAACGCCTCCCTTCCCCTTGCTTATTGACAGGAGCGGCGCTACACTTCCCCTCAGTAACTGATAGGAGCGCCATGAGCAAGCCTACTGATCTCGTCCAGGGCACCTTGGACTTGCTGATCCTCAAAACCATCGCTCTCGAGCCCATGCATGGATGGGCCATCGCACAGCGCATCCGCCAGGTTTCCAAAGACGTTCTCCAAGTCAATCAGGGTGCGCTTTACCCTGCGCTCCATCGTTTGGAACAGCAGGGCTGGATTACCGCCGAATGGGGCGAGTCCGAGAACAACCGTCGTGCGAAATACTATTCACTGACGAAGTCCGGCAAGAAGTATCTGCAGAGCGAGCAAGCAAACTGGGAACGTCTGTCCGCGGCGATCGGCTTGGTTTTGAAGACGGCGTGAGGTTCGGAGGTTGCATATGCGCTGGCTCCGAAGTATTTCCAATCGGCTTAGCAATTTATTCCATAAAGATACGGTGGAACAGGAAACCGATCAGGAATTGCGCTTTCATCTGGAGCGCGAGATCACCCAGCGCATCTCCCACGGCATGTCACCTGAGGAAGCTCGACGTTCTGCCCTGTTGGAATTTGGCGGCGTCGAGCGATTCAAAGAAGAATGCCGCGAGGCTCGCGGCGTGAACCGCATCGAATCTCTTCTCTCCGATCTACGGTACGGCCTGCGATCACTTCGGAGAAGCCCCGGCTTCACGATTGTGAGCGTTTTGACGCTGGCCCTCGGTATCGGCGCCAACTCCGCCATCTTCAGCATGGTCAATGCCCTGCTCCTCCATCCTTATAACTTTCACAATCTCGATTCTCTGGTCCGCGTGTGGGAAGACCGCGGCACCCAGGAGGGCTTCGACGCGAGATTTATCGCGCCGGCGGATGCCGAGGATCTTCGTTCGACGAACGGCGTCTTTGAAGGCCTGGCGACCTACAACTATCAGTCCTTTGGTTTGGGAGTGGAAGGAGATGTCCTACCTATCCTCGGCTGCAAAGTCTCCGCGAATTTCTTTGATGTGCTCGCCGTCACGCCCGCGGCCGGCAGGCTTTTCACCACTGCCGAAGAGCAGCCCGGCGCCGACCAGGTCGCCATCTTAAGCTACGGTTCATGGCAGCGGCGTTTCGGCGGTGATCCACACCTCTTGGGGAAGACGATAACGTTGAACAGCCGCGCTTACACCATCGTCGGAATTGTGCCCAAGGATTTCGATTATCCGGTGCCCGTAGAACTCTGGGTACCGCTCGCGCTGACTCCCGCAGAGAAAGCGGATCGCACGCAACTTTCGCTTAGCGCCCTTGCCCGGCTAAAGACAGGAATCTCCTTGTCTCAAGCCGGCGCGGTGCTGACCACTTTTTCTCGCCGCCTTGAGCAAGAATTTCCAAAGACCAACGCGGGCCGGGCGACCTCGCTGCTACAATTGCGCAAAGAACTCTATATGTTCACCCTTCCGCTCTTCCTGCTCCTTCAAGCGGCTGCAGGATTTGTTCTGCTACTTGCTTGCGCAAACCTGGCGAATCTGGTTTTCGCACGGATGATTGGTCGCCAGAGAGAAATTGCTCTGCGAGCAGCCTTGGGCGCCGGACGCGCGCGACTTGGCCAGCTCTTTCTTTCTGAAACATTTTTATATTCTTCCGCCGCGGGAGCGGTAGCCATCGCAGTGTCTTTCGCCAGCGTGCGTGCTCTGCGCACCAGCATTCCCACAGGATGGACCAAGTGGGTGCCCGGCTGGGACGGCATTCGCGTCAATGGCAGCGTACTGGCCTTCACTATTTTGGCCGCGCTCGGCGTGGGACTCTTTCTTGGCATGGCCACCTTGCTTCATACCAGCCGCGTAGAACTCAATAAAACTCTAAAGGAAACCGGCACGGGCACTGTGACACGAACGAAACGCAGAGTGCGCAGCGCCGTCGTGGTCGTACAAGTCATGGTCGCGCTGATCTTGTTGGTTTGCGCCGGGCTCACCATTCAAGGCTTTGTGCGCCTCGCCAATGTCTATCAAGGCTTCGAGCCTGCGAGCGTTTTGAGAATTGAGATTTCCCTGCCTGAAAAGATCTACACAGACAACTTGAAAATCACCAATTTCTATCAGCAAGTTCTTCGCGGCACAGCCGCCCTCTCCGGCGTTCAGCACGCGTCTCTCGTAACTAATCCTCCTGCCAGCAACGTCGACAGCGACACGACCTCGTTCACCATCGAAGGGCTGGCCGCACTCAAACCAACTGACCTGCCCTCCGCCGACTTGCAGATCGCCAGCCCTGATTTTTTTGGCACGTTGAAAATTCCCTTTGTGACGGGACACGTTTTCTTGGACGCAGACAATGTCGATGCCCCGCGCGTCTCAGTGATTAGCCGCAGCATGGCATCGCGTTTTTGGCCAAAAGGAGACGCTCTCGGTCATCGCATCAGGCTCGGCGCCCAGGACTCGAACGAGCCTTGGCTCACCATCGTCGGCGTAGTCGGCGATGTTCGGCAAAACTGGTGGAATCCCGTCACGCGCCCGGTCATCTATGAACCTTTCGCACAGGCGCCACAGCGTTCGATGACTTTGCTGCTGAGGTCGACTTCCAATCCAACCAGCTACGCCTCCGCTATCCGCGATGTGGTCCGTCAAAGTGATCCGGCCATCGCTCTGCGAGGCATCAACACGCTCGAAGAAGAAATCGCCGATTCCATCGCCATCGTGCGCATCATGGGCATCTTGATGGGAATTTTCGGAATAGTCGCGCTGTCGCTTTCTTCCCTCGGCGTATATGGCGTGCTCTCGGAAAGCGTCGCGCAGCGTACCCACGAAATCGGCATTCGCCTGGCTTTGGGCGCCAACCCGCGCGACTTAATGAAACTTATCCTCGGGCAAGCCTTGAAGCTCACTGGCATCGGCTTGCTGATCGCCGTACCCTGTGCCGTGGCCATCAGCCGCGCAATGGCCAGCCTGATTTTCGGAGTGGTGAGCCTGGATTTCGCGATTCTAGGCGGATTCACAGTTTTGCTGCTTCTCGTCGCTCTCTGCGCCGGCTACCTCCCCGCCCGCCGCGCCATCGGCGTCGATCCCATGGTTTGTCTGCGCTATGAATAGTGAAATCTATTTGCGTATTTTGCGCGCTCTCGAGACGCTGGCATCCAACCAGGAAAGATATTCTCTCGAGCCTTCGGTGATTGGAATCGAGATGAACTCTGGCACATCATAGCTATGAATGAGTTTCACCTCCCTCTCTAGTTCAGCGAGGCGCTCCGACGCAGTCTTCATCACTAACAGATACTCTCTCGTTCTCTCTGCCTTACCCTTCCACGTATAAATCGACTCCACTGGGCTGAGAATAACATTTACGCACCCCGCTAGCCTCGACGAAACCACAGCGCGGGCGATGCGCCGGCCTTCCTTCAAACTTCCGCACGTGACCAGCACGACCCGAGTTCGTCCGCCGCCCTTCATGTGGTTCCCTCCGCGAGCATTACAAATACGCGTCCATCGTTTATAAAAAACTAATACGCCAACTCGCCAGCAATAGCTATCATACTTCCTGTGATCAACGTTTCCGAAGTCGGAGCGTTTCCCGTTGCGGTCCCCGGCGGATTCCAGATCACCTTCGGAGTCTACCTCCCCGGAATTCGCGCTGCGGACGGTTTTGATGTCGTTGTGCGCGTGATTCACCGCGATGACCGTTTCAACCCCGCCATACAACCGCAAGATTCTCATCTCCTCTGGAACAGCACCCACCCGCTGGACCTCTGGAGCGCCACCGTTCCCGTGCAGCCAATCGTCGGAACTCATTTCGGCTCCGAAGGCCTTTATCTCTACCGCTTCCAGCTCTGGTTCGCGTCGCAGGGCGGCCAGCGCCAACTCGTCACCCGCTGGTTCACCGATCCCTTCGCGCGCCAAACCGATATCGGACTTCTCTCCGCTGTCATGCTCTTGCGCAATCCCGCTCCGTTCGTCTGGACCGATGCTGCCTACAAAACACCCGAGCTCGATGACCTGATCGTCTACGAACTCCAGGTCGAGGAATTCAACGACACTTTCGACGGCGTCATCGATCGCCTCACCTATTTGCAAAGTCTCGGTGTGAATTGCCTTGAACTGATGCCCGTTGGCAGCGCAAAGCTGGACTTCGACTGGGGCTACGGCCCACTCCACTACTTTTCTCCCAGCGCCCATTTCGGAGGGCCAGACGGCCTGCGCCGCCTCGTCGATGCCTGCCATGCCGTGAACATCGCCGTCATACTGGACGTTGTCTACCAGCACGTCGATCCCGCATTCGCCTACCACCAGGTCTACAGCGACGTGAACGCCGCTCCGGGCGCCCCGCACCTCAACAGCCCGATGATCGGCGCCAGCGGTCCCTTCGGCCCGCAAGCTGATTTCAGCCAGGTCTTCACGCAAGAATATTTTGCCGCTTCGAATCGCAACTGGCTCGAGCAATATCACGTCGACGGCTTTCGCTATGACGAAGTGACCGACCTCTACGTCAGCCCCACGGACACCGGCTACGCGAAACTGGCCTACGATACTTATCGCCTTTCGTTCGGCATTCCCCGCTTCGTCCCAGACCCCGCGAGTTACAGCCGTATCATTCAATGTGCCGAAGCGCTATGGCGTGCCCCCGACGTTTTGCGCAACACTTACACGAGCTGCGCGTGGCAGAATGACCTCCTCGATCAAGCCGAAGCCATCGCCGCCGGCGCCATGCCTACCGCGGATTTCGCCCACACTCTCGATCCCCTTTTCGCCGGCCGCTATCCCGCCACCAAAACGGTAGTCAATGCCGCCGGCAATCCCGTCGATATGCCCGTCGCGCCGTTCCAATACTTGAATTCCCACGACCATAGCCACCTGATCGTGTTCGCAGGCACAACGAGCAGCGATCCGCTTTCCCCGGGAGACCGCAGCCGCTTCTGGCACATGCAAACGCTCGCGATTGCGCTCTACACCTCGCAAGGCATCCCCATGCTCTGGGAAGGCGAAGAATTTGCCGACGATTACAATCTACCGGACAATGGCTTCGCCCGCATCGACCTCCGCCGCGACACGCACTGGGAGTATTTTTACGATGACTTTGGCGGCCCGCTCGTCAGCCTCTATCGCCGCCTCGGCCAACTTCGCCGTGCCAGTCGAGCCCTGCGTGGTCGCGAGTCGTTTTACTACTGGCAACAGTCCTTGCAAGGCAATCAGGCGCTCGCCTATCACCGCCACGCCCCCACCGATCCTTCTGGTCCCGAAGAGTACGCCATGGTCTTCCTGAATTTCGGCGCATTCGCCGATACGATCACCGTCCCGTTCCCGAAAGCCGGCGTCTGGACCGAGAAACTGGATGCACCCTTTCGCGCTGCCCCATTGACACTCCTTGTCGCCACCCCAGGCGACCAGCAATCCATAACCGTGCCCTCCAACTACGGCTACATTTTCATCCTCTGACGAGCATTCCTCTCGCGCTTCTTCCTTTTGCCGAGCCGGGCGAAGCTGTTTTTCAACTTTCGACTTTCAACTCTCTCAGGTCTAAAATACCGCCCCATGAGCACCTCTCCGATTAAGTTTGGTACTTCCGGCTGGCGCGGCCTCATCGCCGACGATTTCACCTTCGCCAATGTCCGTCTGGCGGTCACCGCCATCGCCGAACACGCAAAAACCAAGGCGAAAGATCCCACGATCCTGGTGGGTTACGACACGCGCTTCTATTCCGAAGAATTCTCCCAACTCGCCGTGGACATCCTTCAGCATCACGGCATTCGAACGCTGCTCTGCGAGACCTTCACTCCCACGCCCGCCGTCGCTTTCGAAATCATGCGCCGCAAACTCGACGGCGCCATCAACTTCACTGCCAGCCACAATCCCGCGCAATATCACGGCCTCAAGTTTTCCTCCGCTGACGCGGGCCCAGCCCTTCCCGAAGTCACCAAAGACATCGAAGCGCGTGCTTCGCAGCTAGCCGCCAATGGCGGCGTTCCGCCGCTTCCGCACGGCGCGTCGCACCCCGCGCGCGGTGAAAAAGTAAACTTGCGCGAAAACTATTTGAAGCGCCTAGAAGAACTCGTCCATTTCGATACTCTTCGCAAAGCCAATCCTTCTCTCGTAGTCGACGCCCTCCACGGCTGTGGCGCCGGCTATCTCGATCGCACCCTCACTGATCACGGTATTACCGTCCAAACCATGCGCCCGGACCGCGATTGTCTCTTCGACGGCACCGGCCCCGACGTCTCCGAAGAAAACCTCGCCCCGTTGCGAAAAGCCGTGCTCGATTCGAAAGCAACCGCCGGCCTCGCCACCGATGGTGACGCCGACCGCTTCGGCATCGTCGACAGCGATGGCACATGGATCCAGCCCAACCTCATCCTCGCGCTGGTTTACGACTATCTCGTCGAAACTCGCTATTGGAAAATGCCCGCGGCCCGCAGCGTCGCCACCACGCAAATGATGGACGCCATCGCCAAGTCGCACGGCCAAACCATCTATCAGACGCCCGTCGGTTTCAAGTACATCGGCCAGCTCATCCGCGAAGATAAAATCGCCATGGGCGGTGAAGAAAGCGCCGGCCTCACCGTTCGCGGCCACATCCCGGAAAAAGACGGCATTCTCGCCTGCCTGCTGGTTGCAGAAATGATCGCCGCGCGCGGCGCCAGCATCGGCGAGCAAGTTCGTGCCATGTACAAGAAACTGGGCCGTGAATTCTGGCCCGTCCGCGAAAATCTACATCTTTCCGACGAACAAAAGGCAAATGCAGTGAAACGGGTAGCCGTGGACGCTTCGACACTCGCCGGCCGGAAAGTCGTATCTATCGACCGCACTGATGGCGCAAAATTTGTATTTGACGACGGATCGTGGATGTTGCTGCGCCTCTCCGGCACGGAGCCGCTGCTTCGCCTCTATGTGGAAGCCGAAAGCGCCGCCGCCTCCGCGAAGTTGACGCGCGAAGCTTCACAATGGGTACTGCAAAACTGAACAAAACGGCCGCTAAGGAAAAAATCCAGCCGGTGCTGCGCCAATACGGGCCGGTGCTCATCGGCTTGCTGGTTCTCGTCCTCGTGGTGCACGATATTTTCGGCGCCCACGGCTATCTGGCCATGCGCCGCACGCAGCAGGAAATCAAAAAAGTAACCAAGGATTTGGATCAGTTGAACAAGGAGAATTCCGAACTCGAGCAGGAAGTTCGGGAGTTAAAGACCGATCCGCACAAAATCGAAAAGATCGCCCGCGACGAGCTTGGCCTCGCCCGGCCCGGCGAAGTCATCATTAAGATCCCGCGCTCGCAGCAGCTCCCGCAGAATTCTTCTGCGAAGCCTTAGCCCACCACTTTTTCCAATTTGTCCGTATCAGTGAAAGAATCAGCATCGCCAGGAAAATCGCAATCAGTCCGCCAGTAGTCTTCAGCGCGCTGCACTGCCCCTTTGGTAATATGGAAAACCTTCCGTAGACGAATTCGATGTGCACCCAATACACCAGCAAAGAAGTTTGCCCGAGCTGGATGATCGGGCTGAAACCTTTTTGCGCAAATCCCCACCGGCACCACGCGTAAACCACAAAAAGTATCATCAGCAAAATGCCGCAGCGCATCAGCAGAAAATCAGGATTGCTGTGCCAATAATCGTAAACTACGTACAAATGCACACGCGATGAATCGAACAAAACGGACAAACAGCAAGCAGCGATTCCCGCGCCACCCAGCGCCGCAAACGTCAGCCCCTCCCTGCGCTTGGCAAAATCCGTGAATAGCAAAAAGCCCACCGCCAGCCCCGCGAACGCAAATGCCGACCACGGAAAGAGTGGAAAGAGCCACGCCTGCGGTTCATTGAAAACGTGCACGCCGTTGATGTAAGACTCCAGCGGCCATGGCAGAAAACTCGGCCGGTGCGTCGTCCAAAGCGGTGGCGTAGCCATCGCCACAATCGCCGCTGCAAAAATTCCTGTCACTAGCGTGCGGATTCTCGCCGCCCCGACAGCACCATCTCCCGTAATCCAGCACAGCACACCCATCAGCATCATCGAAAGCCCGAGAATGTTCAGCACGTCCACGCGCAACAAGTCCGTCCACGGCGCCCAGGGAAAGCCCAGCGCAAACTCCTGCACGCGGAACAAAAGCCCCATCCCCAAAATCTCCGCCCCCCGCAGAATCGTCTGCTTCGCAATCGCGCCCCGCTCAATTCCCTTCTCCCGCAACTTCTCCGTCACCAGCGCGAATGACACTCCCGCCAAAAAAATAAACAGCGGCGCCGGCAGCGTCCCTCCCAGCTTCGACCACCCCATCAACGACGCCGACGACTTCTTCGCCTCCGGACTCATCCACGAGTCATAGCAATGCGTCTGAAACATCAGTACGCACGCCAGTCCTCTCATCCAATCGATGTGAGCAAGTCGTTTCATTTTGAGTGTGACGTGCCGGCCGCGAACCCAGACGCGGCCAAGCTCGACTGCGAATCATAGACGGTCGAAACATTTCCGCAAAGGACAAACGCGAGATTGGAATCTCCCGCCTCTTAACGGACAATTTCAGTCTCCCTGGGTACTAAAGAAAGTTTGGAACGTCTAGTATCATCAGCAGCCAGGAACGCGCGTAGAGGTTCGAGCGTGCTTGCTCGAAGGGAGTATCCAATGGATACGCTGTGGCAAGACGTCCAGTTTGCGCTCCGCATGATGCGGAAGAATCTAGGTTTTACCACCGCGGCGGTGCTGTGCCTGATGCTCGGCATCGGAGCCACCACAGGGATTTTCACGGTGGTCAACGCCGTTCTCCTTCAGCCGCTGCCCTACGCGCATCCCGAACAGCTCATCCGCGTCTACACCGAATTTCCCACCTTCCCCAACGGCGGTCTTCACCGATTCTGGACTTCCGGCCCCGAATTCCTGGATCTGCGCCGCGACACTCATTCCTGGGCCACCTTGGACGCCTGGGCCTCCGGCGGAGTCAACTTGGCCGGCAAGACTCAGCCTGTTCGAGTAACGGGAGCTTCGGTGAGCGGGGGACTTCTGGAATCGCTTGGCGTGCCGCCGGTCCAAGGGCGCTTGATTTCGCAGTCCGACGATGTCCCGGGCGCGTCGGCAGTCGCCGACATTTCCTACGGCACCTGGCAAACCGTTTTTGGAGGGGACTCGAGTATTGCCGGGCGAGAAACGTATCTCGATGGCCGGAAGTGCACCATCATCGGCGTCATGCCCAAGGGTTTTCAATTTCCGCCAGGAGAGCAGGATCCTGTACAGCTATGGACCGCCTTGCAGTTGGACCCGGCCAAGCCCGGCAATCGCGGCGGACACAATTACTATTTGTTAGGCCGGCTGAAAACCGGTGCAACGGCGGGACAAGCTCAGGGAGAGTTGGCGTCGCTGGTACAAAGTTACGGCGAAAAGAAAGTCCCGAAGACGCATAGCTTCACCCCGAAGAATCACACCATCGTCAGTTTTCCTCTGCAGGCCGAAGTCGTTGCCAGCGTTCGTCCTGCCCTCTTAATGCTGCTTGGCGCCGTCGTCTTCGTATTGTTAATCGCCAGCGTGAATGTGGCAAACCTCCTGCTGGCGCGAGCCGAAGCCCGGCGGCGGGAGATTGCCATTCGAGGCGCGCTAGGAGCGAGCTTGGTTCGCCTCGCCCGGCAATTTGTGACCGAAGGCATCTTGCTGGCATTCTGCGGAGCCGTTCTCGGCGTGGCGCTTTCCTTTGCAGGCGTGCGCCTGGTCCAGCTCACCAATGCAGGCGGCATCCCCCGTGCGGATGAGATCGCCATGGACTGGCGCGTGCTCCTCTTCACTCTAGGGACCAGCTTATTCACCGGAGTGCTCTTCGGACTCGCGCCGCTCGCCCCACTGCTGGTTAGCGGCATTTCCGAATCGCTGAAGGACACCGCTGGCAGCACCACCGCCGCGGCAGGAGCGCAAATCTTCCGTCGCGTTCTGGTGGCCGGTGAACTGGCCATGGCTCTCGTTTTGCTTATCGGTTGCGGACTGATGCTGCGTGCTTTCTGGAAACTGCAGGAGGTTCACACCGGCTTGCGTGCCGAGGATGTTCTGACGATGCGCGTGTCGCTGCCGGGCGGAACATATACGGACAACGCCAGGATCACGGATCTCTGGACGCGATTCGAATCACGGCTGACGAACCTGCCTGGAGTGCAATCCGCGGCACTCGTTTCCGGATTGGCGCCACTCCGTCCTCCCAACATGAACGACACCGATATCGAAGGATTTGTAATGAAAGAAGGCGGGCCGATTCAAAACGTCGATTTCTACCAGTCGGTGAGCAAAGATTATTTTGCAACCATGGGGATTGGCTTGATCGATGGCCGGACATTCGAATCGCGCGACGTGCAGGACGCGCCGGAAGTCGCCATCGTCAACAAAGCGATGGCCGCGACATTCTGGCCCAATCAGAATGCCCTTGGGCGGCGAGTGCGTCCCGGCGGCAACAAAACCTGGTGCACCGTTATTGGAATCGTCGACGACGTTAAAAACGCCGGACTCGATCGCCCGGCCGGCACGGAAATTTACCTGCCATACCGCCAGCCTTCGGGCCAGGGATATACGGACATGTACGTGGTGATGCGCGCCCAAGGGGGTGACCCACGTATGTTGACAAGCGCGGTCCGCGAGCAACTCGGCGAAATCGATCCCGCACTTCCGGTCGCGGATGTGCGGCTGATGGAAGATGTTCTCTCGCGGGCCCAGGCCCGGCCGCGATTTCTGACGCTGCTGTTATCGTTGTTCTCCTTCGTTGCTCTTGCCATCGCCACCGTAGGCATCTACGGAGTGGTGTCCTACTCCGTGGCGCGTCGGACAAAGGAATTTGGTTTGCGCATGGTCCTTGGCGCGCAAGGCGGGGACGTCCTCGCGCTGGTGATGAAACAAGGAGCCGTCATGGTGGCGATTGGAATTGTTGCCGGGCTTGTGACGGCGTTCGCACTGACGCGTTTGATGGCCAGCTTGCTCTTTGGCGTGACGGCCACGGACCTTCCGACGTTTGCAGGCGTCACCGTCTTACTTTTTGCAGTAGCGCTGGCGGCCTGCTATCTTCCGGCACGGCGAGCGACCAGGGTGGATCCGATTCAGACGTTGCGCTACGAGTAGCGCCTCATTCGCGCATCGGCAATTTCGCTGAAACGCGGGCTGGCGGCGGGCCGATGAATTGGGTCCGCGATTTCTTTCAGTTACAATTCCCTCTTGCCCGCCACTCGCCAACTCGGCCCGCTCCCCATGCTCGGCATCTGGGCC
The DNA here is from genome assembly GCA_036522305.1 of Candidatus Acidiferrum sp. Classification (GTDB taxonomy): domain Bacteria; phylum Acidobacteriota; class Terriglobia; order Acidiferrales; family UBA7541; genus Acidiferrum. The sequence goes on along the minus strand of DATDGB010000099.1, from coordinate 24,942 downwards.
ACGCTGACTCTCACCGGAGTTTTGTACTCCGTCTGGCTCGGCTACGGCGGCCGCGCCTTCGCTGCCACGCTCACCGCCTTCGCGTTTTTCTTTCTGGTGATGCTGCTCTTTGCCGCGCGCGGCGTCGAGGATCGCCTCGCCTCGCGCTTCGGCCCCGCCAGCGGCTACTTGCTCGGCGCCGCAGTGTTCCTTGCCTACCTGATTTACGGTCTGGGAACAAATACCTTCTCGTTCGCGCGTGCCGCCGCCGTCGCCGCGTTGGTTCTCCTCCCATTAGCCCTCGCCGCCTCCGCCGAGCGCAAGCCACCCGGCGCATGGCAGGATTTTGCAACGATCCTGTTCGTTTGGCTCGCCGTCAAACCGCTCCCCAATCGCTGGGGCTGGTCATTGTCGCATTGGCTGTGGCCGTACCCCGGCGGCCGTCTTTCCTACATTTTCACCGTGCTCCTCTGTGTGAACCTGGCGCTTGCCTGCTTCCTCCTTCTCCGCAGGGTCAACGGCGTCGGCTATTCCATCGGCTGGGGCCACCACTGGAGCTTTTTTATCCTCGCCAGTTTCATCGCCTTCGGCTGCATCGCTATTCCGCTCGGTCAGGGTATGCACTTCATTGAATTCGCGCCCCAGTGGTCGCAATTGAAGTCCCTGCCGTTTGTTTCGCTGGGGATTTTCTTTTTCACCGCCTGGCCCGAAGAACTTCTCTTCCGTGGCCTACTCCAAAACATGCTTTCTCGCGCCTGGAATAGCGATCTTGCCGGCTGGTGGATTGCATCCATTGTCTTTGGCTTTTCGCACATCACCAACATGGGCTTTCCTAACTGGAGCTACGTGCTCTTGGCCTCCATCGCCGGCTTCTTCTATGGCTGGACGTGGCGCAAAACCAACTCCATCTTCGCCTCCGCCCTGGTGCACGCCACCGTGGACATCCTGTGGCACTTCCTCTTTCGAACGGTCTAATTACCGTGGGATAATCCGCACAACCAAGGTGAGTCTCGCGCATCCAACCTGGCATCCAAGCCGGGGCGACCGCAGTCTCAACCCCGGCACATAGAAAACGCGAGAGTCACTCAACACATTCGGGAGGACAGCGATGCCGCAAACGATGACACCTGATCAAGCCAAGTTCCTGCTTCACGACGTTTTTTTCGGAACGCTGAAGAATGAGAGCCGCACGACAAAAAAAGTTCTCGAAGCCGTTCCGGCGGACAAAGCGGACTACCGTCCGGACCCCGCTTCAAGAAGCGCGCTCGAGTTGGCGCGCCACATTGCCGCCGCGGACAACCGCTTCGTCGAAACTGTAATCAACGGCGTGTTCGACACCAACCCAGCCATGATTCCGGAAAACGTGAAGACTCCTGCTGAAATTGCCGCTTGGTACGAACAACGTTACGCCGGCAATCTCGAAGCGCTCACCAAAGTGCCCGCCGAGCAGCTTGCGAAAATCGTCGATTTCCGCGGCATGCTCCAGTTGCCCGCAGTGAACTTTCTGCTGTTTGGCCTCACTCACACGATCCACCATCGCGGCCAGCTTGCATCCTACCTGCGGTGTATGGACTCGAAAGTCCCCGCCATCTACGGCGAGAGCTACGACAGCGCGCAGGCTAAGAAGGCCGCCGGGTAGTCAGACCACTCTCTGTTCCGCGTATTTTCCATTTTGTTCCGGCGCGTCTTGTGGGCCGGCAGTACGTACTCCGCTGCCGGCCACCTTTATGATTTATTCATCAAATCTCAAAAAGTACTCAGTGACACCGCCATTTTCATGGGTTACTCTCGCACTCGTTTAGTGGAGGCCTCCATGAAACGCTTTTTTCTCGCTCTCAGCGCCTGTGTGGTTTTCGCGCTGTCCGCTGTCGCTCAACAATCCCCCGCCGACGCCCCGGCTTCAAAGGAAGACGTCCAGAAATATCTAGAAGTAATGCATGCGCGCGAAATGATGGCCCAAACCGTGGAAGCGATGTCCAAGCCGATGCACCAGATGATCCACGACCAATATATGAAGGACAAAGACAAGCTTCCCGCGGACTTCGAATCGCGAATGAACAAAATGATGGACGACACCATGAAGGGATTTCCCTGGGATGAGATGCTGCAAGCCATGGTACCCGTCTACCAGAAGCATTTCACTAAAGGTGACATCGACGCGGTTGTGGCGTTCTATTCCGCGCCAACCGGTCAGAAACTTCTGCGGGAAATGCCCGCGATGATGGCCGAATCCATGCAGACCATGATGCCGCTTCTACGTAAGCATATGGACGCGATGATGGATCGCATGCAGGACGAAGTGGCCCAGATGATCAAGGACTCCGGCGCCAAGCCCGCCGCGAAATCCCAAGCCTCCCCAAATTAACAAACACCACAGAAACTATCTGACAATGCAACACAGCCTGCGCCGCGCTACCTGACAACGCCGCTCAGCGGGCTCGAAGCGGACGCGTACAAGCGCTTGGGCATGCGCCCCGCGAGGTAGGATTTGCGGCCCGCATTTACCGCGTCGCGCATGGCTTCGGCCATCAGTACGGCGTCCTGCGCTTCGGCAATGGCCGTGTTCATCAGCACGCCATCAGCGCCAAGTTCCATCGCCACCGCAGCATCCGAAGCAGTGCCAACGCCCGCATCTACGATCATCGGCACTTCCGTGATGCGTTCGCGCAGGATGCGAAGGTTAGCAGGATTCTGCACGCCTAGGCCGGATCCAATAGGAGCGGCAAGAGGCATGACGGCAGCAGCGCCCGCGTCAATCAACTTGCGAGCGGCGATCAAATCGTCATTGGTGTACGGAAGCACGACAAACCCTTCTTTGACCAGCACGCGCGTAGCCTCGATGAGCTGCTCGGTGTCCGGAAACAGTGTCTGCTGGTCGCCGATGACTTCGAGCTTCACCCAATTCGAGAGACCCACTTCGCGCCCCAGACGCGCCGTTCGAATAGCTTCCTCCGCCGTGTAGCAAGCCGCCGTATTCGGCAAAATAAAGATCTTCTCGCGGTCGATGTAATCCAACAGCGATTCCTTCGACTTGTCCCTCAGATTCACGCGGCGGACGGCAACTGTGACCATGTCGGCTCCGCTCGCAGCATGCGCCCGCGCCATTTCCTGAAAGCTTCGGTACTTCCCTGTTCCCACAATCAAGCGCGATTTAAAAGCACGCCCCGCGATGACCAGTTCGTCTGCCATGAAAGTCTCCTCGGCCATTCTAGCTCTCTACAAGCTGGAGACAAAATCCCGCCGGCAAAGAAAATGGCGGCATGCGAGATCGCGCACGCCGCCAGACTAACTTCCATTTTCGAGAATCGATTACGCCTGCAGGTGCGCCTCCAGGAACCACAGATCCTTGTCGAGTTCGCGCGTGAGCTGCGTGAACAGGTCCACGGTAATGGCATCGCCAAGATCGCCAGACTCCGCCACCGCGGTGCGCAGCGCGTTGGCATGATGCGCCACATTGTGAACCAGAAACTTCAACATGGATGGACCGTCGATTGCTGCAAGGTCCGCTTCCTTCAAACCGGACTTCGCCGCCGCTTCACGTACCGTCCCGTTCGCCACTCCGCCAAGCGTCGTAATGCGCTCGGAAATGGTATCCGTCTGCTCTTCCAGGTGAGAAGCCACGGAATCGAAAAGCTCATGAAGCTGGATGAAGTGCAGACCCTTCACGTTCCAATGGGCCCACTTCACTTGACTGCGCAGGTCAGTGCTATCGGCGAGGCGCAGGTTGAGAAGCGCAATAAGCGCCTGCCGGTTGTTCTCTGGTACTCCTACACTACTGGAAAAAGCACGGCTGGTAGCCGTTGCGGTCTTGGCCATGAGAAAACCTCCATTTGAGATTTGAGGGGCACTGAATTAGATGGCATCAGAATGCAAAAGGGTGCAACTAAATCCAGCCGCCGACCAGTACTAGTGTGCGCCTGCGTGTAGGATCCAGCTGAGGTCCACGCCGATGCCGAACGAGTAGCTGTTTAGTTGAAGTGGAACGCTGCGGCTGAAATCGAACTCCAAGTCGATGTAGCCGACAGGTTTGTAATCAATCCCGGCGTTGAACCCATTGTCACGCACCAGATCGGCGGCCCCGGTGGATACGCTAGCCGTAGTAAAACTCTTGCGGTTTTTGGTTGCGCCCCCGGCACTACACTTGGCGGACGAACCGCAGCGAAAAACCCGGCTGATGACCGTTTTGGTTTCCCCACGGAGCAACATCGTAAGCCGACGCGGAAAAACTGAATTTGCCAGGGTCATATTCAATTCCGCCGTTGAATTGCGCGTTGTATCCGAAGGTAATGAATGGGCGGTGGAAAAAACGGGTATCCATAACGGTATTGCCGGCGCCGAAGTCCAAAAACGGAGAGAAGTCTCCGAAGGCGTGGTCGATGTGGTTCGCCAAATTCCAGGTAGCATGACCCGTGCTGAGACCCTTCTTGGTTTCGCCGGTCGGAGCCGTCAGATGTACCGCAGAGCTGAAGTTCAAGGACTTGCTGGGGTAGTTCCAGCGGAGGTCTGCAAAGGCGGCCCCGACGCCAACACCGGATACCGCGCCTGGATTGTTCTTCTTAATCGTAGTTGGGGTGGTGACAAAGTAAAGCGGCACACCCGCGTCAATTCCAAAATGCCGGGAAAAGTTGTACCCGAGAGCCGACCCCACATCGTAGACGCCGCCGTAGGCCACAGTTCCCTCCGAGTTTTGTGTCACTACTGTCAAGATGTGCCGGAGGTTTCATGCGGCCATCCAATGCACGCGGCTAGGCTTAACTGAGAATGAGGAGTGGGCGTTACTCAGTTCGATTCCAGTTTACGAAGGGAAGATGCCTGCGGCCAGCCCGGAGGAGGAACTTGTTTCGTTTAACGTAACTGTACGCAAGAACATCCGGCGCTGGCCGCACAGAGAATCCTGCATGGCAACAACACCGGGCTATTCCTGGAGGATGGGGCGAGGCTCGGCGACGTCGGCGTAGAGGGATTCGATGACGGCGGCGTATTGCTGCTCGACGACGCGCCGCTTGAGCTTAAACGTAAAAGTAAGGCTGCCGTTGTCGAAAGTGAAGTCTTCCGGTAGCAGCGCGAAGCGCTTGATCGTTTCATACTGCGCCAGATGAATCGTAAGCCGCTTGACCTCGGATTCGACCAGCGCGTGTACCCAGGGATGGCCGGCCAGCTCCTCGTTGGATGTAAATTTGATTCCCTGGTCGGCGGCCTTGGCCGCGACGGTAGCGGCATTGGGGACGAGCAGCGCCACAATAAATTTGCGCCTGTCGCCCACCACCATGGCATTCAGAATGTACAGGCTGGTCTTCAGAGCATTCTCGATGGGCTGCGGCGCAACGAATTTTCCCGCCGCCGTCTTGATCAAGTCTTTCTTGCGGTCGGTGATGAAAAGATAGTTGTCCTTGTCCACGTATCCGATGTCGCCGGTGCTGAACCAGCCGTCCTCGCTGAGAACTTCGCGGGTGGCTTCAGAATTTTTGTAGTAACCCTGCATCACGCAGGGGCCTTTGACTAAAATCTCGCCATCCTCGGCAGCCCGAACCTGCACGTTGGGAATCGGCTTCCCTGAACTGCCCATGCGATTCGCAGGATAGTTGCTGGAAACAATCGGCGACGTCTCCGTCAAGCCGTATCCCTGATAGATGGGAATTCCGACGGCCCAGAAGAACTCCGCCAGATCCTTGGAGAGGGGAGCACCCCCCGAACTGATAATGCGGAGACGCCCGCCCACACCCATGCGTATTTTCCGGTACACGAGGGCGTCGGCCAGCTTCCACTGGAGCGTTACGGCCAGCTTCGGATGGCTCTGGCTGGCCCTCCACTGCGCGGACATCTCGGCCACTCTCATGGCCCAATCAAAAATCATTCTCTTGACGCCCCTGGTTTTTGAACCTTGCTCGACAAGGCGCGCATAAATCTTTTCGAAAAACCGCGGGACCGCCGCGGTAATCGTGGGCCGCACTTCCAGTAGCGCCTGAGCTACCGCTTCGACCGTCTCGACGTACGCCAGCGCCGCGCCCCCAAAAATATAAATGTAATCGAGCGTGCGCCCGTAAACGTGAGCAAGCGGAAGGAAAGAGAGCGCCACGTCCTCGGAAGGATTGAGCTGGAAGTCGTAGCCTACGTCGTGGACGTTGGAACAAAAATTATTGTGCGTGAGCATCACGCCCTTGGGCTCGCCGGTTGTCCCCGAAGTGTAAATCAGGGAAGCGAGTTGTCCTGGCAATACCTGCGATGCACGCAATCGGTAAGCGGACACGTCTGTCGCACCCGCGCTGGCAATCAGTGTTTCGTATCGAAGGCATTCGCTCGGAGCGTCGGCGCCACTATCCGCGAATATGATTTGTTCAAGTTCAGGAAGGCTCGCGCGCGCGGCGATAAGTTTGCGCAACTGCGGTGCGCCTACAACAAAAACCACTTTCGCGCCGCAATGCTTCAGGATATACGTCATCCTGTCCGGGGACTCGTTGAAGTACACCGGAACGGTGACACCTCCCGCGCCGTTGATCGCGAAATCCGCGGTATGCCACTCCGGCCGGTTAGCCGAAAAAAGCCCCACGCGGTCCCCAGGCTTCACGCCCAATTCCACAAACGCCGTGGATAATCCGGCCACGCGGCGGAGAAATTCCTGCGAAGGGATGGACTCCCAGCCACCCGCGCGTCGCGCCATCTGCGCGCGCGGATTCGGAAGATTGTCAACAGCGTTCAGGAAACGTGAGGGAAGCGTTCCGTAGTTCATGGCCTGTCGGTCACTTTACCCTACCGAATTCAACGGTGCAATGTGAACGACTGCTCCGTTTTTTGCAATTTGCCAGTAGGGAGTTTGCCCTAGACCTCGCTTTTGCGAAATCGGTCAATCAGGTTAGCGCAGGCCCGGACGGTGACGGCCATCATGGTAAGCGTGGGGTTCTGGCACGCCGACGACACAAAGCTCGCTCCATCCATCACGAACACATTTTTCACCTCGTGCGCCTGGTTGAACGCATTGAGCACCGACTTTTTCGGATCGTTGCCCATGCGCGCGGTCCCCAGTTCGTGAATCGCCATGCCCGGCATTTCCACCTTCGCTTGCTCTTTGATGTCTTTCGCGCCGGCCGCTTCCAGCATTTCGGCCGCCGTGGCCCCAGCATCTTCCATGAGCGCGGCTTCGTTGTCGCCGTGAGTCATGGAAATGCGCAACGCCGGAATGCCCCAGGCGTCTTTCAGGTCTCGGTCGATCTCGCAGAAATTGTCCCAGCGCGCCAGCGACTCACCGAACGCTCCCAGCGAAATCGCATAAAGGCCCTGTTTCACAGCCGTCTTCAGCGACGTTCCGTACCCTTCGGCGTTGAAATTGAATTCAGCGTCAGCTCCGCCCTGGAAGCCATAGCCGCGCAGAAACCGCGAATGTTTGCCACCAGATGGAGTGTTCCGGAAGCGAGGAACGTAAATCCCGTTGGGCCGTTGCGGCTCGTTGGCATTGGGCAGAACTTTGAACTCCGGAAGGTGCCCGTAGGCTCCTCCCCCGGTGACATGATCCATCAGATAGTGGCCCAGCGCGCCGCTCGAATTTGCCAGTCCATTGGGATATTCCCGCGTGGAGGAGTTCAGCATGATGCGAGTGGATTCCAAAGCCTGCGCGCAAAGGATGACCGTTTTTCCGCGGACCTCCTTCACCTGCCGCGTCAAGCGATCCACGTACGTCACGCCACGCGCTTTGTTTGCCCCATCGTCCATGTTGACGTGGCTCACCACCGCGTTGGTAATCAGCGTGCAGTTTCCGGACGCCACTGCGTCCTTGACGGTGGTAAACGGGCTGCTGAAATAGGAAAAGGTGCTGCACCCGCGTTCGCAGGGCCCGCAATAGTGGCAAGCGAGGCGCCCGTTGTGATTCTGGGTGATGATCGCCGTGCGACCGATCGTGACTGTGCGTCCGAACTGGGCTTTCACGCGTTGCCTTAACTGAACTTCGCCACAGCTCATTTTCATCGGCGGCAGGAATTGCCCGTCTGGCAACATTTCGTTGCCCTCAGCCGCTCCGCTGATGCCAACGTACTTCTCCACGATGTCGTAGTAGGGAGCAAGGTCCGCGTAGCTGAATGGCCAGTCATCGCCATACCCGTCGCGGCTCGACGCCTTGAAATCGCTATCGCTCAGGCGGTAGCTCTGGCGGCCCCAAACCAGCGATCGGCCACCAAGCACGCGCAACCGCTGCCAGGTAAACGGCTTGCCCGTGGGCGTGCTGTAAGGATTTTCAAGATCGTTGACGAACCACTCGTAGTTGTATTCCATACACGCGTAGCACTGCTTTTGAATGGGCCGCGTGCGCACGACCTCTGGCGAGTGATCGCGGTACTTGAGCTTGTAGCCCGGCATGTGTTCGGTAAATTCTTTGGGGGAGATGGCGCGGCCGGCTTCCAGCAAGGCGACTTTCAGTCCGGCCTCGGCAAGTTGTTTCGCGGCCCAGCCACCCGTGGCGCCCGATCCGACAACTACGGCATCGTAGGTTTGTTGCAGAGGGTCCTGCATGGGGAAGTTCATGTTCACTTGTGATTCCCTTCCGGATGATCACAGCCTTCAAAAGGGCCATGCGCAAAGGCGCCGTCCCAGCCCAAGTCTTTCTCGCCAATCTGCGATGAGTAATAGGCGGTCATGATGCGGTGTTTTAGCGCTTCAAAATGAGCGCGCCCCGTATCGGGCTTCGCATCCACTTCACCCGTCCATCTGCTCTCATTAACCGCAAACGCCATCCCGTGCAGCAAATTATCCTGGTCTTCCCGGGACAGGTAGCGAAACGCCGCTTTGAAACGCCGTATGCTTTCGCCATCCAGATATCCGAGAGAATTCAGGAACGCTCGCTGGGTCTCGGGCTTCTCCGCAGCCAGCACAAGATCAATGTAGCGATTCACCAGCGCTTCTTTGGCGCCGGGAGTGTCCGTCGCGGGAATCATCAGGCTACTGAGCACAATGAGCGTTTCATTCTGGTGCTCGTCCAAAAAAAGCGGCTTCCATCCCGGTGCCGCGAGGTCTTTCGACGCGTCCACCCCGCTTTGCGCCGGCGTCAGCTCGGAAGACTGCGCCGCACCCTGCGCCTTCCCCACTGAAGGCCGCAGCGCCGCCGCAGCACCCGCGAGAAAACCAGCTCGAATCAATTCGCGTCGCTTCATGGAAACTCCTCGTCAGACGAACCGGCTCCGCCGGTCGTTGGCACACGAAAGTCTACACCGATCTGCTAGCTGCCTGCGGCGAAGGAGGGCCTATCCATCTCGATTCTCGCGGACTAGAATGTACGAGTGTGTTTGCCGCATGGAGGCTGTGATGCTCGATCGCGTGCGCGTTTTGTTTTTGGTGATCGTTTTGGTCGCGTCGGTGGCCGTTGCCGGCCCCAAGAAAAAAGATTTGCTGCCGGCGTACGTTTTGAAAGCCCGGACCGTATTGGTGATTATTGATCCGGAAGCGGGCATATCGATGAGCGCTCCGCAAGAAAACAAGACGGCGCAAGACGATGTTGAGAAGGCGCTGATGAAGTGGGGCCGCTTCTCTCCAGTGCTTGCGGGAATGCCAGCGGATTTGGTGATCACCGTGCGCAAGGGCTCCGGGAAACTTGTGCAGCCCACGATTGGCGGTGAGCCCACCAACGATCGCCCTGTGATCGTGCAGCAGACCGACAACGCCATTCACATTGGCGGGCAGGTAGGACGCCCGCCCGACCCGCAGCAAGGCATCCCTCAAGACAAAAAACCTCACGCGCAAATGGAAGCGGCGCCTCCCGACGACTTCTTTGTTGTTTATGAAGGCAGCCAAGGTCTTCATCCCGATGGACCTCCGGCGTGGCATTATTCGGGCAAGAACGCACTGCGTTCGCCGGACGTCCCAGCCGTCGCCGAGTTCCGCAAAATCATCGAAGCCGCCCTCAAGCAGCAGAAAACCAATCCGTAGGCACTTGGTTCACCGCTGGCTCGCGTAGCCCAGGCCGGCGAGGACGCCGCGCATGTAGGCGAAGCTGGCGATTATGCCGGGCATGGGATCGTCGGGATGAATTTCGTATTCGAGGTCGACGAAGCCTTTGTACTTCTGGGCGATTAGGGTTTCGAAGATTTTGCGCACGGGCATCATGCCGTCGCCTACGGTGACCTGGCTCTCTTTCTCATTGAAGTTGGTGAGGTCTTTCATGTGGACGTTATGCAGGCGCGGGCCGGCTTCGTGGATGGCTTGAACGACATCGGTGCCGGCGCGAACGGTGTGGCCGACGTCGATGCAGCAGCCCATGCGCGGATCTAAATTCTTTACGGCTTTCAAAACATCGAGCGGGGAATGCCAGATTTTATCTTCTGGGCCGTGATTGTGGATGGCGAAGCGGATGTCGTACTCCTTTACAAATTTTTCAATGCGCGGCAGGGTTTCCGGTGCGGGGTCACCGGCGACAATGACGGCGATTCCGGCGCGCTTGCAGTATTCAAATTTGGCGCGGATGTCCGCGTCTTCATCTTTGGGGAAATAGATGGTTCCGGCGGCGTGAAGGGAGATGCCGACGGCGGCATAGTCGGTCAATGCGGCGGCCTCTTGCTGCGGCTCCGTGGGCAGATGATCTTTGACGTCTTTGGCGTTCAGCGCGAGCACTCTGAGCTGCTTCAGAAAAGCGATCATCTGAGCGCGAGTGAAGTTGCGAAACGTATAGCTGGCCACGCCAAAGCGAATCGGCGATGCGTCGTCACCCGATGTGCGTTCCGAGGCTAAAGCGAAGACGTCGCTCGCAGCAGCGATCGCGGCGGTAACAAGCGCACCGGAGCGAACGAAATCGCGACGGGAGAAGGTGTTTTTCGGCTGATCACTCAGGCAGGAACCAAGGAGATCAGACACGGAGCGCCCAGCCCTTCTCGTACTCACGCGCCCACATTTTCATAGCGTCCGGGTCGTCCTGAATGCGCCCATCTTTCGAGTCGAGGTGCAACTCCCGATTCACTTCCCAGGCGATGTTGGAAAGTTGCAGCATGGTGACGGCGACGTTGCCTACAGAAATAGGGGCGTTGAGCTTCTCGCCATTGCGGATTCCGGCGATGAAATTAGCGAAGTGCAGGTCGGTCATGGAATCGCGGCCGGTGAGGTCAGACGATGAGGTCGTACTGCCAACCTTAAATTCGCCGGTCTTTTTGCCCTTGAGGTCGTAGATTTCGTAGCCATCGCGATCGACAACCACGGTGCCAGTGGTTCCCATGATGGCCGAACCACGATCGCGGCCGTAATACCTCATTCCCTGGCAGCTCTTGCCCTCCCACGACAGCATTTTATCGTCGTACTCGAAACTGGTGATCAGCGTGTCATAAAACTGCCAGTCGTCTTTGAAGTGGTATCGGCCGCCAGAGGAGGTGACACGCTTCGGATACTCGACGCCAAGGGCCCAGCGGCAGACATCGACTTCGTGCGTGCCGTTGTTTAGCGTTTCGCCGGTACCGTAGTTTCGGAACCAGTGCCAGTTATACGGATGGATATTGTCGGTGTAGGGGCGGCGCGGCGCGGGGCCCTGCCACAAGTCCCAATCCAGCTGCGCGGGTACGGGGATCTCTTTGCCGGTGCCAATGGACTTCCGCACATTGCTGTACCAGGCTTTGGCGAGGTAGGGCTTGCCGATACTGCCATCGTGAATTTTTTGGACGATTTCGATGGTGTGCGGCGAAGAGCGCTGCTGGGTGCCCATCTGCACGAGCTTTCCATACTTCTGCTGCGCCTGCACCAGCATCTCTCCCTCGGCAGGATTGTGGCTGCAGGGCTTTTCCACATAGACGTGCTTGCCCGCCTGCAAGCCGGCGATGGCCATCGGTGAATGCCAATGGTCGGGAGTGGCGATGGTGATGGCGTCGACATCTTTCAGCTCGAGAATCTTGCGAAAGTCCTGGAGCGCGGCCGGGGCTTCGCCCATTTCTTTTTGAGTGGCGTCAGCGAACTTCCGGAGGATATTGCTGTCCGCATCGCAGACATGGGTGATGCGTGCGGCCGTCTGGTTGGCTTTGAGCGACGAGAGATGAGCGTAGCCACGGCTATTGAGACCGATGACGGCAAAGTTGAGGCGACTGTTGGAACCGATGATCTGAGCATAGCTCTTTGCCGTGGATCCCACTGCCAGCCCAGCGGCGCTTACTGCAAGCGCATCAAGAAATTCACGTCGTGTGACCATTTTTTCCCTCAGAGGGGCGTTGATACTGTGTCGCCCTCTACCATGGGCGCAGTATACATCCGCCCGAGGCACTTTTGGGTCACTCAATAGCAGAGTGTCGGCTGCGCTTGGATCTAAGCTGCACGCTGCGGATCTTGATTGCCGGGCTGCGCGGCGGCGACAGCTGACTGCTGTGTGCCGAGTGCTGCAAGTTCGCGGCTGGTTCGGCGGAGGCCAGCGACGATGCCAGCGAACTCCTCTTCATCCACGGATTCCTCCTGGGCGGCTCGTTGCCGGGTCATGGCGGTTTGGCTGGTGAGGATGAGTTGCGAGATGTAGGCGAGAGCGATGGCGTCACGGCGGGCGATGCGCTTGCGGGCGAGCTGCCTGAAGAGATTGCCAAGGAAGAGATTCACTTCGTCGGCGGTGGTGAAACTGTGGACGTCGTCGAGAAGCTCTGCGGCAAGAACTTCCGGATCGAGAACGGGAACGGTAGCACGGAGACGGTCCGCGTGGTAGGAGCAGAGCGATGGACGATGCGCGCCTTTCGGGAGTCGCTGGTTCTAGTCGATTAGCATGTGGCAGCGCTGGCCTTTAGGGCTGATGTGCCGGCAGTGGGAATCGATGGAGGGGCTGATGGAATTGCTGGATTTAGGGGACATGATTTAAACCTTTCTGAAGATTGAAGTAACGACGTAAAGAAGCAACGAAGTAAGGAATCCATATCGCTCTCGCGCGGGACGGGAGGAGCCGACTTAGTGCCGATCGTGAAACGTCAGGGTTGACGGTCCCTTAGGAGATCGAGGAGGCGCTGGTGGACGCGTTCGACGGCTTGGAAAAATTCATCGATCCCGACGGTTTCGCGAGCCACTTCGTGCGCGGCCAGGCCCGTGGTTATGGCGTCACAGAGCTGAGTGGCGCGGCGAATGCCTTCGGCGGTCAGCAAAGGGAGCACCGTGAGGGGATCTTGGTGCCGCGATTGACGCTCTTGCCACTCTTGAACGGCCCAGGCGGTCTTGCGCACATTGTCCACGGCATCCCGGAATTCCCTGAGGATGCGCGGATCAAATGGGCCGGAGCGCATCTCGTATTCGAGCCTGACGAGGTCGGCGCAGGTTTTCTTTAGCTGGAGATTCATGCCCCAGAAGGTCTCACTGGGGACGAATAGCTCGACGGCAACCCCTAACAAGCGGCCTTCGCTGTTGCGACGAACGCCGACAACGCGAGCTTGCGAAGTTTCGTGGGTAACGAGATTGGTCAACTCAAACTGAGTGCCGACGGCAGGGTAAGCCTTCATCTCCAGCAAACCACCCTGAGCGTTGACTTCCGTGGCCTGCCCAGCTTCACGAAAAATTTTGCCGTTAGCCTCCTGCCAAGTCGCTTCCACCGGGGAGATGAAGGGAAAACGCCTGCTGCGCCGCTTTCCGGCTGGTGAAGAAGGTTGATTGGGGATGGGCGGTGCCATCGAAGCACCTCCAGGGTGCTGATTGAGCGGCACCTATACCACTACTCAACTGTGTTTGCAAAGCTAAACCGGATAATGGGCAGGCTCAATTCCTTACGGTCAAGACGGGGCAGTGCGCATCGCACACCACTTTGTAGGCAAGGTGCCACGGCAGGTGGGAGGCCACGTCAATATGAGCAGGGCGATGCAGGCCGAAAATGATGAGATCGGTTTTGAGAGCGTGGGAAGCCAGCAAGATCTGTTCACTGGGAATCCCATACTTGACCATGAATTCCGGCTGGATGGCCAACTGAGTATTTTGCAAATTCAAGGCGTCGAACTTCTGTTGGCTAGCCAGGCGGGCTTCGTCTCGCATTTGCGTGAGATCGCCGGTCGTGGACCAATGAAAACCTTCCGGTATGGGGGCAGGCGGGAGAACGTGGAGTACCACGAGTTTCGCTCCGAAATGATTGGAGAGAGAGATGGCGTAGGGCAAAGCGTGCAAAGAAGCCGGCGTGAAATTGGTGGGGAACAAAAAGGGGTGAACCGGCTTAGGTTTCTCGATCAGGGAATCCATAGAAGAACCTGGACCCACGGTCGCGACAAAACAATCGGCGTGACGAAAGACCTTTTCCGCTACAGAGCCGAGGATCAGCTTGCCCAGGGCGCCTCGTCCATGGGTGCCAAGGACCACCATGTCCACTTGCTTTTCCCGAATGAGAAGTTCCAATTGTTGCCAGATATCGCCCTCGCGAATGATGAACTCATGGTCCAGACCCGCCAGCGCGCCACTTTCGAGCAACTCGTGCCGCAGCTCGTGAGCAGTTCTGCGGGTTCTTTCCGCGGCTAAACTCAAGGCTTCCTGTCCCGCGATGGTATATCCGATACCAGAGACCACATGCGCCAAATAGAATTTCGCTCCATAGTGACGGGCGATGGCGAGGGCATGGTGGAGGGGTTTCTGAGATGCTTCTGAGAAATCAAAAGCAATCAGGACTGACTTCAGTGCAATGTCCGCAGCCGTTACGGTGGACGACATACGCACCTCCTTCTTAGCGCCGAGATGCATCAGTTAGTTGGATGCTCTTCATCGTGAGACAGTGACAGTGAACATCGGAAACTGAACATCTTCCAATGTCATAGCGAGGAAGGCGAGATGGAAACTGGGGCGGTTTCCGGGGCAAATGGGAGCCGGCCAAGTCAAGAATGCGTACCGGCGCCCTATCCGCTCTCGGTCTCCGCAAACAGACGGTCGACATCGGCCGAGGGAAAGTCGTGCTGGAGGGAGTAAGCTCAGGCCATGGTGTTTACGAAGCGGCTGCGGGAGGGCGTTCGGCGAGGGGAAATCACGTGCAGCGTGCGGTTCTGGATGCGTCCGCACGTGCGAGTTGGAGCGCGATACCCGATGGGGGAAGGCGCGATTGAGATCGATGCGATCGAGATGATAGGGTTTCCAGATATTACTCCCGAGTTGGCACGCGAGTCGGGATTTCTGGGCGTGCTGGATCTGCTGAAGGTGGCGAAGCACGGTCGAAGCGAGAAGATTTATTTGGTGCGGTTCCACTACGTGCGGCCGCGGGGCAAGCGAGCGGTGAAACGTGAACGCTAAGATGAGCGGCGCAATGAAAAGCTACGAGCACGGCGGGCGGCCAGGGGGGCCTGTATGCGGGGAGCCAGGCCGGGGGCGAGGGATTGGTAATGCTTGATATTCCAGGTATACACGGCCTGGGCTTTGCATTTGGCGGCGCAGGCTAAGAGCAAGGAATCGTAAATGCGGCCACCCGTGAAGCCCGTGAGGCGGCGTTTTGGATGGCGGCGAAGTATTCCTCCCCGGAGAGAGAAACGAGAGTTAGTCGCTTGCGGATTTCCTCGACGAAAAGCAAAGCCTGCTCAGGCGGAATCTTGGGCCTGACCGGCATAGAGGTCATGACGGAGTAAACTTCCGCCGGGGAATGCATGCCGCAGGCAGAATGTTCCTTCTCCGCTACGGCGAAGCGCTTGAGGCTAGGCGCATGGTGAACGTGCTCGCTCCGGAAGGCGGCGACCAGCACGGAAGTATCGAAGAACTCTTTCATCCGCGGACTTTATTCGATGTCTGATTCAGTAACAGAGCGGTTGCGGTTTTCGCGGTCGCGCTCGATAAGATCAGGAATGGAGGCGTCCGTCGGCTCTCCCTGGTAGACCCAGACGCCGAGTTCCTTCTTGAGCATGACGTTCTTGCGAACAGGACGCAGAGTGATGTTCTCGCCTTCCGACTCCAGATGGAGAGTGTCGCCGGGAGCGAGTTGCAAGCGGTCGCGAAGCGGCTTGGGCAGAACGACGCGGCCAGCTTTATCGAGAGTGAGCTTGGTGGCCATAAATGGCACTATGGAGTGGGGGGAAACCAATTGTCAATGGCATTTGGCTGAGAAACGCGGCAGGGAGTGGGCGCGCGGCGCGAGTGCAAATGGAGGGGGCGTGCGTTAAGATGAGCGGTGGAGCGGGAAAAAGATGAGCGCGACCATACCGGGGACAATGGCGGAGGAGGAATTGGGGAAGGGGCCGTATCGCGCGCCGCGGGGGACGGAGATTTCGTGCCAGGGGTGGCAGCAGGAGGCGGCGCTGCGGATGCTGCTGAACAACCTCGATCCGGAGGTAGCGGAGAAGCCGGAAGAGCTGGTGGTGTATGGCGGGACGGGGAAGGCGGCGCGGAATTGGGAATGTTTTCACGCGATCGTGCGCTCGCTGAAGGCGCTGGAGGCGGACGAGACGCTGCTGGTGCAATCGGGGAAGCCGGTGGGGATTTTCCGCACCCATGAATATGCGCCGCGAGTGCTGCTGTGCAATTCGAATCTGGTGGGGCATTGGAATAATTGGGACCGGTTTCATGAGCTGGACCGCGCGGGATTGATGATGTACGGGCAGATGACGGCGGGAAGCTGGATCTATATCGGGACACAGGGGATTTTGCAGGGGACGTACGAAACGTTTGCGGCGGCGGCGAAAAAACACTTTGGCGGGGATTTGAAGGGCAAGCTGGTGGTGACCGGCGGAATGGGCGGCATGGGCGGGGCGCAGCCGCTGGCGGCGACGATGAATGGCGGGGCGTTTCTGGGAATTGACGTGGACCCGGAGCGCATCAAGCGGCGCGTGAAGACGGGCTATTGTGACGTGATGGTGAATTCGCTGGATGAAGCGCTGCGGATTTTGAAGAATGCGGTGCGCAAGGGCGAGGCGACTTCGGTCGGGTTGGTGGGAAATTGCGCGGACTTGATTCCGGAGCTGGCGAAGCGCGGGGTGGTGCCGGATTTGTTGACGGACCAGACGAGCGCGCACGATCCGATTGGCGGGTATGTGCCAAATGGGATGACGCTGGAGGCGGCGCTGGAGCTCCGGAAGCGCGATGCGCAGGAGTACAAGAAACATTCGATGGCGGCGATGGCGGCGCACGTTGGGGGGATGCTGGATTTGCAGAAGCTGGGGGCGGTGACGTTTGACTACGGGAATAATATTCGGACGTTTGCGTTCGAACAGGGCGTGAAGAACGCTTACGACTTTCCGGGATTTGTGCCGGCGTATATCCGGCCGCTGTTTTGCGAGGGGAAAGGGCCATTCCGGTGGGCGGCGCTTTCGGGGGAGGCTTCGGATATTGCGCGGACGGATCAGCTGGTGCTGGAAATGTTTCCGCAGGACGAGCATTTGCAGCGTTGGATTAAATTGGCGCAGAAGAGAGTGAAGTTTCAGGGGCTGCCGTCGCGGATTTGCTGGCTGGGGTATGGAGAGCGAGACAAATTCGGGTTGGCGCTGAATGATTTGGTGGCCAAGGGTGAATTGAAGGCGCCGATTGTGATTGGGCGGGATCATCTGGATTGCGGGTCAGTGGCCTCGCCATATCGCGAGACGGAATCGATGCTGGATGGGTCGGATGCTATTGCGGACTGGCCGCTATTGAATGCGTTGATTAATACGGCGAGCGGGGCGTCGTGGGTGTCGATTCACAATGGCGGGGGCGTGGGGATTGGATATTCGCAGCATTCGGGACAAGTTTGCGTGGCGGATGGAACGAGGGAAATGGCGAAACGCATTGAGCGCGTGCTGACGAATGATCCGGGGATGGGCGTGGCGCGGCACGTGGATGCGGGGTATCCAGAAGCGATTGCGTTTGTGAAGAAGACCGGCGTGAAAATTCCGATGGCGTAGCGTCGTTCGGAGAGGATGGAACTCTTCGCGGCCGACGTCGTTCGACTATCTTGGCTTATCGCCCTCGACCGGGGCGACGCCGGGAGGTGTGCCAGGGTGTGCAGGTTTGGTTGAGAGGTTTAACTGCGCCCCGTCTCGGATCAGCTGGGTTTCGCCAGGGCCCTGGAAAAATGTGAAGCCGGGCCGATCCTTCCAGGCTTGGGGTCCGCCCAGCCTGATGCCATGCTGCAAGGTCACGTCATGGATTCGGGTAACCAGGGCTTCGTAGTCCTTGTCGCCCTGGCGATGGCCGGAAAAATTGCCAAGGTCGGTGCTGGCGGCGAAGATTACGTCAATCCCGGGGACAGAGGCGATCTTCTCAGCGTTCTCCACGCCGATGGGGGTCTCAATCATAATCACCACCACCATGTTGTCATTGGCAGTTTGGCGATAATCACTGCCCCACAGAGCGCCGTATTGGCCGTTGCCCTGGCTGCGCCGGCCCTCGGGCGGATACTTGGACCACTTCACGGCCGCTTGAGCCTTCTCGACGGTGTCCACGGTGGGAACGATAATTCCCACGGCGCCAATATCCGTGGCTTTCTGGATGTCGCTCTCCGTCGCGTCCGGCACGCGAATAAATGGCATCGCTGAAGCTCCCCGGCAGGCCCAGATCATTTTGGCCACGTCCTCATAGGTGAGCGGGCTGTGCTGCATCTCGATCCAAAGGAAATCGTAGCCCGCGTTCGCCATGGCGCAATAGATGTTCGGGTCGGGAGAGAAGACGGTGGCGCCGACAAGCGGCTTGCCGTCTTTCAATTTCTGCTTGGCAGTGTTATAGAGGCGCGCTGGCGGCTTTTGCTGCTGGACTTGTGCCGTGCCCTGGCCAATCCAGCTCAACATCATACAAATCACAAGGAATGAGAAGATTTGCCTGGCACTCATCGGTTTCTCCTTAGGCGTAGGCATCACCCCGGCGCGGGAAAAGACTATACTACGCAACGCGGCAAGGCTTATCGATTTTGAGGATCGGCTGGAGCGCTTGCTACCTGAGTCAATTCCGTCATAATACGAAAACCTTGAGCCAAGACCTGCTCTTGACCGGTGCGTCACAACTGCTCACGCTGCGCGGAAGTGGTGCGCGGCGGGGTGATTCCCTTTCCAACTTGGAAATGATCAGGGATGGTGCACTGCTGGTGAGCGATGGGTTGATTGCGCGGGTGGGGACGCGGGCGGAAGTTGAAAAACTGGCGGAGGCGCGAGGGGCGGAGAAGATAGATTTGGGCGGGCGCGTGATGCTGCCGGGGTTTGTGGATTCGCATACGCACCTAGTTCATGCGGCTAGCCGGGCTGAAGAGTATGAGTTGAAGATTGCGGGGGCGAGTTACGAGGAGATTGCGCGGAAGGGCGGCGGGATTCTCAATTCGGTGAAGAAGCTGCGGGCGGCTACGAGCGAGGCTTTGAAGAAGCGCGCGCTTGCGGCATTGAAACAGTTCGCGGCTTATGGAACGACCACGATTGAGGCGAAGAGCGGGTACGGGCTGGATGTTGCGAGCGAACTGAAGACACTGCGATTGCATAAAGAACTGGCTGCGGAGCAACCGCTGGAGATCGTGTCCACGTTTCTTGGGGCGCATGTAGTTCCAGAGGAATATCGGAAAAAGGCCAGCGGGGCAGAGCAGTACATCAAGCTCATCGAGCAAAACTTGTTGCCGGAGATTGGGGAGAAGCGACTGGCGGAGTTTTGCGATGTGTTTTGCGATCGCGGCGCGTTTACGGTGGAGCAATCGAAACGCGTGCTGCAGGCGGGCCGACAGTGGGGACTGGAGCCGCGGATGCATGCCGAGCAGCTTTCGCGGACGGGCGCGGCACAGCTAGCGATCCTGATGCGAGCGGCGAGCTGCGATCATCTAGAGCAGGTGAACAAGGGCGACATTGCGGCGCTGGGAAAATCGGAAACGGTGGCGACGCTGCTGCCGGGATGCGATTTTCACCTGGGGCTCCCGCAATACGCGCCAGCGCGGGCGTTGATTGATGCGGGAGCGATTGTGTCGCTGGCGACGGACTACAATCCGGGGACGAGTCCAACGCTGAGCATGCCGATGATTCTTTCGCTGGCGTGCACGCAATTGCGCATGACGCCGGCGGAGGCGATTGCGGCGGCGACGATCAATGCGGCGCATGCGCTGAGGCGGGAAAAAATGATTGGGTCGCTGGAGGTTGGCAAACAAGCGGATATCGCCGTATTCGAGGTGGCCGACTACCGGGAAATTCCCTATTATTTTGGAGTGAGCCATTGCTGGATGACCGTGAAGCGTGGTCGCGTAATCCATGCCACCGAACAAGCCACAATCTAACTATTCGAAGAGGCCGATAAAGAGAATACGACTTCTCAAAATCGCGCCGCGGAAGACCAAGAGCCTGTTTGAAGAATATTTCTATGGGTTTTTGGTGGCGATTTGCCTGGGGGTCATGATCCTGGGAAAAGCCGGGGGCCTGAGCGGCAACGACGCGATTGTTACGGGGCTGTGGGTGGGAGGATTCACGTGGTGTGCGTGGGTGTTGAGGCGCTACCAGAAAGAGAAAGCGAGTCCTACAGGGATGGAGAAGTCCAAGCAAGCGACTCAGACGCAGCCGAAAGTGGTTGCGAAGCCGCTGTCTGCGAGCTTCAAGCCGATGATTGGGCCGCAATGGCCGCTGAAAACGGAGCCAGGAGCGGCCAAGCCCGCTCAGCCCGGACAGCAGGGGAAAAAACCAGTGTTCGTGTATGAAAGACCGACGTTGCCAGACCGCAAGCCGAAATTCCCTGCCAACTGGGCGGGACAACAGGATAAGAAACCGAAAAAATGAAACGACTGATTGAATGCGTGCCGAATTTTTCTGAAGGACGCGACCCGGCAAAGGTCGATGCCATTGTGGCGGCGATGAGTAGCGTGGCGGGCGTGTACGTACTGGATCGCGAGATGGACGCGGACCATCACCGTTGCGTGATCACGCTTGCGGGTGAACCGGAAGCGGTGGCGGAAGCCGCCATCCTGGGAACTGGCAAGGCCATGGAACTGATCGACCTGACGAAACACAGCGGAGCACATCCGCGTGTTGGCGCGACGGATGTGCTGCCGTTTATTCCCATCGAGGGCGTGACCATTGAGGACTGCGTGGCGCTGGCGCGGCGGGTGGGCAACGAAATCTGGAAGCGCTACCGCATTCCAGTGTTTTTTTATGAGGCGGCGGCGACGCGGCCGGACCGCGTCAATCTGGAAAATGTGCGGCGCGGGCAGTTCGAAGGGCTGCGCGAAGAGTTGAAGAAGAATCATGACCGCCAGCCGGATGTTGGCGAGCCGAAGCTGCATCCTACGGCAGGTGTAACGGTGGTCGGCGCGCGGAAATTTCTGGTGGCGTACAACGTGAATCTGAATACGTCCGATGTCAGCATTGCGAACAAGATCGCCAAGGCGATCCGGTTTTCATCGGGCGGGCTGCGGTACGTGAAGTCGATGGGCGTGGAGCTGAAAGCGCGCAACATGGCGCAGGTGTCCATCAACTTGACAGATTTTGAGCAGACGCCGATGCACCGCGTTTATGAGATGGTGAAGCGCGAAGCGGAACGCTACGGCGTGATGCCAGTGGGGAGCGAAATCGTCGGGCTGGTGCCGAAGAAAGCGATTGAGATGGCGGCAGATTTTTTCCTGCAACTGGAGGACTTCTCTCCCGCGCAGGTATTTGAAAATAAACTGGCGGCTGCACTGAGAGGCGCGCCGATAGATGTTGCGAAAGACGGGAATCTGGCGGGATTGGCGCGGCCGTTTCTGGATGCGGTGGCGACGCCCGTGGCCACGCCGGGAGGGGGCAGCGTCTCGGCATATGCGGGAGCACTGGCGGCAGCGCTGGGGCAGATGGTTGCGGGGCTTTCGCGCAAAAAGAAATCGCAAGCGGGATTTGTGCACCAGCTCTCAGCGGCGCTGGACGAACTGCGGCGCATCGCGGACGAACTTGCCGAGGCGATTGATCGGGACGCGGCGTCGTATGACGCGGTGATGGTGGCGTTCAAATTGCCGCAAGGGGACGCGCAGGAAACGCAGCAGCGCGAGGAAGCGATTCAGAGAGCAACGAAGGGCGCGTCGGAAGTGCCTTTGCGGGTGGCCGAGCGTGCTGTTGAGCTTTACGAACGGCTCGGACAACTGGACGCCATCATCGCCGCATCCATGAGGTCAGACTTGCAAGTGGCCCGGCTGATGGCGGAAGCGGGTGCGCGCGGAGCGATGGCGAACGTGGAGATCAATCTGGATGGGCTGACAGACGCGGCCTACGTCGCGGCCACGCGAGCGAAAGTCGCGGCACTGAGTGCGCGGCTGGGCAATGCGCCGCGCGCGACAACAGCGTAAACTAAAGATTCCTCCTGCCCCGTTCGAAAAGGGCAAAACGGCGAGTGGCTTAAGCTGAGGATGAAGGAAAAGCGGCGGCAAGCCGCCGCACTCCAAAGGAGCACTACGTGGAACGGAAAACGAATACAGGTGTGCCGCCTAGCCGGACGGGGTTGACGATCCGCCGGCTACTGGCCGCCGGCATATTGGTGGCGACGTCCCTGGCCATGCCCAAGCCTGCTAAGGCGGGCCGGCTCGGGCCGGACATCATCGCGCTCTTCCCCAAAGAGGTCGGGGAATTTGCTTACGCTGACCTGAAAAAAGCGCGGACGCTGAAATGGTTTAACCAATTGCAGGAACAGATGCTGCCGGACCGCTTCCGGCAATTCGAGAAATTCCTGGCGTCGGCGGGGGTGGATCCGAATACCCAGGTCGAAGAACTCGCCTGGGGGCTGGTGGCTGAGGGCATGACAACGAAGACCGAAGGCACGGGCTCGGCGGACGTTCCTACGGGAGAAGAGATCGTCGGCGTGGCGCTCGGGACGTACAATCCGAATTCAACGGAAGCTTTCTTTAAGCAGCAGAAGCTGCCGACGTTTAAGGCGCGCGGGTACACGCTTTATGCATTCGGGACGGGCTCGGGAGCGAACGATCTCTTTTTCTTTTTCCTGGATTCGAGCACCGCGGCCTTTGGCCATCGCGCGGTTCTCGAAAAGATGATCGAAGTGCGATTTGGAAGCGAGGAAGGGTTGATGCGAAACGAAAAACTCTTCCCGCTAATCAATGAGGCGAACGGCAGCGGCGTGGTGTGGGCAGTGCTGAATCCCGCATACACGCGGCTGGCGATGCAGCAACTGGCGCCAGAAGTGGGACAGTTCCCGGAAGCAGCGAAGCTCGTGGGGCGGATGCAGAACATGATCATCAACGTGGAAGCGAGCAGCGGGTTGGACGGAAAATTCCAGGCGGTTTGCGGCTCGACGGAAGACGCGAACACGCTGGGGCAGTTGGTGCAAGCTGGGTTCCTCTATAAGCGGTATCAGGCGCAAAAAGACAATCCCGATCTGGCGGCGCTGATCGATCAGGCGCGCGTGACTCCGGCCGGCGATCGACTGACGATACGGATGTCGCTGAGCGACGACCAGATGACGGCGCTCATCCGGAAAAACACGTTCGCGCTGAAGATGTGAGTCGCGGATCAGAACAAACCGCAAAGGAAAAATGGCCAGACGGCGACGCTGTCTGGCTTTTTTCGTTTTGAAACGTTATTGGATGGTGGGAGGGACCTGGCCAAGATATTTCGTCAGGCGAGTGATTGCTTCCCCTCCACGCGATTCGTACTGTACGCGATCGAAGCCGGCGAAAATGCCGGGGCTGGAATCGGTGCCGCCGATTCGCGCGGCAAACCCCGCGATGGTATCGAGGCCCACGGCGGGAGAGCCTTCGCCTCGATGGGTGAGAGCAACTTCCATGCGGTCTGGGAAGCGCGTGAAGGAGATTTCGAGGCGGGGATTTTCGGCAGTCAGATGCTCGAAAGCTTCGGAGCAAGCGGCGAGCACCGCAGATTGCATGCGAGCGATGGCGCCGTTCTCAAACCCGGCGACATCGGCCAGATAGCGGACGACGCCTCCGGCCGCGGCCGCCAGGCGCAGGTCGGCATCGAGGAGCAAGCGGAAAGTTTTGAGTTCAGTGGCCACGGCTGCTGGCCAGAGAGACTTCGCAGGCTTCCCGGCAATCCGGGCAGTAGTAGAGACCATCCATGCACAGGCGCACGCCGTGCTGCCCTTTGCAGATGGTGCAGTACTTTTCGCAGGTGCAGCGCTCTTCCGGCAAGTCGCATTGCGCGCAATGGGTTGGACCTTGCATGGGGGCCTCTCCGGAAAACTGTACCTGAGCATGGGAGGCTGGGGCAAGACGAAGGTCGGGAAGGTACGCCGAGTCGTTTACCTGGCCCGTTGGACGCACCACCGATTTACTCCAGCCGGACAGCGGATCAGTTGCCGCGTGTTTTAATTTCCAGGATTAGCCGCCGGCTGAGGGGCCTCGATCGCTGTGTTCTTGAGGGCGTGAGCGACGGCATCCTTGACGATGACCTCGTTGCGGCCGTGGTTAGTGATGGAGTCGTAGAGCAGTTGCGTCGGGCCTGGGTTTAATTCCCTTTTATATTCATCGGTGATATCGGCGGCCATTTGCTGGAGCATCTTGTTGGACTCGGCGGACAGATCCGCGCCGGTGATTTCGACTTGTTTGCCGATGTATGTCGCGGCGATGCGCTCGGCAACTTTGTGGGCGGTCTGGTAGTAGGATTCCGAGATTTGGCGATGGCCTTCCTCATGTTCGATCACATGTTGGGTTGTGCCGACCGGCACCCAGATGTTGATGTTGAGTTGGAGCGTCATCTTGACTTGCGTGATGGTGACGGTCGCGTGGGTGGCATCGGATTGCCGGGTCTCGCCACGGACACTGGCGCTGGAAAGGAAATCGGAATCGCACTCGGCGGTTTCCCACTGGGCTAAGGGTGGCATATTGGCCGGCGGCGCGGCCGGGTCAAAGGTGCGGCTCGCGAAAGCAACCGGCTGCTTGTTGATCGTCGGCACTGAGGCTTCCCCTAGCTGCTGGCGGGATGATGACTTCCGCCACGCAAACCAGCCGAAAATGAGCATTCCCAGCAAGAAGCAAAGAACAATTCCACGGCGCATGCGTAATACTGCCTCCGCATTCCATTTTGCGAATAAGACTGCCACCGAACCATGACTTTGTGGCGGCGAATGACGCGAAAGGTACTCTGATCAAGCCACTAGAACTTGAGTGGCTTCTTTGACCCGTTGGGGAGCGCGTGCTAGTATCGGTTTCTGCTTGAGCCATAGGAATGGAATCCGCCG
>DATDGB010000098.1:0-5197 GCA_036522305.1 Candidatus Acidiferrum sp. | reverse complement strand
ATGAAATCCTACAGATCCTCAGCCTGACCATGTTCGAGAAAATCCCGTTGGATCAACTACTTGCACAAACGATGAGCGACAAAATTCAACCGGTTCTCGATAACCAATTGATTTTGTTCGCATAACGTTGGGACACTAATGAGTTCCACTAAGTTCCACTAACGAGGCGATTAGAGAGTGTGGGTTGCGACGGGCGCAGGAATAGTAGATAGAGGCTCGGCGCTGGTTTCGCTTAAGAGTTTCGACAGAATCTCGGGGATCTCGAAGACGGCGCGGTTCTGCTGTGCGGCCACGTTTTTGCGAAACGTGGCGAGGGTGGCTGGGTCGAGGATGCGCTTTACGCCCTCCACCACTTCCTCGAACCCCTTCAAGACAATCCCCACGCCCATTTCCTTCACCCACTCGGCGTTGTAGCGCTCCTGCGGGAGCGTCCAGGCATTGCACTCGATGAGGACGGGGAGGTTGCGGACCATGGCCTCGGCGATGCTGCCCGGGCCAGGCTTGCCGATCAAGAAATCGGCCGCGCGCATCAGCTTATGAACTTCTTTCGTGAAACCAACGATGTACACGGGCAACTTCCACTCGTGAGCGCGCAATTTTCCCGCGAGCTCATCGTTCCGACCACAAATCAAGATTAACTGCAGCGGCAGTCCAGCGGCGTCGAGTTTTTCCGTAATGTCGTACATCACTTTCGAGCCGTGGCCGCCGAAAAGCACGATCGCGGTTGTCAAGCCTTCGCGCAAGCCCATCTCTTTGCGCAGAGCGACGGGATCTGAAACGTCCTGCACATAAAAATCCGGGCGCAAGATCATACCGGAAGTCAGGAAGATATGAGCGTCATCATGGCCCATGGCGCGGGCTTGCTCGGCGGCTTTCTCCGTGCCGGCGATGACGTACTGTTCTTTGATCGGCTCAATCCAGAATCGCGGCGGGAAGTCAGCCAGGTCGGTGATGATCGTGACAAACGGGCGTCCGGGGTAAACCTTGGTCCAGCTTTCGCAAATCTGCCTATTGAAATGGGGGATTACAGAGACCAGAAGGTCCGCCGGCTTATCGCGCCAAAACTTCTCCAGCAGCCTCACTAGGGGCCTGTGGAAAACTCGGATGGTGGTTTGAAGCACGCGGAGAAGCTGGGTGCTACCGAGGGTCCAGCCATTCTGCAACATAATATTGTACTGTTGTTGGATCCTGATGCCCGTGAGTTTTCGGAGGACATCCAGACGGTCAGTAAGGTCTTGAAACTGAATGAGTTCCAGCTGCCAGTCGCGCTGTTGGTGAGAAACCACGGTCTGTAGAGCGATGGCGGCGTTGCGATGTCCCCCTCCTCCATCATGGAAGACAACGTGGATTTTTTTCATTGCGTGGATTGTGCCACAGGTTTAGGGAGTCTCACAAGAGCACACCCCATGCCATGTGGATAAGTGAATAACCTATTTGTGTTCAATGAGTTCCATGGGCACATTCACGCAGATTTCGCGACCTCTTTACAGGTTGTTCATATCCGATGTGGAAAATAGGGCCATGCGCTGCGACCTACATGTTCACTCCATCGCATCCGGAATGTTCACAGCTCCCGGGCTGGACCGTATTTGCCGGGAATCCTACAACGACCCCGCCGAAGTTTATGACCGACTGAAGCGGATGAGCATGTCCATCGTTACCATAACCGACCATGACTCCATCGACGGCGCGGAGAATCTGCGGCGCCACAAGGACTTCTTCCTGAGCGAAGAAGTGACCGTCCGGATGCCCAGCGGCACCGAAATGCACATGGGTGTTTATGGCATCACGGAACGCGATCACGTTGAAATTCAGCGCCGTCGAAACGATTTTATAGCGCTACTGATGTACCTCACGGAGCGTAAACTTTTCTTCAGCGCCAATCACGTGTTCTCTGGGTTGACGGGACGGCGCGAGGAGGAAGACTTCCATTGGTTTGAATCCTACGTTCCGGCGTTTGAAACGCGCAACGGGCAGATGTGGCCGGAAGCCAACGAGAGTGCGGCGCGACTGGCGGCGCGGCTGGGGAAAATCGCGATCGCGGGGAGCGACTCGCACACTATCGCTGGCATCGGGCACACCTACACGGAAGTGCCCGGGGCGCGAACGGTGGATGAATTCTTCGCCGGGCTGCGCGCAGGTAACGGACGAATCCATGGCACGCACGGAAGTTGCGGAAAACTCACGGCGGATGTCTTCAGCATCGTGCGTTCACTCTTCTGCGACAAGCCGTGGACGCTGGCGCTGTCGCCGTTCGCACTGCTGGTCCCGGCATTTACCGCGGGGCACTGGATGAACGAGATCCGCTTTTGCCGGAAATGGACCGCGGCCATGGAGCGCAGCGGAAAACGCAAACGGATGCTTTGGGATATGGATTCGAAGTTCGAGGCCAACTGGGCGAGTTGAGGCACGCGTGAGCAAATCCTCCAATCCGTCGGTGCGAACGATGCGGAAGAAGTTGCACGCGCGCGCAATCTGCATGCGGGAAATCCTTCTCGCCTATGCCTGCATCTTTCTTATTGAGAGTGCTTGCCTGTTTCCGGCCGTCTGGGTGAGGTGAAGCGATGGCAGTCGCACGCAACCTCTGGGGATACATCGATCGGCGCGATCAGCGGCTGATGCGCCGGATGAACCGCTGGCGAGCGCCGCGGTGGATTCGTTTCTGGATGATCGCGGCCACGCGCATGGGAGATGGCTGGATTTGGTACGGGCTGGGCCTGATGCTGTTCGCTTACGGTGGCCCGCAGCGTTTTTCTGCCATCGGTGCGGCGGGTTCTGCCGCGGTTCTGGGCATTGTTGTGTTCAAAGCGCTGAAGAGACTGAGCCAGCGGCCGCGGCCTTGCCAGATCGAGCCGCACTGCTGGTCAAAGGTGCTGCCGCCGGATAAGTTTTCGTTTCCGTCGGGCCATACGATGACGGCGTTTTCCGTTGCGCTGGTTGTGAGCTATTTTTACCCTTCGCTCGAAGGGGTGCTTTTTTTCCTGGCATTGAGTATTGCGGTGTCACGCATCGTACTAGGCATGCACTTTCTGAGTGACGTCCTTGCCGGCATGGTCATGGGGGTCGCCCTGGGCTGTGCTTCAATCACGGCGTTCGCTTCGCTCGGCTTGATCTAACAAAATTCACATATCGCTCGAACTCCTCAATCCGGATGCGCTCGACGAAAAATTTGAAACAGTCGAACTGATTCATCACCTCTCGTTCGTTTGAAGGCACAGGCACAGTCTAAACGGGGTATATTGGGCGGGATGGCCGAAACCGCCCAAACCTCTCCAAGCGCCGCGAGCCGTACAAAGTCTCATTCTTATTTGGTTTTCTTGCTGCAGGTGTCACGGCCTGGCCTGTGGAGCACGACAGCCATGTTTTACCTTATGCCGCTCGGGCATGCGGACGTCTTGCACTCAGCGAAACTCTGGCTGGGATTGATTTTCGTGCTGTTCCCCCTCAGCTTCCTGCTTTATGGCGTTAACGACATTGTTGACGCGGATACCGACGCGCTGAATCCGCGCAAAGGCACGTTTATGTTTGGCGCGCGGGGCGCGCGCGAGCAACTAGCCAGTTTGAAATGGCAGATCGTCTTGGTGCAAATTCCGTTCGTGGTGGCGTTCTATTTCTTGGTCGGGCCGCGCATTTTGATATGGTACGCGGTGCTTCTGGTGGCCGTGGGACTATACAACGCGCCCGGCATCGCGTGGAAAGGCCGCCCTCCTTTTGACCTGTTGATTCAGGCGAGCTACTTGCTTGTATTCGTGTTGAGCAGTTGGCTGAATAAGGTTTCACAACTCCCCTGGCAGACTTTCTTGTTTGGCGCGATGTTTGCGATGCACTCTCATGTTTTCGGCGAGGTGATGGACATCGAACCCGACCGCTTGAGCGGCCGGCGAACTACGGCGACGGTGATCGGGAGAGTGCGCGCGAAATTCCTGATTGCCTCCTTTTTAGCGATAGAACCAGTTCTGGTGCAAATCTATTTTCGGGATTGGATCATTGCGAGCTTCCTCGCTTTGGGAGCGCTGTGGTTCTTGTTTGATGCGACTTTGCTTTGGAGAAACCGAGCCTACACTCCAAAACAAATGCGCCTCTTCCTGTGGGGCTGGAACGCCGCCGCGCTGCTGGGAATGTTCTGGAACTGGACGCACGGTACGCTTACTCACGTCAACTCCGCAGCAGGATTTCGCCCGTGAGCGGAAAATGCTTGCTCGAAATCAGCGTGGAGACTCTTGAGGCGGCACTGGCCGCAGAGCGCGGCACCGCGGACCGCATCGAACTTTGCGGCAATCTCTCCATCGGTGGAGTTATGCCGGATGCGAAGCTCCTTCGCGCGGTGCGGGCGCAAGTACGCATTCCCATTTTTTCCATGGTGCGGCCACGCGCGGGCGACTTCCTATACTCGAAAGATGAATTCGAGGAGATGAAGCGGGCGATTTCGGCCGCGAAAGATTCCGGCATGGACGGGGTTGTGCTGGGCATCCTGACAGAAAAGCGGCGCGTTGATTCCGAGCGAACCAGGCAACTCGTCGAGATTGCGAAACCACTGCAGGTGACATATCACCGCGCGTTCGACGAGGCTGCCGATCTGCAACAGGCACTCGAAGATGTGATGCAAAGCGGTGCGAAGAGAATCCTGACGTCGGGCGGCGCAAAAAGCGCACTCGAAGGAGCCGCGGTGCTCGCCAGACTTGTCGAAGCTGCGGGGGATCGGATCTTCGTTGTCCCCGGCGCAGGAATCAGCGCCTCAAGTATCGAACAAGTTGCGCGGCAAACCGGAGCACGCGAATTTCACTCCGGGCTGAGCGCGGTTCTTCCTTATGGCGGCAAGGACTACCGGAAATTTGAAAACGAAGTACGCAAATTAGCTAAGCAAATTGCGCGAATCAGCGGCACCCAGACCGACCCGTGAGTGAAGAGCGGATTTCTAGTTTCTAGTTAACCATAACTGGCCACCCCTCCCCCTGTTTTTAAAAAGTGTTGATTCTAAATGTAGTTAATTACGTGTGTGGGCAGTTGGCAGTTTTCGACTACGCGACTACACGTCAACTAGGGTCTTTTGGTTACCTTAGCCGAAGTTCGTCATTGAACCACACATTTTGAATATTTTCGTGAGTAGTTCGGTGAGAAGTCCTTGCCTCTCAACAGGGCATGATTGAAAAGTGGTTGTAGTGAAAACCTACCCCCTTGCTCGAGCGGTACAACAGTG
>DATDGB010000097.1:0-11649 GCA_036522305.1 Candidatus Acidiferrum sp. | reverse complement strand
CACTGTTGTACCGCTCGAGCAAGGGGGTAGGTTTTCACTACAACCACTTTTCAATCATGCCCTGTTGAGAGGCAAGGACTTCTCACCGAACTACTCACGAAAATATTCAAAATGTGTGGTTCAATGACGAACTTCGGCTAGTACGCCGCGTCGGCTACCCTCAATAAATTGTGTTCGCAAAGTTTCTGTGGGCTAGAGTGAAAGCTTGATGCCGGGGAGGACGCGGCCGGCGCGGGTCTCTTGCCAGGTGTAGTAGATGCGGTGGATGACGGTGATGGTGGAGACGACGGCGATGACCCAGAGGACGGGGCCCATGCGATTGAAGACTCCGCCGATGATGAGCAGGACGATGCGCTCGGGCCGCTCCATGAAGCCGACTTTGCATAGCGGAATAAGGGACTCGGCGCGGGCACGGGCATAGCTGACCATGACGGAGCCGGCGGTGGCGACGGCGGCGAGGATGACGTAGGGGGTGCGGCCGCTGACGGAGTAGTAGACCAGAAGGCCCATGTAAAGGGCCATGTCGGCGTAGCGATCGAGCGTGGAGTCGTAGAAAGCGCCGAAGGCGGTGACGCGGTTCTGGCGGCGGGCCACTTGGCCATCCAACATATCGAGGAAACCGGCAAAGAAGATGATCAGCGCGCCGGTGAAGAAACTGCCGACGGCGAAGAATGCGGCGGCGGCAAAATTCACGACTAGGCCAAGAAAAGTGAGGAGATTGGGGTTAATTCCCGTGGCGGCGATCACGCCAACGATTTTGTCGAGCAGCCATTTGCTGCCTTTTCCAATTCCCCCAGATAACGTAGCCATAAGCGCCTAATAGTGTCTCAGAATCCCGGTGGATTCGCTAAATCGAGCCACACTCCCGGACGGCGCGGCATCGTACACCAGCCCGCCTAACGCCGCAATCGCAAGCGACTCCGATGATATAGTGTTTGTCTTTCGCAAAGGATATGACTCACACATGACGGTGGATCAGCCCAAGTACAAGACAACCGAAGAAGTGGATTTCGTGATTATTGGCTCCGGAGCTGCCGGAGGCGTGCTCGCCAAAGAACTTTCCACCAATGGCTTTCGCGTGGTCGTGCTGGAGCAGGGGCCCTACCTCTCCGAGGCGGATTTCACGCACAACGAAGTTGAAGTCGTGCAACGGAACCAGCTCACCAATCATCCGGAACTGCAACCCACCACTTTCCGCAAGACGCCCAAGGACAAAGCGAAGCGCCATCGTGCGTATGTCTACGGGCGGATGGTCGGCGGGTCGAGCGTGCATTTCACTGCGAACTACTGGCGCTTCCATGAAATTGACTTCATCGAGCGGAGCAAAGTTGGAGCGGTTCCAGGGGCGGCACTCTCCGACTGGCCGATCACTTACGCAGACCTCGAGCCTTACTACACGAAAGTGGAGTGGGAAATCGGCGTTTCCGGTCTGGCCGGCGCGAGCCCGTTCGATCCGCCGCGCTCGAAACCTTATCCGATGCCACCACTGCCGGTGAAATCCGGCGGGGTGATTTTCGAGCGGGCCGCACGAAAGCTTGGCTGGCATCCGTTCCCTTCGCCGATGGCGATTCTTTCGCAGCCGCGGCCGGGGCGCAGCGCTTGCATGCAATGCGGGTTCTGCGAAAGCTTCGGTTGCGAAGTTGGCGCCAAGTCGAGCACGCTGGCGACGGTCATTCGAATGGCTGAAAAAACGGGCCGCTGCGAAATCCGTCCCAACTGCTACGTCCACCGGATCGAGACGAGCGCGAATGGCCGGGTGACCGGCGCGGCATACTTCGACGAGAAGCGAAACGTCCATCTGCAAAAGGCCAAGGCTGTGGTTGTTTGCGCCAACGGGGCGGAGACTCCGCGCTTGCTTTTTCTCTCAGCGAACAAGCAGTTTCCCGGCGGCTTGGCGAATTCGAGCGGGCTCGTCGGCAAATACCTGATGATGAACTCCGGCCCCTCTGCGATGGCGGTCTTTGAACACCCGTTGAATGATTACAAAGGATTCGCCGTCAGCCGCATCCTGCACGACTTCTACGAACTCGATCCCCGGAAAGTAGGATTCTGCGGAGGCGGGGGACTCGATGCGCGTTTCGACCTTACGCCAATTGCGTTTGCCCTGAACGGTTACGGCAACGGCGGCTTGCCACCCGAGACTCCACTGTGGGGAAAAGAATTCAAGGCTGCGCTGGCGCACAATTACACGCGCACAGTGGAAATCGTGTCGCACGGAACTTCACTGCCCGTCGAGAACAACAGTTTTTCGCTGGATGCGGATCTCAAGGATGCCTGGGGCCTGCCAGCACTGCGGATGACCTACAAGGATCATCCCGACGATCTCAAACTTGGTGTCTTCTTGAAGGCCCGCATCATGGAACTACTCGACGCCACGGACGCCAAACAGAAATGGGCTTCGGCTATCGAAGAGCAAGACTTTGCTTACCACCTGCTGGGCACCTGCCGAATGGGGAACGACCCGAAATCATCGGTGATCAATGCCGATCATCGCACGCACGACGTGAAGAATCTTTTTCTCTGCGATGGAAGCAGCCTGGTGACTTCCGGCCGCGGACAGCCGACGTTGACCATCAGTGCGCTGGCGTACCGCGCGGCTGATCGCATCACCTCTCTCGCACGCCGTAGCGAGATCTAGGTGCGGTCAATTTGGCTTGTCGATTGGCTTGATGCAAAATTTGATTGATCAAGAATTGCTTGACGCTCCTTGCCGCGCAGCTTACAGTCCAAAAGTCGCATTAAGGAACCGCCGAAATGAATGAATCTGTCAGTCGCCGCAAATTTTTGTCTCAAGGCATCTCGGGGCTCTCCGCCGTTTGGGTTTCCACGCACTTGCCTGCCGTGGTGGCGGCTGCCGGTCATGCACACCGGGCAGTGAACTCTGCCACACCGCCGAAATTCGAATTCTTCACGCCGGACGAGGCTGTGGAGATCGAAGCAATAGCGGCACGCATCATTCCTACGGACGAGACTCCGGGAGCACGCGAAGCCGGAGTTGTTTACTTTATCGATCGAGGATTGGCCACCTTTGCCACCGATAACCAGAAAACATATCGCGAAGGATTGCCGGAGCTGCAAGCGAGAGTGGGTGAGATGTTCCCGGGCGCCACAAATTTTTCCGGCCTGACGGTGGAACAGCAGGATGCGGTGTTGCATTCGTTCGATGAAAACACCGCGGCGGGTCAGGGGCCATACCGGGCGCGGCCCAGCGCGCAAGACTTTTTTGGAACGCTGCGTCAACAGACGATTGCGGGATTCCTGATCGATCCGGATTACGGCGGGAACCACGATGGTGTCGGGTGGAAAGTGATCGGGCGCGAGCGCGAGCATATGTTTCAGCCGCCGTTTGGGTACTACGACAAAGACTATCCAGGCTGGCAGCCAGTTGGGAAAGAGGCGGACAAGAAATGATGGTCGACCAGCCTCGATACAAGACTTCTGAAGAAGTGGATTTTGTGATCATCGGGTCGGGCGCGGCCGGCGGCATCCTCGCGAAGGAACTTTCGACAAATGGTTTTCGCGTAGTCGTGCTGGAGCAGGGACCGTATCTTACCGAAGCGGATTTTACACACAGCGAAATGGAGATCTTCGCACAGGATAAGCTCACCAATCATCCGAAATTGCAGCCGAACACGTTTCGCAAGACACCGGAAGAAAAAGCCAAGCCGCAGCGGGCGCTGGTTTACGGGCGATGCGTGGGGGGGACGAGCGTACACTTCACCGCGAATTTCTGGCGATTTCACGAGATCGATTTCATCGAGCGCAGCAAAATCGGTCCGATAGCGGGCACAGGTTTTGCGGATTGGCCGATTACTTACGCGGACCTCGAGCCTTATTACACAAAAGTAGAATGGGAGATTGGAGTTTCCGGGCTTGCGGGAGCCAGCCCGTTCGATCCGCCACGGTCGAAACCTTATCCCATGCCGCCGCTGCCAGTGAAGTCGTCGGGAGTGATTTTCGAGCGAGGGGCGCGCAAACTGGGCTGGCATCCATACCCCGCGCCGATGGCGATTCTTTCGCAGGCGCGCCCGGGACGCAGCGCTTGCATCAATTGCGGGTTCTGCCTGGGATTCGGGTGCGAAGTTGGCGCGAAGTCCAGTTCGCTGGCGACCGCGATTCGCGTGGCGGAGAAAACCGGGCGTTGCGAGATTCGGCCGAACTCTTACGTGCATCGCATCGAGACGGACGCCAACGGACGCGCGGTTGGCGCTACTTATTTCGATGAAAAGCGGAACACGCACCTGCAGAAGGCCAAAGCGGTGGTGGTTTGCGCGAACGGTGCGGAGACGCCGCGGCTGCTGTTGCTCTCTGCCAACAAGCAGTTTCCAAATGGCCTCGCGAATTCCAGCGGCATGGTAGGCAAATACTTGATGTTCAACACTTACGCGGCAGTGATGGGCTTGTACGAGCATCCCCTCAACGAATACAAGGGTTACGCCGTGAGCCGCGTGCTGCATGATTTCTACGAACTGGATCCACAAAAGATGGGCTTCTATGGCGGAGGCGGGCTCGACGCGCGAATCGATTTCACACCCATCGGATTTGCCATGGGCGCTCTTCCGCCCGGAACGCCGCGATGGGGCAAGGATTACAAGGCCGCCCTGGCGCACGATTTCACGCGCACCATGGAAGTCTCCACCCATGGCACTTCGCTGCCACTGGAGAACAACAGTTTCTCACTCGATCCAGAATTGAAAGATGCCTGGGGGCTGCCCGCGCTGCGCATGACGTACAAAGATCATCCGGATGATCTGAAGTTCACCAACTGGCTGCTCGAACGAGCCCATGAGGTCCACGAAGCCGCCGGCGCACAGAAAAAATGGAGTTTTCCGGCGCAGGAACAGCAATTTGGCGTGCACCTTCTCGGCACCTGCCGCATGGGGAGCGATCCGAAGACGTCAGTGATTAATGCGGACCACCGCGCTCACGATGTGAAGAATCTTTTCCTTTGCGATGGCAGTAGCCTGGTGACCTCCGGCCGCGGGCAACCCACCATGACGATTGAAGCGCTGGCCTTCCGCGCCGCTGACCGCATCACGGCGCTGGCGAAACGCGGCGAAATCGGCGCGTGAGCTTTAGCCCTTTCCCCCAAGATTTCGTGGCGGTTGAAACCGTGCCGCGTACTCTGTCGTCAAATCACCTGCGAGGACAACAATTGTGAATAGGAATTCGAAAAATTTCTGTATTGCCGTGTGCGGGGTCTCGCTGGGCACTTTCTTGGCGATTGGGACGGCATCGGCGCAGTCGCCTGCACCGCCAGCACCTGCTTCGGTCGCATCCACACCCAAACTCGCCGAAGAGCAGTTCAAAAACATGCAGGCTCTAAAGGGCATACCTGCGGAACAGGTGATTCCTGCGATGCAGTTCATTGCGGCTTCGCTGGGAGTGGAATGCGCGTACTGTCACGTCGAGCACGCCAACGAAAAGGACGACAAGAAGACCAAAGTAACCGCGCGCAAGATGATCAACATGATGATGGCGATCAATAAAGAGAACTTCGAGGGCCATCGCGAGGTGACATGCTATTCCTGCCATCGGGGAGCTGCGCAACCGGTGGGGACACCAATCATCACTGACGAAGAGCCAAGACCTGCAGCTGAAGAAGGGAAAAAGCCCGGCGAGGAAAAAGCCTCGTTGCCGGGCGCGGAGCAGCTTCTTGACAAATATCTAGCGGCCGTTGGCGGGGCGGATGCGCTCCAGAAAATTACGAGCAGGGTACAAAAAGGGACGCTGACCGCGTTCGGCGGGCAACATTTCCCCATGGATGTTTACTCGAAGGCGCCGGACAAGCGTTTCTCGGTGATGCATCTGCAGGGCGGGGACAGTGTCACGGCGTTTGACGGGAAGCAGGGGTGGCTGAGCTTGCCTGGGCGCGTGCATATGATGTCAGCGGCGGAAAATGACGCGGCGCGCATCGATGCGGATCTTTATTTTGCGGCGCATGTGAAGACGCTGTATCAGAAATTCCGAGTCGAGGCCGGAGAAAAGATCGATGGCCATGAGACATACCTGGTGGTGGGGCGCAGCGAAGGCCAGCCGCCGTTGCGGCTGTACCTCGACAAAGAATCGGGGTTGCTGCTCCGCCTGATCCGCTATGCGGAAACTCCTCTTGGGCGCAACCCTACGCAGACCGACTTTGCGGATTATCGCGATACCAATGGCGTGAAGTTGTCGTTCCGGTGGACGCTGGCGCGCCCGGGGAACCGGTTCACGATCCAGGTCGAGCAGGTTCAGCAAAATGTTCCTGTGGATGACGCCAAATTCGTGCCACCGCCGCCACCGGCAGTACCTCTGAAACCAGCCAATCCGTAATGTTTTAGTTGCGCGTCTTTCGCATTTCCGCGAGACTCGGTGCCAATTCAATTGAGCCCGGGAGGCGGCATGGCGGCGATCGGCAGAGTTTTGGTTGCTTCAGTGATATGTGTATTTATTCCAGCGCTGGCACAATCTCCACAAACGGCTGTTCTTCCCAAACGTGCCGCGGCCAGCGTGCAGGAGAAGGCCCCGGCGGCCGTTGCGCCCAGCGCAGAGCACGCCCTAGAGACGACCGACCTGGAGGCATTCTTTGACGGTATCATTCCGCTGCAGTTGGAGCGTAGCGATGTCGCCGGCGCTACCGTTCTGGTGATGAGGGAAGGGAAGGATCTGCTGAGGAAGGGCTACGGCTTCTCGGACGTCGCGAAGGGGAAAAAAGTTGATCCTGAGACGACGATGTTTCGTTTGGCTTCGATCTCCAAGCTCTTCACTTGGATTTCCGTCATGCAATTGGCGGAGCAAGGCAAGCTGGACATCGACGCGGACGTGAACAAGTATCTCGATTTCCAAATCGCAGCGGCCTTCGGCAAGCCCGTTACGCTGCGCAACCTGATGACCCACACTGGCGGGTTCGAGGAGGAAATTCGAGATGTTCTCCTGATCGATCCGAAGCAGGCCGCGCCACTCCGAGATTTCTTGGTCACGAACCAGCCACGGAGGATCTTCCCGCCCGGGGAAGTCCCAGCCTATTCGAACTATGGCGTGGGGCTCGGAGGGTACATCGTACAACGAGTGAGCGGCGAGCCTTTCGAGCAGTACGTCGCGGAACACATTTTTCAGCCGCTGGGGATGAAACACTCCAGCTTCAAACAGCCGCTAGCAGAGGACCTATTGCCGTTCCCTTCGGAAGGTTACCGGAACAATACAGAAAAGCCGGCCGTCGGCTTTGAGATTTTCAATCCTGCTCCAGCGGGAGGTGTTTCCTCGACGGCGTCCGACATGGGCCGGTTCGCGCAAGCGCTCCTGAATGGGGGCGAGTGGGAGGGCCACCGGATTTTGAAAACCGAAACGTTGGGAGCGATGTGGACAAAGCAGTTTGGCACTTCCGAAGCGCTGCCGGCGATGTGCATGGGTTTTTACCAGACTTGGCGGAACGGGCTCCGGTTCGTGGGACACGGCGGCGACCTCATCGCTTTTCACAGCCTGTTTCTCCTCGAACCCAAGGAAAAGCTGGTGATCTTCATCTCCTACAATTCGGCCGGGTCAGCCAGCAAGACCCGAACGGAAATCCTGACGACCTTTGCCGATCGCTATTACCCGTACACCGCGAAGCCTGAATTTCAGAAATTGTCTCCGGGCGACCTCAAGGCGATTGCGGGCACCTACCAGTCCACGCGGCGTTCCGAGAGCAACAAGTTAAAGATAGGGAGCCTCCTTGAGCAGAGCGAAGCCACCGTAGACAAAGACGGCGTGCTAAAGGTGGATGATTTCAAGGATTTACGCGGCCACGTAAGGCAATGGAAACCCATTGGCAAGGATTTGTGGCAAGAAGCAGAGGATCAGGGACGGATTCTGGCGATTCGCGACAGCTCAGGAAGGATCGCGCGCCTCGCGATCAGCTTTCCTAGTGTGCAGTTCGAGCGTACCCCCTGGCATGAAAACAGCCAGATGATTCTACCCATTCTAGTGGGCAGCCTGGTGGTCCTGGCGGCGGTGGTTGCAGCTTCTCTGCTGCGGCTCGGACGCAGGATTTTTCTTTCGAAGCGGCCTCCCTTCAAGCAACAGCCGCGCAGTGTGCAGCTCACGCTGGGCACAAAGTTGTCTGCCGCGGCGTGGATGGTTCTGACCGCAGGCACGGGGGTGCTTTTGTCGCGTTTGGAAAGTGAGACGATGCTGCCGACTCATGCCATCGACAAATATTTTGTGATCATGAATATGGTTACCGCTATAGCGATACTCCTGAGCGTGTTCTCGGTGTATGCGGGATTGCGCGTTTGGCGGCGCCCCGACATCCGCTACATCTCTAAGCTGAAGTTTTCGCTGGTGGCGGCGGCCTGCGTTTTCCTGACGTGGTTTTCAGTCCACTGGCATTTGATCGGCCCCGCGCACCGCTTCTGAAAAAATAGAGGGCTCCGCCGTGTAGCGTAACAAGGGTATCGGGGCGGCCTGAGTCTCTGAGGAGATCGGAAACTTAGCGATGGGAAAATGGTGGGCCTGGGTGGACTTGAACCACCGACCTCGCCCTTATCAGGGTAGCGTGGTTAGGTTTTACAACAACTTACAAGACCGCGGGGACTGCCAAACTACGCGGAAGTCGTATAAGACGGAGGTTCTTGTGGGCTGGGTTGTGGATTGGAAAAAGTCCACAAACTCTGAAACAACTCCACATTCATTTCCCAGAACCTCTTGCTGGATAGTTTTCGAGTTGCTGAACAAGCAAGCGACGAGATGCGCTTTCATCAGTCTGAGACGGAGCGCCAACTATCGCTTAAACAGGCCCTTCAGCCAACGCCAGAGCTTTTGCATGGTCTTGTTGCGTTTACGATCAAGGTCATCATAGTAGGCACGTCGGCGCTCGTCCTCGTGGCGGCGGCCCGAGGCGATATGCTCGGGCGTCCACTTGTCAGCCCATATGATTTCCCCACGAGTGATCCAGTAGTGGGATTGGCATGCTTCCTGCCAGTTTCCCACGGAGGGCCGGAGAGTTGGTCCGCTCTTAGTCTCCTTAACGGACCACTCGGTTGGACCTAGCGGCGTCTTTATCTTTGATTCAAACGAACCTTTGCCATCAAGATTCGCATGGCACCCACAAACTCCAAAAGTTATGCGATGGCAGTCCTTTTACCCTGTACGCAGCCGCGCCAGGCTCCGCCGAAGGTGTTCGTGCAGACAGCTCCCGTCCAACTGAATCTTTTCGGCGGGTCATGATATTCGTGAGGCAAACCACTTGTGGGTCGCTCGCCACTGTCTTTATAACAGCAGGAAGTCTCCACGAAGTTCGTCGGTCTTGCCCGGGCTCAAACCTGCTGCCTTTGCGTGTTCTGTCCAGTTGTCGAGCGCCGAAAGAACATCTCCAAGCAATTCTTGCCTCCGCGGCACGCTAAATCGATCAGCTTCCGCCAGCAAGTCCGCCCTAGTAATTTCATCAAACTTTCCGTTGACGCTCATCAAATGCTGGTAGGTCCATTCCCCTCTTGGGTTGTGCGCGTGCGTTACGTCGTATGCGGGGGCCAGTTCCCAACTCTGGCCCTGCTTGAGGAGAAAGCTAAAATTCTTCGTGTGGTCGTCGTAGTTCCTGGACATGACATTGAAAGCCATACGCAGGAACGTCTGCTGTATTGCATGGTCGCCGAGCTCCAGTTCCGACACGGTCATGAAAAGCTGGGAATAGGCGTGCGTGCCGCGCTGCTTGTAATCCAGGTGATTCATCGCGCAGAGTGTCTGCACGTGGTGTTTGATTGTTTTGCCCTTCACCACATCCCGGTCGAAGCGGCGCGTCATGAAGTGGGCGCGATCGTTCTCTTCAAGCAGCCGGCACGGTGACATCACAATTCCCGCCTGTGTCGCCATCCTGTGGTACGCATATTCCGTACGGCCGTAATCTCCGCCCGTTCCAAGCTCGAAATCTTTTCCGATTCCATCAAACTTGACAATCCAAGGTTCGAACCCGGAGGCGATATCGAACTGACCGCTCCGGATTTGATTTGTCACCGGATTCCAGGCGACGACCGCTTTAGCGCGCGCGCCGCCCGCCGATGTGCCAACTCGAATAATGTTCGCTAAAGCCGCCTTGGCATGGGCGTCTGCAGAGAGATCACCCTCCACTGCCTTCCTGGCCTCTTCGACAAGCGATTTCATCTCGAGTGGTGCCGCGCTTTCGCGGTGTGAACCCAGTGACGGTTTGAATTCGAGCGCTCCCATGCCACGTTTCCCCATGTAGGCCAACCGATCAAGCGTCGTTACATCCGATTTCTTGGTTCCGCGCTCCGCCATCCAAGCATCGATCAACGCGTTGCCGAAATCGTCGGGAAGCGCGTCCGCAAACATTGCGGGCAGTCGCCGAAACGTGGCCTCCGGCAGGCTCGGGAAGATAAGTGTTTCTCGGGAATCTGTCACCGGCATCATGATGGGAGCGAGTTCAATTCCCAGGCGACGCCATGACGGATGATAGGCAAATGCGTAGTAGCCGAGCTTCGAGTCTGGTGCCAAAGCTCCGACCAGCTTTCCCCAAGCGCGAACTTCGATGACTGGGATGTTCAAGGATTCGTCTTCCTTGGCCGCGCGATGCGGTGGTGACGCGCTCGCTGGGGCGGAGTTTTCGTTTTCAGAAGCGCGAGCGGATTCACAGTTGGTTGCGGGGCCAACATCTCGATGCCTTCGAGGTAGTTCAACGCCTTCAACGTGCGAAGCAGTGTCTGTACCGACGAGCCACGGCCCGCTTCAAGATTTTGCAATGCCGCTCGCGTAACTCCGGCCTTCTCCGCAGCGGCTCGCTGATCAATATTGCGAGACAAACGCAGCTGTCGGATCCGCCGGCCCAGCTCGATTTGCAGTTCTTGTGGAGACTCAAATTGTATAGAGCTCATAGCCTATAATTATAGGCCTTATAGTTATTTAGTGCAATAAAGCCTAGATTTGTAGGCTTTAAGTGATTTTATTGTTATTCATTTAAAGCCTATATTTCCAGGCTTTAAAGAAGTTTGTCTGTATAAAGCCTATAATTATAGGCTTTAATCATGTTGAATCATCGGATCTGTAGATCCAGATTGCTAAGGATGAAGGTATATATACCTTCATCCTTGCTAGGCTTCCAATGTCGGCTACACAGGTATGTCGCGGCGTGCCCGACGGGAGCCATTGGCAGTGATGGCAGCTTCGATTTTTCCGCGTGCTACACGCACAACTACCGCGAGTTCATGGGCGGATTCAGCGATTGGGTGGAGAAGATCGCGGATAGCAGAAGTGCACACGATTATCGTAAAAAAGTGTCAGGGTCCGAGACGGTCTCCATGTGGCAGAGCTTGTCGTTCGGCGCCAACTACAAGGCCGCTTATTGCATTGGCGGTATGCCCTGCGGGTGAGGACGTAATCGCACCCTTCCTCACGAACCGCAAGCAGTTTCTGGACGATGTCGTTCGCCCTCTGCAGAACAAACCAGAGACGGTCTATGTTGTTCCGAACTCTGACGCCGAAGAGTTCGTGGCGCGGCGCTTTCCGGACAAAAAGACCAAGCGTGTGTCGAACGGTCTCGCCGGCCAAGGAACCATTCGCGCCTTCCTGCGAGGCTTGAACTTCGTTTTTCAGAAAGGTCAGTCAAAAGGTCTTAACGTTGTCTATCACTTCACGTTCACCGGTCATGACGAAGTGAAAGCAACAGTCACGATTCGAGACGAA
>DATDGB010000096.1:0-45559 GCA_036522305.1 Candidatus Acidiferrum sp. | reverse complement strand
GCCATCCTCTCAGACCAGCTAACGATCAAAGCCTTGGTAGGCCGTTACCCTACCAACTAGCTAATCGTGCGCGGGCTCCTCCTTCGACGCCTTACGGCTTTGAGTCCTCGAACCGAAGTCCAAGGAATGTTATGCGGAATTCGCTTCGGTTTCCCGAAGATATTCCCCATCGAAGGGCAGATTGCCCACGTGTTACGCACCCGTGCGCCGTGCGCCATCTGTATTGCTACAGACGCGCACTCGACTTGCATGTGTTAAGCACGCCGCCAGCGTTCGTTCTGAGCCAGGATCAAACTCTCGTTTGAATCTGGTTGCTTGGCGAAAAAAAATCCTGGGATTTGCGTCCCAGGCAGCCTGCCAAGCGAATTGTTGATCGCTCGAATTAACTCAGACTATTGGCGCTCGAAAAGCTCCAATAGTTTCGAACAGATTCTGGCACATCGTATCGGTTGTCAAAGAGCAAAGCCCCCCTGTCCAGCAGAAAGGCACATCCACAGCCCAAGCAGTATGCCAAGAGCACAACCGAATGTCAACACTTGATTAACGATTTCCACAGGCGCCCACAGTGCGGCGCTAAGTGCTTGCGGCGTGGTAGGATGCGGCGAATCCGTGACTGGTGACTGGTGACTGGTAGGAGAAAGAAAAAACCGACTACGATGGCGGACCGATCGCCCCTAGCCCTGACTGTGCTTCGCGCCGCCAAGAAACAGGAGACCCTGCGGCCCGGGGACCGCGTGGGGGCAGCAGTGTCAGGCGGGGCAGATTCGGTGGCGCTACTGTTGCTTTTGCTGGAGTTGCGAAAAAAGCTGGGCATCGTGCTCAGTGTGGTGCACTTCAATCACAATTTGCGCGGCAATGCTTCGGACGCGGATGAACAATTCGTCGCCCAGTTGGCGGCAAAGCATGGGCTGGCGTTTCACGTTGAACGCGCGAACGTCTCAGCAAGGGCAAAACGCGAAAAAGCAAACCTGGAAGATACGGCGAGGAGGGCTCGCTATGAGTTTTTCGAAAAACTCAGGGATGAGGACGGCGTTGATCGCATTGCGGTCGCGCATACATCTGACGATCAAGCCGAAACCGTTCTGGCACACATCTTGCGCGGGGCGGGAATTGCGGGTTTGGGCGGCATTCACTCTCAGCGCAAAGGCGTCGTCCGTCCGCTCCTGGGAGTGCGACGAAAAGATCTGCGCGCCTACCTGCATCAAAAGAAACAGAGCTGGCGCGAGGACACCACCAACCAGGACACAACAAGGATGCGTGCGCGTATCCGAAAGAAGCTCCTGCCGATTCTGGAAAAACAGTTCAATCCAGGAATTGTCAGTCATCTCTCCACGCTTGCGGAGCTTGCGCGGCGCGACGAGGCGTTCCTGCAGGCGCTGGCACGTGAGCGTTGCGACGCGCTCGTACGGCAATCGGTCGATCGACTCAGCATTCAGGGAGCCGAACTTCTGAGACCTCTGGCTGGGACCGTTTTCAACGCGGAGAATACAGAGTTCGAAGGGAGCCCGGTTCGAGAAGCCATTTGCACGCGCATGATTCGAGTGCTTGCGCGAAGAATAAGATCTCGCCGCGGAGAACTAACCGCGCAACACGTCGAGGCAGTGCTGGACTTGGCACGATCTGGACAGAACGGAAAGTCGCTACAGCTTCCAGGCGGTCTGGAAGTCCGGCGCGAAGAAAATACTTTAGTTTTCACCAAGGGAGATCAAGGTGCCACACAGAGCGGCGAGCGAAAGCCCCATGAGGCGCGCACGTATGAGTACAACATCGAACTGGCGCCAGGCGACACGCAAGTGAAGGTTGCGGAACTGGGGTGCGTATTCCGCTTCAGGGTGATTGACTGGCCTCCCAAGAGAGGGGAAACTAGTAGGGATGCGGTCGCTCTGGACCGCGACCGATTGCGTTCTCCTATCTTGCTGCGCAATTGGCGCCCCGGAGACCGGTTACGTCCCCAGGGCCACCGAAGCACGCACAAGCTGAAGCGCTTGTTGAACGAGAAGCGTGTCAGCCGCTGGGAACGCGACGGATGGCCGGTGCTGGCGAGTGGCGGCGTTCTGGTATGGGCGCGCGGGTTTCCTGTCGCCGCCGAATTTGCAGCGAACGAAGGGACTCGAGCGGGAATCGTGATGGTCGAGGAAAAAATTTGAGCGGCGGCAAGGGTGCGACGTATTCGTCGTCGCGTATCGCCGCGCGCGTGGCCGCGCTGGGAAGAGAAGTTTCGCGCGAGTACCAGGGACGCCGCGTGGATGTAGTGGTAACGTTGGATCGCGGCTTTGTTTTCGCGGCGGACCTGATGCGGCACATCGATGCGCCGGTGGTTTGCCACTTCGTGCGCGAAGAAGTACGAGACGTCGAAGATAGCGGGCACGCGCGGCGCGAAGTTTATTTTGGCTCCGGGCCGGAGTTGAAGGGTCGCGATGTGCTGGTAGTTGACGCGGTGCTGGAAAG
This sequence comes from Candidatus Acidiferrum sp., assembly GCA_036522305.1. GTDB lineage: Bacteria > Acidobacteriota > Terriglobia > Acidiferrales > UBA7541 > Acidiferrum. The sequence continues at coordinate 43,111 of DATDGB010000096.1, read as the reverse complement.
CGGCGTGACGCAGGAATTTCTGCTGCGTCGGCTGGGCGAAAGCAAGCCGCGCTCGCTCCGGCTGGCCGTGATGCTGGACAAGCCGGCGAGGCGCCGAGTGGCGCTTGAGCCTGATTACTTTGGCTTCCGGACCGCATCTAATGAAGTATGGGTGGGTTATGGCCTTGCAGCGGCCAACGGGACGGGGCGCAACCTCCGGCAACTTTCTTCCGGAGCGAATGGGGCGCCCAGGAAAAGCAGCAAGGGGCGGAAGAAATAAGCAGGATTTGATTTTTTCCGACGAGTTGGAAGATTAGTGAGGACAACGTGAATTCTAGTTCCACGGCAAAAACAATTCTATTTTGGATCTCCATCGTCTTCCTGGGCGTGATGCTCTGGAAGCTGGTGTCCACCAACGCATCACAGGCGCGCGAGGATGAACCCAGTTACAGCTTGTTGATGGCCAAGATCGACGCGACCGAGATCAAGGAAGTCACCATGTATCTGTCGCCCAACAGCTATGAGCTAAAGGGCGAATACTCCAAGCCCGCGAACCAGAAATTCCGCGCCATCATCGCCAAGGAAAATGCCCCCGAAGTCACCAAGGCGCTGCGCGATAAGGGGATCCAGGTGAAGGTCCAGGAAGTGCGCAGCGGCGACTGGGTGTTGATCCTATTGAACGCCGCGCCGCTGATCCTTCTGGTGGGCTTCTGCTTGTTCCTGATGCGGCAGATGCAATCCGGCGGAAACAAGGCATTGAGCTTCGGCAAGTCTCGCGCGCGGCTGCTCTCCGCGCAGCAGAAAAAGGCCACCTTCAAGGACGTGGCCGGGACGGATGAAGCCAAGGAAGAGTTGCAGGAAATTATCGAGTTCTTGAAAGACCCGCAAAAGTTCCAGAAATTGGGCGGGCGAATTCCGAAAGGTGTGTTGCTCGTTGGACCTCCAGGAACGGGCAAGACTTTGCTGGCGCGAGCGATTGCCGGAGAAGCCAACGTTCCCTTCTTCTCGATTTCCGGCTCGGACTTCGTGGAAATGTTCGTCGGCGTGGGCGCGAGCCGCGTGCGCGATCTCTTCGAGCAGGGTAAGAAGAACGCGCCTTGCATCATATTCATCGACGAAATTGACGCGGTCGGGCGCCATCGCGGCGCCGGACTCGGCGGCGGACATGATGAGCGTGAGCAAACATTGAACGCTCTGCTCGTGGAGATGGACGGTTTTGAAACCAACGAAGGCGTGATTCTGATCGCCGCGACCAACCGGCCCGACGTTTTGGATCCGGCGCTGTTGCGGCCCGGGCGCTTCGACCGCCGCGTCGTCGTGGCGCGTCCTGACGTGAAGGGCCGTGAAGAAATCTTGCGCGTCCATACCCGCAAGGTCCCCATCGGCGATGACGTGGATTTGTCCATCATCGCTCGGGGAACGCCGGGCTTTTCCGGTGCGGACCTCGCAAACCTAGTGAATGAGGCGGCGCTGTGGGCCGCGCGCCAGAATCGCAAGTTCGTCATGATGGTCGACTTCGAGATGTCCAAAGACAAAGTAATGATGGGCGTCGAACGCCGTTCCATGATCCTGTCGGACGAAGAGAAAAAGAACACTGCTTATCACGAGGCCGGTCACGCCCTGGTCGCGGCGATGACGCCGGGCGCCGACCCGGTCCACAAGGTGACCATCATTCCGCGCGGCATGGCTCTCGGCCTTACGATGCAGCTGCCGGAAGACGACAAGCACACCTACACGCGCGAATATCTTGAAACGATGCTCGCTGTGTTGATGGGTGGACGTTCGGCGGAGGAAATTTTTCTCGGGCACATCACCACCGGGGCAGGTAACGACATCGAACGCGCCACGGAGATCGCCCGTAACATGGTCTGCGAATGGGGCATGAGCGAGCTGGGGCCGCTGGCCTACGGCAAGAAGGACGAAGCCATCTTCCTCGGCCGCGAAATCGCGCAGCACCGCGACTATTCGGAAGACACCGCCATCCAGATCGACAAGGAAGTGAAGCGCATCGTCAACGGCGGATACGAGAACGCTAAAAACCTCCTCTCGAATAATCGGGATACGCTCGAGCGCATCGCGCAGGCGCTGCTCGAACGGGAAGTCATCGACGCCAACGAAGTGAAACTGCTCATGGAAGGCAAGCCGTTGCCGGAGAAACCGCGCACGCCTCCCGCGATTCCTCCGCAGGCTGCGCCCTCCTCGGACCCTAAGCTGGTACGCCCCGAGCTTCGCCCCGCACCTGGCTTTACCCGCGGTGAAAATCCGGCCAAAGCCTGACGCTTGTCCACCGCAGCGAGGCCTTCGTTCGGGCGATTACAAATACTGATTCGCCGTGGAGCCCGCCGTGGCCGCAGTTTTGGGGGCCATGGCAGAGCGTTTTTCTTCGATCAGATCCAGAAGAACAAATACGTTGGGGATCTTCTTGGCTGTGACGGCTATGTTGTCAAGCCATTTTCCTTCGGCTTTGATGCGCAGCATCGAGCCGTCAATTTTGGATTTCACAATCGCCGTGTAAGGAATCGGCTCTTTCGATTTCCAGACTACGCCGGAGGGCGATAGCGAAATCTTCCCGAAAGAGACCGTTCCGCCCGAGCTGAGAATCCGGTCCGCATCTTTGCGCAGCCGGGGATTGATCTCCGCCAAGCAAAGCCTCACCGCTTCCTCCACGTCACGAATATTGGAATTGACCGCTATTTTCTGCGGGCCGACCAATTCAAAGGACCGGTTCATCTTGCTATTGCCGCCGGCCATTGCCGCGACCAGCCATCCAATGAGCCCAAAGTGCACGGCCACGTTGATTGGCTGCTGGCCGTAACGAGTTTCGGTGATTTCATTCCAGCAAAGATCCGTTTGTCTGAATGGAGATTTGTAGGATATTCCTTCCTCATGGACGGTGACTGTTGTCTTCCTCCACAGACAGGCATAGGCAAACAAAAGCCCCAACACTCCAGTAAAAAAACCTAGAACCGGGTCCACGTGGCGGCTCTGGTAGAAATCGTAGGCCACCCAGACCAGCAAGGGAAAGAACGGCAGAGCTGCGGCAACGCACCAGGTAACCGTGTATCGAAACGTGCTTCGAGGAGGCGAGAGGAACATAGGTGTACCTCAATAAAATCATTTTACTTGCAGAATCGCTGCTTTGCGGGCGATCTTGTCGGCAATGTGTCGCTTGAGTCTAACCTTGGAGCAAATGTCCCAACCCTAACGGACTTCTGCCCTCTTACTCTCTTACGCCGGGTAGCCAAGGGGGAGTAGAATAAGTCCATGGGAAATCGTTCCGGCGAAAACCTCCACGTCACCTGCCCGTGCTGCCAGGCGAAGCTGACGGTTGACCCGATTTTCGGCGCCGTCCTTTCGCATGAAGCACCTGTCAAGCCTGGCCCAAATGTAGACTTGAGCGACGCTCAAAAAATCCTTGCCGAACAAAACCGCCAGCGCGAAGACAAGTTTGCCGACTCCTGGTTCCAGGAAACCAACAAGGAAGACATCCTGGCGAAGAAATTTGAAGAGGCCATGAAGAAGGCAAAGGACGCTCCGGCCGGCAAGCCCATCCGCGATTTCGACCTGGATTAAGAGCGAGTGACTGGTGACTCGTGACTAGGGACTTGCGCAAGAGCCTTCCCGCTCGCGATGGAGTCCGGCTCGTTTTGCTTTCTTTCGATGCCTCCGAATGAACCTTAGAAGAAAATTCAGCCTGCGGCTGCGTTCCGGGAAGTTCTTGCTTGGCGAGCGCACACTCGTGATGGGCGTGCTGAACATCACCCCGGACAGCTTCTCCGATGGCGGCAAGTTCCTCGAGCCTGGAGCGGCTGTGGAACAGGCTTTCGCGATGGCGAAAGCCGGCGCGGATCTCCTCGATATTGGCGGTGAATCGACGCGGCCAGGCTCCCAGGAAACCTCTGCCGCGCAAGAACTGGACCGCATCCTTCCGGTTCTTGAAGCTCTACGGGGCCGCCTCAAGATTCCCATTTCCGTGGATACTCGCCGCGCCACTGTGGCTGAATTGGCGCTGCACGCCGGCGCGGAAATCATCAATGATATTTCGGGTTTGCAACACGACCCACAGATGGCCGCAGTCGCGGCGCGCCAAGGCGTGCCCCTTATTCTGATGCACATGCGCGGAGAGCCGCGAACGATGCAGGCGGGGCCATTTGCGCGAGACGTGATGAAAGATGTGTTGCAAGGGCTGCGCCGGTCCGTCGCCGTCGCTCGCAAGGCCGGCGTCGCGAAATCCCAGCTCATCCTCGATCCAGGCATCGGCTTCGGCAAGAGCTTTGCGCAAAACTACGAATTGCTGCAGAAACTCCCGCAGCTCGCAAGGCTCGGCTATCCACTTCTGGTGGGGACTTCGCGCAAGGGCTTCCTAGGCGCGACCTTGGCTTGCGACGGCAAACCGGCGCCTCCGGAAAAACGCATCTGGGGCACCGCCGCGACGGTCACCGCGGGTATCTTGAATGGAGCGCACATCGTGCGCGTCCACGACGTCGCCGAAATGGCGCAAGTCGCTCGCGTCGCCGATTGCCTCTTGCGGACCCCCAAATCACTTAGGAGCTAGGGGGCCACGGACCGGTGGGCAGTGCGTAGATTCTCCTCTTTCGAGGATTCCGCTCGCGATAGACCCCAGCGAAAATTAGACCCGTTGCGCATGCGCCAAGCAGTAAGGCGGCGAGCCCGGAAATAACCATCTTGAATATCTGCGCTGTTACTCCGGTCCCCATCGCCATAACAACCGGCTCTCCGGAATATCCAGGCTGGAAGTCGCAAGAAAAATCGTAATCACCACCGGCATCCGACTGAAATCCCAAAACCGAGTACCCGGCGAAGCGGGTCATCCTATAATTTGCGTTTGTCGCTGGCCGCCGAAGCGCCACCTTTTCTCCGGTGCCGGCGTGCGCGAGATTGCACTGCATTGCCGGCGCTTGCTCGCTGCTATTAAATGTGCGTCCACCAACCTCGCTGCGGTATTCATAAAAGATGGCATACCAGCCGGGCTTTGCGAGCTGGACACGCGTCTTGCCGGGAACGATGACCCGCGTCAACGAACGATCGATGGACTTGAGCCCGGTAAAGAGAAGAGCAACAAACAAAGCGATCGCGAAGAGCATCGCGAGCGGAGCGAAAAGATAGTAGAACCAGCTTAGGCGCGACTCTGAAGTGGGTGCAAGCACTGTTTCCTCCGCTGCTTTCACTATAATCCGGTACTCTGGGTGGCCATGCTCCGGAACCAGACCGCGCAAGTCAAGTGTTGTTTGAGGTGAGAAGTATGCTGACGAAGCGAATTTTGCCGTTGCTATGCTTGAACGTGATGTTCCTGGCAGGGGTGAATTTGGCTGCGGCCCAACTTCCCTCGGTGAAAAAGGATCCACTGGTGCCTGCGCAGGGCTCTCCAGGACAGACAGGTTGCTCCACAACCGAGGCGTCTTCATGCGCGGAGGCCGCAGCGAAGATTCTCCCGATCGTGATGGGCCCGTCGCCGATGGAAGAGAATCTGCGGCGGCTGACGGATGAAATCGGCGGACGTGTGACCGGATCGCCGGAGATGACCAAAGCCGTCGAGTGGGGCGTGGGGGCGTTTCGTGCGGCGGGCGTGGATGTTCACACGGAGAAGTACACTCTGCCGGTAACGTGGGGCGAAGGGGACACGCGCCTCGAATTGCTCGGCCCGGTGAAATTTCCGGTACGGCTCAAGTCGACAGGCTGGTCACCAGCAACGCCGGTGGGCGGGTTGGAAGCAAACGTCGTTGACGTGGGCTACGGCAGCGAAGACGATTTCTCGAAAGCGGGTGCCTCGGTTAAAGGAGCAATTCTGCTGGTGCATAGCGATATTGGCACAACCTGGACCGATCTCTTCAACGAGTATCTCCGGCCGCCGCTGATTATTGGGCATGCCCTAAAAGAAGGTGCCAAGGCCATTCTGTGGATGGGTGCGCGGGAAAGGCTGCTGCTCTATCGCCACACGAACTCGCTCGTCGGCGTAATCGACAAGATTCCGCAAGCCGTCGTTGCGCGAGAGGACGCGATGGGGCTGGCGCGGACCATCGCTGCCTATCAGGGAAAAGTGCGCGTGCACTTCGACATGCCCAATAAGATTGGCGGGCCCATCGAGCAACAAAACGTCGTCGGAGAAATTCGCGGCTACGAGAAGCCCGACGAAGCCGTCATTCTCGGCGCGCATCTGGATTCCTGGGAGTTGGGCACTGGAGCGCTCGACAATGGCTGCAACGCGGCATTGGTGATTGAAGCAGCGCGGGCCATCAAGGCGACTGGGCTTTTGCCGCGGCGCACCATCCGCTTTGTGCTTTTCAGCGGTGAAGAGCAGGGCACAGTCGGCTCGTTCGAATATGTGAAGGCGCACCGCCCGGAACTCGACAAAATCCGCGCGATGATCACCTATGACTCCGGCAACGGCCGCGTCACCGGGTATTCGCTGGCCGGCCGCCGCGACATCGAAGCCGGTGTGCGCGAAGTCCTAAAACCACTGGAGTCCTGGGGCGTGAACAATCACACCTATGACGCCTCCTTCGGTACGGACAATTTCGATTTCATGCTCGAAGGCGTGCCCAATCTCGTGGCCAATCAGGAAGAGGCCAACTATCTCCCTAACTATCACTCCGCTTCAGACACGCTCGACAAAGTCGACATGCGCGAACTGAAGCTGCACACCGTCATCGCCGCTCTGACCGCCTGGGGCATCGCCGACCGCGCCGAACCGCTCGGCAAGCGCCTTTCCCGCGCCGAACTCGATGTACTGGTCAAGGAAACCGGCGTCGACCAGCAGATGAAGCTCCTCGGCTACTGGGATGCCTGGCAAAGTGGCGCCCGCGGCCGCAAACCCTAGCTTCCGCTATCTCCGTCCTGGGGCATACCCGCGTGACGGGCACCTCTTACGGCGCATCGCATATATCGCGAGGGCCTTCCCGGTATACTGGAAGCGTGACAATCGCTAAGCACGAACTAAGCCGTGATGAGCGCCAATCCATTCTGGCGGTCGACTATGGCCGCGCGAGGATTGGCCTCGCCCTGGCGGACTCAGAGACGCGCATGCCCCAACCTCTGAGCACCATGGAGCGCATCAACCGCAATGAAGACATGCGCCGGCTGCGTGAACTGGTGCGCGAGCACGGCGTGAAGCAAATCGTCGTGGGATTGCCGCTGCGGCTGGACGGCACGCGCGGCGAAATGGCCGAAGAGGTGGAGCGCTTTGCCCAACGCGTGCGCAAACAGATCGGCGTGCCGGTAGAACTGGTGGACGAGCGGCTCACCAGCTGGGAAGCCGAGCGCTTGATGGAAGAGCTTCAGGGAAGATTTATCAGTGCTGAAAAACTGGGCAGCCACAAGAAACCCAAGAATGTGCAGGCCAAGATGACCGTGGACGCCGTGGCGGCTGCCGTCATCTTGAAAGAATACCTGGATCGGCAGGAGCAAACGGCCGGCAAAGCCTGAGCAATCCAGGAAACTAACTCAGTGAGGCTGAATTGAAGTATTTTCTCGCGATATTATTGCTAATCGTCCTGGTTGCCGGAGGCGCCGCGGCGTGGCTCTGGTACGGCATCACGAAGCCTTATCAGGACTTCGCAAAGGAAGGCGTCTTCGTCGATGTGCCGCGCGGAGCTTCGAGCCGTCACGTAGCCAATTTGCTGAAAACAAGCGGCGTGGTCCGCAGCGCGCTGGCGTTTGAAATTTACGCACGGCGGCATCCCAAGCGCACGCTGCAGGCCGGCGAATACTTCTTCGATCACGCCATGGCCGGCCGCGAGGTCTTCTGGAAGCTCGCCAACGGCCAGGTCTACCAGCAGCCGTTCACGGTGCGCGAGGGCGAAACAATGTTTGACATCGCCCGCGAACTCGAAGCGGCGAAGTTCATGCGGGCGGGCGATTTTCTCTTTGCCGCGGGTGATCCATCAACGGTTCGCGATATCGCTCCAGGCGCGCAGACACTAGAAGGGTTCCTCTTCCCGGCCACTTACGAACTTCCCAGGCACCCTGCCGCCAGCGAATTGACCACTGAAATGGTGCACAAGTTCAAGGAAGAGTGGAAGCGTGTCGCCCCGGCTGCGGCAAGCGCGCCAACCGAGGAGGGCGGCCACCAGGCCGTGAATCGGATCGTCACCCTGGCGTCGCTCGTGGAAAGAGAAACGCCCAAGCCGGAGGAACGCCCGCTCGTGGCCGGCGCATTTGAAAACCGCCTGCGGAAGGGCATGCGCCTGCAGTGCGATCCCACAGTCATTTATGGAATGGAGCGGCTCGGAAAGTACAACGGGACGCTAACCGGGAAGGACCTGAAGTTCGATTCTCTGTACAACACATACGAACACGGCGGTCTCCCCCCGGGCCCGATCGGAAATCCTGGGGAAGCGTCGCTACGCGCCGCCCTGCGGCCGGCGGAGACGAACTATCTTTATTTCGTGGCCAACACCCAGGGCGGGCATTTTTTTAGCGCGACGCTGGCGGAACACAACAAAAATGTGGTGAAGTATCGCCGATTGCTGGCCGGCCTGCCGGCGGATCCGCCACCACCGCCGCCCGCGCCCAGCTCCAAGAAGAAACACAGCAAGCAACAAAGCAGGCAACACCGAGGCAAAGCCCGATGACCGAAGATTTGAAAACGAAAAAGGCGCTGATCCTGGAGACCGCCCGGGAAATCAAGGTGCAGCAATGGACGCCCGCGGAGATCGATCAGTTGCGCCGCCGCCTCCTGGCGGAGCATGGCGAAGCCGGCAAAACCGGATCGGATTACATTGCGGATGTGCTCCAGGACGCGGGTCAAAAGGTGATACTCAACCAGCAGGAAGAAGCTGAGGAACAATACGAAGAAGAATTCGAGGATTTGCTGCACTTCAAGACGCTGGAAGATGCTGAAGTCAGCATCATGCGTCTGGATGAATTGATGCGCAACTTTCGCTCCAAGGGCGAGCACGCAGCCGTCGAGCGTGTCTTGAACATCGCGCGGCTGGGCAAGCGTCGCGCGGAGATGATTTCGCGCAATCACAAAGTGGAAGCCCACAAGCGCGCTGAAAAACAAGAAATCGCCGGATGGTTCCGCATCTGGCTGGAAACGCCGGATGCCTTCTTCGATTGGCTGGAAGTTCGCAAGCGAGCCCCGGACTTTCGCGAAAAGTTTCCTCAGTCGGAGTCCGAAGAATGAATACGCAGGGAACGGCCGCGCCAGGAAGCGGTGCGTTGGAATTGCCGCCCTTTTCGCTTGATGTGCAGGCGCTGGACCTCGGCGGCGACGTAAAAGCCGTGGGACTCGAACTCGTCGAAACCGAAAACCGCGAACCCGTGCGTGGCAAAGATGCGGCACAGATTTGGTCGGCCGTCTTCCCTGCCCTTGCTGGAAACGAATCGTACGTGGTGGATTTTTTCAGCCACATCGATCGCGTAAGAGAGTTTTGCAAGATGCGCGAGATTGTTTTCCGAGAAGCCGAGGAGCGCTGCATAGTTTTGCCGCAGCCGAATCAAGAGCAGTTGCTTCAGCTCTTCGAACGATTCGAAGGCGAAACATTCGGTTTCAGAACAGGCACCGCGTCGCAATCCCCTGATGCCGCTCTCGAGGGCGACCTCTCGAAGCGCGGCTTGGACGCCTACCAGTCGGCCTACGCTCGCTACACCTTCTGCGCCATTTGCGAGCCGGAGGACGGCTGGGTAACGCTGCTGAGCGAGTCGCTCTGGACCAGCGAAGTCATCCGGCGCGTGCGGCCGGCCGTTCAACCCTTTGACATCTACATTGCGCGGCCCAATTGAATGCCTTCCCGCCTGGGCCTGCATGGACTGACCGGCTTCGAAGTGGTTGCTAGATTGCTTTGTTTGTATATGTGAGGATGGAACTCATTGATGCGACGTGTGAAAACATGCCTGCTCCTGGCGACACTGGCGGCTATTTCCTGCGGCTGTGTGCCGAAAAATGGTGTCACAGGGCACACCAAAATTGCCGCCTCGCAGATACCCGTTGCCAAGGATGCCACGCGTGAAGAGCTTCTCGAGACCTACAATTTGATTGCCCGTAGCACAAAAACGCTGAATGCCACCGTGGAGCTCAAGCCCACCGCGGGATCAAAGTACAGCGGCGTCATCGACGAGTACCACGAAGTGAAGGCGTTTCTTCTGGCCACCCGGCCCGCGCAGATTCGCGTCATCGGGCAGGCCCCGCTGATCGGAACCACGGTGTTCGATATGACCAGCGACGGCGAAACGTTTCAGGTATCCATTCCTTCGAAGAAAAAGTTCCTTGTGGGAGCGGTGGCCGCCGAGCGCGCCAGCAGCAAGCCCATCGAAAATCTGCGGCCGCAACATCTGCTCGATGCGCTCCTCTGGCCGGAAATCCGCAAGGAAGAATCGGTGACCCTGCGCGAGTTCAACGATGAGAATGCCAGGTATTATGTGCTGACCGTCCTGCGCGGGGGCTACCAAGTGGAAGTTCTGCGCGAAATCTGGTTTGACCGCTCCGATTTGCAGGTCAAGCGCATGCAAACTTTCGGACCAAAGGGGCTTCTACTTTCCGATGTTCGCCTAGCGGAGTGGCAACCTTCGGATGGCGTCGCCGGACAGAATGGTTCACCCGCGCCTCCAGGTAGCGCGTCCTCGTTTCCCCACACCATTCGAATCGACAGACCGCACGATGATTACAAGCTCGATTTGCAGGTCACAAAGGTTACCTTGAACGACCAGATTCCCGCCGAACGATTCAAGCTGGAACAACCGGCTGGATCTGAACTGGTGACCGTGGGCGAATCCCCGGAGAAAAAACAGCCATGATGGGTGAGCTCATCGTCCGCAATCTGCTGCACCGCCCCATGCGCACGCTCATCGGCGCCATGGGAATCGCCGTCGAGGTCGCCCTCGTTGTGCTGATCGTCGGCCTGACCAGCGGCCTGCTCACCGAAACCGCCAAGCGCATCGAAGGCATCGGTGCCGACATCATGCTGCAGCCAGCGTCCTCATCTGTCTTTTTTGCCTTTGGTGGTGCCGCCATGCCCATAAAGATCGGCGACAAGCTTGCCGAATTGAAATACGTCCAATCGGTGGCCCCCGTGCTTTTCCAATTCAATACGTCAGGAGTGGAAATCGTTTACGGAATTGATCAAGAAAGTTTTCGCGCCGTCTCCGGCGGATTTGTCTTCCTTCAGGGTCACGACATGGAAGGCCCGGACGACATTCTTGTAGACGACGTTGCCGCGAAAACGAAAAAGATTCAACCCGGTGAGACCTACCGCATTTTCGAGCACGATTGGCATGTTGCGGGAATCGTCGAGCATGGCAAGGGTTCACGCCTTTTTGTTCCCCGGGCCACTCTCCAAGAATTGGTGGGCGCGCGGGACAAGGTCAGCATCTTCTTTGTGAAGTGCACCCGCCCCGAGCACACCGATGACGTCATGGAAAGCATGCACCACCTCCTTCCCAGCAACACGGTCCGGCCACTGAAGGACTACCTCTCCCTGATGACTTCGACAAATATCCCGGGGTTGGAATCCTTCATCAATGCCATGATCCTGCTGGCCGTCACCATCGGCCTGTTGGTCATATTCCTAACCATGTACACCACCGTGATCGAGCGCACCAAGGACATTGGCGTTCTGAAATCCCTTGGCGCCAACCACTGGTTTGTCATACGCGCGCTCCTCTCGGAGTCCGCCGCGCTTTGCGTGCTCGGCGTTGCGGCGGGCGTGGGACTGAGCTATCTGGTCCGGGCCGGATTCATCTGGAAGTTTCCGAGCCTGACCATTCTCATCACTACTGGATGGATTCTTCGCGCCGCCGGCATCGCTCTCCTGGGCGCGCTGTTCGGCGCCAGTTATCCCGCATGGATGGCGAGCCGCAAAGACCCCGTGGAAGCGCTGTCGTACGACTAGGGCTCAACGTATCGGCGCAGAATGCGCGAAGAACGCAGCGAGAGTGAAGAATTGAGGAAAGGGCCGCGAACCACGCGGGACGGCTAGGCACGAATGGGAATCGCAGCTACAATACCAGAACCCGCCGAAGGGTTGATTTTCCTGGGAAAAAAGAGCTTGGAGCCGATACTTAGAACCGAAAACTTGTGGAAGCTCTACCGCGCTGGCAAAGTCGACGTCCCGGCTCTGCGCGGCGTGAATTTCGAGGTCCAGCCTGGCGAATCCGTCGCGGTCATGGGCCCTTCGGGCTGCGGCAAGTCCTCTTTGCTCTACGTGATTGGCGGCCTGGCGCAGGCTTCCCGCGGCAAAGTGCTGGTCGACGGCAATGACCTCTCCGAACTGACCGACGCCGCACGCACCAAACTGCGCCGAAGCAAAATCGGCTTCGTCTTTCAGCGTTTCAATCTGCTCCCAACTTTGACGGCCAAGGGAAATATTGCCATCGCCCAGTTTATTCACGGCGACGGCTTCGACCCCCACCGCTTCGACGTCGTGACCCAGATGCTAGGCCTGGCTGGGCGCCTCCACCACAAGCCTTCCGAGCTCTCCGGCGGCGAGCAGCAGCGCGTGGCTATCGCCCGCGCCATCATCAACGAACCGAAAATTCTTCTCGCCGATGAGCCCACCGGCAATCTCGATTCTAAAAACTCCGAAATCGTCCTCCAGATGCTGCGGCAACTGAACAAAGACCTTGGACAGACCATCGTCATGATCACCCACAACCCGGAAGCCACCACCTATTTCGACCGCGTGGTGCACATGCGCGATGGCGTTATCGTCGACGGCCTGCCTGCGGACTGACATGGCAAGCCTCGGCCAAATCCTTAGCCGGACGTTTTTCTGGTCCTACGAGCGCGGCACGTGGCAGTATGACCTGGCAGTTATCCTGATCCTCGTCTTCGTGCTGCTCACGCCGCGCTACTGGTTCCACGATAGACCGCAAAGCGGAGCGCCAGTCACTCCAGGCCAGGTCCAATTGATTTCGCACGACGGAAACCATCTAAAGTATCGCGTGGATGCGCGCATCCTGGCTCCCCCGACGAAACTTGCCCTTCAGAACGACCTGCACACCGCCTTGCAGGAGGCGCTGCCCGAACTCCGCAAAGGGAATTTCTCCATCTCCAACATCGAGCCGCTGCGCGACGAACAGGGCACCGTAATTGCTTATCAGGTGGAAGTCCACCATTAGCCGGGGCTTCGTTCGAGTGCCAGTAACTTGTTTCCAGGTAACATCGCGGCGCGTTCGCGCATCTCTTTGTATATGTTAGGATTACGAAGGCTCGTACGCGCCGCGACTTTGCCGGAATGAGGCTACGTTGAGACGTCGACTATTTTTGATTTTCGCACTGGTTGTGCTTTGTTGCGCCGCTGTCTGGCCTCCAGCACTCGACGCGCAGGCCGGTTCAATCTGGACTCTCGATGGCATCGTTGCCATGCTGGATCACTCGGCGCAGGACTTTCATACCCTCACGGCCGACATCGAACACATCAAATACACCGCCATCGTGAAGGACACATCGACCGAGACGGGCCAGATTTTCGTCCGCCGCGACGACAAAATGCGCATCGATTTCGTGAAGCCTGATCCGCGCACCATTCTTCGCAACGGCGACTCTCTCTACATTTTCACGCCCAAGATCAATCGCGTCGAGGAATACAACATCGGCAAGCACCGCTCGTTTGCCGATCAATATCTGGCCCTGGGATTCGGAACAAAGGGCGACACGCTCAAGAAGAATTACGTTCTGACACTCATCGGCGAGGAAGAGTTCGACAGCCGCAAGACCATCGTTCTGGAGTTGACGCCGAAGTCCGACCAGGCACGCAGCCAAATCTCCAGAATTCGCATGTGGATCGACGAAGCATCCTGGCTGCCGGTACAGCAGAAATTTTTCGAGACCGGCTCGGACGATTACTTCATGTCCCACTACACCCACGTGATGAAGAATCTGAAGATCGGCGATGGCAAGTTCAAGCCCGATTGGCCAAAGGGCGTAAGAGTCGAGAAGCCCTGAGGGTAAGTTCTAAGTTTTTGCACTCGGCTAATTATCCTGTCCTCACAGAACTTTGCGTACGGAAGAGACGCCTGGCTAGCTGCCAGTAGCGCGCTCCCGCGCCAGCAATTGTTCCTTGCGCGAGAGCCCCCAGCGATAACCCGCAAGCGTTCCGTCCTCGCGAATCACGCGATGGCACGGCACCACGATAGAAACTGGATTCGTGGAGCAAGCTCTCGCCACCGCCCGTACGGCCTTCGGTTGCCCCAGTGACCGCGCGACTTGCGAGTAAGTGCGCGTCCGCCCTCGCGGAATCCGTTGCAATTCCTGCCAAACTCGCCTTTGAAAGGCCGTCGCCTGCAGGTCCAGCGGCAGTTCTATGCGCGGCTCTTTGCCTTCCGTGCGCTGCACGATCTCGCGCACCCAGCGTTGGAACGAATCCGCGGCCAGTGAAATTTCAGCGCGCGGGTATTCCTGCCGCAGCTCCGCGACCATCGCATTTTCCGCATCGCCGAGATAAACCGCCGAAACTCCGCGTTCCGTCGCCGCCACCAGTACTTTCCCCAGTGGCGATTTCGCTATGCTGTATCCGATCTTCATACCCTTCCCCCCCTTTTGATAAGTTGCCGGTGTCATCCCCAATTGCGCGTTGCTGCGCTCATAAACGCGGCTGGATGATCCATACCCCGTTTCATACAGCGCATCGGCAATACTCTTGCCCGCGCGTAGCGTCGCCTTGAAACGCCTGATGCGTAGCGCTTCAGCCAGCTCGCGCGGCTTCAACCCCGTCACCTGCAGGAACGCCCGCCGCAGAGTCGCTTGCGTGGTGCCAAGCGTCTGAGCCAAAGCTCCCAAACGCACGCTCTCTTCGCTCGACTCGGCCAGATATCCCGCCGCGCGTTGCACCAGCGCCACGGGCGCCGCAATTTCATTCGGTCGGCATCGCAGGCAAGCCCGGTAGCCCTGCTTCTCCGCTTCTTCCCGTGTCCGGAAAAAGGTGACGTTTCGCCGCAATGGCCGGCGCGCCGGGCATGACGGCCGGCAATAAATATGCGTCGACCGCACCGCTAGCACAAAGCTGCCATCGGCTCGCGAATCCCGCGCCAGCGTCGCACGCCAGTACCGCGCCGCCGCATGCGCTGAAATGTCCTGCACGAATTTGCTTTGTGTATGTCTCATGTTCACACGCTAAAAGTAGCTCAAGCCGAAAAGCAAATCTATCCGCAAAGTATGCGTCAAACTAATGGAGGTAGGAAGGAGGCTGGCCGCAACCCGTGACCGTCGGCTCAAAAGCAGCGCTGCCCGGCTTTCATTGAGCCTTTGGTTTGTACGCTTGGCAGTTGCATTCGGGGAAGCCGCATGGTGTGCGGCCGTGCGCCGGTGGTTTGTTGGCACTGAGGTGGAACCCCTTGGCGTGGCCACATTCACAGAGCTTTTTCTTTGGTGAGTGTCCGCGGGACAAAGTGGTGGCTCCTTTCTGGGCGGCAGTTTTGTGATGAAGCGTGGGCCGTTGTCGTTGAGCTTAATTATGCCGCTTGTCCAAGAGGATGTGCCACCGCTCCATCCGAAAGACCCAGCCAAGGAATGAAGGCCGGTGCAGTGAATCGACGGAAAAATCAGGCTTCGCCGGGGGCAGGAACTGGCGCGGTCACTGGCGCCGGTGTTCGGTGCGACGCCGTGATCACCAGTATGACCGCCGTCAGAATGACTGCGGCGGCCAGGATCGTGCGCAAAGTAATAGTCTCGCTCGCAATAAGCCACCCCAGGAACAGCGCCACGACCGGATTCACAAACGCATAGGTCGCCACGCGCGCCGCAGTGCTCTTGTGCAGAATGTAGATGTACGCGGTAAAGCCAATGCCCGACCCAAATACAATCAGGTAGCCAAGCGCCAGCCACGACCGCAGCGAAATCGCCCCGAGATGCAGCTCGCGGAATTCTCCAGCAAACAGCCCGGCGATCAGCAGAATCACTCCTCCTGCATAACTTTGCATCGCCACACCAAGCATCGGCGAACTGGGCATTCCACCATGTTTCGAATAGAGCGATCCGCACGCCCACGCCAGGGAAGCAATCACCAGCATCGCCGCACCCAATGGGTTCACGCGCTCTGCACCTCCCAGATGCGCAGGCCCCACCAGCAGTGCAAGCCCCGCAAACCCCGTCAGCAGCCCCATAGCGACCCGTGGCGCAGGCCGCACCCCGCCCGGGCGGAGCCAGTCCACGATCACCAACCAAAGCGACACCGTGGCCACCAGCAGTGCCGTCACGCCCGAGGGCACCGTCTGTTCCGCCCAACTGACTCCCCCATTGCCAACAAACAAAAGCAGTGCGCCAGCGACGATGGCCGTGCGCCAGTTCGCCGCGGTAGGTTTTATCCCGGTTTTCCATCGCAGCACTGGATAGAGGAACACACCCACAAAAAGGTGCCGCAATCCTGCCAGGATTAGCGGAGGGAACGATTCAATCCCAATGCGGATCGCCAGATACGTCGAACCCCAGACCACGTAAACAGCTGCAAATGCTGCCAGAACCAACGTTGTTGTGCGGGCAGGCAGATGCCCCAGGGGCATCGGAGTTCCCAGTGTGTTCTGGACCTCGCGAACGGGAGTGGACATGTTTCTTTTTTTACCTGCCCTCATATCAATAGCGGCGAAGACCCAAACTGTCGAGCACCATATTGGTAGAGCCTTTCCAGGACTAATCCACAGAATGTAGTGGGTCGGTTCCGGTACTATTACTAAGTGTTTGAACTTAAGACACTTCCGCCGTTTTCCACAGGTTGACGCTTGCCACTACAAGTGACATCTTAGCGCTCCACACCGCGTTACGGGGACGCGGTAAATCCAGAAAGTCAGTTCGACAGTTTTGTTTGTTGGGCCATTGCCAGCGATCGTGCGGTAGCGTCTCTGAGGGCGATATGAGCGCGACGAAGCGTTTAACTTCACCGGAATTGTGGCCAGCCAAACCAGCCGCGGAACCTCGCCTGGCGATGCCGGGTCCCTTGCCGCTGCCGGATCTCCCGCGCGTCCCCGCCCTTCGACTAGCTCCTCTCTTGGGTCCCACTCAGCCTCGGCGTTTCGCCCGCGTCCCCACCCATGCCGTCGGCGTCCATCCCGAACACCGGGAATATCCTCGCGCCACTCTGAACCTGCCCTTGCGGCTTCGCGGTGCCGGCGGAGTCGCTGAAGAATCTCCTATAACCCTCGTTACTCGCGACATCAGCTCCACCGGTGTTTATTTCCTCTGCCCCAGGCAATTGCCTGTGGGCACTTCCATCGAACTTGAAATTGTCTTGGTCAGCAAGCCTCTCGGTCTCGGCAACGTCGTCATGGCGACCATGGCGCATGTATGCCGCACCGAGCCCGCGGCTATGCCCGGCTGGCATGGCATCGCTGCCGCTTTTGATGACGTCCAGTTTGACCGTGACGACCACATTCCTTCCCGTTATCTGAAACCATAGTCATCGCGCTGCCTTTTTTCCCACTATCTCCCGCTGCTACGCTCATTACTCTGCTTCGCCACCTTTCTGCTACCCTGTCGAAGCATGCCCGCGAACCGGAAACACACCATTGAGGGAGTTCTCTTCGACTGGGACGGCACGCTCATCAATTCCTATGACGCCGACACTTCCGCCTACGTGGCGATGTTCAAGGAGATGGGCATCGCCTGGGGGATCGAGGAGCTAGAGAAGCACTACTCCCCGAATTGGTATGAGGTTTACCGTGCTGCGGGGCTGCCGCGGAAGCGCTGGAAACAAGCGGACCGCGCGTGGCGCAACCACTACGCTAAGCACCGGCCGAAACTAATCACCGGTGTTCGCAGGATCCTCGCCAGAGTAGCAAGCGCTCATCATCTGGGCCTCGTCACCAGTGGCGACCGCAATCGCGTCACCCGTCAATTGCGTGACTTTCGCTTAACAACGCTCTTCGCCGCCCGCGTTTGCAGCGGAGATACCGCGCGCATGAAACCGCACCCCGAGCCGCTGCACTTGGCGCTGCGCCAAATGGAACTGGATCCCGCGGCATGCGTCTATGTCGGCGATTCTCCGCAGGATGTGGAGATGGCCCGCCGCGCCGGCGTGCGTTCTATCGGCGTGCTCGGTCCCTTCCCCACGGAAAAACGTTTGCGCGCCGCGAAGCCGGAGTTTCTGATGGACTCGCTGGAAGAACTGCCGGGTATATTGAAGAAATTGCTCCGCGGATAAATTGTTATTCCTGGAAAGCGCGCCGTGTAGGACAGTCCTTCTTGCTTGGCCTCAGTGGAAAGCACCGCCGCTAGGTTTCGGAGAGATTTTCGGTGCGGGCGCCACTCCCGCTGGCGGCGCCCCGGGAACAGCTTTGAAGTCCGTCCACTTGATCACGATTCGAACGGGAATCTCCTCCCCCTTCAAATTCAACGTCGCATCCGACCGCGAGTAATTCGGAAACCAGTACTTTCCATCGACATATTCGCGATAAGTCTCGAACAAGCTGAAAGGCAGATCCTTCATCGTCTGGACCGTGCCCTGATCATTCACCCATTTCCCGTAAGTTTTCACCACTTCCAGGTATTTCGCATCCACCCAAACGATGCCGTCGAAATAGGCCTTGGCGCGTTCGACCATTTTCGGTTTCGCCTGAAAGAGGTAGCAATCAACCTCGTCCACCTGCTCCTTGCCCACGTATTTCAGATCGTATTTCGCAAGCTGGCTCGAAGTGAGCGGAAACGCGGGGATGCGCTGAAGTCCTTCGAGATCTTCTGACCGGAGAAACAAATGCCGTAGGGTTGATTGAGGTTTTTCGACCACCTTTTCAAACATCTTGCCGTCCACATCCCGGCCCGGTTGCGTCACCAGCACAAATTCGCCAGCCGGCTGCCCATCCGGCCCGAACTCCTGGATTCGTATCGTCTTCCGGTACGTGTAGCCCGTGCGCGAGAGAATGTATTCATCTTCCTTCAGGGAAAAACGCTTGGTGATTTCAACCTCGGGGAGGTCTGGCGGCGCTTCTGGTTCAGGCCCAGTCACAACGCGCGTAACGCGATGCTCCGGCGGCGGCGCAATCGGCCCCTGCTGCCCCGCCTGCGCCCTCAATGGCGCTGCCTGCGTCGCGCACACCATCAACAAGACCACGGCCGGCAATACCAATGAAAAGCATCTTTCGCGCCGCAAAAGTCTCGCTTGACTCATGTGATATTGGATGCTTCCACTTCGTCTTAGGGCAGCTTGCCACGCACTGCCAATCCAAGAGTTTAGCGCACCACGCGCACTCGGCCCTAGTTCGACGCCCACCCTGGGCGCGATTTGCACCAGTCACGAGTCACCAGTCACCTCGCAATTCCGCCGTATCCACTTAA
The DNA here is from genome assembly GCA_036522305.1 of Candidatus Acidiferrum sp. Classification (GTDB taxonomy): domain Bacteria; phylum Acidobacteriota; class Terriglobia; order Acidiferrales; family UBA7541; genus Acidiferrum. The sequence continues at coordinate 23,913 of DATDGB010000096.1, read as the reverse complement.
GAAATCCGGCCCCACTCTCTGCTACAATTTCGAAGATTCGTGAGCGACTCTAAACTAGCGAAACGGTATTTCGTGTCCGGAATGGTTCAGGGCGTGGGCTTTCGTTATTTCACCCAGGCTGCCGCGGAAAAACTGCGCGTCAGCGGCTTCGTGCGAAACCTTCGCGACGGCCGCGTGGAAGTATTCGCCATGGGCGCGCCTCAGCAGCACGCTGAATTTCGATCCATGCTGGAGCGCGGCCCGCGTTTCTCCAGCATCAGCACAGTTCACGAAGAGGCCGCCGCACCGGATCCGCAGTACGAAAGCGGATTCGTCATCAATCCCAACGCTTGAACGAAACTTGCAAGAGAAAACAGTGTGAAGGGGAGACGTTCGAATGGACGATTTGAAGAAGCTGATCCGCGAAGTGCCGGACTACCCGAAGCCGGGAATTCTTTTCTACGACCTCACCACTCTGCTGAAGGACAAACTCGGCTTTCACATGCTGATTGACCGGCTCTGCGAGCACTACGTCGGTCGCACGATCGACGTAGTCGCGGGCATCGAAGCGCGCGGCTTCATTTTCGCGCCCGCCCTGGCCTATCGGCTCAACGCCGGTTTCGTTCCCGTCCGAAAACCAAAGAAGCTCCCCGCCAAAACCGCTAGCATCTCCTATTCCTTGGAATACGGCACGGACTCCCTCGAAATCCACGAAGACGCCATCAAACCCGGCCAGCGCGTCATCATCTGCGACGACCTGCTCGCCACCGGCGGTACTGCCGCGGCCACCGCCAAGCTCATCCAGCAACTCGGCGGCATCGTCGAAGGCGGCGCCTTCGCCGTCGAACTCACCTTCCTCAGCGGCCGCAAAAAACTCGCCGGCCTCGATGTCTTCTCCCTGATTCAATACGATAAATAAGAAAGAGCCACTGGAGATTTTTGCCGGCATTGCGGAGAACTTACTTCGCTCGCGCGCGTGTGTTCCGCTGACGGAGAGCTTCGAAAAGTACAACTCCAGCGGCCACCGAAACATTGAGCGACTTCACCGGCCCCGTCGTCGGTAGCGACACCACGAAATCACATCGCTTCCGCGTCAACTCGTGCAGCCCCTGCCCTTCGCTGCCGAGCACGATTCCCACTGGCGAGTTGTAGTCCACTTCGGTGTAATTCTCTTCTCCCTGCTCATCCAGTCCCACAAGCCAATAGCCCGCTTCCTTCAACTCCTCCATCGTCCGCACCAGATTGGTCACCTTGGCCACCGGCAAGTGTGCCAGCGCTCCTGCAGACGCTCGCGCGACCGTATCGGTCAGCCCCGCCGCGCGTCGTTCGGGAATCACCACGCCATGCGCGCCCGCCGCCAACGCCGTTCGAATGATCGCTCCTAAATTGTGCGGGTCTTCCACGCCATCGAGTAATACGATCAGTCCCTTTTGCCCAGCGCCTGCATTGGCATTCGCCAGAATGTCTTCTAGACTCGCCGCGGCTCGCGCCGCCGCCAGCGCCACCACTCCCTGGTGATCCTTCGAATTGGCCAGCCGGTCAAGCTGCCCACGATCCTCGAACCGCACCGGAACGCCCTGCTGGCGCGCCAGTTGCACAATCTCCTCGACCCGCGTGTCCTGACGCCCCTTCGCAATCGCAATGCGATCGATCGGCCGCCGCGCCTCCAGCGCCTCCTTCACTGCATGTATGCCAGTCAGTTTATCCATGAAGTAGAGAGTTTACAGTCGCTAGTCCACAGTTGAAAGCAGCAGAGAGTGGGACAGGCATTCCTGCCTGTCCTCCGTGAGCCAAGGCATGCCCTGCAGCAAGCCGCAATAGCTAGTCCAGCTCCGAGCAAAACTCGAGAATCCTCTCTCGCGCGGATTTCACCGACACCGTGAACGAAACCCCCGCCGCCTCATCCAACAGCAAAATCACCCGGTCCAGTTCCCCTTCTCCCGCTCTCCCCGCCAGCGCCAGCCGAATCGGATGAAACAACTCCCGCCCGCGCAACTCCATCCCCTCTTTCAACGCCGTAACAATCTCCTTAAATCTGTCCGATGTCAGCGCCGCCCCATCGAGAAGTAACAGCGCCACCTGCCGCAGCACACCCCGTGCCGCATACCGCGAAAGCACCACATGGCTCTCCACCTTGGAAATAATTTTGCGCGCGTCGTACTGAAACACCAGTCCGAGCAATTCCGCCAGCGCAGCGCGGTCAGCGGCATGCCCCCCAAGCATCAAAGCCGCCCGTTCGCACCAAGCCTTTTGCTCAACTGAAGGTTCTGCAACCAGCCACCCACGCTCGCGCAGAATAGCGAGTACATCGCCCGCCGTATAAGGATTCGCCGCAGCAACCGACGCGTCAGAATGATCATCAGGAAGCATCAAAAGGTTTGTAGCGGACCGCGGTCCGCGTTGTGGTGGCGGGTCTTTAGACCCGTTCTTCGGTTCGCTTTGTCGAGGCGCACCGTTGATTCTTCTAGCTTCGAATGCCGCGTCCCTACCAGTGAGAAGTCAACGTGGCCACCACGTGCGCCGCAATCGCTTCCCCGCGCCCTATCGCGTCCACGCCTTCGTTTGTCTTAGCCTTGAGATGAATCTTCTCCACTACGACGCCCAGCGCTTTCGCCAGCGTCTCTCGCATCATCGGAAAATGCGGCCCAAGCTTCGGCCTTTCCATAATCACCACCGCATCGACATGTTCGATCACAAATAGCTTCTCATCCAAAAGTTTCTTCGCATGCTCCAGGAAAACCATGCTGTTCGCGCCCTTCCACTTCGGATCCGTGTCCGGAAAATGCGTCCCGATATCCCCAAGCCCCGCCGCCCCCAGCAACGCATCGCAAAGCGCATGCGCCAGCACGTCGCCATCCGAATGCCCCACCGGCCCTTTGCCGAAAGGCACCTCAATCCCGCCAACAATCAGTTTCCGGCCGCCTTCCAGCCGGTGCAGGTCGTATCCGATTCCGCAGCGCGTGCTCATTTCTTTTGCCGCTCGCGTTCCACATAAAACCGCGCCAATTCCATATCCGCCGGCTTGGTGATCTTCATATTCCGTTCCGAGCCCAGCACCACATGCACATCGTGCCCCATGCGCTCGACCAGCCCCGCCTCGTCCGAAGCATTCACGCCATCCGCCTGCGCGCGCGCAAACGCCTCTTTCAAAAGCTTCGTCGAAAACCCCTGCGGCGTCTGCGCCAGCACCACGCGTTCCCGCGGCACCGTCCCCGTAATCAACGCCACGTCCTCCGGCAAACTCGCGCGCTTCACTTCCTTGACCGTATCCATCGCCGGTATTCCCAGAATCGCCGCCTCGCACCGCCGCGCTTCTTCAATCACCCGCGCAATCTGTTCCGGCGTCACAAAGGGCCGCACCGCGTCATGCACCAGCACAATCTCCGTGTCGTTCGCCACTTCGCGCAGCGCCGCCGCCACCGAATCCTGCCGCGAGTCCCCGCCCTTCACGACACGCACCGTCTGCGCAAATTTTTCTTTCCCAATCCGTTCCTCGAGCCGCCCCACCTCATCCGCACGCGTCGCCACAATGATGTCCGTCACCTGCGCGCAAGCTGCAATGCGCCGCAAGCTCAAAATCACGATTGGCGTTCCATCCAGCTCCAGAAACTGCTTGGGCGTTTCCGCGCCCATGCGCGTTCCCATGCCAGCCGCGGGAACAATGGCAGCAATTCGGCTCATATTTGGAGCGATTCCGCCCGGACGCGTCAAGGCAGGCCTTCGCAAACTTCAGAGTGTACCTCAAGCAGGGCTAAGGGGTGAAATTGGTAGCGGCTCTATTGGCTACCTGACATCGGATTCAGGAAAAATGGGACGAGCCTGACGGTCCAGCGTGCCCTGTTCCGGAAGACGCGCGGATGTTTCCGGCCGCCCCGTGGCATCAGAACGCACGCCGCCGCTGCCGTCTCCCCGGCCTGCAGCAGCAGCTTGCCGCAAGGGAGGAGCCGCTTGCTCCGCTCGTTCTTCCAGCCGCCCGAAAATCATCTTCCCCGCCGTAGTCTGATGCACCGACGTCACAATAATGTCCACACTCTTGTTAATCAGCCGACGCGCGCCATCCACCACCACCATCGTGCCGTCATCCAGATAAGCCACGCCCTGATTCGGCTCTTTGCCTTCACGCAAAATCAAAACGCGCATCGGCTCGCCGGGAAGCACTGCAGGTTTCAGCGCATGCGCCAGTTGATTGACGTTCAGCACCGAAAAACCCTGCACCGTCGCCACCTTGTTCAAATTAAAATCGTTGGTCACAATTTTTGCCCCGGTCTGCCGCGCTAGCTCCACCAGTTTGTGATCCACGTCCCCCGCCTGCGGGAAATCCGCATCCAGTATCCTCACTTCCACCTGCGGCATTTTTTGAATTCGCTGCAGCACTTCCAGCCCGCGCCGCCCCCGCTGCCGCTTCAACGGGTCAGAGGAATCCGCCACCATCTGCAGTTCGTGCAGCACGAATTGCGGCACGCCAAGCACCCCTTCCATGAACTGCGCATCGCAAATATCCGCGATCCGGCCGTCAATCAGTACGCTGGTATCCAGCAGCTTCATCGATTCCGCTGGCGCCGCCTTCTTGCCAAACAAACCGTCTAAAGCATCGACACGCATTTCCCCGCCACGGCGCGACCCAAGCACCAGCCCGAGATAACCGAACGCAAACAGCGCGGCAAATTCCAGGAACGACTTGGTGGGTTCGGGTTCGTTCGTGCGGGAAATCACAAGAGTCACAAGGAAGGCAGCAAACACACCGAGGACCGCGCCAAACACCCCGCCCAGCAATCCGCTCAACGCCACCCGCCGCAGCCGCAACTCCGCCAGCAGCACCACCAGCGCAACCAGAAATCCCATGCCCGCCGCCGCAACTCCCCGCAACCCGAATGGTTCCGACGTATAACTCACCGCCCCCGTGCACGCCACTAGAAATACGCGCACCATCCAGAAATCCCATTCCCCACGCGAAGTCCAACTGCCACGCGTAAAAATACTCTCATCTTCACGCTGCGCTGAAACTCGGGATTCCGGGGAAGGCAAACGTCGTTGCCCTTCTGGGATGATCCGGCTCATACGACCTCACAGTATCGAGCTTTCACTGCAAAATCAGTACAGCCAGCCCGCAGGAGCGGAGGGAAAAAAGCCGATGCGGGATGTGCAATGCCACCTGGCGCTGCCGTCGTCTATATACTCTCTCAATAGATTCGCGTCAAGAAGATGTCAAATGGGCGAAAGAGGAAATGCCGAATGCAGCGGATAGAATTTTCCAATTATCGGACATACAGGCGCGGCACGCGCTGGCTTACGGCACAAAGCAGATCCGAGGTGACCGTCCCAATGCTGCGCGCCACGCGATTCGCCGGCAACACTTGCTTGCCATCCGTGCCGTGGATCGTGGCGGCATCGCCGATCTCCACATTTTCGATGTCCGTAACGTCAATCATGGTCACGTCCATCGAGATGATTCCCACGATCGGCGCAAGCTTCCCGCGCACTAATACATTGCCGCGATTTCCCAGCGACCGGTGAATTCCGTCTCCATAACCAGCCGCCAGCGCGCCAATCCGCGAAGGCCGCTGCGCCACAAACGCTGCGTCGTATCCCACTCCCGCGCCCTGCGGCACGTTGCGCAAGCTGATAATCCTCGAACGCAAGCTCATCACGGGCTTCAGCGGCAGCCGCGCTTCCGCTTCCTCGCGCTTTTCGACCGGGTCGTAGCCCGGGTGGTAACCATACAGAATCGCCCCAGGCCGCACCATATCCGCCCAAGTCTCCGGCCTGGAGACAATTGCTGCGCTATTCGCCAGGTGCACGATTCCCGGATCAATTCCTAGCGCGCGCAGCTTTTCCAGTGCGGCATAAAAACGCTCTTCTTGCTCGCGCGTCTGCTGCCCCACCGCTGTATCCGTGAAAACTCCCGAAGAAGCAAAGTGCGAAAAAATGCCCGTCAGCTCAATGTTCTTGCACTTCCCAAGTTGACGCGCAAAACACTCCACGTCACCGGATGCAATCCCCAGCCGGTTCATTCCCGTATCAATTTTCAAATGAAACGGTACGCGCTTCTTGCCACTACGGCGCGTTGCCGCGCGATCCAGCAGTGCCAGCTGCTCGCAGCGATGGATCGCCGCCGTCAGGTCGTGCTTCACCAAACGTGATTCTTCCCCCGGAACAAAGCTCGTAAGCACGAGGATCGGCTTGCGCACCCCGTTCCTGCGCACCGCAATCCCTTCGTCCGTACAGGTCACGCCGAACCAGTCCGACCCGGCCTTTTCCAGCGCCTTCGCCACTTCCGGCCCGCCGTGCCCATAACCATTGCCCTTCACGATCGATAGAACCTTGCGCGGCGTCTTGCGCTTCTCTTCCGGCGGATTCACGTGCTTGCGAATCGCTTCCAGATTAAACGCCAGCGCGCCCAGCGAAACTTCCGCCCATACCGGACGTCGCACTTCCTTACGAGGACTTTTCTGTGTGCCTGCCATGTGCCTTCCGAAAAATTTAGTTTACGCCATTCACCCGGCCTCCGCCCGCCGCCAGCCACTTTGGCTGCCGCCTGAATGACAACACCCTCTTGCTTAGCAAACGGGTGGCCTTCGCATCCGCATCTCCCAAGGTGGGCCCAGACGTCTTCCACGGGAACTCTTTTTCCTATTGACTTTCCCTTAAGATCTGCTATACTCAGTTTTGTAGAAAACTACGTTTGGAGTGCGGGAGCCCTGCTCCCGCTTTTCCGTTTTAGGCCACCATTTCAGCCCTGTCCTGGAGCAAAACAATCACGATCGCGTCCTCTAAAATCAATCACTTACGAAATGCAAATTTGTAAGCCCCTTGTTTTGACATTCATACAAATTGCCGGGGGTACCCCTACTTGCGGCGCACAACTGTAGCTCACCCCTTCAGGGGTGAGGCTTTCAGGTCCCTTGCGAAACTGTGGGTGGACTGCCGCGCCGTGGCTAGCCTGCCGCAGCCCGACTGCCGAAGGCAGAGCAGGCAGTAATTACATGTCGTCAGGGGCAAATTGCGAGAACGCGTCCGGCGCCGCCTCCTCAAACCGTGTGAACCGGCTCCGGAACACGAATTTCACCAGGTCCGTCGGTCCATTCCTCTGCTTGGCGATCCGCAGCTCCGTTTCTTCTCTTTCTTCAGGCGTCGCCCCCGCTTTGAAGAAATGGGGCCGGTAAATGAACATCACCACGTCGGCATCCTGTTCGATGGCGCCCGACTCGCGCAAATCCGAAAGTTGCGGCCCGCGCTCGTCGCGCTCCGGCGCACGCGTCAACTGGCTGAGCACCAGCACGGGAATCTGCAGTTCCTTCGCCAGGCCCTTCAATCCTCGCGAGATGCTGGAGACTTCTTCCTGACGGTTTCCAAAGCGTCCCCGCGCGGTAATGAGCTGGAGATAATCCACTACCAGCATGGACAATCCCTTGTCCCGCTTCAGCCGCCGCGCCTTGGCTCCGATTTCCAGCACGCTGATCGACCCCGCGTCATCAATCCACAGTGGCGCGGACGAGATGACTCCCAGCGATTCCGTCATCCGCCGCCAGTCTTCCTTGCTCAAATGCCCGGTGCGGAATTTATGCGCGTCGATCTGCGCCACCGACGCCACCAAGCGCTGTAGCAGCGATTCCTTGGACATTTCCAGGCTGAACATCGCCACCGGGTGCCCGCCGCGTATCGCAATATTCTCCATCAGGTTCAGCGCCAGCGCCGTTTTCCCCTGCGAAGGCCGCGCCGCCAGAATCAATAGCTCGGAAGGTTGCAAGCCGGACGTCAATTTATCGAGCTCCACATAACCCGTCGGAATTCCGGTGATGCTCTTCCCTTCCTTAAAAATTCTTTCCAGGCGCTCGAAATTGTCGCGGACGATGTCCTTGATCGGCAGCAACCCAGCCCGCACGCGGTCTTCCGCCAGCGCAAAAATATCGGACTCTGCGCCATCCAGAATGGCGTCGGCGCCGTCCTCTCCCTCGAATGCGCGTTGCTGAATATTGTGCGTGGTGTGAATCAGGTTGCGCAGGATCGCCTTTTCCTTCACGATCCGCGCGTAGTGCTCGATGTTGGAGACCTTCGGCATGCCGTCCGCCAGCGATGCCAGGTACGGCGCGCCCCCGGACGCTTCCAGTTCGCCCTTGCGGTTCAGCTCCTCGGTCAAGGTCACCAGGTCGATGGCCTGCTGGCTCTCTCCCAGCGCGATCATCTGCGTGAACACCCGCCGGTGCTGGTCAAGAAAAAAATCTTCCGCCCGCAGATGCTCGATCGCCGGATTCAGCGCGTTGTTATCCAGCAGAATTGCACCAAGAACCGAGCGTTCCGCATCCAGATTATTCGGTAAGGGCTTCTCGAGTGTCGTATCAACAGGCATGAGAGGTCAGCTTCGTATTCGCCTTTTCTTCGCTTGTACCACGATCCGCGTCGGAGGGCAAGCGCAGAGATTTTATTTCCGGGTGCCGCACCAAAATCTTTCAAGCGATGCCGCATTGTGCGTTCAAGTTATGCGTGCGTCAATCCAAGTGCCTGTGCATCGCTTCGGAAATCTCTGCAAAACTTTTTGACTTTCTCCGCGCAAAGTTTTTAGCCCGCATTACCAGCTCTGCTGCGCTGAAAAATGTGCCCGATGTCCCGAGGGATGCATCCAAGTTCTGGGCGTGAATCCAGAATAAAAAACGGAGAGTCACAATGGCAAAGATGAAAGTGGCACTGGTGCCGAAACCTGGAGCGGATTTTGAAATCGTCGAGCGCGAAATTCCAATTCCCAGCGCCGGACATGTGCGCATTCGCGTGCAGGCTTGCGGCCTCTGTCACAGCGACGTCCTCGTAAAAGAAGGATACTGGCCCGGCATTCAATATCCTCGCGTGCCCGGGCATGAAGTTGCTGGCGTGATCGACGACGTCGGCTCCGGCATCGTAGGCTGGAAAAAAGGCCAGCGCGTCGGCGTCGGCTGGCACGGCGGCCAGGACGGCACTTGCCTCCCCTGCCGCCGCGGAGATTTCGCCAATTGCCGTAACTTGAAAATTTGCGGAATCAGCTTCGATGGCGGCTATCAGGAATACATGATCGCTCCCGTGGAAGCGCTCGCCGCAATGCCGGAGAGCCTCGACGCCACCGAAGCCGGCCCGCTCCTTTGCGCGGGCGTTACCACCTTCAACGCTCTGCGCCACAGCGGCGCCTTGCCTTCCGACCTCGTTGCTGTCCAGGGCATCGGCGGCCTCGGGCATCTCGGAATTCAGTTTGCCAACAAATTTGGATATAGAGTCGCGGCCGTCGGCCGTGGTTCCCAGAAGGCCGCTCTCGCCAAGAAACTCGGCGCGCACGTGTACATTGACAGCAAAGCCACAAACGCCGCGGAAGAGCTCCAGAAACTCGGTGGCGCTCGCGTAATCCTGGCCACTGCCACGGATTCAAAATCCATGTCCGACCTGGTCGGCGGTCTCGGCTTGAACGGAACGCTACTGGTTGTGGGCGCGGGACAGGGCCCGATTGAAGCTACGCCACTTCAACTTATCGTGGGGCGAAGGAGAGTCCAGGGCTGGCCCGGCGGCATTCCTACCGATTCCGAAGACACCCTGCGCTTCGCCGAAATGGCCGGCGTGCGCCCCATGATCGAAAAATTTCCACTGGAAAAAGCTGGCGAAGCCTACGCCCGCATGATGAGCGGCAAAGCGGAATTCCGCATCGTCTTAACTATGTAGGGTTCTTTCACTTTAGAAACCGCGCGCTCGGCCATATTTATTTCGGTGACGGCCCGCCAATACGTAAAGAAACCTTCGAGCTAAACGATAGTCGGAGTAGGAATCATGATCGCTCATAACCCCCTCCACGGATCCGGACAAGCGGGATTCCCGCATCCGGCTCTTGCCTTAGGTGAGGACGCCTATGCGTCGCAGGGCCCCGGACACCGAGCCGGAACGACGCGCCGAGTGCGCTGGAGCGGGTACGTCAAGCAGCAGGAAAGGATGAGAAGTTGCGGCCTGTTCCACTTTCGTATGACTTTTGCATTCACTACACCTCGCCGGTTTAACCGGCGCACAAGGAGATTGATATGCGATACCGGCTTTTGGGTAACAGCGGACTTCGAGTTTCAGAAGCAGCGCTCGGCACGATGACCTTCGGCGAAGAATGGGGTTGGGGCACAGCCAAGGACGAGTCAAGAAAAGTTTACGACGCTTTCCGCGAAGCCGGCGGCAATTTCATTGATACGGCTAACTTCTACACCAACGGAACGAGCGAATCGTTCCTCGGCGAGTTTATGAAGGACCACCGCCAGAGCGTGGTAATGGCTAGCAAATATTCCCTTGCTGCGCCGGGCACAGATCCAAACGCGGCCGGCAACCAGCGCAAGAATATGATGCAAGCGGTGGAAGCGAGCCTCAAACGGTTAAAGACCGACTACGTCGACCTCTACTGGGTCCACATCTGGGACCAGATCACGCCCGTCGAAGAGGTCATGCGTGGACTGGATGATTTGGTTCGCCAAGGCAAGGTGCTTTACGTTGGCATCTCTGACGCCCCGGCCTGGTGGATCGCACAAGCGAACACCCTTGCCCACCTGCGGGGATGGTCGCCCTTCATCGGCTTGCAGATCGAATACAGCCTGATCGAGCGATCCGTCGAGAGGGAACTGGTCCCCATGGCCAAGGCGCTAAACCTCGGCTTGACCGCGTGGTCGCCCCTGGCTGGTGGCGTGCTCTCCGGGAAGTATCACGGCCACGGGTCGTCCGAGCAGGCCCGCCTGAGCAGCGACATGATGAAGGGGTTTATGCCGGAGCAACAGCGGACCGACCGCGTCGTTGCGGCCGTCAAGACCGTCTCCGATCAGGTCGGCCGCAGTATGGCGCAGGTCGCCTTGGCCTGGCTTCGCTACCGCCCCGTGCCGGTTATCCCCATCATCGGCGCGCGAAAACTTTCTCAGTTGCAGGACAACCTCGCGAGTTCCGACCTGACGCTCTCCGCGGACCAATTAAGGACACTTGACGAGGCTAGCCAGATCGAACTGGGGTTCCCTTACAGCATGTATGCCAAGGAGTTCGTCCGCGCCGTTCGCTACGGCGGCATACGCGACCGGATCTTGGCCTAAAGTGCCGACTTTCGCTGGGGTGATAATTTTGGAGATCCGCGCATGAGCAACAATCTCGAACTCCATGGCCGCCGCGCGCTAGTCACGGGCGGTTCCAAGGGGATCGGCAAAGCAGTGGCCACGCGGCTGCGCGAGGCGGGTGCGACGGTCCTCACCACCGCCCGCATGCGGCCCGGCGACCTTTCCGACAACCTGTTTGTGGCGGCTGAGATCACTACCGCCGAAGGCTGTGCGACCGTCGCAAATGCGGTGCGGGACCGCCTGGGGGGCATCGATATCATCGTTCATGTCGTCGGTGGCTCGTCGGCCCCAGCGGGCGGCTTCGCGGCGCTCGACGATGGCCAGTGGCATCGCGCGCTCGACCTTAATCTGTTCCCCGCTGTCAGGCTGGACCGCGCTCTTTTGCCAGCGATGCTGGACCAGGGATCTGGCGTGATCGTCCATATCACCTCAATCCAGCGGCAGTTGCCTCTTCCCGAAGCCACCCTCGCCTATGCTGCGGCAAAGGCCGCGCTCTCGAACTATAGCAAAGGCCTGTCCAAGGAGGTGAGCCCGAAGGGCATCCGTGTGGTCAGGGTTTCCCCCGGCTGGGTCGAAACGGAAGCCGCCGTCGGCCTAGTCGAGGAACTGGCGAAAAAAATGGCCACGGACCACGAGGGCGCTCGACAGGCTCTGATGAACTCGCTCGGCGGCATCCCGATCGGGCGGCCAGCCCAACCGAAAGAAGTGGCGGACCTGGTCGCTTTCCTCGTTTCGCCGCGCGCCGCCTCCATCACCGGCACGGAATATGTCATCGACGGCGGGACTGTGCCTACGGTGTAAAGGCATTGCGAACGGACATTCCTTGGGCGTAGAACACAATCGCCGCCGTTCCTCTCGGAACAGCGGCAATTTGTGCGGTTTGGATTCTTAGAACTACGCTTCTTTTTCGATCGCCACCTTGATCTGGGCGGTGACGTCGCGGAACACCTTGATGGTCACTGGAAATTCTCCGATGGTCTTCAGCGGCTCGCCAAGTTGCGCCTGGCGCTTGTCGATCTTGAATCCCTGCGCCGCCAGTCCTTCCGCGATATCCGCGGTGGTAACCGAGCCGAACATCTGGTCGTTTTCGCCGGTCTTGCGCGTGAACTTCAACGAAACGCCGTTCAGCAGTTCGGCTTGCTTCTGCGCGGCTTCCAGCTCCGTGGCGGTTTTCTTGGCCAGCGAGGTGCGAATGCGCTCGATCGCCTTCAAATTGCCTGCGGTCGCCTCGACGGCCAGCTTCTGCGGCAAAAGAAAATTGCGCGCGTAGCCCGGCTTCACGGTGACAACGTCACCGCGGTGGCCCAGCTTTTCTACGTCTTCCTGAAGAATGATTTGCATGGCTTCTCTCTAAGCTCCTGTTTCCTTGCCCTCGCGAGGGCTTATGCCTTCGGCGCTTCGGCCGCTGGCGCTGGTGCCACCGCGGCTGGCGCGGGTGTTACGGGTGCGGGGACTGGTGCTGGCGTTGGTGTTGCGTGCGCGGGCACGGTATGAACCGGGGCTCCCGGCACGACCACGCGCGGCGCCTGCGTGCCCGCTGCGCTGCCCGCAAACGGCAACAGGGCGATGTTGCGCGCCCGCTTAATGGCCACTCCCAGCCAGCGCTGGTGCCGTGCGCAAACGCCCGTCATCCGGCGAGGCAGAATCTTCCCGCGCTCTTGCACGAACTGCGACAAGATGTCCGCGCGTTTGTAGTCGATAAAGTCCATCTTCTCGACGCAGAACTTGCAAACTTTCTTCTTGCGGAAATACTGGCGCTTGCCGCGCGGCCGTCCTCCGGGACCGCCAGGTCCGCCCTGACCACCACCCGGGCCGCCTTCGCGACGCGGGCCACCGTGCCCGCCGCCTGGCCCGTGGCCGCCATGACCCCCACCGCCTTCACGCCGCGGTGCTCCGCTTGGCGCTGATGCTTGTTTCTGTTCCTCTGCCATAACTTCCACCCTTTCGCTGATCGCCCCGATCGAATCGGGATCAATTTGCTTGTGAACCCGGCCAAGCCGGAATCACCTTTTCTTGAATTCAAAAATTCTATCCGCGCGCAGAACTAGCTGGTTGCGGCGGCTTGCTCCGGCGCTGCCGCCACTGGGGCAGGAGCGGGGGCCGGTGTACGGCGCGGACGCCGCGCGGCGCGCTTCTCGCGCTTCCCCGACAGTTTTTTCTGGCGCTTCAAATCTTCGTCGAGTCGCACAGTCTGATACTTGATCACGTTGTCTTGCACACGCAGGCGGCGCTCCAGCTCGGCGATCAATTCGCCGTGCGAGGTGCGGATTTCCTGGTGAACATAAATGCCTTCGCGGTGCTTGGCCACGCGATACGCCAGCTTGCGGGTGCCCCAGTGCTCGGTCTTTTCGATCTTGCCGCCCTTTTCCGCGACGGTGTGCTCGATGACCGTGAGCACTTTTTTGATTTCGTCTTCCGGAGTCGCCGGCCGCACGATAAAAACCAAATCGTAATAACGCTCTTCCATGATGACCTCTTTTTCTTTTGACGCCGAACAAGCCGGCGTCGCTTCAAATCTTTTCCAGTCACTTAAGACCGAAAACTGTTTCTACTTTTCTTCCGCTTCTTCCGGCTCCGCTGGTTTCCGCCGGTTGTATTTCGTCATCGCTGCGTCGAGCCCTTGACTCAGGATCATCTCCACGGCATCGCCGGCTTCGCCAATCATTTCCGCTGCAACTTCCAGCTCCGACTTCTTCATCGGCCGCAGCACGTATTCTCTTCGGCTGCTCAACTGGTGATCCGGTCCGCAACCCAACCGCAGCCTTGCAAATTCCTGCGTGCCGATCGAGCTAATCACCGACTTCGCGCCGTTGTGGCTCCCCGCGCTGCCGTCGGGATGAATCCGAATCGTGCCCATCGGCAGTTGCGCTTCGTCCCACATCACCAACAAGTCGCGGACGTCCAGTTCGTACTTCCCCAGCAGCTCCCTTACGGAGATGCCGCTGAGATTCATGTACGTCTGCGGTTTCGCCAGGAGCACTTCTTGCCCGGCGATTTTTCCGCGGCCCACCAGCGCCTTGCCCTCGGGCCGTTCGACGCGAATCCCGCTGCGATTCGCGAGTTCATCCACAGCCATGAAACCCAGGTTATGCGGCGTCCACTGATACTCCGGATCGGGATTCCCAAGTCCGACAATGAGCCGCATAGACCTTTTTCCAGCCGCCGATAATCCGAACGAGGAGCCTTACTTCTTTTTCTCGCCCTTTTCGGTCTTCTCCGCCTTGGGCTTGGCTTCCGCCTCGGCGCCTTCTTCGCCTTCCAATTCCTTCTTGCCCTTCTTGATGACTTCCGGTTCGGCCGGCGCTGCCGCATCCGTGGCCACAACTTCCGCGGGCTTTTCTTCTTCGACCTTCAGAGCCACGACGTGCGCAAGAACGCGCTCCGGTTCTGTGAGCAGCTTCATTTTGGTTTTGTCTATCGGCAAATCGCTGGCGCGCAGTTGCGCGTTCAGCGCCAAGCCGCTGACATCCGCGCGGAATTCCGTGGGGATATCCGCCGGCAAGCATTCGATTTCCACTTCGCGGGTGACGACTTCGAATACGCCGCCCTGGACCTTCACGCCGGAAGGTTCGCCAAAGGTGTGTACGGGAACTTTCACCTTCATGCGAACGTCCATGGCCACGCGCAAAAGATCCACATGTAGAAGGTTGCCGGTGACGGGATCAACCAGCCAGTCCTTCAGGATCGCGGGCTCGTGCTTTCCGCCGAGATCCACTTGAAAGAGAGTGTTGTGCCCGCTCTCGGAACGAAGAATCGCGCCAATCTGCTTGGTGTTCACCGTCAGCGTGATAGCTTCACCCTTGCCGCCGTACAAAACCGCCGGCAATTTGCCCGATTGGCGCAAGCGCCGCGCTTCATTCTTGCCGCGCGTCGCGCGCAGCGAACCTTCTACTACGATCTTATCTGCCATGTCCTTCTTCCCTTCTTGATTTCCAGGTGGGACGGGCATTCTTGCCTGTCCGCTTGCCTTTGCTGCAATACCTCAGAGGACAGACAAGAATGTCTGCCCTACAAATCAAATAAAGAGTTCGCTGATCGAAGTCTCTTCGTGAATCGAGCGAATTCCACGCGCCAGCAAATCCGCGACGCTGAGCACTTTGATCTTTCCCATCTTCCTGGCCGCATCACTGAGCGGCACGGAGTCTGTCGCCACAATTTCCGTAATGTTGGACTTCTCGATGCGTTCGATGGCCGGCCCGGAGAGCACGGCGTGCGTGCAGGCTGCAAAAACCTGCGTCGCGCCTTCGCGAAGCAGCGCCTCCGCGGTCTTCACCAGTGTTCCCGCCGTATCGATGATGTCGTCCACAATCAGCGTGCTGCGCCCGCGCACGTCTCCGATCAAGTTCATCACTTCGCTGACGTCCACGTCCACGCGGCGCTTGTCCACGATGGCCAGGGGAGCATCGAGTTTCTTGGCGAAAAACCGCGCGCGCTCCACGCCGCCAGCATCGGGCGAAACTACCGTCAGGTTAGGCAAGTCCAGCTGCCGGAAGTGTTCCACCAGCACCGGCGAGCCATACAAGTGATCCACAGGCACGTCGAAATAGCCTTGAATCTGAGGCGCGTGCAAATCGAGCGTGAGCGCCCGGCTTGCACCCGCGGTTTCCAGCAAGTCCGCGACGAGCTTCGCTGAGATCGGAACTCGTGGCTTGTCCTTGCGGTCCTGCCGCGCGTAACAGTAGTACGGCAGCACCGCGGTAATGCGCCAGGCCGACGCGCGCTTGAAAGCATCGATCATCAGCAGCAATTCCAGCAGATGGCAATCCACCGGAGCGTGGCATGGCTGAACGACAAACACGTCCGCGCCGCGAACATTTTCCAGAATCTGGAAATAGATTTCGCCGTCGCTGAAGCGTCCGAGGAGCGCCTTGCCGAGCGGCACATCCAAATGCTTGCAGATGCTTTCCGCCAAAACCGGATTCGCGGTCCCAGAGAAAATTTTAAATCGGTCGTCGTTCACGACGCTGGCGCTCCGTGTGACCACTCAGCAGCCACACCAACTTGCATGCAAGGGAACCGGGAAAATCATTCAAATAAAGTTGACACGAAGAGACGCTGAGGCAGAATCCACGACACGCTAGCAGACTACTCTGCGGTGCGCATCAGACGAGCGTACCTGTCGCGCGAGATGGTCTCGCAAACGAAGGTCTGATCGTGCGGAAACCCAACAGCGGCTCGGCGCGCCATCGCTGGGCTCGGGAAAACTCCAAACACCGCCGAACCGCTACCCGCCAGCGAGGCTTCTGCAGCTCCTCTTTGGAGCAAACCCCGCTTGATATTAGCAAGACGAGGGTGACGCCGGAAAACGGGACCTTCAAAATCGTTCAAAAGGCCGCTTCCCTGCGCGCTCCAGCATAGAGCACAGAACTCAAAGAGTTTAGAGGTTGCGAGGGATTTTGTCAATTCGAACGGCTTGGCCTTTAGCCAGCGATAGGCGTCCGGCGTGGGGACGTGGATTTCTTTGGGCGAGACTACCAGAATGGTTAGCTTGGGAATGTCTGGGAGCGGATAGATCTCGTCGCCCTTGTTTACACCCAGGGCGCGGCCGCCGCGGAGAAAAAATGGAACGTCTGCGCCGAGGGAAGCGGCAATTTCCAGCAATCGGGAGGATGCTAGTTTCTTTTTTGTGAGCTGCAGGTACCCCAGCAGCGCGGCCGCCGCATCGCTTGAACCCCCGCCGAGGCCGCGACCCGCAGGAATCGTTTTTCTTAGCTCAATTTCCACGCCAGTGCGGACTTTCAGCTCACGGCGCAGAGCATCCACGGCGCGATAGACAAGGTTTTTCTCCGGTGGCTCCGCGGAGAGTGGCTGGTTTCCTGCGATGCTGAGTGAAATTCCTGGCCGGCGCGAAGTGCGCAAGCGCAGTTCGTCGTGCAAGGAGATGGTCTGAAATATGGTGCGCAGTTCGTGGAACCCATCGGAGCGTTTCCCGAGGATATCCAAGCGGAGATTGATTTTTGCGAATGCGGGAATGCGGACTTCAGGCATGCGCTGGATTACGGTTTGGCGTCGCTGGCGGAGGATTTTTGCGCCACACGATGCTTCGATTGCGAGATCTTCTTTTCGAGTTCCGCGACTTTATCGGTTTCCAGGTCCGCAGGGAGAGATCGGCGCCATTCTGCCAGAGACTTTTCCCATTCGGCGGCTGCTAAATCGCCCCGGCCCGTCTTGGCGTAGAGGTCGCCGAGATGCGAATGAATGGTGGCGTCGTGCCGTTCGCGCTCGACGGCCTTGCGCAGAGTGATCTCCGAGGCGCTGAACTTGTTTTCCCTGAAATAAATCCAGCCGAGACTGTCCAGATACGCGCCGTTGAAAGGGTCCTCCTTGAGCGCCTTCTGCACCAGCGTCTCGGCTTCATCCAACCGAATGCCCAGGTCGCCCAGCATGTAGCCGTAGTAATTCAGAACCGGAGCATTTTTCGGATTGACCGAGAGGATTTTCTGGAATTGCTCCTCGGCTTTGTCGAAAAACTTTTGCCGCTCGTAAATCGCGCCGAGCAGGAACCAGACCATTTCGTTTTCGCGGGCCTGGCCGGGTAGGACTTCCGCGGCGTGGGCCGCTTCTTCGGCTTGCTGGTAATGCCGGCCGCGCTCGTAGACTTGGGCGATGTTCAGATAGGTCTCGCGATCTCCGGCATCGCCGTGGAGTTGGGCTTTCAGAATCTTGACGGCTTCGTCAGTCTGGCCGTTTTCGCCGAGCAAGAGGGCATGGCTCGTTCGAATTGCTGGATCTGCCGGGTATTTTGCCAGCGCTTCCTTGCCGGTCTGGAGCGCTTTGGGCAAATCTTTGGCGGCGCGGTAGGTGTCCATGATCATCATGCGCGCGCGGCGATCTTCTTCCTCGCCGAGATGCCCGAGTTCTTCGAAGGTGTAAATTGCAGCCTGATAATTCTGCGTATCGCGATAAAGCTGCCCGAGTTGCTGGTAGAGGATGGCCAGCGACCGCCGCCGCGAGGACACTGCGGGAGACTGCCCCTTGATGTCCGTCAGCGCGTTCGACAAAACGCGGATGGCGTCCTCGTAACGCCCTTGCGCCTGGTAAAGCATGGCCTCGTTGTACATGACCTCGAGGCTACCCGGAGCGTACTGGCGGGCTTTCACCAAGTTCTGCTCAGCCTTATCGAGCTGGTGCAGTTCGCGGTAAATCTGGGCGATTCGCAAGTAGACGTCGGAATCGTCGGGCATCAAATCCGAAAGTTTTTCATAGACCTTCAACGCCTCGGGGTATTTTTCTTCAGCAAGGAGGGTCTGCCCCAAGCCGCGCTGGTGGCTCGGCTCGGAAGGATCGAGCTCCGTGGCCTTGCCGTAGGCCTCTTCCGCCTTCGCCAGCTCATGAGCCTGAGTGTGCGCATCGCCCAAGAGATCCAACAGGACTGCCGAGGAAGAGTGTGAAGTGATGCCTTCGAGCAGCGTGACCGCTTCGGTGGACTTGCCCTCGTCCATCAGCAGTTGCGTCAGTTGTTCGACGGCGGGCTCGTTTTCCGGATCGGTTTTGAGGATGGCTTTCAAAACCTGCTCGGCCTTGTCGTGTTCATTTTTCAGGCGGTAGAGACGCGCGAGCCAAAGGGCCGATTCTGTGTCTGAGGGATCCAGGCGGTTGATTTCGCGGTACTGCTCGACGGCTTTGCTCACTGTTTCCGACTGGCCGTTGCCGGCGCTGACATCGCCGAGGCTCCGCAAGTAGATCCGCCCGAGCAGCCGCCGAGATTGGACGTTGTCCGGGTCGCGCTTCAGGATTTCCTGCGCTTCGGTGACGGCGTCGTGAATGCGCTGAGCCTTCCAGTACATTTCCGCGAGGCGTTCGCCGATGACCTGCGATTTCGGGTCGATGGCGTACGCTTTCTTGTAGGACTCGATGGCTTTGGTGGCGTATTCAGGGCTGCTGGTGGATTCGTACTGCTGTTCGTAGATGTGGCCCATCGTGAAGTTGTAATAGGCGTCGGCGCGTGGGGAATCTTTGATGGCAGGATCGGTCTTCGGGTCGAGAGGCTGCTCTTGAGGCGCCTGCGCCACGGCAGCGGCCCCGGAAACGCCCATGAAAGCTAAGGCAAGACTAATCTGTCGAAGGTTCATCGTCGCCCCAGAAACGTAAATTATCCCATGCGGCCGAAACGCGGTCAAAAGCCAAATGCAAAACGTTTCTAGAGCTTGGGTGCCCCCTTTCATAGGATGCAGGATGGCCAGCAAAGGGTGGGATAAAAAAAGACATCCGATGGGCGCCTGCCTCTCTAAGCATGGGTACTGTAAGAAACGGCGACTTGCCCCGCCAAAGTTGCGTTGGCGACAAGAAGCGCGATGTTCGCGTGCAGCGTTTTTCCGCCGCTCAATCTTGCCAGTTCTTGCAGCAAGAACGGGGTGACGTCCTTTCCGCGCACTCCGGCCGTCTCGGCAGCTCGCAATGCCGCGGCGATGAATACTTCGATTTCGCCGTGCGGAAGGGCGCTTTCCCTGGGCGCGGGATTGGCAAAGAGGATGCCCGTTTTCGTTCCCTTGCTGGCGCCGCGCTTCCCTGAGCCCCACTGAGCTCTCATTACGTTTGCGGCTTCCTCTGGTGTCTCCACGCTATGAACAAGCTGCAGGCCGCTTTCTCTCGAATAGAACGCTGGAAACTCTTTCGTCGCGTAACCCACGACCGATACGCCGAAAGTCTCAAGAACTTCCAGCGTTCGCGGCAGATCAAGGATGGCCTTAGCGCCCGCACAAATCACGGCCACGGGGGTGCGAGCGAGTTCCGTCAGGTCCGCGGAAATATCCATGGAATTCTCGCCACCGCGATGCACGCCGCCAATTCCACCAGTGGCGAAGACGTGTATTCCTGCCATCTCGGCGGCGATCATCGTTCCCGCAACCGTGGTTGCACCCGGCCTGCCCGACGCAAGGACGGGGGCCAAATCCGCGCGGCTTACTTTTGCTACTCTTTCCGCTTCCGAGAGAAATGCGATCTGTTCCGGGGAGAGCCCCACAACGAGTTGCCCGTTCAAGACACCGACCGTGGCCGGTGTCGCTCCGGCCTCACGCACGGCAGCTTCCATCGCGCGAGCGGTTTGCAGATTCAGAGGCCGCGGCAATCCGTGGGCTATCACGGTGGACTCCAGCGCTACGACCGGCTGTCCTGCGGCAATCGCAGCGGCGACGTCTTCACGAACGGCGAGAAATTTCTCCAATCGGTTCCTCCAGGCACGCTAATGATAAGATGCCGGCGCCATGGGCCGCAAAAAAGATTCCGCCGCAAGCCTACTCGTCTTTGGCGACCTCAATATGGACATGATTGGCCGCGTGGACGAGTGGCCGGCCCCCGGCGGCGAATGTCTTTGCCCGCAACTGGAACTGCACTGCGGCGGCGTTGGGGCCAACTGCGCCCTGGCCATCGCGCCCTGGGGAATCAAGGTTCGTTTGCTGGGGTGCGTGGGCCAGGACCGATTTGGGGACCTGCTGCTCGATAGACTCCGAAAAACTGGCGTGGACATTCGCGGTGTGCAGCGCAGCTCCGGATCGCTCACGGGTATTCTCTACATCAACGTCACGCGCGACGGTCAACGCACGTTTTTCGGCAGCCGGGGCGCCAATCAATTCATGGACCCTTCGCAAGTTCCTGCCAGTTCGCTTCTTTCATCCACTGCCGCGCATCTTGTGGGCTACAGCTTTCTCAATCCGGGGCCTGACAAAATGGCGAGGCAGATCCTGCGGCAGTTTCATGCACGCGGCAAACGGGTTTCTCTCGATGTTGGGATGGAGCCAAGCAAGCGAATTCCCAAAAAAATCCTGCGGCTGATCCCTCAAGTAGATCTTCTCTTTGTAAGCAACGAGGAAGCAGCCGTCCTCACGGGTCAGAGCAACGCGCGCAAGTCTTTTCTGCAATTCGAACGGGCAGGCGCGAAAGAAATCGTGATGAAATTAGGAAAACGCGGCTGCCTGATTTCAGATGGAGGAATTCTGCGCGAGGTGCCTTCGTTCGCTGTCCGGGTGGTGGATTCAACGGGCGCAGGTGACGCGTTCACTGCGGCATTTCTGCAGGCTCGCCTGCGCGGGTGGTCCAGACTCGAGGCCGCCCTTGCTGGCAACGCCGCCGGAGCAGCCGCGGCGTCTCGTGTGGGGGCGGGAACGGTGCTGTCGGATGTCGCAGGGATTCTAAAACTGCTGCGCACGCAACGGCTGAAAGGAGCTTGGGAGGAAATACGATTGCGAATCTTGTCTCGCGTACAAACGATGCGGTTTCTGACTGAGTATGATG
The DNA here is from genome assembly GCA_036522305.1 of Candidatus Acidiferrum sp. GTDB lineage: Bacteria > Acidobacteriota > Terriglobia > Acidiferrales > UBA7541 > Acidiferrum. The sequence goes on along the minus strand of DATDGB010000096.1, from coordinate 2,623 downwards.
ACTCCGCAGCGACTACTGGGAGACGGCCAGCACGCGGACAAGTGAGTCCAATTCGCTGACCACCTCTATTTCTCAATGCAGGAAATGCCGCATGCCGGTGAAGACCATGGCCAGGCCGAGGCGGTCTGCGGCGGCGATGACATCGGGATCGCGGACCGAGCCGCCGGGTTGGATGAACGCGGTGGCGCCGGCTTTGGCGGCTTCTTCGACGCCATCGGGGAAGGGGAAGAAGGCGTCGGAAGCAACCACAGTGCCGGCGAGCGACGATTGCGCTTTCATCACGGCGATTTTGACCGAATCGACGCGGCTCATTTGTCCTGCGCCGACGCCCAGCGTTGCGCCGTCTTTGGCAAAGACGATCGCATTCGACTTCACGTGCTTGGCCACTTTCCAGGCGAAGCGCATGGTGTGCAGTTCCTCGGCGGTGGGAGCGCGCTTCGTTACCGTGCGCAGTTCGTCGCCCTTGATTTCGCGGAGGTCGGGTTGCTGGACGAGCATACCGCCGAGGATGCGCTTCAGTTGCAGTTCGCGTTCTTGGTCGAGGCCTCCGAGGGGCAATTCGAGCAGACGCAGATTTTTCTTCGCGGCGAAGGTTTCTTTGGCGCGGTCTGCAAAGCCGGGGGCGGCGATGCATTCCACGAATAGTTTCGCGACTTCTTCCGCAGTCGGTGCGTCTACCACGCGGTTGAATGCCAGGACGCCGCCGAAAGCGGAGACCGGGTCGCACGCCAGAGCTTTCAAATAGGAATCGAGTAGCGTCGCTTGCTCGGCCGTTCCGCAGGGATTGTTGTGCTTGATGATCACCGCTGCGGGATTCTTGAATTCGGCGGCCAAGCTGCGTGCCGCTTCGAGATCGACGAAATTGTTGTAAGAAAGCTCCTTGCCTTGGAGTTGCTTGGCGGCTGCCAAACCTTCCGGGGCGCGGCCGGCTGGAACGTACAGCGCGGCGGCCTGGTGGGGATTTTCGCCGTAGCGCAATTCCTGCTGTTGCTGGAGAGCGATATGCAGGCGTTCCGGGAGCACGGGTTTCGCTTCGAGCGAGACATGCCCTGTGGAGGAAGACAGGCGCTCCAATTCCGTGGCGATCATGCCGTCGTATCGCGAGTTTGTGGCAAAGACCTTGCGCGCCAGTTCCAGCCGGGTGGCGAGTTTCGTTTCGCCGGCGCTCTCGAGTTCGGCGGCGACGCGGGCGAAATCCGCCGGGTCTACCACCACGGTCACGCTTTCGAAATTTTTCGCTGCCGAGCGCAGCATCGTTGGACCGCCGATGTCGATGTTTTCGATGAGTTCTTCGGCAGTCAGGCCGGCTTTGGCCGCTGTCGCCTCGAACGGGTACAAGTTCACTACCACCAGATCGATGGGCGCGATGCGGTGTTCCGCGGCCTGCTTCTCGTCTTCGGGGTGGCCGCGGCGGAAGAGCAGGCCACCGTGGACTCTCGGGTGCAGCGTCTTTACGCGTCCGCCAAGCATTTCGGGCCAGCCGGTGAAATCGGAAACGTCGCGGACGGCGATTCCCGATTCGCGAAGGAGCTTTGCGGTTCCGCCGGTCGAGAGGATCTCGATTTTCAGCGACGCCAGCCGCTTGGCAAATTCAACGATTCCGGTCTTGTCAAACACACTGATAAGCGCGCGCTGCACTGCCATGTGATCCTCCACAAAGAGAAAAGGAGAACAGTGTAAGGGGCGAGCGCAAATAGGGGAAGTACCAACGCTGTGGGAAACCCAGGGAGGAGACTACGATTTCACGAGGGCTTTGAGCTTGACCTGGCCTTCGACGACTTCCACGACGTATTCGACGTCGCGGCAATTTTTCTGCTTCTGCAGCTCCTTTGTTTTTTTCAAGACAAATTCGTTGAAGCTGGAGCGCGAAAGTTTTCCTGTCGCTTCCCCGGCGGTCTGCTTGGCTTGCAGGAACGCCTGGTACAACTGGTCGACTTTTTCGGTTTCGCGCTCCGGCTCGGAACAGGTCATGCGGAACGACTTGGCGTCTCCCGCCACAGCGGCGGCGGCGTGCTCTTCGGCCTCTTTTTTCGCGCGAGCTGTTTCAATCTCTTTCGCGGCAGCTCCATAGTGCCGCTGAATTTTTCCTTCTTCCTTGAGGGCGACCTTTTTCCGGAATATATCCTTGTACTTGGCGTAGGTTTGGGAAAGATTGTTGAAGCGGAAGCGCTGCGCGAATTTCAATTCGCCGCCGCGTTCAGCATAGCGCTTGACCATCTGATCGATGCGCCACTCGATTTCAGTGGGCGGGCGCTTGCGGCCGCCGCCGAAATACTGGTCGTATTCGATTTTGAGCTGACGGATGTCCCGTTCGAGCGTACCCAGCTCTTCGTCGATAGTGGCCATGAATGGAGGAATCCCTCGAACCTCCATGCTAGGTGCAGAGAGCTAAACCGTCAACCGGAGGAATGAATAGCGATTCGAATCCGGTAACGCACAGGGCCGCAGCTGGACCACCTCGCTGAAAAGGAGGCCGCAGGCACGCGTCAAGCCATCTAAGAATGTAACCCTAGCGATCCCCGTCGAGCCATTTGAAATGTAACCGAAGAGCGCTTGTTGTTGCTGTGGCTGTGGGAAAGTGGGAATCCCGAAGGGATTTCCAAGCTCGCGAAGCGAGCGTCTT
>DATDGB010000095.1:0-66061 GCA_036522305.1 Candidatus Acidiferrum sp. | reverse complement strand
CTGCTGTCACGTTCCAATTTCCCGAGCGTCTATGGTATTGAAGTATTGAACATCGAAGTTGATCCGAGGTGGAGGAGATTCCGAGTGAAGTACCTATGCCTTGTCTACGGTGAAGAAAAGAAAATTGAGGCCATGACTGATGATGACTGCATGGCTTACGACCAAGCGCTCCGAAAGGCGGGCCGATGCCTTGCCTCGGAGGCCCTTCAACCCGTTCGTACAGCCGCTACCGTGCGGGTCCGCGAGGGAAAGGTTTTCATTAAGGATGGCCCTTTCACCGAATCGAAGGAGTGCATAGCGGGGTTCTATTTGATTGAGGCCGCCGACCTGAACGAGGCTATTCAAGTCGCCTCGCAAATGCCGCCCGCTCAAGTGGGAAGTATCGAGGTACGACCGGTCAGGGAACTGACGAGCACAAGCGGGGAACGAAGGCAGTTGTAGCGGAAAGAATATTTGTCAGGTCAGTGCGTTTATCAGGACTGGCTGTGAATAAGCCGCAGAATAATTCGGACCAGCGGAACAAAAAGGAAGAGGCGCTCGGTAACCTCACAAGCGCCTCCCTACTGCTTCAACGTAAACCGTACCTCACAGGATCACCTCCTTCTCGGCAGGAGCACCGATGTCGACGAGAATGTCGAGTGGACCGAGTATAGCGCTGGACCGGGAGATTTCGGAACAAGCTTTTCCTTAGCCTTTGGGTTTTGCAGCGGAAGTCTTAAGAGTTTTAGGGTGTTGCGATGTTATGTTGGAGCCCTTCGAGGCTCAGGACAAGCTAGAGCTCCGACCCCAAAAAGAACTTTCGGACGGAGGGGACGGACAGGGACAAACGGGTTTTATTTCTTTAAGTGGAATGTGCTGAACGCCGCGGCCGCTCTCAACACGTGCGCTTCAGCGGGATCAACTGGCACAAGCTTCAGCTCTGCTACGTTCGATACTTCTCTGTCCGAAGTTCTGGTCCGGAAGTAGTACGTTTTGCCGGCTTCCGCCCTGAAGCTGGTCGCCGCCGTGGAAGATTGGATCGGTCCGTTAAGTCTCGATTGTACATTGGTGCACAAGCGATGATCGCCGGGCTCTATCGGAAAGAAAAAGTAGGACCTGTAGCCATTCGGGCCTACCCATGTGCCATCAACAGCGAATCTGGTCGGTGGCGTACCAATGTGGACGGCAACATGGTCGTTCCAGGAATCGCCAATTACATATACGAGTGCCTTGCCGGAGTCAGGTTGCGCGGTTGGGTGTTGGTTCTTGTTCGTTTTCACATCGAAGCGAACTTCATTCGGCCCGCAGCCGGCAGATGCCAGAGCGTTTGCTGCTGAATCCTGGGCAAAAGCGGGGGGAAGCAAAAAGCAGGGCAACCAATGCTGTTCTGAGCATGTGGGAACCTCTCTCTAGCCACTCACTCTATTATATGAGACGCGCCCGAAGCACCTTCGGTTGCTCTGTGTGAAAGGATGCCAAAGCACTCTGAGTTTTCTTTGAGAGTCGGGGTAAACTCCAGGCGGGCCCTACAGGTGAGTATGACACTGCGAGAGAGGTTGGAATGGCTGAGCCGGATGACGCTGCTGGTGTTTATATTGGCGTCGGCGGCGTTTTTGAGCGCGATTACGGCGATGCGCATTGCGATTCACGGGCGCGAAGTGACGATGCCGAATCTGGTGGGGAAAAATGTTTCGGAGGCGAGCCAGATGCTGCAGGCGCGCGGGCTGGTACTGCGCGTGGCGGACCGGATTTACAGCGACCAGCCGATCAATGTGGTGGTGCGGCAGACGCCGACTTCGGGGTTGCTGATGAAAGTGTCGCAACAGGCGCACGTGGTGCTGAGCCTGGGGCAGCGGCAATTGCAGATTCCCCTGCTGGAGGGGAATTCGCTGCGGGTTTCGCGGATTGAATTGTTGCGCGGGGGATTGCAGGTGGGGGAAGTTTCTGCTGTTACGATGGCGGAGCAGCCGGTGGATGCGGTGGTGATACAGAATCCGAAGCCGGGGGCGGGAGCGGCGACACCGCGAGTGGACGTGCTGGTTTCACAGGGGCCGCGCGAGACGGCATACGTGATGCCGCACTTGACGGGGTTGAACGAGATTGATGCGCAGCGCCGATTGGATGTGGCGCAGATGCGGCGGAAGGTGAATTATGTGACGGCGCCGCAATGGCCGCATGGTGCGGTGATTGACCAGTCGCCGATGAGTGGGACGCGGGTGGCGGGGTCTTCGACGATTGAATTGACTGTGGCGAACTAAGAGAGCCCGTCTGTTGGATCGCTTTCCTGCCAAGGTGTTCCCAACATAGATTGATTCTTGATTCCACGCTATCTGTGAGCCGAGCCTCAGGAATTCCTTCCGGTTGGAAAAAGGGTGGGGCACCACTAGGATAGCTGCGCGAGCGAGTGGGCTAAAACGATGAGACGGAGAGAAAGCAAATGAGAAGGAATTCTAATTTAAACGTGTTTCCTGCCGGTACTCGGTGTCTGGCGTTCGTGGCGCTCGCATTGCTGGCGGCGTGTGCTTTTGTGGGAACGGCGAACGGGCAGACGACGAATGAGCCGACGCTGCCGTACACGCCGAGTTTGCAACTGGATTCCATGGACAAGTCGATCGATCCCTGCGTGAATTTTTATCAATATGCTTGCGGAGGGTGGCGGCAGAAGAATCCGATCCCGGCGGATCAGACGGGGTGGAGTGTTTACGGGAAACTTTACCAGGACAATCTGAATTTTCTGCGGGGAATACTGGAGCAGGCGGCGGGCGGTTCGAATCAGCGGGATGCGGTAGCACAGAAGATAGGGGACTTTTACGCGTCGTGCACAGATGAGGCGGGGATCGAGAAAAGCGGGATGGAGCCAATCAAGGCGGAATTGGAGGCGATTGCGCGGCTAAAGTCGGTGCACGAGATGGCGACACTTGTGGCGCAGTTGCAGATGACGACTGGAGGGTATCGGTCGATATTGTTCCGCGGCGGATCGGACCAGGATCCGGACGATTCGGAGAGCGTGATTGCGTCGCTGGATCAAGGAGGGCTGGGGCTGCCGGACCGGGACTACTACGCGAAAGAGGATGCGAAGTCGAAGGAGACACGCGAGAAATACGTGCAGCACGTGCAGAAACTCTTCGAACTGCTGGGCGACAGCGCGGAGACGGCAAAGAAAAATGCGGAGACTTTGATGCGCATGGAAACGGCGCTGGCGAAGGCTTCGATGACGCGGGTGGAACGGCGCGACCCGTACAAGCTGAAGAACAAAATGAAGATTCCCGGGCTGGAAGAGCTGGCTCCGAACTTTGATTGGAAGACGTACTACAGTGTTTTGCAATACCCGAAGATTGAAATTCTGAACGTGGGAGATCCAGCGTTTTTCAAGCAGGTGAACGCATCACTGAAGAGCGAGCCGCTGGCAAATTGGAAGACTTATTTGCGGTTTCATGTGGCGGACAGCTCGTCGCCGTATCTATCGGCGAAATTCGTGCAGGAGAATTTTGAGTTTTACCGAAAATATTTGCGCGGGGCGAAAGAACAGCAGCCGCAATGGAAGCGCTGCGTGCAGTACACCGACTATATGCTGGGGGAAGCGCTGGGACAGGCGTACGTGCGGAAAGTGTTTTCGCCGGAATTGAAGCAAAGCACGCTGGACATGGTGCGGCGGATCGAAGACGCCATGGAGAAGCGGATCCAGGCGCTGGATTGGATGAGCGCGCAGACGAAGCAGGAGGCACTGGTGAAGCTGCGGGGGATTCGCAACAAGATCGGGTATCCAGACAAGTGGCGGGATTACGGTCCGGTGAAAATCGTGCGCACGGAATTTCTGGGGAACGTGCAGCGGGCTACGGAGTTCGAGCACCGCCGGGAGATCGCGAAGATCGGGAAGCCGGTGGACCGAGGAGAATGGCTGATTTCGCCAGCGACGGTGGACGCTTACTACAATCCGCAGATGAACGACATCAACTTCCCCGCCGGTGTGCTGCAGCCGCCGCTGTACGACGCGAAGGTGGATGACGCGCCGAATTACGGAGACACGGGCGGAACGATCGGACACGAGTTGACGCATGGGTTTGACGATGAGGGCAGCCAGTTCGACGCGCGGGGCAATTTGAAGAACTGGTGGAAGGAAGAGGACCGCAAGAATTTCGATGAGCGGACGAAATGCGTGAGCGACCAGTATTCGAGTTACGTGGTGGTGGAGGACGTGCACATCAACGGCGAGTTGACCAAAGGCGAAGACGTGGCCGACCTGGGCGGGGAGATTTTGGCCTATATCGCGTGGGGAGCGGCCAATGCGGGGAAGAATTTACAGCCGATCGACGGGTTGACGCCGGAGCAGAGATTTTTCATCGGCTTTGCGCAGTGGGATTGCGCGAATGAGCGACCGGAAGATATACGCGTGCGAGTGCAGACGGATCCGCATTCGCCGGCAGAATACCGCATTAACGGTGTGGTGGTGAATATGCCGGAGTTCGCGAAGGCGTTTTCATGCCGCGCGGAGAAGCCGATGGTTAAACCGGCGGAGAAGGTTTGCAAAGTGTGGTAGCGCGTCCTTAACCCTTAAGGGCCAGGCGGCGGACCGCTAACACAGTCAGAACGAAGGTCAGAGCTACAAGGACGGCGATATGAGTGATCGCGCTGCCCTGGCTGGGCAGACCGATGGCGCTGAAAAAGAGCTGTTGCAAATGATAGGTTGGCCAGACCGGCGCAATCGCGCGGAGGAACTTTGGGAGCGGATAGAAGAGGCCGGAGACGTGCATCATCACCTGGTAGATGATGTTGACGAAGGCCGGGGCGCTGCGGCTAGTGGTGAGCACGCCGATGAACAAGCCGATGGCGCAGAACGGCAGGGCGCCGAGAATGCTGACCGCCGCGGCGGCGACGAGTTGGCCAGCGCTTAGTTTTATGTGGCCGAGAGGCAGTACGGCGAACATCGTGGTCACGACGATGACGGCGAACATCACAGCCATGAGAAGTTTCGCGACGAGATAGGCCGGCGGGGGCATTGGCAGAGCGCGCTTGAGGGTGAGCAGGCCGTGTTCGCGTTCGCTGGCCACCAGCATGCCGAAGCCGAACATTCCAGGGCCCATCACACCGAACAAGGCGAAGGCCGCGAAGATGAAGAGGCCGGCTTGCGGGTCGTTGCGGATGGCGGCTCCGAAAATCACCACGGCGAATAGCAGATAGAGCAAAGCCGGGAGGCCGAGGAACGGGATTGCGAAAGCGGGTGTGCGAAGCATGCGGATCGTTTCGTATTTGGCTTCGGTGAGATAGGCATTTAACAGCCGGCTCGCGGGCATCACTGCCCCGCCGGGCAATTCGCTCGAGACTGGGACAGAAATCGCGCTCATGACTTGTTCTCCTGTGTGAGTTCTACGAAAGCCTCGGCGAGGCCGGCGCTGCGGACTTCGACTTCGCGGAGATTGTGATCGGCTGCCAAAAGGCGGCGCAAGACGGACTCGGCGTTGCTGACGGTGATCAGCAGGCGCTGTTTGTCAGAGGTGGCGTTTTCGACGCCAGGCCAGGCGGTGATCTCTTCCACGGTGAGGGTGGTGGAGCAATTGATGTGCTTGCGGACGACGAGTGCGCGCAAATCGTTGACGGTGCCGGAAGCGACGACACGACCCTTGGCGAGAACAGCAACGCGGTCGGCGAGCGCTTCGGCCTCTTCGAGATAGTGGGTGGTGAGAACGATGGAGGCGCCGCTGTTGACGAGCTTGCGGAGCGTGACCCACATGAGTTCGCGGGCTTGCACGTCGAGGCCAACGGTGGGTTCGTCGAGGAAGAGCAATTTGGGGCGGCCGACGATGGCCATGGCGAATTGCAACTGGCGCTTTTGGCCGCCGGAAAGTTTTCCGTAGGGACGATCGGCTAGGGAGGTGGTGTTGGTTAGATCCATCGCGGCGCCCGGCGTGAGTGGTGACGGGTAGTAACTGGCGACGAGGTCGATTTGTTCACGAACGCGAAGTTCGGGCGCGAGGGAGACTTCCTGCATCATGACGCCGATTTGACGGCGCGTCTCGACAAGGTGCGGCGACTGGCCGAAGAGAAGAGCGGTGCCGGAGTCGGGCTGCTGGAGTCCGAGGAGCAGAGAGATGGCGGTGGTTTTACCGGCGCCGTTGGGACCGAGGACGGCGAAGAGTTCGCCGCTGCGCACTTGCAAGTCGAGCTTGTCGAGTGCCACGGTCTTTTCGAAGCGCTTGCTTACTCCAGATAACTCAGCGAGAAAATTGTTGTTCATGATCGATGATCTCCGTTGTGAGGCTTATCTAAAAGCTCGGGCAAATGGACCGAGTCACTTCCCGTCCACGGAAAATGCGAGTAAGACGTTGCCGGGAGCGGTACCTAGGAAGGCGTATCCCGAATTGACGTAGAGGATTCCGCCGACGATCACGGCGCCGGGGCCGTCGAGGGAACCACCGGTGGCTGGCACTCCGTTGGCGGTGGGGAAGTCGCGCTCAGTATCGATGTCTAGAAGGACGCGGCCGTCTTCGGAGGAATAGGCGCGCAAGTGACCATCAAGGCCTCCGGAAAAGACCACACCTGGGATGGCCGTTACGGCCGCGGATTGCGCGGGGCTGCAGCCGGGCTTGTCTCCGCAACCGGGGTGCGGCGTGTGCCAAACGATTTCCCCGGTTTCTAGTTTGAGCGCAAAGAGGCCGCCGCCGGCTTTGGGGTCCAACTGGAAAGGCATGCCAAAGACGGACTTCTGGGACCCCGCCGTTCCTTCCGCCACGGGCTGCATCTGGACGTCCGAAACGGCGACGTATACATTTTTCGCATCGACGGCAGAGCCCCATTGCACGCCGCCGAGGCGTCCGCCGCGGCCGACTCGTCTTTGCCAAAGGATTTCGCCCGCGCGATCGGGATCGATGGCGTGGACCATTCCTGACTTCTGGCCGGCGATCAAGGCGCGGTGGCCGTTCGCGAGATTCACCAAGATGGGAGACGACCCAAAGTCGAAATCGGGGCCGTTGGCTTCGGCGCAATTGGTTCGCATGGTGGGCGGACTATCGCAGTCGACGGTGAAGGCATCGCCAGCGGTCATTTGGCGCGACCAGAGCAGCTTGCCGGTCTCCGAATCGAACGCGAGAAAAGCGTCTGAAGTGAGAGCCGGGAGATCCGAATAACTGTCGCCGGTGGTCGCATAGACGCGGTGATTCTTGAGATCTACGGTTGGAGAGGACCAGACGGCGGCACCGGAAGGCCCCCAAAGCTGGACGCCCTGCTTATTTTTGCGCACCGGCTTGGGATCTTCCGGGATGGTGTAGCTCTTCCAAAGCAATTTGCCCGTCGCGGCGTCCAGTGCCGAAATGCTGCCGCGAAACTTGCAACACTCATAATTGGGATCGGCACCGAATACTTCTTCGGCAGAAGACGCCGGCACGTAAAGCTTTCCGCCTGCTAGCGTAGGTGCACCGGTGATGACCGCCGCTGGGTGGTCTTCCACATGGGTCTTCCAAAGGAGTTTGCCGGTGAGAGCATCCACGGCGTAGGCGTTGGCGTGTTGATCGCCGAAGAAAACTGACCAACCTTTGCCGACCGGGGCAACGGTGATGGCGGTGCGAACGGGGAAGTCCGCCTCGAACTCCCAATGAAGACAACCATCGTTGGCACCGAGCGAATACACTCTGCGAGCGGCGCTTCCGACAAAAAGGCGTCCGCCTAGAACAGCGGGCTGGGCGTTGGCGGTAGCGACGCCGGGAAATCCGAAGGCCCACTTGAGTTTCAGTTTCGGAACCTGATCCGCGCGCAGCCGTGCCATTTCAGCAGGCTGGAATCGCGGTTGAGAGGGATCCGCACCCCAGCCGCTCCAACGAAGTTGGGAGTCTGCGAAGGGCGCGGCGTCGGCTGGGCAAGCGTTGTGCGCAGCAGGTTGCGACTGAGGGGTGGTTTGGCCGGCAAGAAAATGGATTAAGGAATCCAATTGCGCGGGGGACAATCCGGCGGCTTGCTTGCTCATGGCTCCGGTGGTCAGCGTGAGGCGGACATTTTCCGGGGACATGTGCGACATAGCAACGCGGCTGGGTGCGCGAGAAACACCGGTGTCGTGGCAACTGGCGCAACGCTGAAGATAGAGGGCCTCGCCGTCTTTGTTCGCTACGCCTTGGTCTTGCGCCGCAGCGCCGGAGACAAACAGGAGAAGCAGGGGGAGGAGCAGCGCAAAGTCAGGACGGTGGAGCACTGAGGGATTGCTGAATCTCTTTTTTGCTGCGGAAAGCTCTGCGAGAAATGTGCAGTTCATATTGAATGGCTCCAATTCAAGATACTTGCTGCGACGATGGGTTGCGCTTGCCGCGCAGCAATTTCCGGAGGTGTGGCCGGCAATACCAGGCGTAGACGGGCGCGCTGATTCCGGCCCAGAGCCAAATCCAGGGGCCGAAGGCGCCCCAGCGAAGTTGGCTGTTTACGGTGTCGGCGAGCTGTTCGTATTGGGGAATGCCCTTGAAAGCCATGGCGACAACAACTAGAGCGTGGCTCTTAAATACGAGGAAATAGAGAATGAGCGCGCCGGCAGCGTTGATAATCGTGCGCATGAAAGGAACGAGCCAAGTCCACTCGGGGCGAAAGATGCTGATTACTCGTTGCGAGATGGAGGCCAGCAGGACGAGAAGGAGGGGCACGTAGAAACTGTGCCATGAGGGTGCAAGCTTCAGATGCGCAGCGGCCGAGCCCAAAATAAGCGACGGGAAGTGTGGCACCGCGAGCCACCAAAGAACAACGGGACCCCACAAAATCAGACCGGCAATGGAATACGCCGGCGGGATTGGAATCATCGGCGATAGCTCCGCGGGCGGGTAGTACCAGGGTTGCGGATATTTGCGGCGAACCAAGTTGAGGCCAATAAAAACAAGGGTCACGACAATGATCTGAATCAATACGGGGAAGACGAATACGTCCAACCGAATTGGCGCATGCAGGATGAGAAGAATAATCGCCACGCACGCCAAGGTAATCACTAGATTTACGCTCAAGATGATCAGATACATCGGGAAGAGTTCGGGGCCGATGAGTTCCCAGCTGATGGTCAGGCTGGGAGAATCCTGGCGATAACGGCGGGCCACGGTCATGGGGTCGCCGTGTTGCTTTAGAAAGGCCATGACTTCTTCGTCGGTCATGGGGCGGCCGAGGGAGGATTCCTTATCTTCGAGTTGCGAGCGGAGGTCGTCGGAGAGTTCTTTGATGATGTCGCTGCTTTGCGCCCTGGGGAGGTAGCGCTTGACGGCTCGTAAGTAACTATCGAGAAGTTCCATAATGCTCCTAAAGAATTCCGTTCAAAGAGGAATTGATGCTCTGCCATTCGGCGAGCAACGGCTTCAGCATGGCCTTGCCTTCGGGGGAGAGGCGATAAAAGCGTTTGTTGCGCTTGTCTTCTTCGCGCCATTCGCTAAGGAGAAGACCCTGGGTTTCGAGGCGGCGCAAAAGCGGGTACAGGGTGCCTTCATCGATGGGCATGCCCTGGTCGGCGAGGGACTTGCGGAGGGTGTAGCCATACTGCTCTTTGCGAAGCATGGCGAGGACGGCGAGGATCAAAGAGCCGCGACGAAGTTCGAGGCGGAGGTTTTCGAAGAGGTCGTGGTTGTCGGTACCGGGCGACATATAGTGTACGACGCACACTGTATGATACACAGTATAAGTTGTCAAGGACTTTTTTTGGGAGGCGCTGGATGTGCCGAGGACGGGCACAAAAGGGGGCGGGGCACACCACAGGCGGGGCCGTGGTGTGGCGGTTAAAACGCGAGGATTACTTGGCGGGTTCCTTTTTGTGCAGGGTGGTGCACATGGTCAGGGCGGTGTTGGGATCGACGGCGCTGTCGCCCTCTTCGACAAACTGGATGATGCCCTGCTTGTCGATGATGATGTTGGCGCGCAGAGCCCACTCGTAACCTTCGTTATTTTTCGCCGGGTCGTAGGTCTTGAGGATGCCGTAGGACTTGAGCATTTTGCGGTTCATGTCGCTGAGGAGTGGGAAGGTGACGCCGATTTGCTTGGCGAAGGCGGCGTTGGCAGCGGGGCTATCCACGCTGACGCCGAAGACTTCTGTATCCGAGGTGTCGATTTTACCGGAGGCGATTCCAGCCTGGACCGCCTGAAGTTGCTTCGTTCAACCACCGGTGAAGGCCAGGACGTAGACGGCAAGAAAGACGTTCTTCTTGCCGCGGAAGTCGCTGAGCTTCACGGATTTCCAGCCGTCGCTGAGAAGAGTGAAATCAGGGGCGGTGTCGCCAACCTTGAGCGTCATCTTGGCGACTTGGGACTTTTCGCCTTGGGGGGTAACTGGGGCAGCCGCTAGTGCGGTTGTCGCCAGAAGCCCGAGGGCGATCCATTTTTTCATCGAAAACCTCTCATGAGAGATAGGATTCAACTGACAGCAGGAGGATACACCTCTCCCTTCTGGTAGTACCACAGGAATGGGGCGGATATTCCCGGATCGTTGCGGAATGACAATGGGGGGAACATCGAGGGGCCGGACCGCGTATCTCCAGGCACGAGGAGGACTGGTGAACAACCAAAACTTGAAGCGTCAAAACTGGCAAGAGGCTCGCGTTGGAAGCGGTGGTTTCGTGGGAGTGCGGCGATTGGGGGCATTTTGCGCGGTGCTGGGCGCGGCGGCTTTGATTTCTGCGAGTTCTGCTCAGGCAGGAGGCGGAAATCGAGGCGCACAGGATAAGGACGGGGCGGGGGTGACCTTTAGCAAGCAGGCGACCGCGAAGGATGTCGGGCTGCCCACATATCCGGGGTCGAGAGCGCACAAAGACGAGAAAGAGGACTCTTCCTCCGTTCTGATGGGGCTGTGGGGCGGCGCCTTCGGATTCAAGCTGGCAGTGATGAAGATGGAATCGAACGACGCGCCTGAGAAGATTGCGGAGTTTTACAAGAAGGCGCTGGCGAAATATGGGACGGTTTTGAATTGCTCGGATACGTCGAAGGCGGCAGGCGGTAAGGACAAGGATGAATCTTCGAACAAGCTGACTTGCGATGATGATAAGCCGGAGAGGGGCGGGCTGGTTTTTAAAGCGGGGACGAAGGAGAAGCAGCACGTGGTGGCGATCCAGCAGAATGGGGCGGGCAGCCTCTTTCAATTGGTGTATGTGGAAGCACGAGGCGACGATAAGGATAAGAAGGCGAATTAGAGGACGCTGTCTGCGGAGAGGAATTTCGTGAAAAAGGTGTGGCGGCCGTCGAGGGGCGCTCGTGTGTCTCTGCTTACTTCCCTGCTGGTGATTCTGGGTTGCGGCCTGGCGTTCAGTCAGGAGCCGATTCATGTAGCGGTGAACTTGGTGAACGTGGCGTTCTCGATGCGGGATTCGCGCGGAGCGCTAGTGGAGAGCCTCGCAAAGGAAGACATTGAGATATTCGAGGACGCGGTGCCACAAAAGATCTCTTTTTTTGCGAGGAGCACAGACGTACCTCTAACGCTGGGGTTGATCGTGGATGTGAGTGGAAGCCAGGATCATTTTACGAAGCAGCACGAGCAGGACCTGGAAGTATTCCTGAAGGAGGTGCTGGGGCCAAAGGATCGGGCATTTCTTGTGACGTTTGGGAACCATATCCGGCTGATCAGCGATTTTTCGCCGTCGGGAGCGGAAATCATTGAGCGGATGAAGGAGTATAAGGGGAAGGACAAAGGCAAGGATAAGAAGAAGCGCGTGGAGTTTCCGGAACTCGGGCCAACGGAAAACCGGGATTTGGGAACGGCATTTTACGACTCCATCTACTATTCGGTGACGGAAAAGTTGGCGCGGGAAAATGGGAGGCGGGCGCTGCTGCTGTTCAGCGATGGAGAAGATAATTCCAGTTCGCATGACATGATGAGCACGATAGAGAAGGCGCAAGCGGAGAATGTGGTGGTGTACGCGATTCGCTACACCGAAAAAGAACATGGAAAACTAACGGCGCGGAATAAATATGGGACAAGCGTGATGGACCGCATCGCGAAAGAGACGGGCGGGGCGCACATCGACGCAGAGGTTACGGACCCGCATACGTATTTCCGGCAGATTGCGGAGGAATTAAGAACATCGTATGAATTGGGATATTACCCGACGAATTCGGGCAAGGATGAAACGTTCCGGAAAATTGTGATACGGCCGAAGCAAGCGAGAGTGAAGGTGAGGACGAAGACGGGGTACTTTTCGCGCTGAACGGCGTTCATCGCAAATAGCCCCAATTGTGAAGTTTGTCGGAATCTTCAGCCCAGCGGTCGCCGATGTCGGTGCGGTAATACATGTTGGGGATGAGGATATTTTTGGTGCGGGAATAGACCTGGGCTTGGGCTTGCTTCATGGTTTGGCCGAGGCCGACGACGACTAACACGACGCCGGAAGTGCCGGCGATCAGCCACTGGCCGTTGACTTCTTTTACGTCCTCAATGTGAATGCCTTCCATGTTGGGTTTCTTGAAAACGATGGCGTTGTTCTTGGAGAAGGATTCGAAGGTGGCGTCGTCGTCAAAGGGAAACGGCGGGACGACGATTCGAATGCCGATCTGAAAACCGCTTCGGGTGCGCCACTTGGGCTCAGCACCCGTGGCAAGTTCCCAGAAAAAATCGCTGATGGGCGTGAGCATGCCTTCCTGCTGGATGCTGATGGTGGGATAGCCAAAGCGCGAAGTGAACTCGAGCGGGTAGATGCCGTTGTTGTTGACGATGCAGTTGAGGTCGATGTAGCCGACGTAGCCTTCCTCGGCGAGCTTGGACTCCATTTTGAGAAGGGTGCGGTGGAACAGGAGGTTGGGCTCACTCCAAAACATGGCGGTGCCCATTTCGCCGGTGGGCGGGCCGACTTCGCCGGGGAAAAGTTTTTTGTGCTCGAAGTTGATGTTGACGGGAGTGACGAATTTCTTGCCGTTGAAAAAGGCGCCGACGGCGACTTCGACGCCGTTGATGCGGCGCTGGAGTTGGAACACTTTGATTTCGTCAGAGAAGGCTTTTTTGTAGGCTTCCAGCATGCGAATGACGTCTTCGCCGTCTTCTTCTTCGCCAACGAAGAGGCGGCGCTTGACGTTCTGCGCTTCGCCGCTGGGCTTGATGACGTAGCGGTCGGGGTTTTTCTTGACGAACTCGATGGCGGGATCGAATGAGTCGAAGTCTTCGTAGGGAATGATGGTGACGCCGGCGGATTTCAGCTCCTCCTGGCCGAAGGAACGATCGTCTTCGAGGCGGTCCCCGTAAGGTGTGCCGCCGATGACAGGCTTGCCGGAGGCGCGGAGGGCCTGGGCCTTGACACCCTGGCCGAGGGTGTCGTCAAAAACGATGATATCGGACCAGCTGGCGTCTTTTCCCCAGTCTTTGGATTTGGGAACGAAGCCGTCGGCGATGTCGCGCTCTTTTTCGGCCTCGATGTAGTAGCGGACGTCGTGGCCTTCCTTGAGGACCTGCCAAGCGATGTCACCGATCAGACCAGAGAGCGAAACGAAGAGAAATTTACGTTTGTCCATGAGAGAGCGAGCGGCATTTCCTTCACTGCCGAAAGAATGATGGCATTGTAGGGAAAAGGCGGCAAGCAAATGTTAACGAACGTTAAAAATTGCAGAGAGTCGGTCTATACTGTGCGGCCTGTGGTAGGTAATGGCGAGTGAAGACGGGTGGAAAGGATTATGAAGATGAGAGCAGCGGATTCGAAGCGGATATGGCCGGGTAAAGAGAATCGAACGGTGTGGTTCTCAGTGTGCGCCGCTGTGACGGCGGTAAGTTTCCTCGTCGCGCAGATGTGGGCAGGGCCAGAGAGCGCGCGGACGACGGGAAAAGCGGAGACCGCGTCTGAGGCGACAGCGACGCGCGTGGAGCCGAACTACGCGCTCGAGGAACGATTCCTGCCGGATCAAGTGAGCAAGCTGGTGTTTGACCTGGCGGTGACGCCGCACTGGTTCAGCGAGTCCGACCGATTCTGGTACAGCTACCAGACGACGGAGGGGACGCGGTACTACGTGGTAGACTCAGTGAAGAAGTCGAAGACTCCGCTGTGGGACAACGCCAAGGTGGCTGCGGCACTCTCGACGCTGACGAACTTTCCATACGACGCGCAGCACCTGCCGATCAAGCGGCTGAAACTGGTGGAAAAAGATGCGCGGATGCGATTTGAGGTGGAGATTCGAAAGAACGCGGTGGTGCCAAACGAACCGAAGAAGGAAAAAAGCCAGGAAGACATCGAGGAACAAGGGAAAGAAGGAGAGTCGAAACAGGGGGAGCAACAGGGCCAGGCAGCGCAGCCGGCGGGACAGGCGGGGGAGAAACCCGAAGATACGCGAACGATTTATTTTGAGTATGAGATTGCGACGGCCAAAGTGACGCGGCTGGATAATTTTGAGGCGCCGAAGAAAAAGCCGATGTGGGCAGCGATTTCGCCGGATGGGAAGTCTGTGGTGTTCGCCCGCGGATTTAACCTCTACCTGATGGATGGGGAGAATTATGCGAAAGCGCTGAAGAAGGCGGGCGACGCAAGCCTCGTGGAAACTCAAGTAACGACAGACGGGGTGGAAAAATACAGCTATGCGCGGGTGCTGCTGCCGGAGCAGGCAGAACAATTGAAGAAAGAAGACAAGGGCGATACGAACAAGGCGGGACCGCGGACGCCGGCAGTCACGATTCACTGGTCGAAAGATTCGAAGAAGTTTGCGCTGGAGCGCGAAGACAACCGCAAGGTGGGCGACTACTGGGTGATTCATTCGCTGACGAACCCGCGGCCGATTCTGGAGGCGCGCAGCTACCCGTTGCCAGGTGAGGCGAATGTGCCGGTCAGCGAAATCGATATTTTTGACGTGGCGAGCAAACAGCGCGTGGCGGTTCAGCCAAAGAGCCTTGTCGATGAGACGCTGACCATTTCGGATGCTGCTCAAACGGAGCGCGACCGCGAAGATTTGCGCGATGAACAGGAGGAGAACCGTCTGAATCCGACGCCGCTGACGCGCGTCAGTCCAAAGTGGGTGGCCGAGACTTCGGACAAGCTGTATTTCACGAGCCGGAGCCGGGATTACCGGCGCGTGGAAGTAGACGTTGCCGACAGTTCAACGGGGAAAGTGCAAAAGCTGATCGAGGAACGATCGAACGTGTGGATGTCGCAAAAGCCGCTGCGGCTGGTGGAAAACGGGAAGGAATTGTTGTGGTGGTCGGAGCGGGATGGGTGGGGGCATTTCTATCTGTATGACGTACTGGGGAAGCTGAAGAACCAAATCACGAGTGGCGAATATGTGACGGATCAAATCGCGGCAATGGATGAGAAGACTCGGACGCTGTACTTCACGGCGAACGGGCGCGAAGCGGGAGAGGATCCCTACTACACCCACTTGTACCGCGTGGGGTTGGACGGCAGCGGAATGAAGTTGCTGACGCCGGGGAACTCTACGCATGCAGTGAGTTGGCCGGATTCGGGCAAGTTTTTTGCGGATACGTACTCGAAGGTGGACACAGCGCCGAAGTCCGTCCTGCTAGATGGGCAAGGAACGCAACTTGCGGAACTGGAGACGACGGACGTGTCGCAGTTGATGGCAGCGGGGTTCAAGTATCCAGAGTCGTTTAAAGTAAAAGCCGATGATGGGGTGACGGATCTTTATGGAGTGATTTACAAGCCGTTCGATTTCGATGCGGGCCGGAAGTATCCGGTGATTGAGTATGTCTATCCTGGGCCGCAGGTGGAACAGGTGACCAAGGCGTTTTCACCGAAAAGCCCGAACGTGCCGCTGGCACAGCTGGGATTTATTGTAATTGAGGTGGGCAACCGGGGAGGAAGTCCGCAACGGGACAAGTGGTACGACAGCTATGGTTACGGGAATTTGCGGGACTACGGCCTGGCGGACAAAAAGGCGGCGGCCGAGCGACTCGCGGCCAATCACCCTTACATGGATATAAGCCGAATAGGAATGTGGGGCCATTCCGGAGGGGGATTCATGACGGCGGCGGCGATGCTGCAGTACCCGGATTTTTACAAAGCGGGCTGGTCGGAATCGGGAAACCATGACAACAACGTCTACGGCAATACGTGGAGCGAGAAGTACCACGGGGTGCGAGAAGAGACACAGAAAGACGGCACGGAGAAGTTCTTCTACGAGATTGACAAGAACTCGGAGCTGGCGAAAAACCTGAGGGGGCACTTGATGCTGACCACCGGGGACATGGACGACAACGTGAGCATGGTGAACACCATGAGGTTGGCGGACACACTGATCAAGGCCAACAAGCGCTTTGAGATGATGGTGTTCCCGGGAATGCGGCACAGCTACATGCCGATCAACAGCTACGTCATCGTGGCGCGCGGGGATTTCTTCAGCAAATGGCTGCTGGGGGGCTCGGACACGGGAGCGGACGTCATCGAACTGCAGCGGGCCAAGCAGGCGACGGCCAGCAAGAAGCTGAAGGAGTAGGGTTTTAGGGGAGCCGGAAACTGGCCCAAGGCAACCCTTTGACTGGCGAGGCGGCATCACAGTGTGGGGTAGGAGAAGGACTTGGCCGGAGGGGCAAAGTAGTTGTTCGGCCTGGCCTTTCGTTCAGGGTATAATCGGACGTTCCAAGCTACAGGGAGCCAGGAAGCAGCGTCGTTCTTGGCGGCCGTAAGACGGCCGACAGGCTTCGGCGGACCGTAGCGAGGAGCCCCAGATTCGAGAGAGAGGTGAAGTTTGCTTCGTACTTCATTCTTGGCGGCTGTAAGACGGCCGACATTCCCACTGACCGTGAAGCGGTCTGCTTTATTGGTGATGACCGGACTGTTCTTGCTGAGCGCCACGCAGAGCGATGCGCAAATCCTCCATCGAAAGAAAAAGGTCAATAAATCGACGAGCGCGGACAATACCGCGGAGCCGGACAAGATTCTCTATGGCAAGGCCATGGAAGACATCAAGCATGGACGGCATGAGGTTGGCCGGCTGAACCTGCAAACGCTGATCAACACCTATCCGGACAGCGAGTATCTGGCCAAGGCCAAGCTGGCAATCGCCGATTCGTTTTATAGGGAGGGTGGGACGGCGAATCTGACGCAAGCCATCCAAGCGTATAAAGATTTCGGCATTTTCTTCCCCATGATGGAGGAAGCGGCCTACGCGCAGTTGCAGGTGGCGATGACGCACTTCAAGCAAATGGAGAAACCAGACCGCGACCGCACACACGTCCGGGCGGCTGAGGACGAGTTCCAAACGTTCCTGTCAAAATATCCGAATGATAAGCTAGCGCCGAAAGCGGAACAGCATTTGCGCGAAGTGCAGGAACTGCTGGCGGAGGGAGACTTCCGCATTGGCTATTATTACTACGTCAAGGAAGATAAGAAGGCCGCGGAATCGCGGCTGCGATCAATTGTAAACCGCTACCCTCTTTACAGCAAATCGGATCAGGCTCTGTGGATGCTGGGAAACATCTGGCAAGGGACCGAGAAGAAGGAGCTGGCCGCTCCGTATTATGCTCGGATCGTCCGGAATTATCCGCTATCGCCGCTGGTTCCCAATGCCAAAAGCAGGTTGAAGGCTCTCGGGGCACCAGTGCCGCAACCAGATCCACAGGCGGTAGCCTGGATGACGGCGGAACAGAATGCGCCGCGGCAGCATGAATCACTCATCAAGAAACCGCTGCGGCTGGTTAAGACCGGACCCGAACAGGAGCTGCGTGCGGCGGCGATAACCGGGAAACCAACGATGACTCCGGAGGCCGAGAGCGAAGCAGGAATCGACGTGTTGAAGGGCGGGAACCAAACGCGAATCGTGGGTCCTGGTTCGGGAATCGTCGCCGAGGTAACGCCGGGCGGAACGGGTGGAACTACAGCCGGAGCGGAGAATGTAACCCCAGCGACGGATGGAACGGAAGAAAAACCTGCGGTACCAACGGATCCTAACGCTCCACCGGCGACGGAGAATTCCGCGAATGGTGCGAGCGCAACGGGAACTGCAGGACAGTCTACGGATGCCGCCAAAACCGACGGCTCAACGGCACAAGCTGGAGCGCAGAACGGGACAACCGATACCAATACGAAAGAATCCACCAGCAAGAAAAAGAAAGGCCTGAAAAAACTGATTCCCTGGTGAGATTGACAGCAGGGCGAAGAGCAGGAGAAATCCAAGGGGCGCGGCCGAAGGGAGCCGCGCCCCTTATGTTTTTGGCGTCCACGGAGGCAGGCGGTGGCTCAAAACGATAGTATTCACTTCCGACACACACTTGCCCCGTTGACATTGACGCGCCGTCAAGCGAATGCTCCAATACATTGGTATAGGCCATTTGGTATGGCCGCGTGCTAAGTGTGGCCCAGGCGGGTAGAGTATCGTTGGAGGACGTTCGGTGGCTAGGATTCTGGTTGCGGATGATAACAGCAACATCCAGAAGATGGTGGGGCTGGCCCTGAAAGATCAGGGCATCGACGTCGTTGCTGTCGGCAACGGCGAAGCCGCCGTGCGCAAAATTTCTGATTTGAAGCCTGACCTGGTGCTCGCCGACGTATTCATGCCGGTGAGGAACGGATATGAGGTTTGCCAGTACGTAAAGATGGATCCCACTTTGGCGCATATCCCGGTGATCCTGCTGGTGGGCGCGTTTGATCCGTTGGATGAGCAGGAAGCGCAGCGAGTTGGCGCCGATGGGGTACTGAAGAAGCCGTTTGTTCCGCCCGATCCCTTGATTTCGATGGTGAAGTCCGCGCTGCAGCGCGCGGGAGTGGCCCACGGGAATGTCAGCGCTGCAAAAGCTCCAGAAGCAGAAGTACTGAAGGGCACTGATCTCTTGACGCCTAGCAGCACGAGTGTGTCAAGGATCGGCACCCCTCCTCCGCCGATGCCGTCCCATGCGCCAGCCATAGCGCCTTTAGATCAGGAAAGTTTTGTAGACGAAGCGCCGGCGCGTCCCGAGCCGGTGCGGATTGACAGTGGTTCGCAAACGGTGGCTTTCGGGAGCCTGCTGGAAACGCCCGCGGAGGAGAAGGAAGACGATCTCGCTTTTCTACCCCCCGTAAATTCGGAATTGGCTTCAGAACGCGATTGGCGCGATCCGAATGCGGACGAAACGGAAGAGGAAGAAGAAGAAGAAAAGCCGGCTCCAGCATGGCGGCGTGAGGACGCGGAGAGTTATGCCGATGCCGGAGCAAAAAGCGCCGCAAAGGATTGGAGATCGGGCAGCTTCGAGCAGATTCAAGCGAAGAAGACACCGGTAGAGTCGTGGGAACCTGTCGAAGAGAAACCCGAAGCCGTTGAGACGGCGCCTGTAGCGAGTAACCTGGTAACGGAGACGGCGGCCCCGGCGACTATCCCGGAAACAGCGCCGCTCACCGGAACGATCTCGACTACGCCATTTGCCAGCGACGCGTGGGCAGCAGCGAGCTCACCGGTTGCGATTACGAAGAGTTCAACGGAGACAGCCACGGCGGTGGAAGAAGTGGCGCGCGTGAAAGAGCACGAGCAATCTGCTCCTGAAGCGGCGGCAAGCGCACCTGCGCTGACGCCAGCGGAACCGCAAACGCAAGCGGGCAAGGAAACCTGGTTTTCTGTTCCGTCAAATCCATGGGACGCTGAAATCGTGAAGGCCAATAGGTTGGCATCGGCATGGGATGCTACCGTGCCGGCGGCAGCGCCTCCGGTTTCAAGCAATGGCACGGCGGAAAAAGCTGCGGAGGCTGTGAGCGAAGAGACTCAGAAGGTGATCGAGGAAGCGGCTTTGCCAGCGGCGGCAGTTGAGGCCATTCGCGAGGAAGCTGCGCACGTTACCGAAGATGCTATCCATCCGATGGAGCAACAAAACGCTGATGGGACAAGCTTTTATGCACCTGAGGCACTTGTCGAAGCGCCGGCGGCTGCAGCGGCATCGTCCCCCAGCATGGACGACCTGGTCGCCCGTGTACTGGCGAAGATGAGCCCGGAGGTTCTGCAGGCCGTTACGCGCGAGATTCTGAAGCCCGTCGTCGAAGCGATGGTGCGAGAAGAGATGAAATCGAAGAAGTCGTAGTGCCCTGCCCTGTAGTGTAAGAAACCCATTCAGCGTTGTAATCATCAGAATTGAATTTTTCTTTGAAGTGCCGGCCTGGCCGGCCTAATTGACGCGGCTGCTTTTCCCCTCGTATAGTCAAAGATTACTCTTCACGAGTGAAAGTGTTCGAGAACGGGCGGGCCAAAAACCTGCCCCCACATGGGAGAAGTGCACCGGATGGCTCGCGAGATAGCAAAAGCGTACGAACCGCAGCAGATCGAACCGCGATGGGCAGACTTCTGGGTAAAGGAAGAGCTGTTCAAGGCGGATCCGAATGCGCCGGGACCGGTATTTTCAATTGTGATTCCGCCGCCGAACGTGACTGGTTCACTACACATCGGGCACATGCTGGACCACACGGAGATCGATATCCTCACGCGCTGGCACCGCATGCGGGGATACAACACGTTGTATCTTCCGGGAACAGACCACGCTTCGATCTCGACGCAGCGCGTGGTCGTGAAGCAACTGGCGGATCAAGGAATCAATTACCGAGACCTGGGGCGCGAAGAATTCTTGAAGCGAGTCTGGAAATGGAAAGAAGAATCGGGGGGCATAATCACCCGGCAGATGAAGCAGATTGGAGAGAGCTGCGATTGGTCGCGCGAAAAATTCACGCTTTCGCCGGAATTGTCGGCCGTGGTTACCGAGGTGTTCGTCAGGCTCCATGAAGAAGGGCTAATTTACCGGGAAAACCGGCTGCTGAACTGGTGTCCGGTGTGCCTGACGGTGCTGAGCGATTTGGAAGTGCTGCACGAGGAGCGGCAGGGACAGCTGTGGTACATCAAGTATCCCGTGGTGGAGACGAGAGATTTTCTTGTAGTGGCGACGACGCGGCCAGAAACGATGCTGGGCGATACGGCAGTGGCGGTGAATCCGGAAGACGAGCGTTACGCACACCTCGTGGGCAAGAAAGCGGTGTTGCCGCTGATGAACCGTGAGATTCCTATCATCGCGGACCCGATGGTGGACCGCGAGTTTGGCACCGGCGCGGTGAAAATCACGCCAGCGCACGATCCGAACGACTTCGAGGTGGGGCGTCGGCACAAGCTGGCGGAAATTGATGTAATGACCGACGACGGCAAAATGAACGCGGCGGCGGGAGCTTACGCGGGGATGGATCGGTTCGAGGCGCGAAAAAAGATTGTTGAGGATTTGAAGGCGCTGGGCCTGCTCGAAAAAATCACCGAGCACACCATCGCAATCGGTTTGTGTGAGCGGAGCAAGACGATTGTGGAGCCGCGGGCTTCGACGCAGTGGTTCTGCCGGATGAAGCCGCTGGCGGAGCCGGCGATTGCGGCGGTGGAGCGGGGCGAGATCCAAATCATCCCGGACAACCGGCGCGAGGAATACTTCAATTGGATGCGGAACATCCGCGACTGGACGTTGTCGCGGCAACTCTGGTGGGGGCACCGGATTCCGGCGTGGCATTGCGGCAACTGCAAGGAAATTATCGTGGCCCGGGAAGCGCCTGCAAAGTGCACAAAGTGCGGATCGGCAAAGCTGGAGCAGGATCCGGACGTGCTAGACACGTGGTTTAGCTCCGGTTTGTGGCCCTTTTCCACACTGGGCTGGCCAGCCGAGACGGCGGATTTCACGACGTACTACCCGACGAGTTTGCTGATCACCGGCTACGAGATTCTGTTTTTCTGGGTAGCGCGAATGATCATGCTGGGTCTGCACTTCACCGGGAAAATTCCCTTCCGCACTGTTTACCTGCATTCCATCGTTCGCACTCCCGACGGGGAGAAGATGTCGAAGTCCAAAGGCACGGGAATCGATCCGATCGACGTGAACCGCAGGTACGGAACGGATGCGATGCGCTTCACGCTGGCGGTTACGGCGTCGGTAAGCGACGTGATCTGGACCGAGGACCGCATTCAAAGCTCGCGAAACTTTGCGAACAAGATTTGGAATGCGGCGCGGTTTTTGTTCGTGAATCTGGACAAATTTGAAGCGAGCGGGACGCAGTTGGAAGAGCTGGCGGCGACGGAAATACGTGCAAAAGCGCCGTACGCCTACCAGGCCAGCGTTCCGCTGGTGGACCAATGGCTATATTCGCGGCTCGCTATCACGATTGAGAGTGTGAACGAGGCTTTGAAGAATTACCGGTTCCATGAGGCAGCGCAGAGTGTGTACCAGTTCTTTTGGGGCGATTTTTGCGATTGGTACATCGAGTGGGTAAAACCGGAGTTGCAGAGTGCGGACCGCGAGCGTGCAGTTGTGGCTTGGAGGAATTTGTTTGCGGCGTTTGACGATGCGCTGCGGTTGCTACATCCCTTCATGCCGTTCTTGACAGAAGAGCTCTGGCATCAATTGCCCCAGCCAGAGGGCGCGAAGTCGATCGCGTTGGATACATTTCCAAAGCCGCGCCCCCATTGGGGAGAGGCCGGAAAAGATGTTGGAATGATGGAGCAATTCCATTCTCTACAGGAAATCATCGTGTCCCTCCGCAACATCAGGGCTGATATGAAACTCGACCCCAAAAAGCGAGTCGCTGCGGAACTATATAGTTGGGATCAGTTACATCGGGGAAAAATTGAGCGAAACCTGGACGGGATTGTGAGGTTGGCACTGCTTTCGGAGCTAAAAATATCATCCGAACCGCTAGAGCAGGCCGGCGGATCAATGCGATCAACGGCGGAATTCGATGTGCGGATTGCATACTCGGACGTGGTGGACGTGAAGGTGGAGAAGACAAGGGTCAAGAAAGAGATTGAGGGTTTGCAAAGAGCCATCGCATCCAAAGAGCAACAACTCGGGAATGAAGCGTTTCGGAGCAGGGCACCGGAAGAAATCATTAAAGGGATGGAGGCAACACTTGCAGAGCAGCGCGTCGAGCTGCAAAAGCTCCAGGATCGCTTGACACAGCTTGGATAAAACTCAAGGTTTCTGAGGACCCATGGATTGGAATTCTCCCTACGTTGATGACCTTTTGAAGCGAGCGCTGGAGGAAGATATAGGCCCGGGAGACGCAACGGCGCTGGCGGTGGTACCACCGCCAGCGTCGGCGAGGGCTCACATCCTCGCTCGGCAGACGCTCGTTTGCGCAGGGTTGCCGATGGCTGAAAAGGTCTTTCGCGCGCTGGATCCGGAGATTCAGATCACCTGCCCGCATAACGATGGGTCATTTGTGGAGCCGGGCGCGGAGATCGTGCGAATCAAGGGAAATGCGCGGGCGATTCTGACCGGCGAGAGGACGGCGCTGAATTTTCTGGCGCATCTTTGCGGAATTGCCACCCTGACGCGGCGCTTCGTAGAACAGCTGGCAGGGACGAAAACACGCATTCGCGACACGAGAAAAACTACGCCGGGTTTGCGGGCGCTGGAAAAATATGCGGTAAAGACGGGCGGGGGCACCAACCATCGCATCGGACTATACGACGCGATTCTCTTGAAAGAAAATCACATTGCGGTGGCTGGGGGAATCAAGGCGGCGCTGGACAAAGCGCACACGTATGCGTCACCCAAAGTGCCGGCACCGCGCGCTGCGAGCGCCTATGATGCGGCTGGATTAGACCCGGAGGTTGTTGGGCCGGGACCGTTGCCAGTGCAGATCGAGGTTCGCGATCAGAAAGAATTGCTCGAAGCGCTCGGGGCCGGAGCGGAAGCGGTCTTGCTGGACAATATGACGCCGGAACGCGCCGCGGAGTGTGTGAAGATTGCACGAGGGATTCGCGCGGGGTGTGTGATCGAGATTTCCGGTGGCATCACGCTGGAGAACGCGCGTCATTATGCGGAGGCCGGTGCTGACTTTCTTTCCTCCGGGATGCTCACGCATTCGGCGCCTGCCGCGAACCTCAGTCAACTTGTGGACGGCTTCGAGGAAACGTAAGCTTAGGCGGCGCACAAGGGCGCAGCAAGATCCAAATGGCTCAGGAATCCTTACCGGGCGCGACCGACCGGAGGCTGGCGGGTTTGCTTACGCTGCTGGCGGAAAACGCCACCATCGTGATCAGCGGCGCGCGAATCGCGAAAGAGATCGGCGTCTCCCGATCGACCGTGTGGCGGTGGGTGGAACGGCTGCGCGGGTTGGGCGTGAAAGTGAAGGGCCAGACCGCCAGCGGATACTTCCTGGAGCAAGTGCCCGATATTCTGACTCCGGACATGTTGAAGCAGCGGCTGAAGGGCAGCCTTTTCGGGAAACATATTTTTCATTTCTTCAAGACGGATTCGACGAATCGCGTAGCGCTGGAATTGGGGCATGCGGATGAGGCGGAAGGCGCGGTTGTGCTGGCGGAAGAGCAGACCGCGGGACGCGGCCGGGCGGGACGAAGCTGGCATTCTGAACGCGCGGCGGGCATTTACGTTACCTTGCTGCTGCGGCCCAAACTGGCGCCCGTACAAGCTCCCTTGCTGACCATGCTGGCGGGGCTTTCCGCACATACCGCGGTGCAAGCAGTAACGGGGTTGGCCGTGGACCTGAAGTGGCCGAATGACCTGCTCATTCGCGGGAAAAAAGTGGGCGGCATTCTGACAGAGATGCATGCGGAGCCGAATCAGGTGCGCTTCGTGATCGTGGGAATCGGGATCAACGTGAACCAGGAAAAATTTCCGGGCGAGCTCGCCAGCGTGGCGACTTCCCTGCGCGCAGAAACCGGCAAAGCGCAATCACGCATGGAGCTACTGGTGCGGTTGCTGCGCGAATTCGAGAGCGATTACAATCGTTTCCTGCGAGAGGGCGTGGCTAGCGTGGTTGCGCGATTTGAGTCGGTATCGAGTTACGCGAAGGGCAAGCGCGTACGCGTGACGAACGGAACCGAGAGCTATGCGGGGACAACCGCTGGGCTTGGACCGGAGGGATTACTGCAAGTGGAGCGGGAAGACGGAAGAGTTACGGCGGTGATTTCAGGCGACGTCACGGAGGCACGCTAGATGCTGCTGACCATCGACGTGGGGAACACCAACTCGGTGCTGGGCGTTTTTCGCGGCGAAGAGTTGATTGCGAATTGGCGGTTGACGACGGCGCGCGAGCAGACCATCGACGAATATGGAGTGCTGACGAGAAATCTGTTCACGCTGGCGGGGCTGGATTGGGGCGCGATCACCGGCGTGGCGATCAGTTCGGTAGTGCCACCGGTGAACCGGACGTTTGCGGAAATGTCGCGCATTTATTTTGGGAAGAAGGCAATGTTCGTGGAAATGGGCGTGAAGACCGGGATGGCGGTGCTGGTGGACAACCCGTCGGAAGTTGGGGCGGACCGGATTGTGAACGGTGTGGCGGCGTTCCATGAATTTGGCGGGCCGTGCATCGTAGTGGATTTTGGAACGGCGATTACGTTTGACGCCATCTCGGCGAGAGGGGAATACCTGGGCGGAGTGATCGCGCCGGGACTGGGGATTTCGTCGGAAGCGCTGTTTGCGCGCGCGGCGCGGCTGCCGCGCGTGGAGATCAAGGACCCGGGGAAAGTGATTGGGACGAACACCGTCACGCACATGCAAGCGGGTTTGTACTACGGTGCCGTGGACATGGTCGACGGCATGCTCACACGCATGAAAAAAGAGCTTGGAGAGGATGCGCAAGTGGTAGCGACGGGCGGGCAGGCGCGGCTCGTCTCGAAAGGCTCGAAACACATCCAGCACACCGATGAATTTCTTACGCTGAAAGGCCTGCGATTGATCTGGGAGAAAAACCAGCCGGCGGAACACGGTAAGAGCGCAGCTGCGGGGCCGGCGAAGAAGGCACAGAGTTAACTTGCGGCCATTTGTGACGCAGATGGGATCGAGGCCAGCGCGGGCATTCTAGGGCGGACCCACCAAGAAAATGGACGGTTGGAACTACTTCAATTATTTTACGGAAATCGAAGAATACTTCTGGAAGAAACGCGGGGCGCATCTGCTGGTGTCGCCGCTAGACTGGGCGATCATGGAGGCGTGGCAGAAAGCCGGGGTGCCGCTAGAAGCCGCGCTGAAGGGGATCGACAAGGCGTTTGAGAGTTATCAGAGGTCGCGGCGAGGAGCCGGCAAGCCGTTAAAGAATCTGGCGTATTGCACGGACGCGGTCTTGGAGGCAGCCGAAGAACAAATGGAGGCGGCTGCGGGAAGTGCGCCGAAAACCCCGCATGCAGCGGCTAGCGAGGCGTTTTCGCGGGATGAACTGAGAACGTTTTTTGCCAAAAACGTGGGGCAGTTGAAGCGCGCGTCGGAGAAGAACCGGCAGCAACTGCGGGAAATGGCGGGGCGGTTGAGGGAAATCGCGGAATCCCTGGAGGCCAGCGCCCTGCTGCTCGATACTCCGGGGGCGCTAGACCTGGAAGATTTAGAGCGCCGGCTGACGATTCTGGATGAGAAGATACATGCGCTGCTGATGAGCCATGCGGCGGAAGAACTCATGCTGAAGATCCGGCGCGAAGTGGATGGGCAGCTGGCGATGTACAGACGGAAGATGAAAACGGAGCAACTGGCGATGGTCGAGAAACAGTACATGCAGAAACGGCTGCTTGAAGAGTTTGGATTGCCGCGGCTGAGTCTTTTCTACCTATCGTAGGATGGGCTAGCAAAATCGCCCGAACTCAAGAACAAGACCACGCAAAACTATTTCGCGCCTCTGCTGGCGAATTATCTTAGAATAGGACAATAATATGCCTGATGAGTTAAGATTGTCGATTGAAAAGCTGATCTACGGCGGTGATGGCTTGGCGCATGCCGATGGCAATACCGTTTTCGTGCCTTATGTTCTGCCCGGAGAAGAAGTGCGCGCCAACGCGAAATCGAGAAAAAAGAAATTGATCTGGACGGAACTGGTAGAAGTCACAACTCCGGTGAAGGAACGCGGAAAAGCGAAGTGCCCCCATTTCCAAAAGTGCGGCGGGTGCCACTACCAGCACATTCCCGCGGCCGAGCAGCTTAGACTCAAGAAAGAAATCCTGCGCGAGACGCTCTCGCGGCTTGGCGGCGTCTCGTGGGATGGCGCGATCACGGAGCATTCGGCGGAGCCGTATGGCTATCGCAACCGGGCACAATGGGCGGTGCGAAGCGGTATGCCAAGGGCGCTGGGATATTTTTTGCCGGAGAGCACTGTCATCGTACCGATCGATGAGTGTCCCGTGCTTTCACCGCGCCTCGCGCACACGTTCGCCCAGTTGCAAGAAATGGCGCGCTCCGGAAGATTGCCGGAGGGTATCCAGGAGATTGAAGCGTTTGCGGACTCGGCGGACGAAAAGATCGCGCTAAACGTCGCGTTTGAGAAATTTCCAAAACCCGCGGCGGAACTGGCCGCTGCCTTCCAAAGCGTGTTGCCGCAGATCGAGAGCTTGCTGTTGCTCGATCAAAAGAAGAACCGGTTTGAATTGACGGGGCCGGGATATTTAACGCACGAAGCCGGGGGATACAAATTCCACGTCAGCCACCTTTCTTTCTTTCAAGTGAATCGCTTCCTGATCGAAGATTTGCTGAAGACGGTGACGGCGAATGCACATGGAGCACTGGCACTCGACTTATATTCAGGAGTCGGTTTCTTCACTTTGCCGCTGGCGAAGGCCTTTGAGAGAGTGGTGAGCGTGGATGCCAATCTCGCCGCGACACGCGATTTGTACACGAACGCAGAAATCGTAGGTGTCACAATCGTAACGCACAACGAACACGCGGAAGATTTCTTGAAGAAAACGGAGGAAAAACCGGAATTCGTAGTTCTGGATCCGCCGCGAGCAGGATTGGGTGCGGAAGCCGCCGAGAGACTCGCGGAACTCGGCGCCAGGGAAATTGTGTATCTTTCCTGCGATCCTTCCACTCTGGCTCGCGACCTGGCGGTACTGACGGGCTCACCCCGGAAACCAAAAGAAATCATCGGGCCGAGCATCCGCTATGAAATCACGGAAATGCATCTGTTCGATCTGTTCCCGCAGACTTTTCACATCGAGACACTGGTAAGGTTGCGAAGAGTGCCATGAGGCTGCCGGCCGTAGCGATTGCCGCAGCATTTGCCTGCGGCATCCTAATGGGCCTGCATCCGGCAGTTGTTCGCAACGCCGCGTCTTTGCTTGTCCTTTCGTGTTCCATTGCAATCGTAGCTGTTCTCATTCTCACGGGAATGTATTTTGTGAAAATCGAGCGGCTCATTCTTGCTGCTATCGCTTCCCTTCTCAGCTGGGCATGGCTCGGATTCCTGGGTGTTTGCGTCGCGGAGCAACCGCGGGACGCGAACCATGTGCTTTCGCTTGTGGAAAAGGGACGCATCCCCCTGAAGATACCACTGCGATGGCACGGCCACCTGCGCGATGAGCCGACGCGCCTGCCCTGGGGCTACGGATACGAAATCGAGATCTCCGGCGTCGAATTTGACGGGGGCTGCAACCGGCGAGTGGCGGGTTGCGACTGAGCTTTACCGCGCATCCGGAAGGCGCGCCTCCGCCGAATCTTCACGCAGGAAACCAAGTGGCCGTCCTGACGGAAGCAAACCTGCCCCAAGTTTTCAGGGATGAAGGAGCATTTGACAGACGCGCCTATCTGGCGCAGCAGAACATCGATTTGGTGGCCACGCTGAGAGCGGCAAAGCTAATCGAACGAATCGGCACGCCAACCTCAACTTTAGGTACTCTCCCGGCACGAGCACGAAAGCGATTGCGCGACGAGATCGATGAGCTTTTTGGGGGCACTCCGCAGGTTGCCGGCGTGTTGCGGGCGATGCTGCTGGGCGACCGGAGTTTTGTCGAGCGCAGCGAAGCTACGGATTTTCAGAAAACGGGAGTCTTCCACGTGCTCGTCGTGGCTGGATTGCATGTCGGGGCAATCGCGTTCGCGCTTTACTGGGTGGGACGGAAGCTGCGGCTGTCGCGAGCGTGGACGATGCTTTTTACACTCTCGCTGCTCGGCGCCTATGTGGCCGTCGTCGAACAGCGCGCTCCCGTTTTGCGAGCCGCGATGATGGCTGCGATCGTGGTACTCGGCGGATTTTTCTTTCGTCGATTGGAGCTGCTGAATTCCGCGGCGATAGCAGCGCTGATTTTGCTCATAGCGAAACCACTCGCCCTGCGCGACTCCAGCTTTCAATTGACGTTTTTGGCGATCGGCTGCATCGCGGGATTGGCGCTTCCGTGGCTTGCGAAGACAGTGCAGCCCTATGCGCGGGCGCTTCGAGGATGGCGCGATGTAACACGCGATGCTGCTCACGAGCCGCACGCGATTCAATTCCGGATCGATCTGCGCTCGCTGGCGCAATGGCTCTCTTCAGTACTGCCCCTCTGGATGGGCAAGCCGGAGGGCGACGTTGTGGTTGGAGGATTGTCGCTAACGTTTCGAGTGTGGGAGTTACTGGTGCTGACGGTTGCGCTGCAGGCCGGAATGTTGCCGTTGATGGCTCGCGATTTTCATCGCATTCCGTTGTCAGCTCCGCTCGTGAACTTGGTGGCCGTTCCGCTGGTGGGTGTTGTCGTCCCGCTCGGCTTTCTGACGCTGGCATACGGTTTGATTTTTCCCGCGGCAGGAAAACTACTGGCAGCTCCACTTACTTGGCTCACTACGTTGCTCTTGCACGTTGTGCAGTGGTTCGCGCATTTTCGCGGATGGAGTTACCGGATTCCCGGACCGCCAGTGTGGCTGATTCTATTGTTTTTTGCCACCGGCTTGCTGATTGCCGCAAAACTGCGATTACAACTTCCGCTACGGCGAAGTGTGGTTTGGGGAATGTGCCTGGTGTTCGCCGCCAGCGCCCTGACGATTGCCATCTATCCTTTTGGAGAGAAGTGGGCAAAAGGAAGGCTGGAATTGACGGTTCTGGACATGGGACAAGGCGATTCGCTTTTCGTGGTCTCTCCTGGCGGAAAGACTCTGTTGATCGATGGCGGCGGAGGGTTTGGCGGATTTCCCGGACACGAAGAACACAATGGCATTGATCCGGGCGAAGAGGTGGTGTCGCCCTATCTATGGTCACGGGGATTTCAAAAGCTCGATGCGGTTGCGCTGACGCATGCGCTTCAGGACCATCTCGGCGGACTCTCAGCAATTCTAGAAACTTTTCCGATTGGAAGACTCTGGATCGGACGTGAAGAATCTTCCCCGGCCCTCTTGAGGCTGGAGAAACTGGCTCGCCAGCGAAACGTATCGATAGAACATGAACTTCGCGGCAGATCATTTCATTGGGATGGCGTCGATGGCGATTTTTTGTGGCCGGAGATGGCCCCGGAAGAGGCCGCGACTTCGGCAAAGAACAATGACTCGCTGGTGTTGCGCTTGCGCTACGGTAACCGAACGATGTTGCTGCCCGGCGATGCTGAAAAACAAGTTGAACGCGAAATGCTCTCCGAGGATGAGGCGGAGACGTTGCATTCCGATGTGCTGAAAGTCGGGCATCACGGAAGCAAGAATTCGACAATTCCGGAATTTCTCGCGGCCGTGCGGCCGCGTTTCGCGATCATTTCCGCAGGTGAGTTCAATCCCCACGGACATCCTCACGCGGAGCTCCTCGAGCGATTGGAGAAGACGGGCGCGGTCATCTTGAGGAGGGATCGCGACGGCGCCGTACCCGTAGTGACGGATGGCGAGCGGCTGGAGATTACCTGCTTCGTGGCGTGCCCCGGTGCGGCAAAGACGGGAACATCAATGCAAGCGCAGGCGCCAGATCACCAGCAAAACCAGAAGAAGGAATAAAAACCCGACGCTGGCCTGCCACTCATGATTTTTTCTGTACTGGGCGAAGGAGAACGAACCGGCTGAATCTCCCGGCAGCTTCGCAGCGATCAGACGCGGAATAAAAAGAGGGACGGCACGAGCGTAAGCCTCAAAGGACGCCCCGTACCGCGAGTGGAGCTCGTTCGCTTCGCGCCGCATCACGATGGAATAAAACAACGCGAAGTAAATAATCAGGAGCAAGGCGGAAGTCCACGAGCGCATAGCGATACCAGCGCCCAGAGCCAGGATGGCGCTGCCCAGATAGAGGGGATTCCTCGCGTAAGCGTAAGGACCGGTGACAGTGAGAACTTCCTGTTTATGAAGATAGCCCGCTGCGTACGCTCGCACCCACAGTCCAATCACGCCTGTTAGCGCACCCAGCAAAATACTGCGAGGCGCGGGACGGGAGAAATAGAGAACTACGATCGCGAGCGGATAGCCCAGCCGTACGCGCCAGCGTGCAAAAAAATTGCCGGCGGCGCTCATCGGCGACTCTCTACTTGCCGTCGAACCGCGTCGAAAACGGAGTCGGTGTCAATTTCCAGTATGGAGGGATCGGGTTGATCTCCTCGTTTGTAGGTGGTCACCGCGTTTGGACTGCGCAGAACTATGTCTACAGGCGCAGTTTTTTCGGAACGATTGCCCATGCGGTATGGACCGTTTCGCGAAGGATCCGTTGGACCAAAAATGGCGACGGCAGGCGTGCCAAGCGCGACGGCCAGATGCAGGGGGCCCGTGTCACCACCGACAATGCAAGCTGCGTTGCGCAGAAGTGCCATGAGTTGTTCGAGCGAGCCATTGTATGCGATGGGGCCGGCTACGCCACTGAATGACTTAACGGCTGCGACAAGATCGTCCTCTCCCTGGCCATAGTTCAGGACGCAACGCATTCCGAGAGTGTCGTGAATTTTCTGGCACAGGGCGCCGTAACGGTCCGGAGGCCAGCATTTCGAGCGCCAGCCCCCCGCGGGACTAAGAACAACGTACTTTTCGATAGCGAAACCGCGCAGGAGCTGCAGGACGAAGACTTCCTGGATCGTCGGAACAGCCAGGGCAACAGGTGCGACACCGTTTCGCGCTCCGGCGCGTTGTGAGAGTTCACCGTTCTGATCGGCGATATGCGCCCGCGTGGATCGAACGCGATCGGTGTAGAGGATCGGCACGCCGAACTCGCGGATGGTCTGCGAGGAAAATCCAATCCTGCGCGATACGCCGCCGAAGAACGGCAGCGCCGCAGACTTCCACAACCCTTGATAATCAATCGCTGTGGAGAATTTTTTTTGGCGGAGGCGGCCGATGTTTTCGCGCAAAGAGGCGTAGGAGCGAGTTTCCGTCGCCCATATTTCCGTCGCCAGTTCACTGCTCTCGACCAGTGTTTTGCAGCGAGGATGAGTCAGCCACACGATCTCCGCTTTCGGAAAGGACTCGCGCAAACCGGCGACGGCGGGAAAAGTGTGGACGATATCTCCGAGGGAGCCGAGACGCACGACCAGGAAGCGCGGCTCAGTCATGCGGCGCCTTGCGAACGGACTCTAACAATTCTCGTGTGGAGTGATCTTTGGGGTCCCCCACTATCGCAACGCGGATGCCGAGGCGCGCGGCAACGGCGCGCTCTGGCACAGTGTCCGCCGAATAGTCAGTTCCTTTGGCGTGGACATCAGGCCGTAGTTCTTCCAAAAGAGTTTCAACATTTGGTTCGGCGAACAGAACGACATAATCCACGCTGCGAAGAGCGGCAACAAGTTGGGCACGGGCGTTCTCATCAAGGATGGGGCGGCCGGGCCCTTTGAGCTGGCAAACGCTGGTATCGGCATTCACACCGACAACAAGAATTTCGCCCTCGCGGCATGCGCCTTCGAGATAGCGGATGTGTCCAACGTGCAGGGTGTCAAAACAACCGTTGGCAAAGACGATGCTTCGGCCCTGGCGCTTGTGTTCAGCGAGTTTCTCGCGCAGCACATCCCGTGCGACGATTTTGGATGCGGCCTCGCGCATGATTTAAGAAGCGGCTCCGGATGCCTCGCCACGGATGGCCTCGAGAAGCTCTTGGCGCGAAATGGTGGCAGTCCCGCGTTTCATTACGACCAGGCCTCCGGCGATGTTGGCAATGTGGGCGGCCTCAAGAAGGGATGCACCGCAAGCGAGGGCCAGAGTGTATGCAGCGAGAACCGTGTCGCCCGCGCCGGTGACGTCAACGGCTTGGTCACTGCCGTGAACGGGGATTTGCGTGAAGCGATCGTCCGGCTCGAAAAGAGCCGCACCGTGCCTTCCGCGGGTGACAAGAAGTGATTGCAATTTCATCTCGGAAAGAGTTGTGCGGCCCGCGCGCAAGAGCTCGCCTGTGTCTGGACCGATGTTAGTGTGATGCTCCGCCTCCAGCTCGGCCTCATTGGGTGTTGCGGAGGTGATCCCCGCTTTCGCGTAGCGGTGCATCCGGTAACGCGCGTCGAGGGTCACGAGGAGAGAGCCTTTGCGCTTCGCCGATGCCTGTTGCACCAGCTCCGGAGTTGCGACCCCAAAACCGTAGTCCGATATGGCAAGTGCGTGGGCAACGCGCAGATTTGCGGAAAGCCGTTGATGAATTTTTTTTCGGATGGCGTCGGGCAGAGGTGTTTTGGGTTCGTAGTCGACGCGCAGTACCTGTTGTCCCACGGTATGGGTCCAGCCGGCGAGAAAGCGGCTCTTGGTTGGCGTGGTCCAACCCTTCACGCGGAAAATGCCAGACACGTTGACTCGCTGGCGGCGAAAATGAGAGATCAGCGCGACCCCAGCGGCGTCATCACCAACGGCGGTGACGGGCAAGACGCGCGCGCCGAGGGAGGCGAAGTTGTTGGCGGCGTTGGCTCCGCCGCCCGGAACGGTCTGCGTTTCGCAATGCTTGAGGATCAGGACAGGCGCCTCGCGCGAGACGCGGGAGATTTCACCGTACTGGAATTCATCGGCAACAAAGTCGCCCAGGAGAACGATTATTTTCGTATTGAACTGCTCGACGCACTCACGGAGGGCGAGAAGGTCGACGGAAGTTGACGCTGGCTTTTGTGGGCGCGCTCGTTTCATTTGGGTTGCCTCAGAATCCAGTCTGCCGCTTGCGCAAGATTTTCCGCGACAAAGTCGGGCTGCGCGGGCCAATTCGCAGCGTGCCAGGCGAGTTCACCTTCACCGTACCCGGTGCGCACGAGGATACTCCGCGCTCGGGCATTTCGCGCGAGTTCCATGTCGCCATAGCGGTCGCCAACCACGAAGGAGCGTTGTAGGTCGAGATCGAGCTCCTGGGCCGCACGGTCCAGCATGCCGGTTTTTGGCTTGCGGCAGCTGCAATTTCCGGCGGATACGTGCGGACAATAATAGATTGCATCGATTCTCGCCCCTACTTCGGCAAGCTGTCGGGTCATCAATTCGTTCACGGTGAGCACGAGAGATTCCGGAAAGTAACCGCGGCCGACGCCGGATTGATTGGTGACGACGATGACAGGCAACCCCGCCTCGTTGAGCCGCTGAATGGCGGCCGCAACAAACGGAAACATACGAAAACGGCTGGCGTGATTCAAGTAGCCGACTTCCTCGGCGATGGTACCGTCGCGATCGAGGAAGACGGCGGGGTGCAGCGGAGATTGCTCAGGCACGCAGCACCTGGATCGAATCCAGCCAGGGCGCTGCAGCCGCTTCGACCGTGTCGGCCGTGACTGCGGCCATGCAGCGATGATCGGTCGGGCAGCGGCGCAAAAAACAAGGGCTGCAATAGGGTTTCTGTTGAACGACGGTGCAGCGTGGCGTGACAGGCGCGGTGCCAAATGGATCGGTAGGGCCAAACACCGCGACGATCGGGAGGCCCACGGCAGCGGCAACGTGCATCGCACCCGAATCGTTGCCAATGAAGAGATGACACTGCGACAGGAGCGCTGGCAGATCGGCAATCGCGGTTTTCCCGGTGAGGTCAATCGGAGGCCGGCGCATTTCCGCGGAGATGGCTGCCGAGACGCTGGCTTCAGCGGAAGTTCCAAAAAGGATCACATCCGCATACACCTTGGATTGCCATCGATTGGCGACCTCGGCAAATCGCGACGGCGGCCAGCACTTCGCCGATCCGTATGATGCGCCGGCTCCGATGGCGATTCTCATCGCGCCCTGGCGCACGCCGGATTTGCGAAGAAACTCATCGGCGCACCTGCGCTTCTCTTCGGGAACGCGCAAGCTGATCAGCGATTCATCGGCCACAGTCTCCAGCCATCCCGCGCGGCGCAGCAGTTCGAGATAGTAAAATTTTTCATGCGCCGGAATTTCTCCAACCCTGGGGACAGGCACGGCCTTGGTCAGAAGAAAGCTGCGGCCGTCGCGCGCATAGCCGATGCGTTCGGGAATCTTTGCTCGCCAGACCAGCCACGCGGCATCAAAAGCATTTTGTAGCAGCAGGGCCACATCGAATTTCTGTGCTCGAAGTTCAGATGCCAAACGCTCGCGGCCGGAAAACCCCGCGTGCAGGTGTTTCAGGTCGTAAGGAATGAGTTGGTTGCAAATCTCTTGATCGCGGTAAATATCCGCGACGTAGGGCCGCGCGACAATCGTGATGTCGGCACCGGAGTATCGCTGACGTACCGCGCGCAACGCAGGCAGCGCCAGGATGGCGTCCCCAACCCAATTCGTCGCTCGGATCAGTATCTTCACGACGCTGCCCCCGCGCCGGCTGCTAGCGTTTGGTCCAGGACATTTCTGAAATCGGCATCTGGAGTCACAGCGACATCGATCACCGCGACATAGAGCGGGACTTCTCCAAACTCTAAGCCATTCAGATTCTGCACATCCTTCTCGGTGGTTACAAACGCGTTTGCACCTGGCTGCTTCCCTGCCTGCTTGACCGCCGAGAGATCCCGCTGAGTATATCGATGGTGATCGGGAAAGATGGCCTGGCCACAAATTGAGAGTCCCCAATTTCCGAGATCGCGAAAGAAGGCGTCTGGATTGCCAATACCGCAAAAGGCAAAAAACGGGCCGGCTCCGATTTCGTTGGCATTGAGAAGAGTGATCTCACCGCCGAAACGGCGAAATCCGAGCAACTGGGTGGACGAAGCAAAAACCGGATAATGATGGAGCTTGCCGATCGCTTCGAGTGTTCCTGACGCGGTTTCGGCTCGGGTAAAAACAATCAAATTTGCACGGCTCATGGCTGCGAGCGGTTCCCGGAGCCGGCCGGCTGGGAGCAAGGCTTCTCCAGCGAGGGGGCGGGACGCATCCATCAAAAGAATGTTAAGGTCGCGGGCGAGCTGAAGATGCTGGAAACCGTCATCCAAGAGAAAAACGTCGACGGGCCGCTGTGATTCGAGACGATGGCCTTCGTCAAAGCGGTTGCTCCCGACGCCAAACGACACACGATCCTGGAGACGAAATTTCATCAACTCGATTTCATCGCTAGTTCCCTTTGCGCCGCGATAGCCGCGGCTCAGAATCGCAACTCGCTTTCCATCGGCGAGAAACTTTTCAGCGAGCCAGATGACCATCGGAGTTTTGCCGGTGCCTCCGACGGTCAGATTGCCGACGCTTATGACCTTTCCCTTCAATCGTTTTTGCTTCAGCCAGCCATCCGCGTAGAGCCAGACCCTCGCTCCAACGACCACTCCATACAACATAGAGACCGGCCAAAGAAGTTTTCGTAGTAGGGGCGGAACATTCATCGCCCGGCGCCATCCAGGCGCTTCGCAATTTCCGCCACCGCTCGATCCGTTGCTCCGCGCGAGTCCGCCACCAGTTGGCGCGCCGTCTCTCCCATTTTTTTCATGCGCTCCGGGTCGCGAAACAATTCGATCCAGGCGACGCCCGCGTCTTCCGGGCTTTCCACCTGAATAGCAGCCCCTGCGGAAACAAAGCGCGACGCAATTTCGGAAAAATTTTCCATCGAGGGGCCAAACACTGGAATTTTCCCGAACGCCGCTGGTTCCAGAATATTGTGGCCGCCCGAGGAAACGAGCGAGCCACCCACAAAGGCGCCGTCCGCCAGCGCATAAAGTGAGGCCAGTTCGCCGATGCTGTCAACCAACAACACTGTTACATCACTAGGTATGGTGGAGCTATCGGGCGGCAGGGCAGCTTGTGAATGTGGAGGTCCTGGAATTGGCAATTGAGACCGCCGAATGAACTTGCGGTGCGATTCATCAATGAACTCCGCGGCTTCATCAAAACACTCCGGCTTGCGCGGAGCGAGAACCAGAAGCGCCTTCGGGTATTCGCCTTGCAAAGTTCCAAAAGCGATGAGCGCGTGTGGCTCTTCCGTCGCGACAACGCTCCCTGCAACTATGATCGGCGACCGCCCGCTGCGCTTGATCTCGGTTGCCAGCCAGTTCGATAACGGCGTAGGCGCCGGAAGCTCCAAATCATATTTCAGATTGCCGCTGACTCGCACGCGATCCTCAGGGGCGCCCAGGGCTCGCACGCGCTCTGCATCTTTTTCGCTTTGCATGAAGAAGGCACTGGCGTTGGACAGCGCGCTTCTAAGGAAGGGGCGCAGAAAGAAGCCGAAAACGCCGAGGTAGCGTTGGTATCGCGCGAATGATCGGTCCGAAATACGTCCGCTCACGAAAAGCACCGGGATTTGCCGCCGTCCCGCTTCCCGCAAGAAGTTCGGCCATATCTCGGTTTCCAGCACGAGCACCACCGCCGGCCGGACTGCCTCCAGCGCGCGCCGGACACAGAATGCCCAATCCAGCGGAAAATAGATGACCGCATCGGCAAACGGCATGCGTTCGCGCGCCATCGCCTGTCCCGTCTGGGTGGTCGTCGAGATAATCAACGGCCGATGGGGGTAGGTTTCTTTCAGTCGCCGCGCAAGAGTAATGCCAGAGAGTGCTTCGCCAACACTCACGGCATGAATCCAAATCGCGCCCGTGGAATTCGCCGCTAGCTTGGCGAGCGCAGGAAAAGAGAATCCCAGCCGCTCCCCGAGGTTTGAGAGATACTTCCCGTTGCGCAGCCCCTGCACGAGCCAATAGGGCACAAGCAAAAGGGCCGCAAGGCCCATGAGAAAGCTATAAATGAAATACACTAAGCGTGGCTCCGGTCTGTACGCGCTCGGCCATCAGCTTCAGCGCGACGCAGGGCAACCCTGCACAACCCCTAGGAATCGAAGGCGTCAAGATGACAAAAGTCTATTATAACCCGATGCGAAAACTAACCCTCATCCTTCCCTTTCTTGCGGCCTCCCTGTTCGCTCCTCAACCGGGAGCATCTCAGCAGCCAACGTCGCTAAAAACGACCTCCTTGGAATCGCATGAGGGGATGACGATTACAGCCCGGCCATGGACCGAACCAGCACTTTACAAAGAGAAATTCCCGAAGAAATCACCCTACGCAGCCGGAATGGTTGCCATACAGGTCGTTTTTCGAAATGATTCCGACGAAAGCATGAAGATCAACCTGGAACGTATCCGATTGAACGTAACGCTCTCAGAGGAAGACCACCAAGCGTTGTATCCCCTGTCATCGGAACAAGGAGCCGACGTGATCACTCGTCCCGGCGCGAGAGACATAACTGCCAGGAGATCGCCCCTCCCTCTGGGCGGTCCTAAGGTTGGCAAAGACAAGAAATGGATCGAAGCGGAGCAGTCCCTACGCGACGCGGGGGTGCACGCGAGCGTCGTTGCACCACACAGTTCGGTCCAAGGACTTCTCTATTTCGACCTTCGAAGCCAATTCGAGCTCCTGAACTCCGCTCATCTCTACGTGCCGGAAATCGTAGCCATCGAAAAAAATCGCGGCCTCATGTACTTTGAAATTGACCTGAGCAGGTCCGCCGAGCGCTGAACTGCAAATTCCAAAGACAAATTGAGCATGTTTGCGCCCGTCGCCGCCGTCGGCTAACATGACTTGTGCAAACTTTCTCCAAGCATCGCAGCCAAATGCTCGCCCTCCTCGATGAACTGAATCCCGAACAAAGGTTGGCGGTCGAAACGACCGAAGGCCCAGTGCTGATTCTCGCGGGCGCGGGTACGGGCAAGACGCGCGCCATTACGTTTCGCATGGCCAATTTGATTGCCAATGACGTCCCTGCCGAAGCCATTCTCGCTGTCACTTTCACCAACAAAGCTGCGGAAGAGATGCGCAATCGCGTATCGAGCCTGCTTTTGCGCGCTGGAATCCCACCAGCCCAGCCGTGGCTCTCCACATTTCATTCGCTGTGCGCGCGTCTCTTGAGGCGCGAAGCAGCCGCAGCCGGCCTGCCGCGGGATTTTGCGATTTACGACGATGACGATCAGGTTGCCGCCGTCAAGCTGTCCATGAACAAGCTGCAGATCGATGCAGAAGATTTGACGCCGCGGAACGTCCTAAGCCGGATTAGCTACGCGAAAAATCACGGCCAGACTGTGGAACAGTTGCGCGCCGAAGCCTCCGATCAAAACGGCCGTCGCGTCGCCGACATTTTCGGCGCCTACGAAAAGCTTCTGCATGACAGCAAGGCTTTGGACTTCGACGACCTGCTCCTCCGCTCCGCGCGCCTGCTGCGGGAATCCACGGCAACGCGGGAAAAGTGGCAAGCGCGCTTCCAGTATATTCACGTCGACGAATACCAGGATACCAACCGCGTGCAATACGAGTTGATGCGGCTGCTGACCGGGCCAAAGCAAAATGTCTGCGTTGTCGGTGACGAAGATCAATCCATCTACCGCTGGCGCGGGGCAGACGTCTCCATCCTCCTGAGTTTTTCGCGTGATTTCCCCGCTGCGCGGATCGTCAAGCTGGAACGCAACTACCGTTCCACACAAAATATTCTCGACGCCGCCGGGGCGGTGGTCGCCAACAATCCCGAGCGGCTGGGGAAGTCTCTGAGTGCGGAGAAGGGCTCAGGCGGGAATCTGAGGTACTTCGAAGGACGGGATGCGCAAGCGGAAGCGGAATTTGTCGCTGGTGAGCTCGAGCGCATTCTCAACGACGATTCCGACCAGACCTGCGCCGTGGAGTACCGCACCAATTTCCAGTCGCGGGCGTTCGAGGAGGTCTTTCGCCGTCGCGGCCTGCGCTACAAGCTTGTAGGCGGATTCAGCTTCTACAATCGCGCCGAAGTAAAGGACGCGCTTGCGTACGTGCGCCTGGCCATGCATCCCGAGGATGATATTTCGCTTCTTCGCGTATTGAACGTTCCCCCGCGCGGCATCGGCAAGACCACCGTGGACGCCCTCCGCGAGTCCGCACGTGTCGATGGCACGCCGCTTTGGACGGCCATTGAAAAATTTATCTCCGGTGCCTCTGCGGGCCGCGCCGTCACCCCTTTGCGCGCTTTTCAGGAGCTCATCCGCAAATTGCAGGATGCACTTGCCACCAAGGAGCCCCCAGGCTTCCTCCATGCCGTCCTCGAGGAATCCGGCTACATGGCCATGCTCAAAGACCGCAACACTCCTGAAGACGTCGCGCGGCTGGAAAATCTCGAAGAGTTAGCTCGCGCCCTCGCCGAAGGCATGGAAGCGGG
This sequence comes from Candidatus Acidiferrum sp., assembly GCA_036522305.1. Lineage (GTDB taxonomy): Bacteria > Acidobacteriota > Terriglobia > Acidiferrales > UBA7541 > Acidiferrum. The sequence continues at coordinate 26,111 of DATDGB010000095.1, read as the reverse complement.
AGAAACCTTCACCGATTTTCTTGACGCCGCCGCGCTGGTGAGTGACGCCGATCAATTTGAAGGCAAGCCTGGCGTGACTCTCATCACCTTGCACAGCACCAAGGGCCTCGAATTCGATCACGTCTTCCTCACCGGCATGGAAGAAGGAATTTGCCCTCATAGCCGCTCCATTACCGAAGAAAAGGCAATCGAGGAAGAGCGCCGCCTCGTTTACGTCGGGATGACCCGTGCGCGGCAGTCGCTCACGCTCACGCGCGCCGTCTACCGGCGCATCTTCGGCAATGAGCAGCAGTTGCGCGCTTCCCTGCCGTCGCGCTTTCTTGCGGAAATTCCCAGCGAACTGGTGGAAACGGTCCGTGGCTCGATGGCGGAAATTGGCGAAACACGCCGTTACGAACCCGACCCTGAGTATTCGTATTCGCCGGAAGAATTCCTGCGCCGCGTCCGTGGCGCACCGAAGCAGGCAACACCCGCTCCGCGCCGCCAGGCGCCCGCTCAAAGTTCCTTCGGCCGCCCTGCCGCCAAGCGCGGTGGCGATGCCAATCCCATGCTGGGACGAAGAGTCCGCCACCCCAGTTTCGGCATCGGGACCATCGTTGGAGTTGAGGGCGACGACGAGGATCGCCGCGTCTCCGTCAGCTTCCCCGGACGCGGCACGAAAAAGTTTATCGAGCGGTACGCCCAACTCGAACAGGCATAAAGCGGAGCGCCGGCAGGTTGCGTGATAAGGCTTCTCAGGGTACATTGGGGCGCGTTCATTCCTCAAAAGCGTACGTGGTAATTTCAAAATTCCGGTTTGCCGGATGCGATCGGAGAGCATGGGTGGCATCAGACCTCTTCCGCTGCAAGGGTATCGACCAACTTATATCGGATTCGGAAAATGCTGAGGTCCGACTAAAGAAGTCTCTGGGATGGTTGAGCCTCACGTCGCTCGGCATTGGCGCAGTCATCGGCTCAGGCATCTTCACCATTGTTGGCACGGCCATTGCCGGTCAAAAATTCCAGGCCTCCTCTATACTGAACGCCCCACTTCTTGAATACCTGATTCACCATTCTGCTTCGTTCGGACGCCCCGGCGCGGGCCCGGCTATCGCGCTCTCGTTCATCCTCGTGGCAATCGCCTGTGGATTCGCCTCCGTGTGCTACGCCGAACTCGCCGCCATGATTCCGATCGCGGGAAGCGCCTACACCTACACTTACGCCACGATGGGCGAACTTATCGCCTGGATCATCGGCTGGGACTTGATTCTGGAATACGCCGTCAGCAACATGGCTGTCAGTGTCGGATTTTCTCAGCACATGGTGAATTTATTGGACTGGTTCGGTGTGCATCCCGATCCCCGTTGGATTTCGCCCGCCTACCTTCCCAGCGGCCTTCCCGACCTGGAAGGAAACATGATCTATGGCCCGGGATGGCATTTTGGTTTTAACTGGCCCGCTTTCATCATCGTCATGCTGCTGACGGTGATCCTGGTGCGCGGCATCAAAGAATCGGCGCGCACCAACAACATCATGGTGTTCCTGAAAATTGTCGCCATCCTGGTATTCGTGACCTTCGCTGCAAAACTGATTCATCCGGCAAACTACCATCCGTTCGCGCCCAATGGCTGGCCTGGCATTCTCACCGGCGGCTCGATCGTTTTTTTCACTTACATCGGATTCGATTCCGTCTCCACTGCGGCCGAAGAATGTAAGAATCCGCAGCGAGACTTGCCGATTGGCATCATCGCGACTCTGGTCGCCTGCACGCTGCTCTACATCGCCGTTGTGGTTGTGCTCACCGGATTGGTGAAGTGGGACACCCTGGTGGACGACGCCGCGCCGGTCGTCAACACTCTCAAGAAACTGCATTTCACTGGCGTCCGCCTGGTCGTTCTGATCGGCGCGCTGATGGGTATGATCTCTTCCCTGCTGGTCTTCCAACTCGGCCAAGCGCGCGTATGGTTTGCGATGTCGCGCGACGGCCTGTTCCCCAAGATTTTCAGCCGCGTGCACCCACGTTTTTGCACGCCGGATTTTTCGACGTGGATGGCTGGATTCGTAGTCGGGATTCCCGCAGGTCTGCTTGACATTGGAACGTTGGCCGATCTCTCGAATATAGGCACTCTATTTGCCTTCGCGCTGGTCGCTGGAGGCGTCCTCATTCTTCGCTATCGCGAGCCGGACCGGCCACGCGCTTTCCGTGCTCCAGGCGGACCGTTGGCGCCAGTCCTTACAATTATTACCTGTATCTTACTCATGGCCGGCTTGCCGATCATGAATTGGATTCGCTTCTTTGTCTGGATGATCCTGGGCCTGGTGCTCTATTATTTTTATGGCCGGAAACACAGCACTCTGAGAGCGGCAAATCGCACCTAAAAGGAATCGCGGAATGCAGGGTTCGTCCATTCAGCGGGCGGGGAGGCGCGTAGCCGGCGCGCTGGCTTGTCTGGTGCTGTTCCTTTCCTTTCCGCAGATTTCGCGAGCCTGGGGAAAAAACGGTCACCGGCTGGTCGTCAACAAAGCCATCGACACCCTGCCCCAGGACATCCGCCCGTTTTTCGAATCCAACCTCGCCTTGCTCTCGCAGCATGTGACCGATCCGCTGGATGCCATTGCCAATTCCCCCGCTGAAAAGCACAACCACTTCATTCTTCTCGACAAATATGGTCGATTCCCCTTCGACGCTTTGCCTCGCAACTACAAAGCGGCGTTAACCAAATTCGGCAAGCCGAAACTCGACGCCACCGGCCTGCTGCCGTGGCAAATTGGGGTGTATAGCGAAAAGTTGACCGACGCCATGAAGGCCGGCAAATGGGACGAAGCGAGGCTGAATGCAGCCATCCTGGCGAATTACGTTGCGGAAGCGCACGATCCTTTCAACACTACGGATAATTTCGACGGCCGCCTGAGCGCACAACCGGGAGTCAATGAGCGTTTCGGGACCACGCTGATCGACCGCTACTCCTCGTTTTTCCCCATGCGTCCCAATGACGCCATTTTTATCAACGACCCCACGGACCGCGCTTTTGAGGCCTGCCTCAGCTCCCATAGCTGGCTGGAGAACATTCTTCTCGCCGACCGCAACGCACGCCGCGGCGAAAACTCCTTCACCGATGAGTATTACGACCGCTTCTACAATCAGGCCGCTGCCATTTTGATTCGCCAGCTCTCTGACGCGGCAACCGATGTGGGCTCTTTCTGGTACACGGCGTGGAAGAATGCTGGCAGCCCGCAATTGCCACACTGATCTTTCGCGCATGACGTCAACTTCGCTTCCCGCCCGGATTGCAGCCCTTCCCAAGACGGAGCTGCACCTCCATCTCGAAGGCTCCATCCAGCCTGCGACGGTCTGCGCGCTGACGGCCCGTCACGGCGTCATCATGACCGAGCAGGAAGTCCGCCAGCGCTACGCTTACCACGATTTCCCCGAATTCATCGAGGCCTTCAAGTGGGTCACTTCCTTCTTGCGCGACCCTCAGGACTACGCGCTTATCGCTCGCGACCTTGCCGAACATTTGCTCACGCAAAACGTGGTCTATACGGAAGTAACCCTCTCCATCGGCGTCATGCTCCTGCGCAGGCAGCGCCCGGAGGCAAACTTCGAAGCTCTTCTGCGCGCCACCGAACCATTCGAAAGCCGTGGCCTCCGGTTCCGATGGATCTTCGATGCTGCCCGCCAATTCGGTGTAGACGCCGCGAGGCAAGTCGTCGAATCCGCGCATCGCTGTAATTCGAAAGTAATCGTGGCCTTCGGGATCGGCGGCGACGAGCTCAGTATCCCCACGGAGGATTTTCGTCCCGTCTACGATCGCGCAGGGCAAATCGGCCTGCACAGGCTGATGCATGCGGGCGAAGTCGGCGGCCCAGAGAAAATTCGCGAAGCCATCGAGTTGTTGGGCGTCGAACGCATCGGCCATGGCATCGCCGCAATCAACGATCCCGACTTAATGGATTTGCTCGCGGAACGAAAGATCCCACTCGAAGTCTGTCCGGGAAGCAACATGAAGACCGCGGCTCTCGCCAAACAACTCGGTCGCGAGGATGCCAGAATCGAAGATCATCCTCTCCCCCAACTTCTTCGCCACGGAATCCCCGTCGTCCTCTCCACCGACGACCCCGCCATGTTTCACACCACTCTCCAAGAAGAATATGCGAATGCGGCCCGCATGGGACTGCAGGAACATGAGCTGACCCGCATCGTCGAAATGGGTTTCGAACACGCCTTTCAGCCTGCCAACGAGACGCGCGGGGCATGAAGCGGTCCGGGGCAATGTTATACTGACGGCATGAAAGCACACGTCTGGGTAATGCCGAAACGTACCGTACTCGACCCTCAGGGACAGACCATCCAGCACGCTCTCTCCGGCCTCGGCTATTCCGCCGTGCGCGACGTCCGCCAGGGGAAATTTTTCGTTTTGAACCTCGATGGCTGGAGCCGCGATGAGGCCCAGAAGCAACTCGAGCACATCTCGAAAGAAGTGCTGACCAACACCGTCATCGAAGAATACCGCTTTGAAATTGTGGACTAAGCCGCTCTCTCATGAAAAAACTTGCGTATGTTGCAAAAACTTTATCTCCACCCCTTGCTGCCTTTTTCTTGCTCGGTATTCTGGCCGCTATCCCGATCACTGGATGCAGGTCGGGCCGGCATACATCGGACTCGCAACTGCGCCAAATAGACGACATGTTGGACTCCCAGCTCCCCGCGGGCACGAGTAAGTCCAAAGTATCGTTTTATCTAAGTTCGCAGGGATTCTCACTCGAAGCTTCAAATGATCCCCACGCCCTGATTGCCATCGTTCATCACGTGGATACAGAAACGCTCCGGCCTGCCACCGCGCGAGTCACCTTTCACTTTGATGCCAGAGACAATCTCACGACATACGAGCTTGCTGCCGCGCCTGGTTCTGCTTCCCAGCCGTAATCTGATTCGCGACACACCCCTGGGAATTCAACTTGGCAAGACCCTCACCATGCTACGCTGCTAGAAACTCTCTGAGGAGACGCCCCGCATGTGCGGAATAGTCGGTTACATCGGGCCCAAGAAAGTTGTGCCCGTCATCATTGAAGGCCTGCGGAAGCTCGAATACCGCGGCTACGATTCTGCGGGTATCGCGGTTGTGCCGCAATCCGGCAAACTAGAAATCCGCCGCGCCCCTGGAAAACTTCGCAATCTCGAAGAAGTGATTGCCAAGCATCCGCTCGAAGGCACCTACGGCATCGGACACACGCGCTGGGCCACGCACGGCCGGCCGACCGAAGAAAACGCCCATCCGCATCGCGACTGCACCGGCCAGATCGTCGTCGTCCACAACGGGATTGTCGAAAACTACCTTGAGCTGAAAGAAAAACTTCAGAAGGAAGGCCACAAGTTCGTCACTGAAACCGACACGGAGATTGTGGCCCACCTCGTTGAAAAAAACTCCCAAGGTGGCGTTCCCCTGGAGGAAGCAGTCCGCCGATCCTTGAAGGAATTGCGCGGCATCTACGCACTGGTTTTCCTCTCCGCGAATGATCCCCAAAAGATTGTTGCGGCGCGCTTGGGCCCGCCCTCGGTCATCGGGCTTGGCGATGGAGAATATTTCGTCGCTAGCGACATCCCTGCCCTGCTCCAGCACACTCGCGAGATGTTTTTCCTGGCCGATGGCGACATCGCCGTTCTCACTGCCAAAGGCGTCTATGTCATGGACCACGACGGCCGCCCCGTCGAACGGCCCGCGCACCACGTCGCCTGGGACCCCATCATGGCGGAAAAGGGCGGCTACAAGCACTTCATGCAGAAAGAAATCTTTGAGCAGCCGCGCGCCGTCCGCGACACCCTGCTCGGCCGCATCTCGCAGGACAGCGGAAAAGTCTTCCTGGATGAGATGGCCATCACCGAAAAACAATTCCGCGAATTCCAGCAGGTTCGAATCGTAGCCTGCGGCACGAGCTGGCACGCCGGACTGGCCGCCAAATTCATGATCGAGCGCCTTGCCCGGCTCCCTGTTGAAGTTGATTACGGAAGTGAATTCCGCTATCGCGACCCGATCATCGATTCGAATACGCTGACCGTGTGCATCAGCCAATCCGGCGAGACTGCTGACACTCTGGCCGCGCAGCGCGAGGCGAAATCCAAAGGCTCGCCTTCCCTGGCAATCTGCAACGTCATGGGCTCCATGATCACGCGCGAAGCCAACGGCACGATTCCCACGCACGCCGGACCGGAGATCGGCGTGGCTTCCACCAAGGCATTTACTTCGCAATTGACTGCGCTGCTTCTGCTGGCCTCCTATCTCGGCCAGGTTCGCGGGAAGCTCAGCGATAGCGCCGCCAGAACCCTCATGCAGGAGTTCACTCGCATCCCCCACAAAATCGAAACTGTCCTGCAAGCCGACGAATCGGGCTTCTACGAAAACCTGGCGCGGCAATTCTTCCGATATACCGACTTCCTCTATCTTGGCAGAGGCATCCACTACCCCATCGCCCTCGAAGGCGCCCTGAAGCTCAAGGAAATCTCCTACATTCATGCCGAAGGCTATCCCGCCGGAGAAATGAAGCACGGCCCTAACGCGTTGATCGACGAGAATCTGCCCGTCGTCGTCTTGGCCACGCGCGACGAATCTGACCCCGAAGCCATGACCCGCTACGAAAAAAGCGTTTCCAACATAAAGGAAGTCAAAGCGCGCGACGGCATCGTTATCTCCATCGTGACCAACGGCGATCATCTTGCGCGCGAAGCCTCCGACCACATCATCGAACTTCCGCCCGCGCCGGAATTGCTGGTGCCCCTGCTGGAAATCATTCCGCTTCAATTGCTCGCCTATCACATCTCCGTTCGCCTCGGCTGCGACGTCGACCAGCCCCGCAACCTGGCCAAGTCCGTCACCGTGGAGTAGCCGGGCCCGTTTCCGCTAATATAGAGGCATGCTTCCCTTTTTTCGAGCGCGTCTCGGAACCGCCTTGCTCTTTCTGCTTCCCGCCGCATTTTCTGCATCGGCGCAGACTCCCGAGCCTGCCGCTACCGCGCCGTTGCGTGAAGTCCACGCTGAAGGCGAGAAACTACTCACGGAGGCTCAAGTTATCGCCATAACCGGCCTACTCCCAGGCGCACAGATTGGCAAGGATGATTTGAAAGCCGCAGCCGACAAGCTCGTCCAAAGCGGGCTGTTCGCAAAAGTAAGTTACAACTTCCAGACAAAAGTCGCTGGCGTCCTGGTGACCTACCACGTCGAAGAATCATCTCGTATCCCCGTCTACTTCGACAATATTCCTTGGTTCTCAGATTCCGCGCTCTCTGATGCCATCCGCGCTAAATTCCCTTTCTTCGATGGCACTCTCCCTGAGGCCGGGGCTGCGGTGGATGAGGCTGTGGAAGCGTTGAAGGAATTGCTCAGCTCGCGCGGAGTGCAAGGCTTGTTGGAACATACGGTCATCGCGAATCCGAATGGCGAAGGCAATGTGCAAGAAATCCACATCGAGGGCGCTGCCATCCGAATCGCGAGGCTGGAATTCAGCGATCCCTCACTAAAAGACTCCAAAACCGTGCAGCAACATCTCTCCGAAATCCTGGGAAAGCCCTATTCCCGGATGACCATCGATCTCTTTCTCTCCGAAGCCATCAAGCCCATCTATCTTCAACAAGGTCTTTTGCGTGCCAAGCTGGGCCCTGCGGAGGTGCGGCTGGCCGGTGATGCCAATCAGAAGATGCCGTCGCAGATTCCCGTTTATGTTCCCGTGGCGACGGGCGAAATTTATCACTGGAAGGAAATCCACTGGACGGGAAATACCCTCGTGTCCGAATTCACGTTGAGCGGTCTGCTCGCCATTAAACATGGCGATGTCGCCGACGGCATGCAAATCGAAGCTGGCTGGGATCGCATTCGTGAAGAGTACGCCCATCGCGGTTACCTCGAAGCCAAACTCGATCCGCAGCCCGTCTACGACGATCAGGCGCACACCGTCTCATACGGGGTGAGCATTCAAGAAGGTCTGCAATACCATTTCGGCAAAATGGTCCTCACCGGAATTTCTCTTGCTGCTGAACGAAAGTTGCAGGCCGCCTGGCCCTTCCCTGCTGGGGCCGTTTTCGACAAAGCAAAGTTCGAGGAACTCCTGGCAAAGCTGCAACTGCACCAGGAACAGGTCTTTGGTGAGTTGCCCCTGCACTATGAGAACGTCGGACACTGGCTGCAAACGGATGCAGGCAAAGCCACGGTTGATGTGCTTCTGGATTTCAAGTGACCTGTGATGCCCCCCCGTTGTGCAATGCCAGAGGCACTCTGAGATATACTCAGCACTGCGATGAAACAACTCGTTCATATTCGCCAGGCCGCGAGCGCCACCTTGCCCGCTGAAGAAAAGGAAAATCTTCTGCTCGCGCGGCTCGCCGAAATTCCCTCTCTCATCGTCGCCCTTTCCGGTGGCGCGGATTCCGCCTATCTGGCCTGGGCCAGTCGCGAAGCTTTGGGGACCGCCGCCCTATCCGTTACTGCTCTCTCGCCGAGCTACTCTGCTCACGATCGCGCCATTGTCGAAGAATTTGTGAACCAGCGGGGCCTGCGCCACGAATTCATCGAAACGCATGAGATGGAGAATCCTGCCTACCGTGCAAACGCCGCCGACCGTTGCTACTTCTGCAAAGACGAGTTGTTTTCCGCCCTGGATGAATTGGCACACGCACGCGGTTTTGCCGCCGTCGCTTACGGTGTCAACGCGGATGACACGCTCGATTTTCGCCCCGGCCATCGCGCCGCCACCGAGCATCAAGTGCTCGCGCCCCTTCTAGACGCCGCCTTGACCAAAGCCGAGATTCGGCTTCTCTCTCGCCGCGCCGGATTGCCCACTTGGGATCGCCCCGCCTCCGCATGCCTCTCTTCTCGCTTGCCCTATGGCACGGAAGTGACGCCGGAGCGTCTCGGACTTGTCGAGCGCGGCGAAGCTGAATTGCGCGCTCTCGGATTCCGCCAATTCCGCGTCAGGCTCCACGATAAGCTGGCACGCGTGGAAATATCCCTTGATGAAATGCCTCGCGCTCTTGCGCCAGAAATGGCTGCGGTCATCGCGGATCGCCTCAAATCGGCCGGCTTTACCTACGTGGCCTTGGATCTCGAAGGATATCGGCAGGGCTCGCTCAACGAGACTCTTTCGTCCGTCAGCCAGGGTTCCGCAAAGTCCGCTCGGGGAACATAATTCCCTGTTTTTGCGTAGCTATAAGTGGGACGGCTGAACGCAAGTCTCTACGCCGTCATGGAGGATGAATGTCGCGCCACCGCAATCTGGGCTTGCCGCTCGTTCTACTTTCGGCAGTTGCTCATCTGGCTGGCTGCCAGAACGGGCCTGTGGTCAGCGGCGCCTTTGATCGCAAATATGACGTGACCGGCCCCATCCGCCTGGAACTGGCTAACGCTTCCGGCGACGTCGACATCACCGGCAGCGCCGACGGCAAAGTGCACGTTCATGGCGATGTTCGGGCCTCCGGATTCGGCTCGGAAAGCTCGCAGCAGCGCCTGGACGAAACTGTTTCGAATCCTCCCGTCGAGCAAAGAGGCGACACCATTCGCATCGGCAAAGAAATGTCCCGCATCCACAATGTCAGCATCGCCTACACCATCCAGGTACCGCACGACACGGAAGTCAGTGCCACCGTCGCGTCCGGTGCACAGACCATTCGCGGCGTGCGCGGCCCGGTCAAGGTGCAGGCTGCTTCGGGCTCCATCCGCGTCGAAAAAATCGAGCGCGACGTCCAACTCTCCACCGCCAGCGGGTCCATCTCCGCCACTGATATTGGCAGTGAGGTGCGTGTAAAGTCGGCCACGGGAAGCGTGACCGTCACGAACACCCGCGGAGATGTGATGGTGGATGCCATTGCCGGTGTCATTCGCGTATCTCGGCCCGGCGGGCGAATTGAAGCGGGTACTGCCAGCGGCGAAGTCGAGATTGAGGGTGCGGCGAGCGATGTGAAGGCGCATGCAGCTTCAGGGCGAGTTTCCGTGCAGGGTAATCCCGGAGCAGACAGCTACTGGGAGCTGAAGACGATGTCAGGTGCCATACAACTCGGCGTGCCGTCTTCTGCCAATCTCCACCTCTCGGCGGAAGCAGTCTCCGGCGAGATACGCACTGACGTTCCCATCGTCGTTGAGGAACAAGGCAAACATTCTCTTCGCGCCCACATGGGCAGCGGTGGTGGGCGCGTGGACGTGCATACCGTCTCGGGCGAAATTCGCGTTACCGGCACGAGGTAGTTTGGTGCGCCCTGTTGTTCGAGGCCTCGCTAGAATCTTCGAACAAATAGCGACAATTCTTCCCGATACCTTTAGAATCCCGCTTGTATGGTTTCCCAGACCATCTCCTTGTGCGTGCTTTCACTTCTTTTTTGTGCATTGGTTTCCTCGGCGAACGGTCAAGCCTATTCACAAAACGAAAAGCCGCAAAATCCTTCGTCGAAGGCCTCCGCAAAACAACCTTCGCCTGAAGAGCAATTGCAGCAAGCTATCAACATTTCCGGGAACGACCGCGCCGCGCTGGTCCGCAACCTGGAAGCTTACCTGAAAGATTATCCGGATTCGCGCCAGCGGCCCCAGATCTATCGGGCGCTTGTGGAAGCCAGCTTGCAATTAAGAGACGACGCGCGCGCCGCCGGGTACGCCGAAAGAATCGTCGCGCTCAATCCCGATGATATCTCCATGACCATTTTGACGATTCAGTTGCTCGAACGGCGCGGCGGGGAAGCGGCCCTCCACCGGGCCACGAACTATGCCACTCGGGTGCTCGAGTTTGTCGAGCGCAGCTCTTCCGGCGAAAAGTCTCCCAAGATTTCCCAGGCAGAATGGGCCTTGGAGAAAAAACGCGATCGCATGAATATCCTCGCGATGCGCGGAAGGCTCGAGCTGAAGTTGAAGGACACGGCCGCGGCTCAGAAGGACTTTGAGAATAGTTACGCGATCCTGCCCTCCTCGACAGCCGCGGAACAGCTCGGCGAAATTGCGGAATTGAAGAAGGATTCGAACGGCGCGATCCAGCAGTACGCTCGCGCTTTCGCCCTGGCCGATGCCGCGGCTGGAGCTTCCAGCCGCCGGGAGATTCGTCAAAAACTGGGCAACGTCTGGCGGCTCGCGCATGGCTCGGACGATGGTCTGGGGGAATATTTGCTTCGTACTTACGATGAAATCTCGCAGGCTTCCTTCGCCGCCCAGCCCAGGAGAAATGCGGACGCCCGCGAGCCTGCGGACTTTACCGTCCGCAAAGCTCCCGATGGCGCTACTTTTCCGCTGAAGGAGATAAAGGGAAAGGTTCTCGTCGTCAATTTCTGGGCCACCTGGTGCGGACCCTGCCATGAGCTTGAGCCATCGTTCTCCCGCGTTGCCGCGGAATTCCTGGCGAATTCGGATGTGCTTTTCCTCGCCGCCAACTGCGACGAGGATGAATCTCTGGTGAAGAGTTATCTGGAAGCCGACAAGTTTTCCATGCCCGTCGTATTTGCCGATGGCCTCGACCGATTCTTCACTGTCAACGCCTTCCCGACTGTGATGGTGATTGACCGCATGGGGAAAATTGCCTACCGCTCGGATGGTTTCCAACCCGATAGTTTCGAACCCAACTTGGCAGCTGCAGTCCGGCTCGCCCTGGCACCGATCAGTACTGCATCGCCGCCGGCTAAACCCGCTCCCTAAGCGCACGAATCAATAACCACACGCCGATGTACTGTGCGGATGGCTTTCTGCAACTTCTCGCGCAGCCAGAATCGTATTGACGTGGATTCGAATCGTGTCTTCGACACGTCGCGCGTATCCGCCGGCAAGCGTCGTTGCCACCGGAATGTTGCGCCGCCGGGCTTCCTCGAAAACGCTGCGGTCGCGCCGTTTCAATCCTTCTTTGGTGAGCGACAATCCGCCCAGCTGATCTTCACAGTAAGGGTCGGCGCCTCCAACGTAAAATAGGATATCAGGTTGAAACTCGTCGAGCGCCTGCTGGACCGCCGGAATCAACGCTTGTAAATACTCGTCATCATCGGCGCGGTCGTCCATGTTGAGGTCGATGCTTGAAGGCGGCTTGTGCGCCGGATAGTTGTTTTCCTGGTGAATCGAAATCGTGAAGACCGTGGGATCGTTTCGAAAAATCGCTGCTGTCCCGTTCCCGTGGTGTACGTCCGTGTCGACAACGATTGCTTTTTTCACCGCGCCATCTGATTGCAGCTTTCGAATCCCCACCGCCACATCGTGAATCGCGCAAAATCCTTCTCCGTGCCCGGGATATGCGTGATGAAATCCCCCGCCGAGATTCGAACCGAATCCGTCGCGAAGCGCGCATTGCCCCGCGAGAATCGTACCTCCAGCGGCCAGCCACACCGCTTCGACCAGTTCCTTCGAATACGGCACTTCCAATTTCATTACTTCGCTGGCGGTTAGAGTGCCGGTCTTCAGTCTATGCACCCAATCCGCCGTGTGCACGCGCAACAAGTCTGCGTCGCTCGCGGGCTCCGGGCGCAAGAAATCTTCTGACGTAGCAATGCCTTCGTGGAGCAACATTTCGTAAATGAGGCGGAATTTCTGCGACGGAAAAACGTGCGGCCCAAGATTCAAATCGTAGCGCTCGTGATAAATCAGTTTCAAAGGCAGCATGGCGCGTGGCGCGGCTAGTTCTCGCGTTCGAGGATAAAATCCGGAAGCGCCGCGAGCGCGCGCCCAAATTCGGAATCGGGGCGGCCATTGAGGCACGCCTTGGCGCGCTGCACATAGTCTTGCGCTAGCGCGCGGGTGCGGCCGAGCGCGCCGGATTCGTGAACGAGGGCAACGAGTGTCTCCGGGCGCACGGAATTGAATTCTTTTTCTTCGAGCACGCGCGCGACCATTTCGCGCGCGTCGCGGTGGCCATTTTCCATCGCGTAAATCAAAGGAAGTGTGACCTTGCCTTCCTTTAAATCACTCAGCACCGGCTTCCCCAGTTGCTCCGCTGACGCCGTAAAATCGAGCAAATCATCCACAAGCTGAAACGCCAGGCCGGCGTAGCGCCCGTATTCGGCGAGCGCCTGTTCTTCTTTTCCTTCAAGACCGCCGAGTACTGCGCCGAGCCTCGCACATCCACTGAAAAGGCACGCCGTTTTGTAGGTGGCCAGCCGCAAAGCGTCTTCTTCAGTCACATCAATGCGGCCGATTTTGGCGAGTTGGATCAGTTCGCCTTCGACCATTTTCTGGGTCAGGTCGATCAGGATGTCGAGGATTCGAAAATTGCGCTCTTCCAGCGCCATCTGAAAGGACTGCATGTAAAGCCAGTCGCCGGTAAGGACACTGCGATGATTGCCCCATTTGGAATTGGCCGAGGGGCGTCCGCGGCGCGTGTCGGCGCTGTCGATGACATCGTCGTGAATCAGCGTCGCGCTGTGCAGAAGTTCGACTACCGCGGCGAGTCGGATGGCGCTGCGATCTTTGCGGCCGGCGTAACTGGCCGACAGGAGCAGGAGCGCGGGACGCATGCGCTTCCCGCCACCGCCCAGCAAATACTCGGTGATTTCTGCGACGGGCGGAAAGGCGGCAGCGCTCTGCCGCGCGAGCTCTTCTTCGACCAGGACAAGGTCATCGCGAACGAGATCGAAAATCTCTTTAGCCGTCAAAAGAGCGATGGGTCTTCTCCCAAGCTAATTCTCTTCACGAAGACTGGAAGCCGCAAGACTCGCCGGCTGGGCGAGTCCAAAGAAGCGCCGAAAATTCCCTGTGGTGGCTGCGGCAATCTCTTCCGGCGAACAGTTTCTCACAGTCGCGAGCGTGCGCGCTACCTCCGCGACGTAGGCAGGCTCATTGCGCTTGCCGCGCCAGGGCTGTGGCGCAAGGTACGGAGCGTCCGTCTCAATCAAAATCTTCTCGAGCGGCAAACCTTTCGCAACGTCGCGAATGTTCTGCGTTTTCGGATAGGTTGAATTTCCCGCAAAGGAAACCATAAAACCCATGTCGATGCCGCGCCTCGCGTCCTCAAGCGTGCTGGAGAAGCAATGCAAAATTCCACCAAGACCGGTGCGCCGCCAATGCTCTTCAATCATGTTCAGGCAATCTGACCAAGCGTCGCGGCAATGAATAATGATCGGCAACTTCGCCTGCTGCGCGAGTGCCATTTGATCGCGGAAAACTTTGTGCTGCACTTCGCGCGGCGAGTGATCGTAAAAATAGTCGAGACCAATCTCTCCCCAGGCGATCACTTTGGGATGTTTCGCCAGCCGAGCCAGTTCATCTAAATGATGCTTTGTGACTTCTTTCGCTTCGTGCGGATGAATCCCTACAGTGGTGTAAATCCAATCGTGCTGTTCGGCGAATGGTAACGCGGCATCGAGCTTCTCGGGTCCCGGGCCTGTGCCGATCGCTAAGAGTGTCGTCACTCCCGCGGCGCGGGCACGCTCGAGCACGTCGTCGCGGTCTTCCGCGAATTGCGGGAAATCGATGTGCGCGTGTGAATCAATGAGCTCCATTGTTGAAGTGTTGCCAAGAAGGGGCGCCACATGCTGCGCCACTACAAAGAAAACGCTTACTTCAAGCGGGCCCCGATTTCGACGTCTTCGTCGGGAAAGCCTGCTAGGACAGGGCGGCCCTCGGGGCCGACGGAGGCGGCAACGATCATCCCGTTGGACTCGACGCCGCGCAGTTTGCGCGGCGCGAGGTTGACGACCACGGCGACTTTGCGGCCGATCAATTTCTCCGGCTCGTAGAATTGGGCGATGCCGGCACAAATTTGGCGAATCTCCGCGCCGATGTCGACGGTGAGTTTAAGCAACTTGTCCGCGCCAACGATGCGTTCGGCGGTCTTAATTTGCCCAACGCGCATCTCGACTTTGGTAAAGTCCTCGATGCCGATTTTTTCGGGCGCGGCTTGCGGCGCAGCCGCTGCGCCGGCGCTGCCAGCAGTCGGCGTGTTCGCCGGCGTCGCGGGTGCAATAACGGGCGACGGTGCATTCTGTGCATCTTTTTCCATGGCTTCCATCCTCTCGATTGCTTCCGCTTTTTCAATGCGCGGAAAGAGCGCTTGCGACTTGCCGAGTGCGGTGCCCGACGCAAGCTGCCCCCAGCGCAAACCATCCAATGCGATAGACCCAGGCTGACCTGTCTGGCCGAGCAGCGACCAGACTTTAGTGGTACTCTCCGGCAAAACGGGATGCGTCAAGGCCGTGACGATGCGCAAAACTTCCGCGGTGGTCCAGAGAATCGTGGCGCGGCGTTGCTGATCGGCTTCGCTGTCACTGAGCGACCACGGATGCTCGGTGGTCAGGTATTTGTCGGTTGCGGCGACGAGCGACCAAATTTCTTCCAACGCGAGGGAAAATCCCAACTTGTCGTACTGCTCCAGAACTTCTCCAATGGCCTCTTGCGCTTTCGTGGCTAGCGCGGTGTCCTGTGGCTGAAATGCGCCAGGCTTGGGAATTCTTCCCCTGCTGTTCTTCTCAATCATCGCTGCCGTGCGGCTTGCGAGGTTGCCTAAGCCATTGGCGAGGTCGCTGTTGTAGCGCTGGACGAGCGCGTCGTAACTGAAATTGCCGTCCTGGCCGAAAACGGTTTCGCGCAACAAATAGTAGCGAAGCGCGTCCATGCCGAGGACATGCACGATCGGCCGCGGCCGAACGACGTTGCCGAGAGACTTGCTCATCTTGGCGCTGTCCATGAGCAGCCAGCCGTGGGCCCAGATTTGTTTCGGGAGCGGCAGGCCTGCAGCCATCAGGAAGGCGGGCCAGTACACGGCGTGGAAGCGGATGATTTCTTTGCCGACGAGATGTAGATCGGCGGGCCAGAACCGGGTTTTCTCATACTGCGGGCCGCCGACGGCGCTGAGATACGCGGTGAGCGCATCGAACCAGACGTAGAAAACGTGCGGCTCTTCGCCGGGAACGGGAATGCCCCAGCGAACCGAAGTGCGCGTGATGCTAAGATCGCGCAGGCCGCCTTCGACGAAACTAAGAACTTCGTTTCGCCGCGCATCTGGCTGGATGAAATCGGGATGCTTGGCGTACCAATCGAGAAGTGGCTTCTGGAACGCGGAAAGCTTGAAGTAGAAATTGGCTTCGGTGACGGTTTCCGTGGGACGGCCACAATCGGGGCAGTTTTCTCCGGGCTTCACGTCGACGTAAGCATTGTCGTAAATGCAGTATTGGCCAGTGTAGTGACCGGGGTAAACGAAACCATTGTCGCGGCACTGCTTGAAAAGCCATTGCACGGTGTGCGCGTGTTTTAGGTCGGTGGTGCGGATGAATTCGTCGCCTTGGACGCCGAGTTCGTCCCACAGGGCGCGCCACTCGGCGGCCATTTTCGCGACGAATTCGGATTCGGGGACACCGGCTTTCTTGGCGGAGCGCTCGACGTTGACGCCGTGCTCATCGGTGCCGGTGGTCATCACCACGTCGTAGCCGCGCATGCGTTTGAAACGGCGAATCGTGTCGCACACGATGGTCGAGTAGGTGTGGCCGATGTGCGGCAAGCCGTTCGTGTAATAGATCGGCGTGGTGAGATAGTACTTGGGTTTATTTGCTGGCATGTCTAGTTTGTTTTCCCGCCTGCTTCATATGCGCGGAGGGCTTCGCTGATTACGCGCTGGAGGGGCACGTTTTTCTCGACGGCGAGCTTGCGGCAGTCGTCGTATTCGGGTGCGACGTGCAGGATGCGGCCGTTCACGCGGGAAATTTTGATGCGCACGTCGCCGAAAGCTGTTGCGACGTTGAGGAATTCGCGGGGCAGAGTGCGTCGCTGGGCGCGGTACGTGCGCGCGCCAAACGTAGTTGTCTCGGCGAAAATCAGCGCCATCAATGCGTTGGTGTCCGGCGGTTTGCACAAAACTGTTAGCAGCGTGCCGGGGCGATTCTTTTTCATTTGCACCGGCGTGGTGTAGACGTCGAGCGCGCCTGTGGCCAGGGCTTTTTCCAGGAAGTAGCCGTAAATCTGCGGGTTCATGTCGTCGAGATTCGCTTCGATGACGGCGATTTCTTCGTCAAAGCCGGCGACCGTTTGTTCCGCTGCTTCACCGACCATGATGCGAACGACGTTGGGTTGGCCTTCGAGATCAGCGGTGCCAGCTCCGTAGCCGATGCAGGTGACGCTCATCGGCGGTTGTGGGCCGAAGGAATTGCAAAGGGTCGCGACAATTGCCGCACCCGTGGGAGTGACGAGTTCCTTCTGCACACCGTTCGAGTACGTCGGCTTGCCTTGCAGCAAATTTGCAGTGGCAGGCGCGGGCACGGGCAAAACGCCGTGCGCCATTTTTGCGGTCCCGCCCCCGACGTTTAATGCGGAGCAGGCGAATTTCTCGATGCCGAGGGCATGAAAGCCGATGCAGGCGCCGACGATGTCCACGATAGCGTCCACTGCGCCGACTTCGTGAAAATGAATTTTCTCAATAGGCACGTCGTGAACGCGGGCTTCGGCTTCGCCTAGTTTCGTGAAAATCGCGGCAGCGCGCTCGAGCACCTGGGGAGCAAGCCGCGATTTTTCAAGGATTTCGAGGATCGCGCTGAGCGACCGGTGCTTGGACTGATCTTCGGATTTGACCTTGACGTAGGTGGCGGCCATGCCGTTTTTCCAAACTTTTTCGGCGGTCAGCTCCCAGCCGGGGACCGGGAGTCCTCGCAGTTCTGCGCGGAGGTGTTCCACGTCGCAGCCGGCGTCCACCAGAGCTCCGAGCGTCATGTCGCCGCTAATACCCGAAAAACAATCGAAATAAGCGAGTTTCATTGGAAAAACCGGTCCGCGGTGGGACAACACAATCTATAGGTCTCTCCGCCGGATACAAATTGATACTATCGACGCAACCCAGGAGTGTCAAACGACCCGGCCACTCTTCCTGTCTTTGACCCTTATCGGCTGCATCTCCTATACTGGCGTGATTCCATTCCTGCGATCCACTGAGGACATGTGTACCAAACACTGACAAACCGGTTGCGCGAGGCGCTGGCGGGGCACATCCGCGAGAAATATGGGGCGGAGCTGACGATTGTGCTGGAACGGCCGCCGAAGATTGAGATGGGGGAGGCGGCTTCGCCGGTGTGTTTTGAGTTGGCGAAGCGGTTGAAGAAGGCGCCGCGGATGATTGCGCAGGAGATTGCAAATGGGCTTGGGAAGGTTGAGGGGATCGCAAAGGTGGAGGTGGCAGGTGGCGCGTATTTGAATGCGTATTTTGAGCGGGGAGAGTATTGGCAGAGCGTAGCCCTGGAGGAAAGGAAAGAAGCCCAACACAGGGACACGGAGAGCGCAGAGAAAAAAAAGATTATTGTGGAGCACACGAGCATTAATCCGAATAAGGCGGCGCACATCGGGCATGTGCGGAATGCGGTGTTGGGCGACACGATGGTGAGGATTCTGCGGCATGCGGGGAACCGGGTGCAGATTCAAAATTACATTGATAACACGGGCGTGCAGGTGGCGGACGTGGTAATTGGATTTCTGCAGATGGAGCAACGGTCGGCGGTCGGCGTGAAGATTATGGTGCATGAACCGAAGTTCGATTACTACTGTTGGGACTTGTATGCCAAGACCACGAGTTTCTTTGCGGAGAATAAGGAGCGGGCGGCTAAGTTGCGGGGAGAGACGCTGCGGGCGATTGAAGAAGGCAAAGGCGAGGATGCGGAGGTGGCGCAGGTGGTGGCGGATGCGATTGTGGGATGTCACCTGCGGACTATGGCTCGTCTGGATATCGGGTATGAGCTGCTGGCGCGGGAGAGCGAGATTCTGCATTTGCATTTTTGGGATGCGGCTTTTGAGATGTTGAAGAAGTCGGGGGCGATTCAGCTGGCGACGAGCGGAAAGATGGCGGGTTGTTGGATCATGCCGTGGGAAGAGGAGGTAAAGGAGGAGCAGGACGCAAAGGTGGTAAAGGAAAAGACCGCCGAGGAAGAAGTCGAAAATTCGCAGGACAAGATTATTGTGCGGTCGAATGGGACGGTGACTTACGTCGGGAAGGATATTGCTTACCAGCTTTGGAAATTTGGATTGCTGGGGAAGGATTTTCATTACCGGAAGTGGCCGGATGCTCCGGAGAGGCAGACGGTCTGGGCTACGACTAGCGACAAGGACGATCCGGGAGCGCCGCATTTTGGCGAGCCGGCATCAAGCGTTTACAACGTGATTGATGCGCGGCAGGCATATTTGCAGAAGGTGGTGGCGGCGGGGCTGCGGGCGCTGGGGCATGAGAAGGCGGCGGAGCAGTCGATTCATTTGTCGTATGAGATTGTGGCGCTCACGCCGCGGTGCGCGGCGGAAATGGGGTATGAGCTGACGCCGGAAGAGGCGAAGAAGCCTTATGTGGAAGTGAGCGGGCGCAAGGGTTTTGGCGTAAAGGCGGACGACTTGCTGGACAAGCTGGAGGCGGCAACGCTGGCAGAAGTACAGCAGCGGCATGCGGAGATGAAGCCCGAGGAGCAGAAGTTGACGGCGCATGAGATTGCCGTGGGGGCACTGCGATTCTTCCTGCTGAAATTTACGCGCAACGCGATTATCGCGTTTGATTTTAAGGATGCGTTGAGTTTTGAAGGGGAGACGGGGCCGTATTGCCAGTATGCCGTGGTGCGAATTCGCGGGATTCGGCGGAAGGGTGTGGAAGCCGGAGCGACGAATGCGGAGGTAACTAAGGAATCCGTCAGCCAACTGCTTGGAGGCGCGGAGGGAAATTCGCTTTGGGAATTATTGTTGGCGGCAGGTTCTCTGGATTACGCGGTGGATGCGGCGATTGCCACGCAGGAGCCTGCGTTCCTGGCGAAGTCTGCGTTTCAATTGGCGCAGGCGTTTAATAATTTTTATCACAAACACCATATTTTGTCGGAAACGGATGAGCAGAAACGGGCGTTTTTGTTGCGGCTGACGGAGTTGGTGGAGGCGCAGCTCGTACGGGCGTTGGGATTATTGGGGATTGAAGCACCGGAAAAGATGTAAGAGTCACACCATGACGTTGCTAATGGATGCAGTTTTAGCAGAGTTGAAGAAAGCGGGGATAGTCTTTGAAGACGGACTAAACACCGGGCGAATTTGCAGACGCTGAGAATCGTTATGGCTTTGAGTTTCCGCCCGATCTGCGAGATTTTCTGTCGCGCGCGCTTCCGGTGTCTGAGGGTTTCCCTAACTGGCGCACGGGGAACATAATTCATGGCCTTGAAGCTAGTTCAGTTATTGAGCTTCTTGACTGGCCTGCAAAGGGAATTTGTTTCGATGTCGAGCACGATGGTTTCTGGGTACGAGATTGGGGGCCCAAACCCGATGTCCTCCAGGAAGCATTTCAAATAGCACGAAAAATGGTGGAGCAAGCGCCGCCCTTGATTCCCATATTTAGTCACCGGTTCCTGCCAGCCGAACCCGCGACAGCGGGCAATCCAATACTCTCCGTCTACCAAACTGACATCATCTACTACGGGACGGATTTGGCATCATACTTCGCTAACGAATTCAAGTTTCCAATCGCAAGCTGGCACGATGGAGAGAATTCTCCGCGGCGAATTCGATTCTGGAGCGACATCATCGACAAGGTAGACGCCGATTGCGAATCCGAACGCGGAGACCGCTAGCTCCCTTCTTCAATAGGACAGGACGAGGTGGACGAGGGTGCGGAGGGCGACGCCTGTGGGGCCTTTGGCGAGCCAGGGCTTGGCGTCGTCGTTCCAGGCGGTGCCGGCGATGTCGAGGTGAATCCAGGGCGAGTCGCCGGTGAATTCCTTGATGAACATGGCGCCAGTGATGGCGCCGCCGCCTTTGCCGCTGCTGATGTTCTGGATGTCAGCAAAAGAGCCCTTGATGAAATCGCGATAGTCGTCGTCGATGGGCATCTGCCACATTTTTTCGCCGACGGCTTTCGCGCTGGCGAGGAGCTTGTCGGTGAAAGGCTGATCAGAGCCGAAGACGCCGACGTTGACGTTGGCGAGAGCAACGACGATGGCGCCGGTGAGCGTGGCGGCGTCGACGAGATGTGTGGCGCCGAGTTGCTTGGCGTAGTGGACGCCGTCGGCGAGGATGAGGCGCCCTTCGGCGTCGGTGTTGAGGACTTCGATGGTCTTGCCGGACATGGCGGTTTGGATGTCGCCGGGCTTTTGCGCGGTGCCGCCGGGCATGTTTTCCGTGGAGGGCACAACGCAAATCACTTTGACGCTGGGCTTCAGCGCGGCAAGGGCGCGCATTACCCCTAACATGGTGGCGCCTCCGGCCATGTCGTACTTCATTTTTTCCATGCCATCGGCGGGCTTGATGGAGATGCCGCCGGTGTCGAAGGTGACGGCTTTGCCGACGAGACCGATTACCGGAGCGCCGGGCTTCGGGTTTGCGGGCGTGTAGGTGACGACCATGACGCGGGGAGGCTCAGGGCCACCTTGGGAGACGCTGAGGAGCGCGCCCATTTTGAGGTCAGCGATTTTCTTTTCGTCGAGGATTTCGACAGCGAGGCCGCCTTCCTTGGCCATGGCTGCGGCTTTATCGGCGAGGATGCGCGGGGTGAGCTTGTTGGAAGGTTCGTTAACCAGATCGCGCGCAAAGTTTTGCGCTTCGGCGATGATACGCCCTTTCGAAAGGCCCTTATCTCCCGCGGCGCGTTCCGAGTCGGAGTAACCCGTAATCAGAACAGTTTCGATGTTCTTTTCGTTTTTCTTTTCGGTTTTGTATTTGTCTGTTTCGAAGTTTGCGGTGAGTGCGCCCTCGGTAATGGACTGGGCAGTTTCCTCGTTGGCGGCGCCCTCTCGAACCAGGTACGCAAAGTTTTTGACGGAACGAGACTTCAGATAGCGAAGGGCTGCACCAGCGACCTTGCGCAGCGTCGCCGCATTGAATTGCTCGCGCTTCCCGGCTCCAACGAGGAGCAAGCGCGCAGCCTTCAGTCCCGCTGGGGCGTGGACCAAAGTGAATTCCAAAGTCTTGCCGGTCAGTTCTCCGCTCTTCGCGAGTTTGCGCGGCAAACCTCCCGCAGCCTGGTCGATCTCCGCGATGCGACCCTGGACTGGGTCGGTTTCTTCAAACACGTACATAACAAGAGCTTCGGTATCGAGTGCTGCGAACGGCCGGGTGTCCAACGTGATCTGCATGGTGCGTTAACGCCTCCGATTGTTGTACATGGATTGTTCGACTTCCCTGCGAGCTTCCTTGGTGCGTTCGTCCTGGCGGCGATCCCAGGACTTCTTGCCTTGCGCTAGGGCGATTTCGACCTTGGCGATGCCGTTGCGAAAGTAGATCTTCAAGGGTATGACGGTCAAACCCTTGGATTCGGTGCGCCCCGAAAGCTTGTCGATTTCGCGCTTGTGGAGGAGGAGCTTGCGGGAGCCCAGTGGTTCGTGGTTCCAGGGGCCGCCCGCTAAGTACTGTGCAATGTGTGCGTTAACAAGCCAGGCGCCATTGGGCCGGAAGTCGACGTAGGCATCGCGGATGTTGGCCTTCCCTTCGCGAAGGGCCTTCACTTCGGTCCCATGGAGGACCAACCCAGCCTCATGTTTCTCAAGAATATGGTAGTTATAAGAAGCGGCGCGGTTCTGGGCGACGATCTGCTCGCCAGACTTTTCGGACATCTCAGTTTTTTTGGCAGGCTTGGCCACAACTTTCCATCATAGCTGGAGTGTTAAAGCTTGTCACTCTCGACACAAAGGCCGCCTATTTTGGGGTGAGGCGGCCAACCTAAGCATCCTTGCCGGGCCTCTAACGCGAATGATAGACTGCTCGGGCTTCGAGTCGAGGCCCTGGAGAGTGCATGCGCCGCTGGGGAAGCTTATTTTTGTGCGTTGGATTCGGACTGCTCACGGCAGGCTGCCCGAAGGGCCAACCGGATTTTACGCAAGGTAGAAAAGCGGAAACGCTTCAGGACTACGACGCCGCTTACGTCTACTACCAAAAGGCCGTCAAGGCTGACCCCTACAACGCTGCCTACAAGATCAAGCTGAACTCGATGAGATTCGAGGCCAGCCAGCAGCATATCAAAGTGGGAGTGGAGTTGCGGAAAAAGGGCGACTTACAGGGCGCCGCAGCCGAACTCCAACGGGCGCAAACGATCGATCCTGCCAGCGCGATTGCCGAGCAGGAGCTTCGCAAGACAATCGAATTGATCGTGGACAAAAACCGCGCCTCTGATGCGGCAGCGGAGCCGCCGGCCGATCCGAACGAACAGCCTTTGGCAGCGCTACCACCGGAAATCAAGCCATTCTCGCGCGCGGCTATTAATCTGAAGATGTCCGATGACGCGAAGGTGGTGTTCAACACCATAGGAAAGCTCGCGGGCCTGACGGTGATTTTTGACCCGGACTTCCCTGCCCGGCGCATCACGGTGGAATTGAACAACGTGACGATGGAGCAGGCACTGGAAATCGTGCAACTAGAGAGCAAGTCTTTCGTGAAACCGGTGACGGAAAACATAATTTTCGTGATTCCGGACCAGCCGCAGAAACGCCGGGACTATGAAGAACAAGTCGTCAAAACATTTTACCTCTCAAACACGGTTCAGGCGCAGGACCTGACCGAAATTGTGACTGGGCTAAGGCAATTGCTGGATTTGAAGAGGCTGCAGCAGGTCAACTCGCAAAATGCCATCATCATCCGCGACACGCCGGACAAACTAATGCTCGCGGAGAAAATGATTCGGGACATCGACAAAGCCAAGCCTGAGGTGGTGGTGCAGGTGGAAGTGCTGGAAGCGCGCACGGACCGCTTGCGGGACCTGGGAATCCTGCCCGGACAGACTGCCACCGTTGCGATCAACCCGAATACGACCAGCACCACGACGGGCGGCACGTCCACGGCGTCCAGCAACGGAATTACGCTAAAACAACTGACCCACCTGAACCAATCGGATATAGCCTTTACCCTGCCGGGTGCGACGGCAAACGCCGTCCTGAGCGATACGAACACAAGGATTATCCAGAACCCAGAGATCCGCTCGATTGACGGCCAGACCGCCAAACTGAAGATCGGCGATCGCATACCGATCGCCACCGGCAGTTTTTCGTCCGGCATAGGAATCGGTGGAGCAACCGCGGGCGGCGGCATAAGCCCGCTGGTGAATACGCAGTTCACATACCTGGATGTCGGCGTAAACGTTGACATCACTCCACGCGTGCATCCGAACCGCGACGTGAGCTTAAAACTGAAGGTGGAAATCTCATCGCACACGGGCGATCAGACGATCGGCGGCATTACACAGCCGATCATCAGCCAGCGGACCATCGAGCATGACATCCGGCTGCGGGAAGGCGAAGCCAGCGTGCTTGCGGGCTTGGTCCAGCGTACGGAGACGAAGGCGCTGAATGGATGGCCGGGGTTGGCGAAGCTCCCGCTGCTCCATTACCTCTTCTCTGATGAAAAGAAAGATGTCCAGGAAGACGAAGTTCTGATCGTCCTGACTCCACGGATCGTGCGAATTCCGGAATGGACGAAGGCAAATCTGCGGTCGATGTATTCTGGCACGGAAACGACGGTGCAGGTGAAGCGTGAGAGCGCGATTCACGCGCCGGCGCAACAGCCTGCTCCAAAACCAGAGCAGCCGCCGGCTGCCAGTCAAAACATGGGTTCGGCGGCGCCTACGCCCGCTCCGGGAGCCGTGGCGCCGGCAGCGGAAGCAGGTCAGGGAGCAGCGGCTGCCACCGCCAAAATGCGCTTTGAACCTCAGAACTTGTCCTTGAAGGTGGGGCAGACAGCGACGATCGGAGTCGTGGTTGAGAACGTGAATGACCTATATTCGATCCCGATGTTGCTGCAGTACAACCCCGCGGTTATCAGCATCGAAGAAGTGAGACACGGCGGATTCCTCTCCGGCGGGACGCAGGAAATTGCCATCGTTTCGCAGCACTTCAAGGATAAAGGGCAGTCGATTATTTCGGCGACGCGCCAGCCCAACACGCCGGGAGTGAGCGGGAGCGGGACGCTGATCGGAATCGTGGTCAAAGGGATAGCGCCGGGGTCTTCGAACCTGTCGATCGTGCAGGTGAACGCGAAGGATTCGCAGCAGAAGCTGATACCGCTGGTCACCAGCGAAGCGACGCTGCAAGTCCAGCCGTAGCCGGATTGTGCGAGCGATGTTGCGCGATACGGCAAACCGCGGGCGAATGGGCAGACGAATCCAACGGCAGACGTTTTCCGCCGAGGCGGGGATGACGCTGCTGGAATTGATCATTACCTGTGCCATTCTGTTGGTCCTGTCTTCCGCCGCGCTACCCATCGCGAAATACTCGGTTGTCCGGCGGAAAGAGACGGAGCTTCGACGCGATCTACGCGAGATGAGAGATGCGATTGACCGGTACAAGGACGCGGCCGACCGAAACCAGATCCGCGTGGAAATCGGGAGCGAAGGCTATCCGCCGGACCTGGAGACGCTGGTAACAGGAGTGCAGTTGGGAACCAGCAGCGATAAAAAGATTCGATTTCTGCGGAAGGTTCCCGTGGACCCGATAACAGGACGAGCCGAATGGGGATTGCGTGCCGTTCAGGACGACCCGAACTCGACGAGCTGGGGCGGAAAAAACGTGTTCGACGTTTACTCGAAATCGACGGGGACGGCGCAGGACGGGACGAGATATTCGGATTGGTAGTTGAAACGAGGAAGCGGGTTGAAGATTCTGTCGCAAATTCGGAGTGGCACGCCAGGGTTGCGGAAACGCCGTGGCAGAGTTTGCCAAGCGGGTTTTACGCTCATCGAATTGATGATCGTCATTACCATCATCCTGATCCTGATTGGGATGGCGGCGCAGCGCTATGAGCGAACAGTGCAGCACGCGCGAGAAGCGACGTTGCATCAGGACCTGATGGTGATGCGCCAGTCGATTGATAATTACACGCTTGACAAGCAGGCGGCTCCGCAATCGTTGGAGGATTTGGTGCAGGCGGGCTATCTGCGCAAGGTCCCCACGGACCCCATGACGGGGGTGGCGGACTGGGTGCCGCAATACGACAGCATCGTGCTGAGCCCGGATCAATCGAGTACGGGCATCATTGACGTGCATTCGAATTCGCCGCGAGTTTCGCCTTTCGAGAACACGCCTTACAACGAGTGGTAACTGTTCCCTTCCCGATACGCGAAGAGCTGAGTCCGTTCGCGCCCGTCGCGTCAAGCCATCTAAGAATGTAACCCTAGCGATCCCCGTCGAGCCATTTGAAATGTAACCGAAGAGCGCTTGTTGTTGCTGTGGCTGTGGGAAAGTGGGAATCCCGAAGGGATTTCCAAGCTCGCGAAGCGAGCGTCTT
>DATDGB010000094.1:0-33689 GCA_036522305.1 Candidatus Acidiferrum sp. | reverse complement strand
ATGCGGCGCTCGATCTCGTCCATGATTTGGAACAACGATGGCTGCGGATTATCCGCGGAAGACCGCGAACCCGGTTCACCAGGCAGCGGCGGCAAAAACTCAGAAAGCTGGAGGCGCACACCGCGCACGATCTCCTTGCTGCGAATGCTTTCCGGCAGGAGATCCGCGTCGACGCGCTCCTGAGTGGAGAGGACGACCGCGCGCTCGACCACGTTTTCCAGTTCGCGCACGTTGCCGGGCCAGTCGTAATCCATCATCAGCTTCATCGCCGCAGGCGTAAATTGCAGCATAGGCTTGGCGTTTTCCTGGCAATATCGCTCCAGGAAATGCCCCAGCAGAAGTGGAATGTCTTCCCGGCGGTCGCGCAACGGCGGAATCTGCAGGTGGATGACGTTTAGGCGGTGATACAAATCCTCGCGGAAGCGGCCTTCGCGCACGAGGGTAAGAAGTTCAACGTTGGAAGCAGCCACGATGCGCACGTCGACTTTGAGTTGCTCGGTGCCGCCGAGGCGCATGAATTCGCGCTCCTGAATCACGCGCAGGAGCTTGGCCTGCGTTTCGGGGCTGATGGTGGCGATTTCGTCGAAGAAGATCGTTCCCTGATCGGCGACTTCGAAAAGGCCTTTCTTGGAAGCTACTGCGCTGGTGAACGCGCCCTTCACGTGGCCGAAAAGTTGCGACTCGAGGAGATCCACGGGGATCGATCCTGTATTTACAGGCACAAAGGCTTTGTCCGCGCGGGTAGAGGCCGAGTGAATCGCTTTGGCGATGAGCTCTTTGCCCGTGCCGCTTTCTCCGCTGATGAGAATGGTGGAACGAGACGGCGCGACTTGCGTGACCAGGTTCAGAAGCACCTGCATTTTGTCGCTCTTGCCGACGATGTTCGGAAAATTAAAGCGCTGCTTCAGCGCGCGCTTGAGCTGGACGTTTTCATCGCGCAGCCGCCGCGATTCCACCGCTTGGGCCACCTGGGCCAGCAATTCATCGTTGGACCACGGCTTGGTGATGTAGTCCATCGCGCCATTCTTAAAGGCGGCGCGCGCCATTTCGATGGAGCCGTACGCGGTGATCAAGACAACGGAGAGTTGCGGGTCGCGGCGGTGAATCTCCTTGAGCATGTCCAGGCCATTGCGGTCCGGCAAGCTGACGTCCAACAGAAGAAGATCGTACGGGTGCTGCTCGAGTTTTTCGAGGCCGGATTCGCCAGTCTCCGCGCTGGAGACGCCGTAGCCTTCACCTCTTAACAGGAGTTCGAGGCCTTCGCGGATTTCTGACTCGTCGTCAACGACTAGGATGGAGCCCTTAGACATGGACCGCTTTCTTTACTGCGGGGAACTCAACGTGAAACGATGTGCCTTTGCCTGGCGTCGAGCGTACATCAATCTTTCCCGCATGTTCCTTGATGATGCCGTAACTTACCGAGAGACCGAGGCCGGTGCCGCGACCACTGGCCTTGGTGGTGAAGAACGGATCAAAGATCCGATGGATGTGTTCGCGGGGTATACCGCCGCCTGTATCCGCCACTTCAATTTCGACGCTGCCATTGTGCGCCGCGGTGCGGACTTCGAGCATTCCCCCGGTGGGCATGGCATCGCGCGCGTTCAAGAAAAGATTCAGGAAGACCTGCTGCAGCTTGTTGGCTGAGCCGCGAACGGCCGGCAGCGGCTCGCCGAGTTGCTTCACCACCTGGATGCGCGAAGTTTTGAGAGGATGGGCCACGAGCGACAGGGTCTCTTCGACTACACGATTTACATCAATATCCGCCGCTTCCGCCGCGCCGGTACGGGAGAAATTCAGCAGGTTGTTGACGATTTCGCTGGCACGGAAAGTCTGTTTGACGATTTTTTCAATGATCGACTGGCGCGGGTCGCCTTCCGGCATCTGCTTCGCCAGCATCTGAATGTAGTTGGAGATGACCGCGAGCGGAGTGTTCACTTCATGCGCAACGCCGGCGGCCAGCAGTCCCAGCGAAGTCAGCTTCTCGGTCTGCGACATCTGCTCTTCCATGCGTTCGCGTTGCGTTACGTCGTCGAAGAGCAGCAGGCGGCCGATGCGCTCGTTCGACTTGCTCACCAGGGGAGTAATGGAAACGTTCAAGGTCAGCAATTTGCCCTGGTGCTGGAGTCTCTGTTTATAGATGCCGGTGATTTGCTCCTGGTCACCGCGCGCGGCGATTTCTCGCGCCAGTTCTTCCGGCAAGAGCGAGCTGAGCTGCCGTCCAACGGCTTCCTGCCGCGCGACGCCGAAAAGTTGTTCCATGCGCGTGTTCCAGGATTCGACGATGCCTTCCAGGTCCACGGAAAGCACGCCGACATTCAAGGATTCCACGATATTTTCGCTGAAATCCTTGAGCCGCGCGATTTCAAGCGCTTTTTGTTCCAGCGAGCTGTAGAGCTGAGCGTTGTCGAGGGCGACGGCAACATAGCCGGCAATCGTCTCGACCAGTTCGACGTCGTCGCTGGACAGAAAATCACCGTCTACGGTTTTGCCGAGGCCGAGGACCGCGACGGTGTGCTCGCGGATGCGACAGGGGACAAAATAGTTGAGATCCAACTGCTCGAGCGTGTGCCGGACGGAATCACTGACGTCTCTTGCCGCACGGGGCGACTCAAAGAAGAGCGCCCCGCGGGCAAACTCGGGCCGGGCCGGCTCGAGGAAACTGAGATCCAGGGACTCGGAAAGCCGCACGCCCATCGAACGGGCAATGCGCATTTGGCCGGGTTGCACAGCGTTTTCCACAAAAATGGCGAGGCGGTCGACCAGGAGCGTTTGGGAAATGCGGTCCATCACTGAGCCCAGCATGGGGTCAAAACGCACTTCATTCGTCAGCGTGCGCCCGAATTCGATAAGCGTGCGCCGGTAATCGAGGCGGTCACGGTAGAAGAAGCGGTCGAGCCGAGCCTGAATCCTTTCCCGGAAGGGCTGAAACAAAAACGCAGCTATGACAATGGCGATCATGCCGCCCACGGGGCCAGTGGTCTGGGCATGGAAGAAATAGGTGATGAGGGCGACGAGAGCAAAATAGATGGTTGCAACCGCGGCAGTCGCCGCCGTGTACGCCAAGCCACGCTTGAAGATGATGTCCACGTCCATCAAGCGGTAGCGGACAATGGCGTAGCCAAAACACAACGGGATCAGCACCAGGCTTATTGCCGAGAGCTGCATCCACGGACGAGGGACCGCACCGAAAACGAAAGGCGCGATGTACATCAGAGAAACGGGCAGGCTGCCCGCAAGCGTTCCGCCCGTCAGCCATTTCAATTGTTGGCGAAGTACGCCGGAGGGTGCTCCGCGATAATTCTGGTAAAACACCAGCCCCGCAGCAAGGAAGCACAGGGCGAGATAGCCAAACTCAATTTTTTCGAGCAGCAGGTACGAACCCAGCCACGGCACCCAGCCGAAGGCGTTGAGCGCGGTGTTCAAATGAATCAGAAGCAGGGCCAGAGGCAAAAAGTAAACCGCCAACAATTTAAGGGACGAGCGAGCCCTGGTTTCACTCCGCCCGGGAAATACCAGCGCAAAATGCAGAAGCAAAGCGGGTGCCAGCAGGCGCGCGACAACCTCCGACCAGTAAACCTCCCAGTCAAACGTGTCCAGTTTTCCACTGTAATGGAACGACCACAGCATGAATGAAACCAAGC
The DNA here is from genome assembly GCA_036522305.1 of Candidatus Acidiferrum sp. GTDB lineage: Bacteria > Acidobacteriota > Terriglobia > Acidiferrales > UBA7541 > Acidiferrum. The sequence continues at coordinate 30,048 of DATDGB010000094.1, read as the reverse complement.
AAAAAACATAAAAGTGCACGGCGCGAGGTGCGTTCCACCGGCGAATGAATATGAATAGGCCGATGAAAAGGTAGAGCAGGCCGACGATTCGGAGATAGTTTTCGGTCGCGAGAGGCTTCTCGGCAGGCGCGGTGAGGAGCGGCGTCTCAAATTCCTCGCCGCCACGGGAAAGCTTGTAATGCACCTGGGTCCAGAGCCCGGCGCGGTCCAGCCGCTTGGCGACCTCCGCGGCTCTTTTGACCGGAGCGCTGTTGACTGCCAGCAGAATGTCCCCGGGACGGATACCGGCGTGAGTGGCGGGTGAATTGGGAGATACCCGGCTGGCCTGAATGCCGTGATCGGTGTCCAGCCAGGCCACTCCGTCGTACACCACCTCAAAGCGGCCGCGTTGGTCGAAATTAATCAGGGCAAAAATCACCGCCGCCAGCGTGGTTAGCGCCAGCACGACGGCCCCAAGGCTGACTCGGAGGTTTTGCCTCATAGCTCGATCGGGCAGAACTACACCCCTTCTCTTGAAACCAAGTGCAACCCAATGTCCACTGTTTGGTAGAAGTTCATTCGAGAAACCTATTTACATTCAACGACTTACGGGACAGGTGGGCTGGACTTTCCCTGATCATCCGGTTTCTGGAAGGACAAATACAGCTTTCTAGAGCCAACTATTTTCTAAAACTGAACGCTCAAACCGCCTCGGAACGTCCGGAAGGCAGGGACCAGCACAACTCGCCCATCCCTGCTATTCGCGGAGACGTAACCCTGGGCCAGCAGATTGTTGCAGTCCGCAATGGCCTCCCACCGTCCCAAGGCAAATTTCGGAAGCGGCTGGCGCACCATCAGGTGAAAGTAAGGATCCGTTTGGAAGAGAGACTCGCCGTAGCTGTCCACCGAGGAGACTGTAACGCCGTTCACCCATTTATAACCCGCCTGGAACTTCGTACCGAGGCGAGGCACTTTGGCGGCGATTCCCGCCGCAACAGAATGCCTCCGCACCGTGCGAAGCACATCGCGAAGCAGATCGTCCGTATCGTCCGAAGGCGCCAACGCTCCGCCGAAAGAATAAACGGCCGTCAATTCCACATCGCCGTTGAGTTTTTCGCGAAATGCCACGCGTGAGCCCCAACTGCTGGAGGAGCCGCCGTCATAGGCAAAGCCGGTCGAAAGACCATCTTGAAAATAGTCGGCGTTGGGCAGGTCGCTGCCGCGGCCAAAAACGGCCACGTGGCTGTTGTCGTCGTGGAAACCCGCGAACTGCAGCTTTCCGCGCGAGCCGATCTTTCGCTCCGCCGAAATTTCTTCGTGAATCCCATTTTGCAAAACGGGATGGCCCCGCCGCCAGAGCAGTGCGGGGAATGCGTCCAGTTCGTTGAGAGCTGCCCCAAGCGCCCCGCCTGGCTGCTCCTCATTGGCTTCGAGTGGACCCGGCCCGTTGGGCATCGCCGCGAAAATGATGGCGCTGCTCCAATCGTCGTTGACGCGCACGTTCAATTCCGCCCGAGGACGAAGCGAAGAAGCTGCCGCCCCGAGTCCCACCAGAACATATTCGCCGCCGTAGCGCAGCACCGTTCGATCGCCCAGCGCCAGTGCGCCACCCTGATCGAACCGCACACCCCGGAAAGTAGGCCCAAGCGGACCCAGTTTGGCTTCGCGAAGGACCAGCGCGGTGTGCGGACCTGCGCCAAGGGTTCCCGTTGGCAGCCACACCGTAGCGATCCCGCCTGCGAGAGTGTCGGTATCGTAGCTAACCTGTCCGGCAAAGATCATTCGGCTCGTGCCGCCCAGCTTCTGGTCGTATGCCACGGCCGTAGAAGGTGAAGCCGCTACGCTGGAAGCGGAACTAGGGCGCCGTGCGCCATCCGTAAATTCCATCCGCATCTTGGGTATGCGCGGCCCGCGGGATTCGCCAGAAAGGGCAGTTGCACTCAGGGTGTCTCTATCCACCCACTCCAGAACCGGGCGCATCACCGAAGCCGACCGCAACACCCACTTCCAATCATCTACCTCCGCGGCGCTGCTCGCTGGCATGCGCCGCAACTGATCCAACGACGCAAACATGGATTCCAGTTCAATGCGAACGACAGTCGTCAGATTCGAGGTGACGTGGATGTGCTTTTCAAGTGTTGGAAGAAAACCGGCGAGAGTGACGCGCACGGTGTAAAAACCGGGGGTGAGCTTGTCGCCCCGGAACATGCCCTGCGTATTCGTCAGGAGGCCGCGGTTGGTCGCCACCCCCATGGCTTCGGAGATCAACTCCACGCTCGCGCCCATCTGCGGCGTGCCCGCAGCGTCGCGCACCACTCCCGCAAGCTTGCCCGGGACAGGCTTCGCTTGCGCGGCCGCCGGAATCGCCGCAAAGGACGAAACCATGGCGGTCAGGACCAGGGCCCCCAGGGTTCGGAGCCGTTCCTGTTTCACTTTTTTTTACCTCCCCGGTGCAGCAATCGCCGCGGCTTTGATTTCGATCGGCGCTTTCACCGTAAAATCTGCCGTGCGGGAAATGGTCTGATTCGAAAGCGTATCCGTGGCATTCACTTCCAGGCTGTACTTGCCCGGCGCCAGCGTGGCCAGAGGCAACAGGCGCTCGATGGTAACCTGGTCGCCAGTCTGCTTCATCTCTTCGGAAGTTTCCTTGAACTGCATAACCTGGTCTTTGCCTTTTTTGACCGTGTACTGGAATGTCGCGCTGGACTTGTGGGACTTATCGTCCGGCTTGAGGTTATAAACCTGCATGTAGATGCCGAGCTTGTCGGCGGTGGTGAAATCGCCTTCCAGGCGGGGCCGGACCTTTGAGGAACCGAGCACGAATTGCCCCGCGCCGATTTGCTTCGCGGGAACATGCTCGATTTGATCGGCAAGAATCAGGGAGCTCGCTTCCAGCTTGTCATCTTCGTACCGCGGCACCTGCAGGCGTGAGTTTACTACGCCGATGTTCCCGCTCTGCACATCCTTGATCACCAGATCCAGGCGGTACAGGCCAGGACGCAGAGGCACAGCTTTCTGATAGATGGACTGAAGCTTCAGCGATTGCTGATAAAGGGAATCCGGAAAATCACGCGTAACGGAATCTTCAAAGGTTTGCACCACTCGGCCGGTGAGCGTGCTTATGCGCCCGAAAACATTCAAGACCGCCGTATGGATTCCATCCTTGGAATGAAACGAAAGCTGGCTATTGGGCACCTGCACAGTGACCGGCACGAGTACCGTGTCATTCGTCACTTTCAGGTAATCGGTCCGCCAGTTGAAGTGCACCTGATCCCGGACGATGCGGGAGGTCACTACCGCCTCGAGGTCCTTGAACTTCACTTCGGGCGGTTTATTCACCTTGGCGAAGAGCTCCAGACGGCTGAACTCGTTCATGCTCGACGGTGTTCCGCCCATGGTTTTCGGCATGTTCGTGCCGTCCGATCGCGTGAAGCGGTCGGCCTTCGATGCCATGCCCATGGATTCCATCAAGCTCAAACCCGCGCCCGGAACGTGCAGCAGGGCATCTTTTTCCGACGGATCCATAGTCATGTGATACTCGCCCGACCCGCTGGGATCAACGAATTCCAAAATAACGTTTTCGCCGATGCCTTCCAGGTAGCGCCAACGCCATGTTTCCCATGGGTAGGTGCTGGTCGAACCGCCACCCTCGTCCATCGGCCGGTCGTACGTGCCGCCCGTGGGGTGCGATTCCACTTCATCCGCCGGGCCCCACATGATGTACATGCGGCCGCGGTCGGTTCTCCATCCCGGGATGCCGGAAGCAAAGTGTTCGTTGGCGTAGGCGATGCGTCGGTAATGCTCTTCTTTAAAATCGTTTTCCGGCAGGTCGGGATTGCTGCTGCGCCGCAGCCAGAACTGCTCGATGAACTGTTCGCGCTCTTCGTTGGTATCCAGCTGCAGGAAGGCGTTGCGCTCATCCGGAGAAATAATATAGGTGACGTCTTCGGTCAGCCATTGCTTGTAGGAGTTGTCCAACTCCTTCAGGGTCTTCCTCATCTTCCGTTTTGCTTCTTTATCTGTCTTTGCGGGTGCAGGCGGGGCGCCGCGATCTTGCCCCTGTTGGGCGGAAACCGGCGGTATGGCAATGGCGATTGAAAAAATGGAAACGAACAGGGTCCGAACTACCCTCAACATGGATACACCTCAAGCTCCAGGACGTTGTGATTCTAACCCCAGAAATCTCCCCCGTCAATCAAAGGAATCCCCTTCATTTTGTGACACTTGTCCCCCGAAATCGGTTAGATCAACTGCCCTTCCTTTTGGTTGCCTGACATTTTGTGGCCTGAACGAAAGTACAGGGGATACCCGGCTAACAAAGAGAGAATTCAATCGAGAACCGAACATGGAATTTGCCCATAAGCATGTGGGGAGAACGACGACCTTACTGAACGCGCTGCGGTTGCGTGTCCGAACCCACCAGGGTATCGAAAATGGCCAGGACGTGACGGCGGTAATCCACCATGCGCGCAAAAATGTCGCGAAGCTGCGGATCGCGTTCCGCTTCGCGGTGCCACTTGGCAAGGACCGCCGGTGGCACTTCGATGTCCCGCCGCAACTGGTCCGCGGAATAACCGCGCAAGAACAAGCCGTAGAAGAAGGCCGCCTCACGCTGCGGGAAGTCGAGATCATGCACGACTTCGGAGGGAATGAATTGTGGCATTGTCGCCATAGCGAAGAATGCAGTTTACCGAAAAACGTCTCCGCGTCAAGTAGGACTGTCGTTTTCTTGCCGCGTTCCGGGTAACTCCCCCTCCCGGAGACTCGCCCCCGCGTTATTAGCACAACCCATGCAACGGGATGGTTGCTATGCCGTTCTAACCGCCTTAGGATGCTAATAGGCATGGCAGAGTTACATAACTCGGTAAAAGGGTCGCTGGCGGGACGTACCTTCTCCCGTTTTCTGCGTTTTGGTGTTCTCCGGGGGCTCCGCTCCATCGAGGTCGATCCGGATGATTTCCGGCGCCAACTCGCCAACAAGCATGGTTTGTGGGTTCCGGACTTTGCGCGGATGCAAGACGTCCCCACTGAGCGCCTGGACGCTATCGCCAAGTTGCTGATTCGCGATGCCGAACGGCTGGCGCTCGCCGAAGGCGCTGGATTCGGCCTCGGCGGACTGATCACGTTCTTGCCGGACGCCAGTCTGCTCACGGTGATTACCCTGCGGCTCATCCAGCGCCTCTCGCTGCTGTACGGATTTGAAGCCCGCGGCCGCGACCAGAGGATCGAGATGTGGAAGGCCGCCGCGGCCGCCTCTGGCATCGATTACGGCAAGGATTTGGCCGAAAAACAGATCCTCGAAAAACTTGCTCCGCGCATTGCCGAACGATTCGCTGCGAAGATTGGCGTCGAATCGGCGGAAAAGTGGGTGGGGCGGTTGATACCATTGGCCGGCTCGGCCATCGGCGGGGCACTCAATTTTTCGTTTGTGCGGGGCTGGGGCCGCCGCGTGCAGCGCCATCTTCGCAGAAGACATCTTGAGGCGAAAGCTTCCGCCCCGCCTCCGTCTCCGGCGTATAGTGCTGTCGAGACAGTATTCATCTAAGCATCGAAGTTCGATGACAACTTAGCCGTCTCCTAGCTCCAAGGCCTGTGCCATGACAATTTTGCCTTCTCGCAGGTGACGATGATTTTCTCCCCGCCAACTGTCTTCTCCACCTCCTGCTTGTTGGCCGGTCTCTTCTGTTTTCCTCTCGCCGTTCATCCGCAAGAGAAAGAAAAACAGCAGGTGAAGGGCGTGCTCGCGGAGCCTGCCGACGCCGCCGAAGTCCGTGAACAAATCGCGATTGTCGAAAAGTTGCAACCCATCGTTCCCGACCGCGGCGCGGTTCTGTATTTTCTCTCCACCGCCAAACAACACCTGGGAGAGACCCGCGAAGCGCTTGCTCTGCTCAAGGAATGCCTTGCGCTGCGCGAGGGCTTCGATCCGTCAGGCGATCCCGCATTCCTCGGGCTCAAAGGTTCGAAGGAATTCGACGACTTGGTAGAAAAGGTCCACCGCGATTTTCCGCCGGTGGCTGCAGCTCGATTCGCTTTCGTCACCGAAGAGAGAGACCTGATCCCCGAGGGGTTGGCGTACGACGAAAAACGGAATTCCTATTATTTGGGCAGCTTAAACCGGAAGAAGATCGTGAAGTTCGATCCGGAAGGAAGAGTCTCCGATTTTGTGCCCGGTGATCGTTACGGCCTGTTGCCCGTTCTCGGGATACGGCTGGATCCCACGGACGGCACCGTTTGGGCGGACTCTTTTGAAGACGCTGGCCGGACAGAACTTCTGCATTTCAACTCCACAGGCAAGTTGCTGGGACGTTACTCGCCGAAGGACCATGCCAAGCGCGGATTCAACGATCTTGTGTTGAGAACGAACGGAGAGGTCATCACCACGGATAGCCTGAACAATCAAGTCCTCCGATTCGATTCTCGTTCCCAAGTCTTTGCTCCGCTGGCAATCTACCGAACGCTTTTTTATCCCAATGGCATTGCGTTGGCGGATGACGACCAAACTTTGTTTGTAGCGGACGCCGTGGGCATAGTGAAGATTGACCTGCGCAGCGGCGAGAGCCGCGACGTCGATCCCGGCGCGCGGAACACGCTGGCCGGCGCCGACGGCCTGTATTGGCATAAGGGCAGCTTGGTTGCGATTCAAAACGGTATCGGCTCGCCGCGCGTGGCCACTTTCAAGCTGTCGAAGGACGGCAACCGCGTCACGCAAACGCAGGTGCTCGAAAATCACACGCAGTTCACAGCTCTACCGACAACTGGAGCCATCCATGGCAGTGATTTCTATTTCATCGCCAACAGTCAAATTGACAATCTGAACGGCAACAAAATCATGGACGTGACCAAACTCGCCGCCGTTCGAATCGCCGTCGTCCATCTTCCCTGATGTTTTCTCTTATCGAATACCTTGCAGGCATCGAAGTGGAAATTCGCGTCTCGCCGTCTTAGAGTAGAGTGGCAGCGACGTCAGCGCGATGGAACAAAGGACGGGGGCAAGTATGCGTGGAAATGGAATCGGAAAATTCCTGGCCGCTATGGCGCTTTTCGGCTTTGCGCTCGGACTGGTTGTGGCCCCGCAGCACGCCGCTTCGATGGCGCTTCAAGACGCGAACGCGGCCCCATCTACTTCTTATCTGGACGTGCCCGCGTACCATGCGCAAGCGCCCAAAGGCGAGTTGCCCGCCACAATGAATCCCGTTCTTTTCACCGACCCCGTCGTGCAGAACGCGTACACCGTGGCCGCCAAAGTGAAAAGCGCGCTCTACCAGCAGCCCTGCTATTGCCATTGCGACCGCAGCCAGGGGCACAAAAGCCTCCTGGATTGCTTTGCCAGCAAGCACGGTTCGGGCTGCGGCACCTGTATCTACGAGGACTTCTACACGTACGAACAGTTGAGCAAGGGAAAGACCGCGGCGCAGATCCGTGCCGCCATCATCAAGGGTGAATGGAAATCGGTCGACGCCACTAAGTATCAGAAGCCACTCCCAGAGAATTGATACCCCTTCAGCGGCATTCTTAGCCTCGATGAACAGACTGAGAAGTTTCTTGTCATGGCGCGATGCAATTCGTAAACTATTCTTACCCCGGCCAAACATAGGAGGAAGAATGCATTTTCGCGTGAAGATGTGTGTGTCGATGCTGGCGATTGCCCTTCTGTTTGGTTTGGCGGGAGTCCCAGCAGGGGCCCAAGACAAGCAGCATGTCGTTTCCCTGAGCGACTTGAACAAAGACGCCGCGCGGCCGGCCCAGACGCGCCAATCGAACGAAGAAGCCGTTCGAACGCTTTTTTCTTCCGACCAGGCGCAAAAAACGCTGAAATCAGCCAACCTCGACTATCAAAAAGTTGATAAAGCCGTCGGCCAACTCAGCGATGAAGATCTTGCCAAACTGGCTGAGCGCTCCCGTCAAGCGCAACGTGACTTTGCCGCTGGACGCATCTCTGATCGGGATTTGCTTTGGATCATCGTGATCGCCCTGGCCATCATCGTCCTGGCTATTGCGCTTCGCTGATCTTCACGCTCAGGAGTTCTGGCTTACGCGAACGAATCGAATTGCTTTCGGCTTGCTCCTGCTTCTTTTCCTGGGACGCGCGACTCAATCGGCGCCCCAGGAAAAAGCCGGAATCTGGCTTGATGTTCCGTATGTAAAACAGAGCGAGGATGGTTGTGGATCTGCTGCCATTTCCATGTTGCTGGAATACTGGATCGCTCGCGGTGCGGGAGTTGACTCGCAGCGCGCCGACGCCGCCGCGATCCAGAAACAACTTTACTCGCGCAAAGTCCGCGGCATTCTTGCCTCCGACATGCAGAGTTATCTCAGCGAATCGGGCTTTCGCGTGTTTCCTCTCAATGGAGATTGGAAAGACCTTCTTGAACAACTCAAGCAGGGCCGGCCGCTCATCGCGAGCGTACAACTGGGCAACGCCAGAACCCCGCTACACTACGTGGTGGTAACCGGCATCGACTGGCAGAATGGGGCCGTCTTCCTCAACGACCCCGCGCGCGGGAAGCTCCTCCGGGTTGCTCGTGAGGATTTCGAGAAACAATGGCGGCCAAACCGCAATTGGATGCTACTGGCTCTCCCCAAAAAGGCTTCGTGATCCTCTTCTTAGTGGCTGTGGCGGCGCTGGGTTTGCCCGCGTTCGCCCAGAGTCCCGCCTCCGATCAAGCCCGCCTACCCTCTGCGCAGAGCTCATTCGATGCTGGTCATTGGGAGGAAGCTGCGAAGCTGGCGCGAGGTCCCGCGGACCAGTCCCCGGAATTGGATTTTCTAGCCGGGCTGGCCCTGGCTCGCTTGGAAAAATGGGACGACGCCAAACTGGCTTTTGACGCCGGCTCTCGAAAGTCGCCGGGCGATTCACGGTTTTTGGTTGAGCTAGCTGGCATCGCGTACAAACAGAGCGATTTCCGAACTGCAAAAATCCATCTGCACGGGGCGCTGCGGCTGAACCCGCGGGATTCCTATTCGCGAGAGTTTCTCGCTACCATCTATTTTATCGAAGGCAATCTCGAAGCCGCGTTGAAGTATTGGAATCCCGAAGGCAAGCCGCGGCTGAGCAGTGTGAAGGTCTCGCCTCGTCTGAAACTCAGGGAATCGCTCCGCGACCGTGCAGTTGCGTTTAATGCTCCTCAAATTCTTAGCGTCGGCGCTTTGCTCACAGCGCAAGCGCGCCTCGGCAATCTGGGCATTTTTTCGAGCCAACGGATGAAGCTTTCTCCGGCTGAATCTGGAAGCTACGAGGCAACACTACACTTGGCGGAAAGAAACGGCTGGGGTGATTCCAAGGTGGATGGCATCCTTTCGCTCTTGAGCGGCCTGGCTTACGCTACGATCTATCCAGAGTTTTACAATCTCCGCGGCGACGCCCTAAATCTGACTTCGCTCGCGCGATGGGATCCCGAAAAACGCCATCTGTCTCTCGCCCTCTCCATGCCCCTCTACGATGATCCCCGCCTGCGGCTGCGCTTTTACGCCGATGCCCGCAACGAAAATTGGAATTTGGCGCAAACTTTTCTAGGAACGGGCACGCCATTGACAGATTTGAACATGCGACGCGCCGCGGCAGGAGCGGAAGTACATTCCGTTGTGAATGGCCGCTGGAGCTGGAACGCCGGAGCAGAGATCGCCAATCGGAATTTTCGAAATCTCAACGGTCACACTTCTCCCGCGGAGCGCCCGTTCTTCACTGAAGCTACGTCTCTCGCGGGGTGGCTGGGGGTCAAGCGAACCCTGGTGCGTGTACCGGAGCGCCGGTTCACGCTGGATTTCTCGGCCACGGTGAAAGGCGGCAGGGAGTTCGCGAATAACCTTGGGCCGTTCACCACGCTCCGCGGAGCGCTGCGCGAACAGTGGTTTCCGCGCGCAAAGGGCGACGACTATGAGGTGAACGCACAGATTCGCACGGGCGCAACCGCGGGCAAAACGACTCTCGATGAACTATTCGAATTGGGCATCGAACGCGACAACGACCTGTGGCTCCGCGGTCACGCCGGAACCCTTGATGGCCGTAAGGGAGCTGCTCCGCTCGGACGTCGATTTTTTCTTGCCAATTGGGAATTGGACAAGAACATTTATCGAAACGGCTTCTTCACTGTAAAGATCGGCCCATTTCTCGATAGTGGCGCCGTAGCCGATTCCTCTGGCCTTTTCGGTTCGCAGCGCTGGCTGTGGGATACCGGCGTGCAATGCAAGGTCCGACTCCTGGGAAGCCTGACGATCGTTCTATCCTATGGGAGAGACTTACGCGACGGGCAAAACGTCTTCTATGGCACGGTCCTACACTGATTCTCGCCCGCACTTCTGCTCAGCATTGAGAATTTCATTGCGGAAGTAACGCGACGATAGTCTTCTCCATCTTACAAACAGTTCGCGTGGCGGCGGGAGTACTGAACGCGATGCAACTGCGGTTCCAAAGTCAAAACAAACGGGGGGCTGGCAATGCCAAACCGATTTCTCACCGCTGGTTGCATCCTTGCAGTTGTTGGCGTCTTGGCGGTAGCTCTGGCGAGCGCGGACCTGCGCGCGGCGGATCAGCCGAGTGCTTGGGGATTTGACACCGCCAATCTCGACAAGACCTGCAAAGCTTGCGATGACTTCTACCAGTTTGCGATGGGCGGGTGGATGAAGTCCAACCCCATCCCTCCGGAGTATTCAAACTGGGGCACCTTCACTCAGCTGGCGGACAAGAACCAGCAAAATCTAAGGCAGATACTCGAAGCCGCGGCCGCTGCCAAGGCCGCGCCGGGTTCGAACGAGCAGAAGATCGGCGACTTCTACGCGAGTTGTATGGACGCGACGGCTATCGACTCCGCCGGAATCAAGCCTCTCGAGCCAGAGCTTGGGCGGATTGCCGCGATCAAGAATTTGGCGGACCTCCAAGCGGAGGCCGAACGGCTGCACAGCAGAAGGATTGGCGCGCTCTTTCGCTTTGGATCGAATCAGGACGCCAAGGACAGCACGCGCGTGATTGGGGTTGCTTTTCAAGGCGGACTGGGCCTTCCCGAGCGCGAGTACTACTTGAAATCTGACGACAAATCGAAGCAGCTACGTGAGGCTTACACCAAGCACGTCGCAAAGATGTTCGAATTGCTCGGCGATCCGGCCGATCAATCGGATGCCGAAGCTGCCGTCATCCTGAAGATTGAAACCGCGCTGGCAACCGCTTCCATGAAAAATACCGACATCCGCGATCCTGACAAGACCTACCACAAGATGACGCTGGCAAACCTGAAGACGCTCACTCCGAATTTTTCGTGGGTAGCTTATTTCCAGGCTGCCGGACTTCCCGACCTAAAAGAAATCAACGTGGGCCAGCCGGATTTTTTCAAGGCTCTCGACGCGCAATTGACCGCGACCCCCATCGACGACTGGAAAATCTACCTGCGCTGGAATCTGGTGCATTCCGCAGCGCCTGGGCTTCCTGAGAAATTCGTTGCCGAGGATTTTGATTTCAATGGCAAGACGCTGACCGGCGCGAAGGAAATCCAGCCGCGCTGGAAGCGCTGCGTTCAAGCCACGGACCGCTCGCTCGGCGAGGCCCTGGGGCAAGTTTATGTGCAAAAGCATTTTCCTCCGGAAGCCAAGGCCCGCGCCAGGGAGATGGTTCGCAACCTGATTGCCGCTCTTCACGACGATTTGCAAATTCTTCCCTGGATGGGGCCAGACACGCGCGCGCAAGCAACCGCGAAACTCCAGGCTTTTGGCGTGAAAATCGGCTACACCGACAAATGGCGCGACTATTCGGCGCTGAAGATCGATCGCCGGTCATACGCCGAGAACCAGATGCGCAGCGCGGAATTCGACGTTGCGCGAGTGCTGGACAAGATCGGGAAGCCCGTGGACCGCACGGAATGGGGCATGACGCCACCCACAGTAAACGCCTACAACAGCAGCAGCATGAATGAAATCGTCTTCCCCGCGGGCATCATGCAGCCGCCCTTCTACGATCCAAAGGCCGACGACGCGGTGAACTACGGCGGAATAGGAGCTGTTATCGGACATGAAATCACCCATGGCTTCGATGATCACGGCAGCAAGTTCGATTCGAACGGCAACCTAAAAGACTGGTGGAGCGCGAACGATTTGAAGAATTTCAAAGAGCGCGCCGCTTGCGTCTCCGATCAATTTGACGGCTACGTTGTAGATGGGGACTTGCACGAAAATGGCAAGCTGGTCCTGGGGGAAAGCATCGCCGACCTGGGCGGACTGACCATCGCTTATGCCGCTTATGAAAAATCAATTGCAGGCAAGCCGCGTCCGCCGGAAAAAGACGGCTTCACTCCTGAACAGCGCTTCTTCCTTGGCTGGGCGCAAGTCTGGGGAGCCAACCAGCGGCTCGAATACTCGCGTTTGATGGCCAATACCAACCCGCACCCGCTACCGAGATTCCGTGGAAACGGACCGCTTTCGAACATGGCGGAATTTGCAAAGGCCTTTGGATGCAAGAAAGGCGAGCCGATGGTGCGCGAGCAAACCTGCAAAATCTGGTAATCGAGTTCAGCCGAGGCTCGCAACCAGGCCTGCAGAAAATGTCGAGTGGGACCCAGGAATTTCAGGGCTCTGCTCTAGAAATGGAAAACGATCCCGCCCGCCAGTTGGAAGTTATTCTGCCCTTGCTTGAAGAAGCCGGTGCGCACATAGTCGCCCTCCAGCCGGAAAGAGAGGCGCGGGTTCCAGCGATAATCCGCGCCACCGCCGGCCTTGAGAACGTAGGAGTTCCTGGATTGTCCCGCGATCTGCGGCTGTTCGTGAGCGCCGCCAAAAATTCCGTGCAGCCAGGGTTCCCACTTCTTCTTCCGCCAGGCGATCTTCGGGCCCGCGCCGTAAGTGGCAATCTTAATGTGCTCGTTCAGCAGAATCGTTGGGGCAAAAACGGCGGTCACGTTGCCCTCGACCCCGAACCAGTCGTTGGTGAAATAGACCACCGAAGTATTGAGGCCGACGGCGCTGGCATTGAAAACGGAGGATCGGAAGCGCAACCAACTAGCGGCGAGACTCAGCTCCCAACGGTAATCGTCGCGCCCGCCATAGAGAAACTTCGGCTGCGGTGACGGCGAAGCCGGCTCGGCAGTCTCGAGCGGTAAAGCCAGTGCCGTCGCGACTACAGGCGCTGCGAACGTGTTTGCCGTCTTGGCTGCCGTCGGCGAAAACGTATCGGCCGCGGCAAGGTCGCTCAGAACCAACGCCTTGGCGGCGGATGTCGCTGCGAAATCCTGTGCAGCGTTCCCCCGGTCGACCTGCAAAGTGGGCGCGCTTATCTGTGCCCGGGCAACACTTACGCTCCCAAGCAGCATTGCTGCTACGAATAGCCTCTTCATGATGCTCCCCTCAGAGGGCTGGCCCCACGGTGGATTCAGCCACCTAGCTACGGTAAACAACACCGTGGCCCTTTGTCCATGCCCTTTCGCGGAAAGGGGGCAAAAGAGAAAACGGGGCATTCTCAGTCTGAATGCGTGCAATCGAAAAAGCGGGGGTATTATCTCAATGATTCTGGGTTCAACGGGTCCTGCGGCCGCCCGGATTCTAGCGGATCCGGCTGTGCCCGGATTCTAGCGACCGTGGCGCAGATAGTCGTCGGTCTTGTTGAGCCAGTCTTCGCGCGGAGGATCAAAGACATCCAGGTCGACGGTATCTTCGAGGGCCCAGGCTTCATGGGGCATGTGCGGAGGGATGCACAGGACTTCGCCGGCGCGCACGACGACCTCCTTGCCGTCAATGGCGAATTTGAGCGCGCCTTCGAGGATGTACGTGACTTGCTCGTTGTGGTGGTGATGCAGCGGCACATGCGCGCCTTTCTTCATCAGCACGCGCGCCAGCATGATTTTGTCGCCGACCACCATTTCGCGGTCGATAAGCGGGTTTAACTTTTCGCGCTCGACATTTTTCCATGCCACATGCTTCGATTTCGCGGGGGTGCTCATTTCTTTTCTCCATACAGCTTTGCGGCATTGTCGTGCAGGTACAAGCGCGCCAATTCAAGCGCTTTTTCTTCCGTGAACGCGCCTTCGGAAACCAGCTCGGCCAGCGCCGCGGCAATGGCGGTGCGGGCGGAGCGCGCCGCGAGCCAGAAGGTTTCTTCCGCGCCGACGGCATCATTGAACGGGAAAGCGTCCGAGCCAAACATGATTTTTTCGGGGTACAGTGAAATCCACTGCTTGAGAATGTTTTTCAGCTCCGAGGGATAAACGTAGTAGCCCATCAGCGAAGAATCCGTGTAGACGTTTTTCGCGGCGGTCAGCCAGATCATGTCCAGCGTGTAAGGATAACCGCCGTGAATCAGCACAAAGTTCACGTGGCTGTAGCGCGGGTCGCGCAGCACGTTTTCCAGATTCAGCGGATTGCCGTTGCGCAGGCTGAAGTAGTCGCCGATGCCCACGGCACTGTGAAAATGCACGGGGAGTTTCAGCTTCCCCGCTTGATCGATCAGCACGCGAAAAATGTAATCTTGGAACGTGCGGTAATCGTCGTCGGACGGGACGCCGCCGGCGTGAAACTGTGCATAAACCCCTTCCGCCTTTTCGCGCGGCGGATCGCGGAAGAACAGCGTGCGGAAATAAGCGGCTTCAAATTTCATGGCCACGCCGCCCTTTTTCTGGTTATCCGTGAGCGTTTGGCGAACGAAGCCTTCGTAGCCTGCCAGATCGGCCGGCAGCCCATTTACACTTTCCTGTTTCAGGTAACGCTGAAGCACCTTCTCTTGCAACGGAACGTACACGCCCATGTCGCCGTTCTTAGCGATCTGTCCGTGGTTGTCGAAAGGAAACAAAAACGAATCGACGAAAAACACCCAATGAAACCGCTTGGGATCGAGGTACGGCGCCAGCGCCACGCGGTTGGCCAGGCACGTCTCGATATTCATCTTGTCCAGAATGCTGTCCCAATACGCAGTGCCGCCCGCGGCTTCCGCGGCCTTCTTTTTGTCGATGAGCCACTTCGCATGTTCGGGTTTGAAATCGTCGTAGGGGTAGCCAAAGAGCGCTTTGGCCGCGGCAACAAATTCCGGATTGCTGTCGCGCAGGCGCAGCACCGTGCTTTCATTGGGCGGCGAAGCCATCGCGTCCATATCGGAGTCATCCGGAAACGTTGCGTGCGAATGGTTGTCGTAGATGGGAATTCGATCGATCTGCTTGAGTAGTCGGTCGTACACCTTCTGCAAGTCGGCCCCGGCCAGCGGTCTGGCCTGCGCGTGCGCCAGAGAACTCCCTGCAAGCGTCGCTAGCAGCGCGGCACCAATCTGAAGCAAATGTTTCATTTTGCCCAAGCCCCCATCAGCTGCCAGTTTTCTTTGCCACTCAGAAGCATTCACGAATCAGCGCGAAACCGCCGCTCGCCAGCGCATCGATACCCGTTGCATTCGCTCCAAAGCTTCCTCGAGCAATTTTCGCGCACTGACGAGCGAGAAGCGCAGAAAATTCTTGCCACCCGGTCCGAACGCCGCCCCGGCGATTCCCGCCACGCCCGCCTCTTCCAGCAAAAGCTTCTGCACTTCCTCCGCGGAGAGCCCTGTCTCTTCAATATTCACCCAGGCGTAGAACGCGCCGTCCGGCATCTGGCAACGAAATCCGGGAATGCGGTTGAGTCCCTCGACAAATTGATCGCGCCGTTTGTGGTACTCCGCCACCATGGCATCCACGGCGTTTGTGGAATCGCGCAGCGCTTCGATGGCCGCCACCTGGGTGAACTCCGCCGCACAAGTGAACGTGTTCAGCACCAGCAAATCCATGGCATCAATCACTTCGACGGGCGCCACGGCATAACCCAGCCGCCAGCCGGTCATCGCAAAACTTTTTGAGAATCCATCGATAATCACCGTGCGCTCCGCCATTCCGGGAAGCGACCGGATGGATTTGTATTCCCCGCCGAAAAGAATGCGCGCGTAAATCTCATCCGCAAGAACCCACAGATCGTGCTTCGCGGCAAGCGCGGCAAGTTTCTCCAATATCGCGTCGCTGAAAACCGTTCCCGTGGGATTGTTGGGCGAATTGAAGATCAGCATAGTAGTGCGCGGCGTGATCTTTCGCGCGATTTCTTCCACATCGGGCTGGAACCTGTTTTTCTCTTCCAGTCCATAGGGAACCGCGGTCGCGCCCAGCCCACGAGTAAACGACGGATAAATCGGAAAGCTGGGGTCGGGGAAGAGCACTTCGTCGCCCGGCTCGATCAGCGCCATCATCGCCAGCGAGAGCGCCATCTTGCAGCCCGGCGCCACCAGAACTTGCTCACTGGTAACGTCCAATCTCCGCGTGCGCTTCAAATAATCCGCAATCGCTTCGCGCAACGCTGGCACTCCCCGCGTGGAGCAGTAACGGTCTCGCCCTGCGGCCACCGCATCGCGTAGCGCGTCCACGACCGGCGCCGCCGGATGAAAATCCGGCTCGCCCAGCTCCAGATGAATTATCGAGCGCCCCTGCCGCTCGAGTTCCTTGGCGCGCGAATACACCGCCAGCGCGCCTTCGCCATTCAGTTGTGCAACACGGGATGCGATTCGGGTCATGTTCGTGTCCGGCCGGGCATCTTATCACTTCGCTGCAAAACGCGGTGTCTATGCAGTTTTCTCGCACCGCGGGGATGTGCGGTAAAGCAGGACCACCCGCCGCAACGGGTACCCCTGCCATCGATCTCCGCAGCTATATCAGCTAAAAAGAGTACCGCAGCGAAAGTTGGATCAATCGCGGCGTTCCCACTGTGCTGGTGATTTTGCCAAACGGCCCGGTCGCCAACGGCTGGCCGGTAATGGGATCGTGCGGAATGCTCTCCACGTCGTTGATCGAAGGGTTGCTAAAGTTGGCGTGATTCCAGATGTTGAAGAAGTCGGTAGTGAAGCGTAACGACTGCTTCTCCGTCAGCTTGATATTCTTGATCAGCGAAAAGTCCCAGTTCTGCTGGTGCGGGCCGCGGAAAACGTTTCGGCCCAGATTGCCGAAGTCCGTGGTGCAAAAGTTCGAGTTGGTGAGGGGGTCGCACAGCGTTGGATAAAGAAGCGGCGCGGGGGCGAAAGCGTTGACGTTCAGATATCCATTGTTGACGCGGTTCTGAATGCTCCCCGAGTTAATTGCGCTGGCAAGCGTGCTGCCGGACGCCAGGCTGCCGGACAGCGTGCCCGGAGTAAATCCCGCACCGAGAAAACCTGTTCCCGCGCCGGAATCCGTTACCGAGAACGGCGTTCCCGATTGGAAAATAGTGATGCCGCTTATGGCCCAGTCCTTCAGCAAGGCGGCCTTGACTCCGGTGGTGTCCTTAAAAATCGGCAAGTCGTAGCGGTAGCTGACTACAAACCGATGAGTACGGTCGAAGTCCGAGAGGCCGCGCGAAGCATCAAGCGTGGACTCATCATTGAACGCCGTATTGAACGCGGTATTCCCGCTGGAGGTCGCATCGGTGGATTTTGAGAAGGTGTAAGCCGCTTGGAAGTAGCCCGCCCCCCAACGGCGGCTGAGCGTGGATTGCAACGAGTGATAGTGCGAATACGCATCGTTGGCGAAAAGTTGAAAGCCTGCGTATCCATTGATGCCCTGATTCAGAGATCGCGCCACGGCGTTGCCAAAGGTGTTCGTGGTAATAAGGCAAGGATTGGGGTTGCAGAAGGGGCTGTTGATCTTCACGGGATTCGCCACGGAGGCGCGCTGCGACTGCTGGTTGTCCCGCGTCTCGCGCAGATGAATGGTGTGCGTGCCGATGTAGCCGATTTCCAGCACCCACTTGCGGCCCAGGGAGCGCTGCATCGTCAAGTTCCACTGCTGGGTGCTGGGCACCAAGAAGTGACGCGGCACCTGGAGCCCGAAAATGTTTGTGGAGAGGAGCGGACCCGGGCAGGCCGCCCCGGAGGCCGGTCCGTAGTTCGCAGCTTGCCTGGTGTCGTTCCCGGGAAAACCCTGGAAAACGGCCAAGCAGGGCACAAATGTAGGATCGAGTGTGCCGGCATTGGGCAAAGCGTTCGGGTTGGAGGTAGCGCCTGCGGGGATGCAACTCGCCGGAGTGTTTATCGAATAGATGCTGCCCATGCAACCGGGCAGGCTGCCACCAAACGCGACCGGGAGAAAGGGCGCCTGGAACGAAAGTTGATCCACCGAGCCCACGTCTTCACGAACGTAGTAAATCCCGAAGCCTGCGCGAATGGTAGTGGTGTGATGGCCAAAAACGTCGTAGGCGAGGCCGATGCGCGGTCCAAGTCCTGTCGAGTAATTGTTGTTGTACGTGGTGTTCTTGGCTGTGCCGCTCAGCCCGGCCAGATTCAATCCCTTAACGCAAGAAGGAAAGATGAACGGGTACTCCCCTTGATTCGCCAGCGCCGGATCCAGATTTCCGATGTGGCACGCCTTGTCGTAGAAGCCGCCGAAGATCTCCGTGCGCACGCCCAGATTCAGGGTCAGGTCGCGGCGGATTTTCCAATCATCCTGCGCAAAGATGCCGTAGTTGTTGGAGCGATACTGATGGTTGTACACGCCGCCCCCACCGAAGCTGAATTGCGGCGTGCCCAAAAGAAAATTCTGGAAATCCGAATTGCCGTCCGTGGTATTGGTAAAAAAAAGTTCGCCATTGAATACCTGCGGGAAAAGTTTATCAAGGTTCACGCGCGTGTATTCACCGCCAAAACGCAATAAATGCGCGCCTTTCACCCAGCTCACGGTGTCCACGAAATTGTAGTTGTTCTGCGTTTGGTGCTGGTTCGCAAACGGCGCCGGTCCGATTTCGAAACCCGAGCTGGCGAAAACAAATTTGTAAATGGAATCCGTCACGCTGTGCGTGGGGTGGTCAATCCCCAGATCCGTGTCTGTCACCGGCGGGACATTGGCCAGAACATCGTTGATATGCACAAATCCAAACCGGAATTCATTCACCAGCGCCGGGGAAAACAAGTGCGTTTCCGTGGCGTTAAAGAAGCGCGCGCGCACCGGAGTGTCGAAGGGGAAATTGAGGGAAGTTGAACTGATGCTGCTGGCCAGCGTGCTTCCCAGCGATTCCTGCAAGTCTCCCGCGCCAAACGGCAGAAAACTTTCGGAATCGGAAAAGAAGAAGCGCGCGGAAATCTTATCGGTGCCGCCGCGGAACTCCCGGTCCCAGTTCGAAGTAAACTGATCATCGGTAAATTTCCCGGGATGGCTGACAGCGAAGGCCCCGGTCGTCGGGTCACCGCTGGGAATCAGGAAGCCGTTGGATGTTCCGCCGAACTGATTGCTCTTGAACTGCAGCAGCTTTACCGCCACCGGGTCCAGACCTGTGACGCCCGCGGGAAGACCGGCGGGAAAGAACTCCGCGATCAAGGATGCTTCAGAGCGGTTTTGGGCATCAGGCAGAGTCGGAATGGTTGTGCTAATGAAGGTTCCCGGCGAAAGTCCGCTGCGCTGCCGGGTACCCTGATAGTTGAGGAAAAAATATCCCCATTTTTCCTTACCCACCGGGCCGCCAAGGCTCCCGCCGAAAATATTCTGCTTCACCGAGGGCCGCGCCAGGCGCTGGCGGTTCAGGAAGAATTCATTCGCGTTCAGAACGTCATTGCGAAAATATTCGTACACGTCTCCATGCAGCTCTCTCGTCCCGGATTTCAGGATGGCGTTGACGTTGCCCCCGCCATTTCTTCCCTGGCTGGCGTCGTACAGCGAAGTCTGAACCTTAAACTCCTGAATGACATCGGGGTTCGGCAGCGGCACGTACGAGGCCTGCGCCACGTTGTAGTCCGTCGCGCTGATGCCTTCGATCAAGAAGTTATTGTTGTCCTCGCGTTGCCCATTCACGAAAAGCTTCACGCTGCCGCGTCCCAACTGCGCCGCCGCATTCAGTTCGCTCTGCGCGCCGCTCGATAGCGTCAGCAGTTGCTGATAATTCTGCGTTGCCAGCGGCAGTTCACGAACGGTTTCCGTGCCCAGCGATTGCCCGGTCGCCGCGCTGGTGGTTTCCACGCTCGTAATCTGCGCGGATATCTCTACCTTCTCGCTCACGGCACCGGGTTTCAGTGAGATCGTGACTTTCGTTGTTTCCGTCACGCGTACTTCGATGCCGGAAGCCTTCGCTTCCGAGAAGCCGGACTTATTCACCACCACGATGTAGGTTCCCGGAGGCAGTAGCGGTGCAACGAACGCTCCATCCGCGTTCGTCGAAACCTTGCGCGCCAGCGATTCCGTCCGGGTATCGATAATCTGTACTTCGGCGTCCGCAACCGAGCCCCCGCTTGTATCCACCGCGACGCCGCTGATCGCTCCCGTCGCGCCGCCTTGTCCGTAAGCGCCGGAGTTCATCAGTATTCCCGCCAACACCAGTACGGCGGCTATAAGTCGAATCATGCCTCGCATAAACACCCCCAGAGAATAGGACTGCACTGCTCCGCGATCGTGAGCAAATTCCGTTTGGCTTGCAAACGCCTTTTGCTTGGAAAGGACCACGGACCGCACCACGCCCTGCGGATACGCCGGACACCGCCCTCTTGAAACTAACGTTTCACTTTCGGAGTGTCAAGGAACTAGCGACCAATAATTTAGATTTATCCTATTGGTACCTAGATTCTGTTTCGCGTCACATTTTCCAGAGCACGTTACCCCTGGCGCAGTCTTCCCTTGACGCTGCCATCTCACGGCGAGACGATAGTTAGGGCACGTTGTAAGTAACCGGCCCGCTTCTCGAGCCGTCTTACCATTGAGCCGCTTCCCCGTGAGGGGGTGAATATGACTTCCCGTAAACTGCTTCTTTCCCTTCTTGTCATTCTGATGATTTCGCTCTTTGTCGGCGCATATCCTGCCACTGCGGATTCCAGCCACGCCCGCATCATTCGCTTGAGCCTCGTTCAGGGCGACGTCCGATTCGCGCGGGAAACGCACGGCGACCCGCTCGCCGATTCCAAGGCCACCTGGGAGGCTGCCGGGCTGAATCTGCCGATCCGCCAGGGCTATGTTCTCTCCACCGACCATGGCCGCGCGGAAGTCGAATTCGAAAACGGCGCCATGGCCTTTTTGAAAGAGAACACAGTTCTGGAGTTCTACGACCTTTCCCTCAATGACTCGGCGCGAACCACGCGCCTCGTTCTTCGGCAAGGCAGCGCTTCTTTCTATGTGAATCCAGCGAGCGGAGACTATTTCAGCGTCACCGGCGGCGACTTCACCGTAGAAGCCCTGGGCCGTAGCGAGTTTCGGCTCGATACTTATGACGACGGCAGCACTGTCGAAGCCCATAAAGGCCGGGTTTCCGTCCTGCACAGTAACCACGAGACGCGGCTCCAGAAGGGCCAGTCCCTCTCGGTGAAAGCCGGCGATGACTCTTCCCTGAGCGTCGGCAACCTTCCCGCGGAAGACGATTTTGATCGCTGGGTGGCCGGCCGCATCGAGAGTGTCTCCACCGCCACAGCCGCGTCGCAGCAATACACGGGCTCTTCGAGTTACCTTCCGGGCTTCGCCGATCTATACACCTACGGCGCTTTTTCCAATTGCGGAGCCTATGGATACGGCTGGAGGCCCTTCGGCGTGGGATTTGGCTGGTCCCCGTTCACCAGCGGCCAATGGATCTTCGATCCGGCTTCCGGTGGTTACGCCTGGCTCAGCTATCAGCCCTGGGGCTATGCTCCTTATCACTATGGCGGCTGGTTGTTCGATGCCTCCTGCGGCGGCTGGTTTTATTCTCCGCCGGTGCTGTACGGATACCCGGGAATTGGAGTGGGTCCGATAAGACGTTTTCCCAAGGGTGTTCATCCTCCTCGTCCCATCTACCATCCGGTGACGGCAGTCTTCGTTCGCAATGGCGGCAAGAGTGGCATTGTGCCCATGCATCCCCTTGACGCGAAGGGAAAAACTCCTTTGAATTTGGATCGCGGCGTTTTCTCCGGCGTGGGTGCGAAAGGCATGAGCATGGAAGTCATGCCCGTCGAGCGCGGACAAAAATGGGAATCGTTGAAGTCTGCGCCACGGGAAGGTCTGAGCAACAGTCTGGTGGCCACTGGGCCTCCCACACGCGTCTCTAGAACAGCAGTGGAAGGCAAATCCGGAATTCGTGTAGTTTCGCTCGGGAAGGACTCATCGATCGCCTACGATCCGCACGAGCACCGTTTCGTAAATACAAATTCTGCTGCGGCCTCGTCCTCCATGAACCAAAAGGAAGTTCAAGCTCAAAATGGAAGAACAGGGGCTGGCGCCATTTCGACACCACTTGCCGGTATAGCTCCGCGTTCTCCCGCGGCTCCTCCGGCGTCGAGAAGTGCTTCCTTTTCACCTCCGCGCAATTCTGCTCCGCCACCCGCGCCGCGCTACTCGGGCGGAAGTTCCAGCGCCAGCAGCCGAGGCAGTGGTTGGAGCGGTGGCTCATCCTCATCGAGCGGGGCCAGCTCTGGGCGATCATCGTCGTCGTCCTCTACCTCCTCCTCTTCGACCCCGGCGTCGCACCCATCTTCCGGCCGCCCGCACTAATCGATTCGGTAACGCTCCGAAAGCGGCTCCCAGTCGGGAGCCGCTTTTTTTTGCTCGATAGCTCATCTCAGTCTGTATGAGTCAGGAAAAAACCATGCCCGCATAGCCCACCACCGCGCTGCGATCCCCGGACACATCCGCGGACGTCGCATACTTCACCAACTCCGGTTTCTTCACGCCCAGCGCGTTTAGCGCCGTGAGCATCGCCACCGCCGGTCCCAGCCCGCACATGGAGATCGCTTCGTCGCGGCAAGTGTCATACAGCATCCGCGGATTCAACGCCAATAATTGCTCGATCGCTTTGTGGTCTTTGACGCGCGTAGCAGCGTCATCTTCGTAGTGATTCAAATCCGAAGTCGTCAGCAGCAGCACATCTTTTTGCGATGCCTCCAGCACGCGCCCGATCGCTTCTCCCACCTCGACCAGCGATTCGAATCGCACTGTTCCCAGTGCCACCGGAACAAAAGTGAATTCCGGCACAAGCACTTGCAGAAACGGCAACTGCACTTCCAGCGAATGCTCCGCGCTGTGCGCCACGCTATCTTCGCGCAATTGCGGGCAGTCTTCCTTCAGTGCCTCCGCCAGCTCCTCGTCAATCCGTGCGTCTCCCAGCGGCGTGCGCCACGCCCCGCTAGAAAGTATCGCTGCCTGCTCACCTCGAGGATAATGCCGCACTCCGAGAACTATGATTTTCCGGGGCAGCGCAATCCGCGCGAGTACCGCGCCGGCCACGTGACCCGAATACACGTAACCCGCATGCGGCAACAGGCACGCCCTAACCGGAATCGGCGGCTTGCTCGCATCGATCACCACATATTTGTGAATGAGGGCTGTCAGTTCTGCTGCACTGGAAGGATAGAAACGTCCGGCAACCGCAGGCAAGCGAAGCATGTTGCCGCTCCGCGAATCAAATAGGTTTCGAGGGTTTCCCTTTGAACTTGATCGCTTGTTCCGTAGCAGGGTCGTAGTAAACGGTCACTTTGTCGCCGTATTGATAGCCGCCCTTGTCGATGATCTGCTGCATCTTCGTGGACGCATTTTGCGAAAGAGGGAACGTCCGAATCGCCATGTCGCTACCCTTCGCGCGCACGGTGATCTGCGCGTTGTTCGCGTTCATCACGAAACCTTCGAATTTTCCTAGCCCTGTTTGCTTTGGCTTTGGCTTCACCGCGGCGATGATAATGGGCGCCGCCGTATCGGCAATGATGATCGGCACGGTAGCGGGGCCCTGCGCTGCGGCAGGCGCGGAAAAAACACCCGCGGCCGCCAGCATCAGCGGCAATCCGATCCCGGCAATCTTGGTGATTCTTTTCATTCCACGTCGTCCGTGGCAATTCGCAATGACTTCAGAAATCTCACATCTTGCGGCGTCATCGCCAGCTTCGGAACCGGCTTTCTGTCATTTTCTTCCAAAAAGGATTCTTGATCCACCTGAATCCGCAGCGACTCCAGGAATCGGCGGTCCTGCGTCGTCAGCTTCGCTGCTTCCGCGGCAGCCGCGTCGCGTTTTGCCAGCCCGATGGTCGCGTCCAGCTTCAGCACGATGTCATACCCGTGCGCGCGCACTCCGGCAATTGCACCCGTGATGCGGTCGGAATCGGACACCGTGTCATTGATCGCGTGTCCCAGTTCGCGGAGCAGGTTTTTCAGGTGATCGTCGAGTTGCAAGGCTGGTTCTCCCTTACTTCTTCCGCCATTCTAGGCCCACGTATTGTTGGATACAAGAGAGCTTCGTTCCGTTGTCTCCAATCCGTTCACAGTACCTTCGTTCAGGTTCTCGGGCTCCCCTTTTGAGTGAAAACACGCCTGATTCCTGATGTTCGCCGCGTTTTGCGCTAAGATGCTCGTATGTCCACGGCCGCAAACGCAGCTACCGCGCCTCAGCAGCAAGGCGGTTTCCGGCGTTTCTGGCGCACGCTTCGTCAGATTTTTCACGAAGCCACCGCCGCCGTTTTTGCCGTTCTTGCCTTGGCTTGGTTGAACGCCGCGCTGCGCGCCTGGAACCGCGACACCGCGCACTGGCTCATCGCCATCGCCATTGCCGTAGCTATCCTATTTGTGTTTTTCGCCGTAACTCAGTTTCGCAAGTCCAGGAAGTTGTAGCGGCCCCGATCCGGTCGGGGGTGTCTTTGCTGTTGAATGTACTCGACAAGAATCTCATTCCATGTCCGACACAAAAACCAAGCCCGCCGCTCCCGGAGAACGCAAGCCGAAATTCACCACGCTCTCCGGCCTTCCACTCGACCGCGTCTACAATCCTGACGCTATTGTTGACTCCGAAGCGGAAGCATCGATCGGCTACCCCGGCGAATATCCTTTCACTCGCGGAATCTACCCCACCATGTACCGCGGCCGCTTCTGGACCATGCGCCAGTACGCCGGTTTCGGCTCCGCTGTCGAATCCAACCAGCGCTATCGCTATCTTCTAAGCAAAGGCCAGGCTGGCCTCTCGGTCGCCTTCGATCTTCCCACGCAAATTGGCATGGACTCCGACCATCCTCTCGCCCTCGGTGAAGTCGGAAAAGTTGGGGTCGCCATCGACTCCCTCGAAGACATGGAGACGCTCTTCGACGGCATCCCTCTCGAAAAAGTCTCCACCTCCATGACCATCAACGCCACCGCCGCCATCCTTCTCTGCCTCTACGTCGCCGTCGCGAAACGCCAAGGCGCCAGCCTGCAAAAACTTTCCGGTACCGTGCAGAACGACATCTTGAAGGAATACATCGCTCGCGGCACGTACATCTATCCCGTGCGCCCCGCCATGCGCATCGTCACCGACATTTTCGCCTGGTGCCGCGACCATCTTCCCAAGTGGAACACCATCTCCATCTCCGGCTATCACATTCGCGAAGCCGGCTCCACGGCCGTCCAGGAAGTTGCCTTCACGCTGGCCGACGGCATCGCCTACGCGCAAGCCGCGCTCGATGCCGGTCTTCTCGTCGATGAATTCGCGCCGCAGCTTTCTTTTTTCTTCAACGCGCACAACGACCTGCTCGAAGAAATCGCCAAATTCCGCGCCGCCCGCCGCCTGTGGGCGCGCATCATGGCCGAACGCTTCGGTGCAAAAGATCCCCGCTCTTTGATGCTGCGCTTCCACGCGCAAACCGCGGGTTCTTCGCTTACCGCGCAGCAGCCAGAAAATAACATCGTGCGCGTAGCGATTCAGGCCCTCGCCGCCGTTCTCGGCGGCTGCCAATCCCTGCATACCAATTCGATGGATGAAGCGCTTGCCCTCCCCACCGAAGACGCTGCGTTGATCGCTCTCCGCACGCAGCAAGTCCTCGCCCACGAGACCGGTGTCACCAATACGGTTGATCCCGTGGCGGGCTCCTACGCCATCGAATCCCTTACCAACCAGATCGAATCGCTCGCGGCGCTTTACCTTGCGAAGATCGACAAGATGGGCGGCACGCTGCGTGCCATTGAAGCAGGTTTTATCCAGGGAGAAATCCAGAAGGCTGCCTACGAATTTCAGCGCGCTGTGGAATCCAAATCGCAAATTGTCGTTGGTGTGAACGACTTCATCGCCGAAGAAGAACGCAGCATTCCCACGTTACGAGTAGAACCCGAAATCGAGCGCACCCAGATCGCCCGCCTGAACGCCCTACGCGCAAAACGCGATTCCGCCCGCACCCAGTCCGCCCTTGCCGAACTCCAGCGCCGCGCCGCCACCAGCGAAAATCTTCTCCCCGCCATCCTCGCCGCCGCCGAAGCCTACGCCACCGTCGGCGAAATCTCCGACGCCCTCCGCCGCGTCTTCGGCGAATACCAGGAATCCGTTGTCATCTAAGTTTGGGAGGCGGCATGTTTGAGATTGTTTTGCTCTTTGTAGCAGCGGGCGGCATCGCGGCCTACGCTCGTGGCCGCGGAGGAAACCCGATTGTCTGGGGAGCTATCGGTGTCGGCGGTTATGCCGTAATCAACTATCTCGTCCCCGTCTTCATGATTTCGATCGGTCGGCCGCTGAATTCTGATTCTCGCGTCTGGCTGTTTGTCGTCGCAACTGCCTGGGTTGGGGTCGTGGCCTTCTGTGCGCGTTTCCTCCTGGGGAGCAGCGGAGAAAAACCTTCCGGCATGTGGTCCTGCCCAAACTGCAGATACTTGAACCAGCACTACGCCGTCATCTGCGAAGCCTGCAAGCACCCGTACGGCAAGCCAGTTCCATTGTCCTGATTCGTCGGCCGCTTCCACTGGCCCAAAGCACAGGCTGTCATCGCACTTGCGCTGTAGTATCCTCCCCATCCGGGAACTCTTATGAAGTTGATCCTCGCCTCCGCTTCCGTTCGCCGCGCCGAAATTCTTCACGACGCGGGCTTGTCCTTCAGCGTCCTCTCCTCCGCCATTGACGAAACTCCTTACCCCGGAGAGTCCGCCCACGATCTCGTGCAGCGTCTGGCCTTCGCCAAAGCCGAGCTGGTCGCTGCCCGCGCCGTCGGGCCCGCCATTGTCATCGGCGCCGACACTGAGGTCACTCTCGAAGGCCACATCTTCGGCAAGCCGCGTTCCTCCGATGACGCTCGCCACATGCTCGAAAAACTTTCCGCCCGCACCCACGCCGTCGTGACCGGAGTCGCCCTCATCCGCCTCCCCGACGCCGAACGAATCACCTTCGTCGAGTCCACGCTGGTCCACGTCTCCACGCTTTCCCCTGAAGAGATCTCCCGTTATCTTGCTACCGGCGAACCCCACGACAAGGCTGGCGGCTACGCCATACAGGGCCATGCCGGCCGCTTCATCCCTCGCATTGACGGCTGCTACTTCAACGTTGTTGGCCTGCCCTTGGCGCGTCTCTACCAGGCCCTGGCTACTCTCGGCTGGTCCGAGGACTAACATCGGAGAACGGACGAACCGCCGCTTCCGTCCTATAATCACGCCCATGGCAAGCTTCCCTTCACCTCTCCCCCAGGATCTCCACCTCCGCCTTCACTGTGTCAACATCTTCGTCCGCGATCAGGATCGCAGCCTGCGCTTTTATCTCGATCAACTCGGGTTCCATCTCGCCTTCGACGCCCGCCTCCAATCCGGTGACCGTTGGGTCGCCGTCGCCCCTCCCGACGGCAGCGCCATCCTTTCTCTCGTTGTTCCCAAGCCCACGTCTCAGGAGTACAAGCTCATCGGACGCTCCACCCAGGTTGTTTTTGTCACCGAAGACGTGGCTGCCAAGTTTCAGGAATGGTCCAGGCGAGGAGTTCGCTTCCAGCACACCCCGCGCCTCAAGCGCATCAAGTACGATCCTCGCGCG
The DNA here is from genome assembly GCA_036522305.1 of Candidatus Acidiferrum sp. Classification (GTDB taxonomy): domain Bacteria; phylum Acidobacteriota; class Terriglobia; order Acidiferrales; family UBA7541; genus Acidiferrum. The sequence continues at coordinate 2,445 of DATDGB010000094.1, read as the reverse complement.
CAGAACCCGCCTTCCGAAGCACCTTCGATTCTTCTCGGAAAAGAAACCCCCATCTGGGGCGGCGTTTTCACCCGCTTCCGCGATATTGACGGAAATTCCTTCTCCCTCGTCAGCTTCGACGAAGTCACCCACGCCGTCGAAGCCCACCGCTTCACCGTGGCTCAAAAGCAGGAATCGGAACGCCGCGCCGCCCAGGAGATCGAAATTGCCAAACAGGTCCAGGCACGCCTCTTCCCGCAAACATGGCCGCCGCTTAAGACTCTCGAATACGCCGGGGTCTGCATCCAGGCCCGCCAAGTCGGCGGCGATTATTACGACTTCCTCGCTCTCGGCCAGGAGCGTCTGGGCTTTGTCATCGGCGACATCTCCGGAAAAGGAATCGCTGCCGCCCTCCTCATGGCCAATCTGCAAGCCAATGTGCGCAGCCAGTGCGCTATCGCCTTGGATCAGTTGCAACGCCTGATGTGCTCCGTGAACCAGCTCTTTTGCGAAAATACTCCGGACGGCTCTTTCGCCACCTTCTTCTTCGCCGAATACGATGACGTCACCGGCCGCTTGCGCTACGCCAATTGCGGCCATCTCCCTGCGCTTCTCCTCCGCAGCGATAACTCTGTCGAGCGCCTTGAAGCCACCGCCACCGTCCTGGGAATTTTTAAGGATTGGGACTGCGAGATTGGCGAACACCAGCTTCGCCCGGGCAACACCCTCGCTCTTTACACCGACGGCATCACCGAATCCTACAACTCCGCCGACGAGCAATTCGGCGAACAGCGCCTGATCGAAGCCTTGCAGCGCCACGGTGAATCCTCTTCAAAAGCTGCGCTCACTTCGATCGTCGATGAAGTCCAGCGCTTCAGCCCCGGCGAACAGCGCGACGACATCACTCTAATCATCGCAAAACATAGAGTGAGCTAGCACGGCACAACGAAACCGTCACTCAAAGGACCTCCATCTGAAACGTCAGCAAGACAGCAGGAAAAGTCGGAGGGTGGTTCTAGGGCGAAATTCTTAAGAGCGCTCCTGATTGCTGTCGTTTCGGCAAGGCAAAGGCAACAAAAAGGGCGGCCACATAGGCCGCCCAAATTCAATTTCTCTGAATAATTTCGCGTTGTTTGCGCTACTTCTTTTCTTCGGCCGGCTTTTCCGTGGTCGCCGGAGGAGTCTGCGCCGGAGGCGTGGTCGTGCTTTGCGCGTGCGAACCGGACATCCCTTCTTTAAAGCCGCGGACGCCCTCACCCAAGCCGCGCATCAACTCCGGAATTTTCCGGCCGCCAAAAAGGATCAGCACCACGACCAGGATAATGAGCCAGTGCATTGGGAATTCCATATCGCCTCCTACACGCTACCGAAAACTGCCTCGCAAGGCCCGCACTCCGGCCGCCAGAGGCCACGGGTATGAATTCAAAGTATAACACGCTCTTCCCCCACCCGGCGCGTCACCCGCTCGCGGTCCAGGTATTCGAGCAGGGGGATGGCGTACTTTCGGGTGATGCCCGCCAACTCCTTGAAAACAGGCACGGTAATCCGGTCGCCCCTGTTCCGCTTGAAAGCCGCCAACTGTTCCTTGAGTTGTGCCAGGGCTCGAGCGTGAAAAATCAGTTCCGGCGTCACGCGCACGAGGTTCTTCTCGCGAAGCAGGATTTGCAATAGCTTTTCTGATCTTTTTGTTTCGACAGGAAGCTTAGCCAAAACTTCCTTCACGGATGGAACTGCCAGACCCGCGGAAGCAAACGCTGCTTCGATCTGTTCCTTGGCTTTGGCTTCTTCGGGAAGCAGGGCGATTTCGGATCCTGCTTTCTTCACCAGGTCGCCCTGCGTGTCCAGTTTTTTCTGCGCCGCCAATTCTTCCAGCGCGGCACGGAATGTTTCCGTTCGCACGCGCTTTCCCAGGCTCGCGCGCAACTCTTCGCGCGCGATTCCCGGCAGCAATGGATTTGCTTTCTGAAAAAGTGCGACCTTTTCAGTAATCTTTTTGCGCACTTCTTCAAATAGATTTCCGGAGACCAGCGCCAGCGGTTCCACGGAAACCACTCTTACGCTCCCCGAGCCGGAAACTTTCTGCACCGCGTCTTGAATCTCCTTGTCCATCCACGCCGTGCGGGCAACAATTTCCTCCTGCCCAAGTCCGAGCACCGCGCGCTCTGTCATCGCCGCCAGAATTTCGTCGCGATTCCCTCGCTCGAGCGTTTCCAAAAACTTCACGCGCCCCGTATCGCGCAGCATCGGCCGCCGCGCCAAAGGATCCAGCACCGCGCCTCCCCCAATCGTGAGCACCGGAGAAAATTGCCGCACGATAAATCGATCCCCCGGCAGCACGAGAACTTCATCCTGCAATTTCAAATTTGCAAACGCGCTTCCGCCCGGCAACAGCTCTTTTGCGCCGTGAAGGAAAACTTCCGCAATCGTCTCCATGGTTCCCGCGTGAAAATGCACGCGCGCGCCTTG
>DATDGB010000093.1:0-4162 GCA_036522305.1 Candidatus Acidiferrum sp. | reverse complement strand
GCCTCAGGTGGTCCCCTTTTGCTCCGCCCTAGTGGTCAACTTTCACTCCGCCCTTGACACTGCTGTTTCGGAAACAGAAATTTGCCCGTTTCCAAGAGCTTCCTTACATTCAAGTGTTGCGACCTGGGATGTTAACTACTTTCCGGCGCAAAAATCATTTCCCCCAAAAACCGCCTGACGATTGACGGGCGCCGGACGGCCAGAAAACAGAAAGCCCCCGTCGGATTGGTTCCGCGGGGGGGCTTTTACAAGGTCTTGAAGTGAGATTGTTTTCTACTTCGCCATTGCCATTCCGATGTTGATCAGGTTATCTGCGATGACCCCGAGTCCAACCCAGCGTTTCATGCCCGCTTCATCTTTGTACAGGGATCGCCTCAGTCCGTGCCGCCTCTTGAGCAGACTGATTCTGCCCTCGCAGCCGGTTCGCCATTTCTGCCCGTTTTTGAACCAGCGCTTTTTCTGGGTCTTTCGCCGCGCTTCGCTCTTCGTGGAACGGTTCGGAATCGAAACGCGCTTCACTCCCTTCTCATACGCGGCGGCTTCATTCTTCGCCGAGAAGAATCCGTTATCCGCCGCAACCAGATCCGGCGTGCGGCCCGTTAGCTCTTCGTGTCTTTCGATGGCCGGAACCAGCAGCTCGGTGTCGCTCGGCTTCTTGTCATAGACTTCGTAGTCGATCACGATCTGGTTTTCGGCTTCCTGGACTTTAACCATCTTTCCGAACTCGGTTGGCTTGCTCGCCTTACCCTTGCGGATCACTTCCGTCGACGGTTCGAATACGCTCACGATCTTGCTTTCCACGTGAGTGTTCCCGCCGAAGATCCGCGCTTTGGCCTGCCGCACTACCTGGCCGGTGCGTTCGACCATGATGTCGATCTCGCGCTTCAGGCCGTGGAGCGCCGCCTGTTTCAGAAAATCGGCCGAGCGCTTCACGCCGCCGGCGATCTCGCCGGAGAAACGTTTGGCCTGCGCGACCACCCGCCCCGTAGTGGCCAGCACTTTGCGGTAGATAACGGCGAGCGCTTTCTTTCCCCGCTCGCCTTTGATTCTGGCCGCGCGACCGATCCGCATCACATTTCGCTGAATGCTTCGCATGCGGTCGCGCATTTTCGTTCCGGCTTCGCCGGCAATGGAGGTGACGTTCTTCATCAACCTCGTCAACACGCGCGTGCCATCGCCCAGCAGACTGCTGTCGGTCGGATAGTGAATGTTGGTTTCCACTACTGTCGTGTCCACGCGCATGCGGCGGCCCTGAACTACCCTGTTCTCCACCGCCAGCGCAACCATTCGCACGTGAATCTCTTTGACCACATCCGGACCCAATGCACGGGCCTGCCGGCCCAGCGTCTTGGCGTCCGGCACTTTGGCGGCGCCCACGCGCGTGAACTCGCGATAGACCAGATTGGCCCTGACCTCACGCTCCACCACGGCGAAGCTCCAGTTGCGGATATGTTTCAGCAGCAGCATACGCAAAACGATCTCGGCCGGAACGCCTAGCCGCCCGCGCGTCCGGCTCTTCGCGTGCCGTTTCAGAAGACCTTCATAAACTGCGTTGATCAGTTGCTCGTCTTCGAGCACCTTGTCCGCCTGGCGCATCCATGGTTCCCATAGTTCGCCGGTTTGTTCGGCGATGAGTCCATCTCCAAAAGAATACTGCGAAGACCGGCGGGGATGGATCACTTCTCGCGCCTCTTCTTCCCGGCAACGGCGGGCTTGGCCCGCAACAGTTGCTGATTGAGTTCGCAGATCTCTTCGAGCGCCGCTTTCAGGGCGTAATAGTTCGCCAGGCACTCCTTCACATGCGCGGCCTGCTCCTTGCGAAGACTGATCTGGCGCATCTGGCCACCGGGATAGCCAACGGCGAGAACGGAGACCGGATGTCCCCCGCCGCTGTCGCACTGCGTGCAACCGGTACGGTGACGGATGGTGCGGTCGAGCAAAGAGCCGCGCAGGATATCGCGGGCCTCGGGAAGCTGCGCCAGAAGCCGGTCGCGTTTGCGGATGATCCGTTCTAGATTCACTATTAATAGTGAAACACGTACGAGAGCAAAACGCCAGGAAGATTTTGCCTTTTTTCAATTTTCTTTGAGTCGGCCCGGATGCTCCGCGACGTTCGCGCACCAAGCGCTATACCCTGTGCTCAAACCAAAGATCTTAGGTCCTCATTTTTGCGCCGGAAAGTAGCTACGCTTTTTCGGGGACTGCGCCCCGAAAAAGTGGCCCTGACGGGCAGCTTGCAGTGAGCTGTTGCGGTGGCAGACAGATTGCGGTTATGCTCTGCAAGCATGCCGGACCAACTGAGCACCATCTACAGCGATCTCCTTGAGGGCAGTTACGATTGCGTCGATCGTGTGATCCTGAACGCATACTTCGGGAGGGGGCAGTTTGGCGGGGGCTTTCGCCTCTGGTGGCGCGCCTTGAACGGTTCTGATGAGAATCTCGACGATACTCATCTGATGCGCATGGCGGGGCGCTTTAGCCGCCGTCTGCGGGCTTGGGCGAAAGAGAATAAGATCCCTGTCGTGTACAGTTCGCCCGGCGAACGCAAGCATGACCTCGCCTCCGAACATCTCGCCACTCATGAGACCAAGCCGGGACTGTTCATGATATTGGTGTCGAAGGCTCCGGCGCTGGTTTGGGAAGCGCAAATGACGGGTACCGGCAAACTCGGCCAGCTTGTGATCAAAGAGCCCTGGCCTTACGTGAACCATTATTCGTTTCATATCCTGGACCCGGACTGGGGCCACCTGACGATCAAGATGAGTGGACATCCGCCGTTCGGGGCGCAGGTGATGCTGAATGGTCACGAGTACGTGGCTTGTCAGGCGCAAAAAGCCGGAGTCGGCTTCACCAAACAGGACAACTGCTTTACTACCGTCACCAACGCCGCGAATCTGGCAAAAGTCGCAGATACCTTGTCCGCACAACGGACTGCAGAGCGCTTGCGCCAGCTCTGCGAGCGTTGGATTTATACCACCTGTCTCTGCTTTGCTCTGGATCTGGAGGAGCAGAAGCGGAGCGCCTTTCATTACCAATACTCGGTCTACCAGATGGAGTACAGCCGGAATCTGTTGTTCCGATCCGGCAGACAGATGGACGAGATATTCCAGGCGCTGATTGACCGCACACGCGGACCACTGGATCTGGACCGCGTAAGAACCATCTTCGGCGACAAAAAGCGCCCGCACTATGACAAGCGGAAGAAGAATCCCACCCGATGGGGAGTCGTGGTCGAGACACCTGCGTATGATGTGACGATCTTCAAAGTGCACTACGGCAAGATGACGTTGAAGATCTATACCAAAGGCGAACGCGTGCTCCGCATCGAAGTCATTGTGCACAACACCAGGGAGTATCGCTGGGGCCGGTCGCTGCCCTGTTTTCCCGATATCGTCACCCGGCTCAAAGGCATTCTGGAAAGATTTCTGAACGCTGTCGGTTGCATGAACGCCTGCTTCGTCAGCGACGAAACCCTGGAGAAGTTGCCGGAGCCCGCGCAGATCGGCCACACCAGGGTTGGCGGTATCGATCTCAATAAGCTCAGAACCCGACGGGTCGCCGAAGCCGTTCTGGCCCTGTCCGCATCGCCGGCGGGTTTCACCGCTTCGGATGTGGCCCGGCAGGTCTACTCGATGAGCGGCCGGCCAGAATCCGAATATGGGCCGCGGCGCGCTGCCTATGACATCAAAAAACTCCGGGCCAAGGGAATGGTCAGCAAGATCGGAAAGTCCCGCCGGTACGAATCTGTTCCGGAAGGCATCCGATCCCTGACCGCTCTGCTGATCCTGCGCGACAAAGTTATCCGCCCATTACTCGCCGCCAGCACCCAGCCGGAGTCGACCGCCACACACGCACATCCCACCCCCATCGATCAACATTATGAAAGCCTTCGGAGCCGGATGCGTGAACTCTTCACCGATCTCGGTATCGCCGCATGAACATCGACAATCTATTTTTCATCCGTTGGGGTAAGTGGCTAACGTTCTGGCCGCGACATGCAATCGCACTGGCTCGCAGGTTGGGCAGGATTGCCCGCCCCACTCTACGGAGCCATTGCTCGCGCGAGCGCCATCCAGTCGTCCTTCCAGTCGTCGCGCGGCTCCGCCGCGGCGCGGGCGAACATCCACAAGCGTACGCGCTCGTGGTCCACGCCCAGCAGGTC
>DATDGB010000092.1:0-70674 GCA_036522305.1 Candidatus Acidiferrum sp. | reverse complement strand
GGAAGGTGGTCAACGGAAGATGTTGCATCAGCTGCGCAAACACCAGCTTGCCTCGGTTCATCGATGGCCCCCACGAAGTTATGCTTCGCAGGGTCGCAGAACCCGCGTTCCGAGTTCAAATCGAGACCAAGAGAATTTGCCGCTTATGCGTTTCTCATCAATAATTTACGGAAGGCAAGAAGCAAAACGTTGGGACACTACTGAGTGGAACTAAGAACTTACAACTAACAACTTAGAACTACTTTTAGAGTTTTGCGTGCTCCGCGCGGCCAGGGCGCGGAAATCTCGGCCCCGCGTTCGAGTTGTTCGCTGGCGTTTGCATATGCGGCTTCGCGCATTTGATCGCTCCCCAGCGCGCCGCGTATTTCTTCGAATCGCACAACTTTGCGCAGCCAGCTCGCTGGTGCGATTCCGTGCAATGGCAGTAGCATCCACCGGATGGAACAGTCCGCAGCATTTTCGGCGTATCCGCGAAAAGTGATACTGAGCAGACCAAGATCGTCAGTCCAAGGAAATAGAGTCTGGGCAGGCGTCGCCGCCATGAGGTGGCGTTGTAAGTGTGCCGGCGCATAACAGCATTCTGCGGAAGACAGGAAAGAAAACCGATAGCTCCGGCGGCCCGTGAGTTTTGTTACCTGGGTCATGGAACTAGCTGACGAGCGTACGGTTCCCGATTCAGACTGAAGTGCGTTCCGATTTGAACTCAGAGTGCGGATTTGGAGCAGGTGGCGATCCTTCTATCGCGCTAACCTTAACAAAATAAGCCTCTTATTTAATGCTAGGACAAAATCTAACATTGGCGGAAGCCGTGCATAACTGGGATGCGTTGGCGCGTTTCAAATGACGAGATGTAAAGAGTGACAAAGCGCGGGGAAGGGGCTTGCTTGTTACTTTTTACAGATCGTTCCCACCTGCCTCTGAGAGGGAAGCTAGGATGGATGACCCCACGCGCTGGTGTGAAAACGACGCCAGCAATTGAAACGCGCCTTCTGGGGCTCCCGATCCCAAGCGGGGGCCCCTTTTTTTCACAGGGGCGTCCCCCAATCTATTGTTTCTCGTAAATGTTCTGGATTTCGGCCACTCGCTGGCGCGTCAACTCCACCCTACAACTCATCAGCGCCGCTGGGCCGCCTGTGCCCCCACCCCAGAGAGCATGTTCTGCTTCGCACTGCGCATCCCGATAAGCGAGCCATGCGCGCTGCGCTTTTCGCAACAAGGCCGCGTCATCAGGTTCCAGTTTTTTCACGGAGAGCTGGTAGATCTTGTTAACTTCCGCTTCAGCCTTTTTCAATTCCTTAGCGAAGCATTCGTTGATTTGCAAAGTGCTTTTCGCGCCCTCGCACTGTGCCCTCGTCACGTTACCCGCAAAAAAAGTAAAAAATATCAGGAGAAGGATTCTGCTGTGCCAAGACATATCAATTCACTTTGCGCGCGACGGCGATTCGCGCCTGGCCCAGCACATGCGCCACTTGCGTCTCGCGCAATCGGGATGCGTCGTACTCGAACGACAACCGGTTCGTCGCTTCGTCCACATGGAAGCTGTGCAATCCGTAGGTGTTCGCGAACTGGCCGAGGTGACGCAACTGCTCTTCTGTCAGCGGAGACTTCAATTGGTAGGTGATTTCCACAAGTGTCATGCCTTCATTATAGCAGCCTCGGCAAGCGTCCTTGTGATCGTCGCGCGCCCATTTGACACCATATAGGGGATAGGGGTATCAATAGGGGTGGAGGGTACCATGGCGGGAATGGCAAGGAAGACAGCTCGGAACGCGCGGCACGGGAATCGCCACGCATCCACGGCGAATTGCGCCTGCGATACCGGCGGTGCTGGACGCAAGGCCATCGGCGTCGATCCTGAACTCAAGGCAGCCAATCAGAACCGGCTCCGCCGCATCGAGGGGCAAATCCGCGGCTTGCAGAAAATGGTCGAAGAAGACCGCTATTGCGCTGACATCATTACCCAAGTGGCTTCCGTGCAGGAGGCGTTGCGCGGCGTGGCCCGCAACCTGATGAAGAATCACCTCCACCATTGCGCCGCGAAGGCCTTGCATAGCGGGAAAAAAGCCGAAACCGAAGCTATGTACGACGAGTTGCTCGAACTGATCTACGCGCACCTGCGGTAGCACCGCTGAGACAAGAGGAGATGACCCAATGAGTTCGCACAGCGGAGGCAGTATGCCACTTCCGATTTCGCCGGGACCGCCAAAGCACAAGGATCCCGTCTGCGGAATGATGGTTGCCCCGGAAAAAGCCGCCGCCAAACTGGAGCACGCAGGACAGACATACTATTTTTGCTCGAAGCGCTGCGCCGATCGGTTTTCGAAGGAGCCTGAAAGGTTTCTCGTGGCTTCCGGAACCGCCGGAACGCACGATGCCGCCGTGCCCGCGGAACATGGAGAGATGCACCACTCAGCACCTGCCACTCCGCGCTCGGCCGACGAAAAAAATGTTCGTTATACCTGCCCCATGCATCCGCAGATCATTCAACTCGGTCCGGGAAGCTGCCCCATCTGTGGCATGGCGCTCGAACCGATGGACGTTTTCGCCCAGGTCGAAGCCGATCCTGAGTACGACTCCATGCGCTTGCGCCTCTGGATCAGCGCCGCGTTATCTCTCCCAGTCCTGGTGCTCTCCATGTTTGGCGAATCTCTCCGCCTCCATCTCACACCAACCATTCGAAACGGTATTGAATTTCTCCTCGCCACGCCTGTTGTCCTCTGGGGCGGCTGGCCTTTTTTCCAGCGCTTCTGGTCGTCCGTTGTCAATCGCAGTCCAAACATGTTCACGCTGATCGGCCTGGGCACAGCCGTCGCATATGTCGATAGCCTCGCGGCCACATTTTTCCCACAGATTTTTCCAGCCTCCATTCGAGGCATGGACGGTGCTGCACCTGTCTATTTCGAAGCCGCTGCAGTGATCACCACTCTGGTTCTCCTCGGGCAAGTCCTGGAATTGCGCGCCAGGCAGAGCACCAGCGGAGCAATCCGCGCGCTATTGAATCTCGCGCCACAGCAGGCCCACCTGCTCGATTCGGACGGATCCGAAAAGGACGTAGCCCTCGATCAAGTGAAGCGCGGCGACCGCCTCCGCGTTCGTCCCGGCGAGCGCGTTCCCGTCGACGGCCTAATCCGCGAAGGCCTCAGCGCCGTTGACGAATCCATGGTGACCGGCGAGCCGATGCCCGTTGAAAAGTCCCCCGGCGACAAAGTCACCGGCGGCACACTGAATACGAGCGGAAGTTTCATCATGGAAGCCGAACGCGTCGGCAGTGAGACCACTCTTGCGCAAATCGTGAAGCTGGTCAGCGAAGCCCAGCGCAGCCGCGCGCCCATGCAGCGCCTGGCCGATCGAGTCGCATCGTATTTCGTCCCCACCGTGATTCTCATCGCCGCCTTAGCCTTTTTTGGTTGGATTTTCCTTGGCCCCGAGCCGCGCTTCGCGCACGCCCTGGTTGCGGCAGTATCCGTACTCATCATCGCGTGCCCCTGCGCGCTAGGACTCGCCACTCCGATGTCCATCATGGTTGCCGTTGGACGCGGTGCCCACGGCGGAGTCCTCATTCGCAACGCCGAAGCCCTCGAGACTCTCGCCAAAGTGGACACATTGGTCGTGGACAAAACCGGCACGCTTACCGAAGGGAAAGCGCAAGTGGGGAATATCGTCCTCTTCGAAGAGAGCGAAGTTTCGAGGGAGCAATTACTTCAATTGGTGTCCAGCGTGGAGCGATTTAGCGAGCATCCACTGGCAGCGGCAATCGTGCGCGCAGCGGAGAGCGAGAGGTTGTCGCTGCAATCCGTCGAAGAATTCCGAGCGACACCCGGGGGCGGCGCGGAAGGTAAAGTCCAGGGCAAAATGGTATTGGCCGCATCCGCGAAATTCTTGAAGGAACGCGGTGTTCAGCTTCCTGTCGGAAAAAAGATGGGAGTTCTCACTGTTGGACCGGCATCAGTTACCGTGGTTTATGCTGCGATCGATGGCAAAGCCGCAGGGGCTTTCTTGCTTACCGATAAGGTCAAGAGTTCGTCGGCCGAAGCGATCCAACAATTGAAAACAGAGGGCGTGCGAGTGGTAATGCTCACTGGAGATCGCACGGAAACCGCAAAGTCCGTAGCCGCGCAGCTGCAGATTGAAGAAATCAAGGCAGAGGTCAGACCTGAGGAGAAAGGCGAGATCGTCAAGAAATTGCGCGGAGAAGGCCGCATTGTAGCGATGGCGGGAGATGGAATTAACGACGCTCCCGCGCTGGCCGCTGCAGACGTGGGCATTGCGATGGGCACGGGCACGGATGTCGCGATCGAAAGCGCGGGCATCACGCTGTTGAAAGGCGACTTGCGCGGAATCGTGCGCGCGCGAAAACTGAGCCGCGCCACGGTTCGCAACATCAAACAGAATTTGGCGTTTGCGTTTCTCTACAATGTAATTGGAATTCCGATCGCGGCAGGAGTTTTCTATCCGATCTTCGGCTGGCTGCTGAGCCCCATGCTGGCCAGTGCCGCGATGAGCTTTAGCTCTGTTTCCGTGATCGCCAACGCGCTTCGCTTGCGAAAGACATCGCTTTAACGACGCGCACCGTCAATCAGCGCAGACTTCTCACCTAGTGTTGCAAAACAAATTTCTGAACGCGTTTGCCGGTGTCCACCTCGCCCGTATACAGATTGCCTTGGGAGTCGGACACCACCTGGTGTACCCAGTGAAACTGGCCGGCGTTGCGTCCGTTATGTCCCGTCTGGCCAACGACCGTGCCGTCTTCGCGGAGCACTGTCCAGATCACATTGTTCTCGCCATCATCGATCAGCAGATATTTCTGATTTTCATCGATGGAAAACGCGAATTGCCAGACCGATCCCCTGCCCAGCGACTGTGGCCGCACAAAAAACTCTTTCACGAACTTGCCCTGTTTGGTGAAAACCTGCATGCGGTCATTCATCCGATCGCAAACGTAGACCAAGCCATCCCGCGAAATATGGACGCAATGCACGGGATTGCGGAACTGCTGGTCCAGTGGCGCCGCCGGACTATAAGGTCCGGGATCCACATCATTCGGTGGATTGCCGTACGCCCCCCACAGGCGCTTGAAAGTGCCCTTGTCCGCGTCGAAGACGATGACGCGCTTGTTCAGATAACCGTCGGCGATATAGATCTCGTGAGCGTCGGCATCCACTTCCATGCCGGCAGGCTGCCCGAGGATATCGGTGCGCGTGCTGTTTGCGGGCTCAGTGGAAGGATGGCCAATCTGCATAAGGAAATGACCGTCACTCTTGAACTTCAAAACTTGACGATCGCCGGGGCCGGCTCCACTAATCCAAACGTTGTCATCCTTGTCCACATAAATCCCGTGTTCTCGTTTTGGCCAGTCAAATCCTTCGCCGGGACCGCCCCAGGATTGCAGCAGGTTTCCCTGGGCATCGAACACAAGGACGGGAGGCGTGGCGAAGCAGCACTGCGACTCCGGCGGAGTCTGCGCAGCGCCCAACTCATCGACCGTGTCCAGGCCGGGGCGCTGCAAAACCCAGATGTGGTCGTGGCGATCCACAGCCATGCCGCCCACTTGGCCCATGATCCAGTTGTTCGGCAATTCTTTGGGCCATGACGGGTCTACTTTGAACTTTGGCGCTTCGGGACCGGCGGCCTTCACTTCGGAAGAGTGAGCGAAAAAAACAACTCCCATTGCACAGCCCACAAGAAGGACAGCAATCATTGGCCGAATTCCAGCTATTTGCATGGTGCTCTCCGATTGAACCATTTTTTGGAAACGCCCAAGGCCTGCAAACAATGCCGGAAGAGGATAACCCTGAGACGCAAAGCGCGCAAAGGAAACCTCGAGAAAAGGTTTGCGAATGCTTGCACTAAGACGCGAACCTGCACCTGCGCCCAGGAATTTTGCACAAGCGTCCACAGATTTGCACAAGCGTTCGCGCGGAATTTGATTGACGCCAAAACAGGGAAGGATTATTTTGCATTCCAGATTGAACCGGGAAGCTTAAGAACTTTACGGATCAATTTAAGGGGCGCAGCAAACTTAATCGTGGTTGCGCCGCGAGATTGAATCGGGAAGCTCGAAGCTTTTGCGGTTTCATTTGGAGGGCGCGACTAGCCTGACAGCGGGGACGCCGCCAGTTTGATTTGGGTTGGTTAGGAACGGAACGGTTCCGTTGAAGGGGCGCAGCAAGCTTCACAGCGGGTTGCGCCGCGACATGGAACCGCGAAGCGAGAAGCCGGCACGAATCAGGTTGGAGAGCGCAACAGCCTCACGGTGGTTGCGCAGCCAGAAGGAATCGCGAAGGTTAGAAACTTAACGGCTCAGTTAGAGGGCGCAACGGGCTAAACACCGGTTGCGCCCTCAATTTTTCGCCTGACACTTCCGCGGCGACCGACAGGCGTTGCACGCGGACCCGCAAGACACAACGGCTTCGAAATCTTAGCACGCGGTTAAGGCTTCTCCTTCGGAGGCGGATCGCCCTTTGGGGGTTTGGATTGGTTCTGCCGTTCCTGCTTCTGTTTGTCGGCCAATAGTTTCTGCTCATCCGTGTGTTTTTGCAGCAATAGCTGAGTTTGATCTTGATGCTGCTGCTCGACTACTTGTTTTTTAGCCGCATCCGCCTGTTGTTGCGCGAGCTTGGCGTGATCCTGCTCCTGCTGCTGCTGGACTCTCTGCCGGTCCTGCTGCTGGTTCACGCGAAGCTGATCCTGCTCTTGCTGGTGCTTCCTATCCAATTCGGCGTTCGCGGATGGTGGAACGACGAGGCGTGGCGGAGCCGGAGATTCGTTCGGATGGACTGTCGAAGGCGGACCTGGGCGATTGGGTTGCTCGGGTGGAATGCGTTGTTGCTGGGCAGCATCCAGCCTGGTTTTTTCGGCGGCGGCTTTGAGTTGCGCCGTTTGCTGCCGGGCCTTGTCGTCAGCGGCTCGCTGAGCTGTATCCTGCTTGACTCGTTCCGCGGCGGCCTGTTGTTGGACAGCTTGCTGTTGTGCGACTTGCTGTTTGGCTTTTTCCGTTGCCGCTTGCTGATCCTCTAACCGCTTTGTGTTGTCCTGTCTAGCTTTTTCTGCTGCCGCCTGTTGAATCGCTTGCTGCTGCCCGTTCTCCTGTTTGGCTTTTTCGATCGCGGCCTGTTGTTGCGCGGCTTGTTGCTGCGCAGTCTCTTGCTTGGTTTTTTCTGCCGCTTGTTGCTTAGCTTTTTCATCGGCTACCTGCTGAAGTGCCGTTTGTTGTTTAGATTTTTCCGCCGCCGCTTGCTGCGCCGCCTGTTGCTGGGCAGCTTCTTGCTTGGCTTTCTCGGCGGCTATCTGTTGCTGCGCTGTCTGCTGCTGTGCGGCTTGCTGTTTGGACTTTTCGGCGGCGGTCTGCTGAGCTGCCTGGCGGGCCGGGGCCGCACGACTCGAATCGCTTGCGCGTTGCCCCTAAAAAAGCTGTTGTGCCGCTTCCTGCTTGGCTTTTTCTGTAGCTTGTTGCGGTATGGCAGACGGCTGAGACGCGGCGGCTGGTGGAGCGGTTCCAGGCGCTGGAGAATGCACTTGTTGCGCCGTGTTCAGAGACGTTGCCGGCTGCGGCTTTTTCGCTGCCGTTTCGACGGGTTTGACCGCGGGAGCCGGCGGAGCCGTTTTCACTACTCGTTCAACAGGCTGAGGCGTTGCCGCGCGGAGAGTCTGCTCGGCCTTGGCGTCGAGTGGCTTGCCAGGATTTGCTTGCAGCGCCTGTTGCTTTTGTGCAAATGCTACGGGCGGCGGTGGCGGAGCAACTTTGGCCACCACTGGCCGCCTGACTAACGCATCCGGAGGCTTCGGCGCAGCACTGGCAGCTGTGGCGCTCGCGGTACTTTCTTTATTTGCGCCCATGATACTCGCTCTAACGGGCGCCACCTCCGCGGTGTGAACTGCCGGAGCCGCAGTGATGGAGCTAGGTGCGACTCTCACTGCGGCCTGGGCCACTGGCTGCGCGTTCACAAACGTCGCGCGGGGAACTGCGGTAACGGCGCCAGCCACGTTTTGGTTCACGTAGGTCGTTGTCCGGACGTTGTTGTTCACCACATTCGTTATCGTGGTCTGCTGCACCACGGTATTCGTAATGTTCACGTTGGTGACGTAGGTCGGGCTGGCCTGACGCGCGGGCACGTACACTTCGCCGGGAGCCAGCGCAAACCACGCCACGCCGCCACCCCTTCCGAAATCGTGCGATGAATTCGAATCCCCCACAAAGGTAACAAGCGCCGGGGAATACACGGGGCGATATTCGCGCTCATCACGGTTCGCTTCGCGGTGCGGGGAACCCAAGCCCAACCTCCTCCACCGCTCCCGTCGCTATCCATATGTGCCCAGCGGCCGTAATGCGAGGTTACAAATCCAGAAGGCGCGTCGTCGACCCATGTCCAGCCCCAGGGGTCTACCCAAGCCCAGTGGCCGTCTCTGTAGGGGGCCCAATCGCGGGATACATGCGTGGGAACCCAGACCGCACCGAGATTGCGATCCGTCCGCCAGGTGCCATTTTGATCGAGGTCCTCTGAGCCGGTAAGCTCCGGGGAGACGTAACGGGCAGACTGCGAGCGTTCTTCGCGAAGTTCGCGATTGCGGGACCATTGATCGAAAGTGTCGCGCCCCGGCAAATCGTAAATGTCGTAGGAAATATAGTCGGTGCCGGAGACCTGGACCTGAGAACCGCCATCGACGAGAAAGGCCTGGCCGCCGCCGGTAATCTGCCCGTGGCCATCGCGCAGGGTAATTGTGGTAAAGCTGCCATTGGGATCAACGGTGACGCGATAATCGCCGCGCTGGAGAACGGTAAACGCGAGGTTCGGAGTGTCCACTTCGAACACGTCGTCGCCGTAAAGATTCCGCACACGCACATCAACAGTTCCGGAGTTCAGTTGAATTTGCACAGTTCGGTCGTCGAGATTCAGAAACGAAACCGAGGTCTGCCCGCCCACGCGAATGGCCGTCGAACCGATATGCATTTCCGCCTTGGACCTATCGCCGGTCCAGAGGCTGTCTCCGGCGGTCATGGGACGGTTCAAAGTGGCCCAGGCCCAATCTGTCTCGCCGCCCGGCTGGAAAGAAACCTCGCCCTCGACAAAATTGAGCCGAGCTACACGGAAAGGTGGATCATCATAAGCGAAGGCGGATGGCCCTGCCGCAACGAACAAGCAGAGCACGAGGAACGCTCGCCCGCAGAAATTAGAAAAACCGAACGGTGTCTTCATCACGTAGCTCATTCCTGGCGCAATTTAGGCGCCCCATTCTTTAGTAACAAGCAGTTGAACGTGGCTGATCTTGAAGGAATTCCCAGAAACGTTAACGAGGAAATTTAAACTAGCCCAGTCTTGGACGCTGGTCTCCCTCAAATCGGTCAACGCCTTGGTTGTCAGAGTAAGACTGAAAGCGAAAGCGTACTGTCACGTTTTGGACACGGCATACAGGATCACGCAGGTGGCCAGAGTTCCTTTTTCAAACCGACTCGACGATCACACGGCGTCCGAGCATTGCGGGCAGGCGGTCCGGCCCATGAAATCCCAATACGGGTGCGCTTGAATTTTCCGTGTCTTCTCACTCAAACCGCTTTTTGCCAGAAATTCACTTTTTTTCGGCAGGTTCGAGGAGCCAGATTTCGTCGGAGAGGTGCTGGTAGTTGGTGGTGGCGAGCTTCTTGCCGTCGCGGGAGACGTCGAAGGGGAAATTGGTACCCAGAAAGTGGATATTGGAGAGCGTGCGCGTCTCCGAAGACTTGAGGCTATACACCTGAATCTGTTCGTTCGCATCCGGGCCGGGGGCCTGAAAGCCAAGGTGCTCTCCGTCAGGCCACCATACCGCCCAGCCGCCCGTCTTCGTAAGCTGGCGGAGGCCCGTGCCATCGGGATGGACAATGAACACGCCGCTGGAAAAACTGCGGCTGGGACTGAAGCTAATCCACTCTCCGTTGGGAGACCAGCGCGGAACCGTACCAGGATTCTCCATGACGCGCCGAGGCACTCCCGTTCCATCGGCAGATGCAATGTAGAGATGCGAGATTTTGTTTTCCGTGCGCGTAAACACGATAGAGCGGCCATCGGGGGAAACGTCGCCATATGCGTCACTTCCGCCACTTGGCGTGGTTGCGGGCTTGGCCGGTCCCCCTCGCCTCGATACACGCCAGATGTTCAAAGGCTCACCACCCCAGGTGTTGAAGAAAATCGTGTCGCCGTCCGGTGCGAAACGGGGATAAATCTCAGGAGCTTTGCCAGAAGTGATCTGGCGCGCCGGTCCCTGCTCCGCAGGAATGATCCAGAGATGCCATAAGCCGTCGGGCTGGTCGCGCGAATACACAATTTCCTTGCCGTCCGGCGAAAAAGCCGGAGCCCACAAGCGAGAAGAATCAGTCAAGAGAGTGGTCGGAGCGCCTTCGGGTGGCGAAAAGAGGACCAGCGAGTTCCGGGAACGGGAGTTGAGAAACGCGATGGTACCGTTGCGCGCGATACTGGGATAAGTGTCCGGACCGGGACCGCTGGTCAACTGTACGGGCGAAGTGGCATCCAACGGCTGCCACCAGATGTTTGACGCGCCACCGCGATTTGAACGATGCACGACGCCCCGGCCATCGGGCGTGAACACAGGCGAATCATTCACCACGCCTTGGGGATCTTTCGTCAAGCGCACGGGATCTCCGCCCTGCACGGAGAGAGTCCAGATTTCGCGATTCATCCCGCCGCGGCTACGGGAGGCCGCGATAAGCTTGCCGTCAGGGGGCCAGGTAGCGCGTCCAAAAAACGGATAGACGTCATCGCCTTTCAAAATCACGCGCGCGTCCGAGCCATCCGCGGCCGAAATCACCAGAGTCTCCACCTCTCCGGGTTTTCTCTCAATGAAGGCAAGCCTGCTGCCGTCCGGGGACCAGACGGGATTTTCAGCCCAGGGCAGCAACGGGACCACGTCGCCTCCCAGAGCGGGGATCAGGCAAAGTTCTGAGTGGTCCGAGTTGGCATCACGACGATCAAAAACAATCTTCTCGCCATCGGGAGAAAACTGCGGGTCGTCTTTCTGGGCGCCATCCTTGGTGAGGCGCAGATGCTCGCCGCTGGCGAGACGGCTGACATATAAATCTTGCGTGCCGTTGATACCTTGAACATAGGCAAGCATTTTGCCATCGGCCGATAGCGCGGGTCCGCTGAGGTTACCTTCGGTGGAGAGGAAAAGCCGCAGCTTGCCGCCGGTTTGCATCCCGCCTGCGGGTTTGTTCATGCGGCTGTAGACCAGCAGAAGAATCGCTACCACTGCCAGCACGCTCACGGCGGCCAAGGCGTACCAAACCGGGGATTTTCCCGACGGCGGCAAATCTACTCGTGGTGCGACTCCGGTGTCCGACTGCAATGCCTCCAAAGCCGCGCGGATTTCGCTTGCGTGCTGATAACGCTTCTCCGGCTCTTTCGCCAGGCAACGCACGATTACTGCTCGCAGTCCCGGTGTCACGTGCGTCGGAAGGGCAGGCGGTGATTCCCGCAGGATCGCTGTTGTCAATTCGAAGCCGGTGCGCCCCTGAAAGGGCAGAGCACCGGCGGCCATTTCGTACAGCAATACTCCTAGGGACCAAATGTCCGTTCGAGCGTCGGGGAGTTTCCCTTGCAACAATTCCGGCGCCACGTAAGCCAGCGTTCCGGCGACGCCACCGGAGTCGAGACTCGTCGACCGCGTGACACCTTCGAACGATGCCTCCTTGATGTTCATGGCCAGGCCGAAGTCCAGCACCTTGAGCTGGCCCGAGGAAGTCATGCGAACGTTTGCCGATTTCAAATCGCGGTGGAGAATTCCTCGCGTGTGAGCATGGTCCATGGCGTCGGCAACTTGCGCGCCAAGATCCAGCACGGATTCCGTGGGCAGGCCACTGGGTGGAATGCGCCGGCTGAGCGTTTCGCCGGCGAGGTATTGCATCGCGATGTAGGGCTGGCCGTCGACCTCGCCCACTTCATAGATGGTGCAGATATGCGGGTGATTCAGGGCGGAGGCGGCACGCGCTTCCCGCAGCACGCGCTCACGGGACTCCGCGTTGGTAAGATCGTTCGTGGACGGCAGCTTGAGAGCGACGTCGCGGTGCAGGGTCTCGTCGCGGGCGCGGAAGACCACACCCATGCCGCCGGCACCAGCTTTTTCTAGCACGGCGTAATGGGCGAAAGTCTTGCCAACCATCGCGGCTAACCTGTCCGCGGAATCATAGGTGGTCCCGCGAGTCCCGTCAAACTTCCTGCGCGCCAGTGGTGTGAGCCTGACCAACGGCATCGGCCGCCGTCTAATCTGGCAGGTTAGGGAACTTTTCGGGGACAGCTGCGTATTCTCTTGTAGCAGCGAGGCCAGAACAGCGGGGGTCGGGTATGTCCAGTAATGGCAATGGTTTAGCAAACGGGAAAAACGGGAAAACTGGCAAGAAACGGCGCCGCATCATCTGGGGCGCGATCGCTCTGTTGGTACTGGGGGGCGGAGGCTATGGCGTCAAGGCGGCGCTCAGTCCCAGCCGCACCATTGATCCTTCCAAGATTGCTGCCGCGGAGCGCGGCGACTTGGCCCGCGTGGTGGTAGCCACCGGCAAAATCCAGCCACTTTCCAAAATAGAGATCAAATCCAAGGCCAGCGGCATCGTCAAAAAGCTCTACGTCGATTACGGCGAAACGGTGAAGCAGGGCCAGTTACTCGCGGAACTCGACAAGGTACAGCTCGAAGCTGCAGAGCGCGCCTCGCGAGCCAACTTGCAAGCCGCCGAAGCCGCGCTGGATTCTTCCAAAGCAACTCTGGAACGCAACAAGGTCGATGCCGAAGGCCCGGACGTGCCGTTCATGAAGCTCAACATGGAGCGCGCCGAACACATGTTCAAAGACGGTGTGATGTCCAAGAGCCTCGTCGAAGACGCGGAAAAAAATTATCAGATGGCGCTGAACAAGCAGGTGAGCGCGGAGCGTACGCTGGCCGTCTCCAAAGCGGAAATCGCCAAATGCGAAGCGCAAGTGGCGCAGGCGCGGGCTTCGCTGGAAAACGCGCAGGAAGACTTGCGCAACTCCACGATCGTCAGCCCGATTGACGGCTTGGTCCTTTCGCGCGACGTAAATATCGGCGACGCCGTCAGTTCTATTCTGGTGCTTGGCTCGCAGGCAACATTAGTGATGACGCTCGGCGACGTCAGCGAAGTTTACGTGCAGGGCAAAGTCGACGAGGCCGACATCGGCAAGGTCTTCTTGAGCCAGCCCGCGCGCATCGTCGTGGAATCCTTCAAGGACAAGAAATTCACCGGCAAGGTCACCAAGATTTCTCCGCTCGGCAAAGAAAAGGACAACGTCACCACCTTTGAAGTGCGCGTTTCCATTTCCAATCCCGGCGGAGAGCTCAAGGCCAATATGAGCGCCAACGCCGAAATCCTGCTCGAAGAAAAGAAAAACGTGCTGATGGTTCCGGAAGCCGCGCTAATCTACGACAAAGAGCGCAAAGCGTCCGTCGAAATCCCTGATGCCAAGGCCGAAAACGGCAAGAAAAAACTCAGCGTACAGCTGGGTATCTCCAACGGCGTCAAGACCGAGATTCTCGAAGGCCTCAAAGAGAAGCAAGAAGTCGTTCTCCAATAATTGAATCGAGCGACGGAGCGCCATGTCATTCCAGGATCTACTGCGAGACACGCTGGCCACGCTTTGGGCACACAAGCGCCGCACCATGCTGACGATGTTCGGCATCGCTTGGGGCATCATCTCCATTACCGTGATGGTCGCGGCGGGCGAGGGTCTCGGCAAAGGCATTCAAAATAATCAGGAAACTTTTGGCAAGGACGTGATGATCGTTTTTGCGGGCCGCACCAGCATGCAGGCTGGCGGAACGCGTTCCGGCCGCATCATCCGCTGGCGCGAGGAAGACTACATCCAGGTGGCAAAGGAAGCGCCTGCGTGCAAGTACGTGATGCCGGAACTCGGCAACGACGTCCAAGTGCATAGTCTCTTCAACAGCGGAAAACTTCAAGTTGTCGGAGCGCTGCCACCGTTCACCGAAATTCGCAGCATCGATGTCGCCCAAGGCCGCTTTTACAACGAAGAGGACAACGCGGAGGCTCGCAACGTCGCCTTCCTCGGCAGCGACGCCAAAAAGCAGCTCTTTGCTGACCGCGAAGCCATCGGACAGACCATTTCGATGAACGGGAAACCCTATACTGTCATCGGAATCATGAAGCCGAAGGAGCAGAACTCCAGCTACGATGGCGCAGATGTGCGGAAGATCTTCATCCCATTCAATGCCATGCGCCGCGATTTTCCGAACAAGCCCCCGGCCGTGGAGCACAGCGTCGACCGCCTGCTGGTCGCACCCTGGTCGCTCGAAACGCATCCGGATTGTGTCAAGCAAGTCCGCCGCGCGCTGGGACGGCTCCATAGCTTCGATCCCCGTGACAAAGAAGCCGCCAGCATCTGGGACACCGTCAAGAATGCCGAAGCCAACCGCATGATCATCGTAGGCATGGAAGTATTCATGGGTGCGGTCGGAGTAGCCACTCTTTTTCTCGGCGGCCTGGGCGTTATGAATGTGATGCTCGTCTCCGTCCGCGAGCGCACCCGCGAAATCGGCGTTCGCAAAGCGCTGGGCGCTACGCGCGAATCCATCCTCCGTCAGTTTTTTCTTGAAACCATCATCGTCGTTGCGTTAAGCGGCGGCACGGGGCTGCTCCTCTCTTACGGTTTTTGCGCGCTAGTGAATCTATTGCCCATGCCGTTGTTTTTTGCGGGTTTGCTCACCAGCTGGAAGCTTGGCGCTCTGTCCATCTTTCTGCTCGGCTTGATTGCCGTGCTGTCCGCTCTTTATCCAGCGAATCGCGCCGCCTCTGTCGACCCCATCGAAGCCCTGCGCTTTGAGGCCGGTGGCTAGATGCTTACCGAAATCTTCAAAGAAGCCTGGGCCGCCCTTGGACGCAATCCTGTGCGCAGCCTACTGACGATGACGGGAATCGCGTGGGGCATTGTTGCTGTCACACTTCTGCTCAGCTACGGCTCAGGATTTCGTGGCGTGCTCATGTACACCTTTGAAGCATTTGGAAAGGGCGCTGTCGTCTGCTGGCCAGGAACCACCAGCGAACAAGCTGGCGGCGAACGCGCTGGTAAGGCGGTCCGCTTCGAACAGGAAGACGCCGATTGGGTGAAAGCGCAGTCCCCACTCGTGAAACGCGTGACCCGCGAAACAGTACGCTGGAAGGGAATTACCCACGAAGCACGCCTCTCAGAGACAGCCATCCGCGGTATCTATCCCGAATACGGCGAAATGCGCAACGAAGTCCCCATGGAAGGCCGCTGGATCACTGCCGAAGATATCGAAGAGCGCCGCCGCGTGGCATTCCTAGGCGCCATCCTGCGCAGAAAACTTTTCAGCGGCACTCCCGCCATCGGTGAGACCGTGCGCATCGACGGCGTCAAGTTCACCATCGTCGGCTCTATGGACACAAAATTTTCCGACAGCAACTATTTCACCAGCGACGACGAGTCCGTCTTCATTCCGTACACCACCGCCGGCGATTTGTGGGACGCGCGCTACGCCAGCGTGATGCTCTTCGAGCCCGTCGCGCCCAATTTTGAAGCCGCCGCCATGCAACAGTTCCGCGCCGCCATCGCCAATCGCCAGCGCTTCTCTCCGAGCGACAAGCGCGCCATCACCATGTTCGGCCGCGAAGAGTTCAAGCCAATCTATGAAGGAATCACTTTGGGCATCGAAGCGCTCCTCTTTTTCGTAGGCGCACTCACGCTGGGCATCGGCGGCGTGGGCGTGATGAACATCATGCTTGTTTCCGTGGAAGAACGCGTTCGCGAAATCGGCCTGCGCCGCGCTCTCGGCGCAAAAAAATCACACATTCGCTGGCAATTTCTACTGGAAGCGCTAGTCATGACGCTCGCTGCCGGAGTGATCGGCATGGCGCTTTCGGCGGCGATTACTTCTGCCATTGGCACGCTGCCCTTCCTTGGCCCCGCCTACGAAGACGATACTGGCAAGGTGGACATTCACCTCACCCTCTCCTTCGTCACCATGATGCTGTCCACAATCATCCTCGTCGTCGTCGGCGTAATCAGCGGCTGGCTCCCCGCCATGCAAGCCGCCAAACTC
This sequence comes from Candidatus Acidiferrum sp., assembly GCA_036522305.1. Taxonomy (GTDB): domain Bacteria; phylum Acidobacteriota; class Terriglobia; order Acidiferrales; family UBA7541; genus Acidiferrum. The sequence continues at coordinate 54,603 of DATDGB010000092.1, read as the reverse complement.
GACCCCGTCGAAGCCCTCCGCTACGAATAATCCGGCGACAAGAGATCAAGTGGAGAAGAAGGTTTCCGCCGAAGAAGGAAGCCGCGAGAAGCCTTTCAGTATTCCGCTCCGCGAATTCTCTGAGTCCTCTGCGTTATATTGTTCTGAGGTTTTTCCTTAGGTTTGCCCGAGGATCGAATCGAAATAGGCCAGCATTTCCAGCGAATCCCACTGCTGGAAACCGACAAATTTGCGGGCGATCTTGCCATGGCGGTCAATCACGTAGGTCTCTGGGTACATCGAAGTCCCATAGGACTGTGCGATGGGCGAGTGATTGTCTCTAGTGAGCGGATCACGATAGCTCTTGAAAACAACGCCTTGTTCACGGAGGAATTTTTCGTATGCCGCGAGGTCCTCGTCGGCAGCGACGCCAAGGACGACGCCGTTCCGGGCTTCGATGCGTTTCTGCAGCCGATTCAGCGCCGGAGTCTCCTCGACACACGGCGGACACCAGGTCGCCCAGAAATTCAGGACCACCACCTTACCCTTCAAATCCGCTAGATGCGCGGGTTTCCCTTCGATTTCCAGCGAGAAGTCTCGCGCCGTCGTGCCCGCAATCGACGCTTCGCCCTGGCGGTAGCTCGGCATCGCAAACAGGAACACCACCCCAATCGCGACGGCCAGTACTCCCCAAGCCGCAAATTTTCGAAGGATTCCCATCAAATGCTATACTAACTTAATCTCCCTCAATCGGGATACGCCCCTTCCGCATCCAAGAGACCATGGACAGCGACACACACAATCCGCTTACCGCTGGGACTCGCGTTGCCCACACAACGGTTGGCTTCGTCACGGCGATTGTTCCCGCCCGGAATGAGGAGACGACCATCGCGGCATGCATTACTTCTCTGGCAAACCAGCCGGAAATTGCGGAAATCTTGGTTGTAAACGATCAATCGACCGATGCCACCGCCACCGTCGTCTGTGGTCTTATGGCGAAAATTCCCAACTTGCGCCTGTTGGAATCCGGTGAATTGCCCGACGGCTGGGTGGGCAAAAATCACGCTCTCTGGGTTGGGGTGCTCAAGGCAAAATCTCCCTGGCTTCTGTTCACCGACGCTGATGCGGAGCACGAGCGCGACTCCGTCTCACGCGCGCTGCAAATCGCCAAGGAACAAGGCGCCGCTTTAGTCTCGTTCTCTCCCGAGCAAATCACTGAGACCTGGTATGAAAATGCCTTGATTCCATACATCTACCTGCGCCTGGCGAAACGCTTCTCCTACGAACAAGTGAATGATCCGAAATCCCCAGCAGCGGCCGCCAACGGCCAATTTCTGATGATGCGCCGCGACGTCTACGATGTTGTGGGTGGCCACTCCGGAGTTGCCGGCGAAGTTCTCGAAGACGTCGCACTGGCCATGCGCGTCAAAGCCGCTGGCCATCGCATCTCCTTCGGCTCCGGCAAAGGCATTGTCCACGTGCGCATGTACCGTTCACTCCAGGCGATGTGGCAGGGCTGGAAGAAAAATCTCTACCGCTTGATGGGCGGCACTCCCTGGGCGGTCTTTCGCGAGATCGAGTCAAACCTGCCTTGGATTCCACTGCTCGTGATCGTCCTGGGACTGAAGTTTCCTTTTCTCTTTTTCCTGGGTGTTTTGCTCTTGATTGCCCGCCAGACCGCCTACGGCCTCGACCTCGCTCGTAACCAATACCCTTTCTCCTTCATCTTTTATTACGTGCCCGCTGTGGCTTTGTACGTAGCTGTGCTGTGGGCGTCCTACCGGAGCCATGTCAAAGGAAGAATCGTATGGAAAGGCCGGGAATACTCCGTTGGAGCTCCCGAACCGGTAAAATAAACCAGCGCTCATGGTTCTTCTTACACGAAAAATCGAGTTTGCCGCTTCGCACCTCTACAACAACCCGAGTTTCTCGGTCGAGGAGAATCGCCGCATTTTTGGAAAGTGCAACAATCTTCATGGTCACGGGCACAATTACACGCTGGAAGTCACCGTCGAAGGCGAGCCCGATCCAATCACCGGCATGGTCCTCGATCTGAAGGAACTAAAAGAAATTCTCGAACGCGAAATCATGCAGCGCATGGATCATCGCCATCTCAACTACGAGGTGGCTGAATTGGCCGGACAAATTCCGACTTGTGAAAATATCGCCCGCGTCATCTGGCAATTGCTCGAACCTAAAATCACCCAAGGCCGCCTGCATCGTGTACGCCTCTATGAGTCGCCCGACCTCTTCGCCGATTGCTACCGTAACGGCGCCGGGGCAGCAGGGAAGTCATGACGAGCCCGCTCAAAATCGAACTCGGCCGCCGCTACCGATTTTCCGCGTCCCATCGGCTGCATTCTGCGCATCTAAGTGAAGAGGAGAATTGCCGTGTCTTCGGGAAGTGCAACAATCCCTATGGACACGGCCACAACTACGTGCTCGAAGTCAGCTTATCGGGAGCCGTTGACCCGGCCACCGGTATGATCGCAAATCTCGCCGATCTGGACGCTTTCGTCGAACGCCAGGTGCTCGAGGATTTCGATCATAAGTCGCTCAATGAAGATGTCCCTGCGTTTCACGACAAAGTGCCCACTACCGAGAATTTGTGCATCGAGATTTTTGAACGTTTGAAATCCTTCCCCAGGGCGAAGCTCGAGCGCATTCGCGTTCAGGAAACCGGCAACAACAGCTTCGAGTATGCAGGGGACAATCTGGAAGGGAACCACTCGTGACCAAGCCAACGGAAGAAATTCTGCTGAACGAACAGGATCATAAGGAAATCGATGCGCGCAGGATCGCCTGTCACATTCGCGAAATTATCAAAATTATTGGCGAGGATCCTAATCGCGAAGGTTTGCGCAAGACGCCCGAGCGTTTCGAAAAAGCTTTGAAGTTCTTGACCAGCGGCTACCACCAAAATCTCGATCACGTCTTGAATGGTGCAACCTTCAGCGTGGCCTACGACGAAATGGTCATCGTCAAGGACATCGAGTTCTTCAGCCTCTGCGAACACCACCTCCTGCCGTTCTTCGGCAAGGCCCACGTGGCCTATCTGCCGGACAAACGCGTCCTCGGGCTCAGTAAAATTGCCCGCGTGGTCAATATGTTCGCGCGACGCCTGCAGATTCAAGAGCGCATGACCAGCCAGATCGCTCAGTCCATCGAAGAAAAAATCGCCCCCCAGGGCGTCGGCGTAATTATTGAAGCCCGCCATCTTTGCATGCAGATGCGCGGCGTCGAAAAGCAGCACGGCTCGGCCGTGACCAGTGCCATGCTCGGCGCTTTCCGTCACAACAAACAAACGCGCGACGAGTTTCTTGCACTCATCCGTTCGCGAAAGAGCTAGATAGGACAGACATTCCTGTCTGTCCGCTTCACCGCAGTCTTTCCGCAAGGTAAAATCCATATTGGCGCTACGCTGCCCCTCTTCCGCCAGCTACGCTGTACGATGAGCACAGCATGACCGCGAACCAGGGCCCCGTCGTCATCGAAGCAGCGTCCTCTGCGTCAACTACGCCGTCCGTTGCTCGCACTCATCGCCTCGCAGTTGTCCTTTCGTTCCTATCCATCTACTTCATCTGGGGTTCCACCTATCTCGCCATCCGCTTCGCCGTGGAAACCATTCCTCCGCTCTACACCGCAGGCATCCGCCACTTGATCGCCGGCTTGATCCTCCTCGTCTGGTGCCTGGCCAAGCGTCTCCGCCCCACTAGGGCGCAAGTTCGCGCCAGCGTCATCATTGGCGCCTTCTTCTTTTTGATTGGCCACGGCACGCTTCACTGGGCGGAGCAAAAAGTGCCTTCCGGCCTCGCTTCTCTGATCATCGCCAGCGAGCCTCTTTGGGTTTTCCTGCTCACTGCCATTGCTGCCAAACGGTTGCGCTTGAACGCCCCGCTGCTCGCCGGAATTCTATTGGGATTCGGAGGTGTCGGCCTCCTGATGGGCCGAAGCGCCCTGAACTCCGGCCCCGGCGTATTTGTTGGTTCGCTCGCCGTTATAGTCGGCGCGCTCTCCTGGTCCGTGGGAATCGTCTACTCCCGGCGCTCACATCTCTCCGGGCACCCGCTTCTCTTGTCGGCACTCTCGTTGTTGGCGGGCTCCGTGCAATTGCTTCTGGCCGGAACGGTCCTTGGAGAGTATCGGAGATTTTCTTTCGTTTCAGTTTCGACGCGTTCCTGGCTCGCGCTCGGCTATCTCATCATCTTCGGCTCAGTCGTTGCGTTCACCGCTTACAACTGGCTCCTGGAGCACTACTCGCCCACGCTAGTCGCCACCCACACCTACGTCAATCCCATCGTCGCCGTTCTATTTGGCTGGCTCTTCGCCGGCGAAGAAGTCACCTTGAACGTGCTCCTCTCCGCCGCCCTTGTCATTGGCGCCGTCATGCTCGTCGACCGCGGCATGACGCGCCTCCAGCAAAGCGCCGAGAGTCTTCGGACCTGATGTCGCCAGGCAAAAATGAAAAAGGCACGCCGCTGAACTACCGGACGCGCCTCTTGTTCCTCGAGATCCTGGATTATCACATCTTTGAAATATCCACCGATGCCCGAGTCGTCTCCCAATCCAAACGCAGCGTGCAGCCATGTGCAGACTTGTCAAACGCAATCGTGAAGTTCTCCACCGCCGAGGGTAACGTCGACGTCTTCATGTCCACCCGCGCGAAGTCGGAATCCGCTCCAGGATAAGGGATGCCCCATTCCCCAGTCTTCTTGCTGATAATCAGCGTCCACTTATCCTTGTTCGGAATCGCGAATAGGGTGTAATTGCCGGCCGGCACATGGGCGCCCCCGACCATCACGTCGGTATTCGTCACAAACGTGGTCGCCTCATTGGCTCCCGCACGCCATACATCGCCATACGGAACCAATCCGCCAAAGATCTTGCGGCCTTTCGCTCGCGGGCTCGAATAATCCACTGTGATACTTTTCCCGCCGGCCAGTTCGTAGCTCGCTTTCGCCGCCGGACTGGGTTTCGCGCCCTTGTCCATCTGTGCCGAACCCAGCACTGCCATCAACCCAAGCGTCAGACATCCCACCGCTAAGACTGCAAATTGTTTTCTCATCCTTTTCCCCCTAAAGTTGTGCCCGAGTATTGAACCGGATTTGCCTGCCTAGTGCAACACTGAATTCACCTCATCCTAAAAGACGGCTGAGACCGCGGCTCGTTTCGCGCTCTTGGCCAACCCCTTGCGAAACTCCCAAAAAGAGGCTAAACCTAGAGATTGTCCAGGCCAAGCAAACTAAGGGACCGATTTTAGGGGGTGTCTATGCCAGATTCACGCCGTCGTCTTCTAATGGCCTTCGTCGGCGCCGCGGGAGTCTTGGCTCTCAGGCCTGTTCTCGCGTTGTGTCAAGGGTCGGGTGCGCACCCCACGCCGCAGCCTCCGCAGCCTCGTCCTTCCCCCAATGCTCCGGATCCAAATTTGCCTTACGGACTGAAGGATGGCCCGCAAGCCGCCACTGGGTCCGACAAAAAAGCCATTGAGCGGGCCAACCAACAAGAACTCCGTTCCGATGTCTCCAAGCTTTATCAAATGGTCTCCGACCTTAAGGATCAGGTCGAAAAAACGGACGCAAATAAGACCCTCTCCGTGTCCGTTGTCAAAAAAGCCCAGCAAATTGAAAAACTCGCCAAACAAATCAAGGAACTTGCCAAGGGCTGACCTTCGCATGGCCGGGTCCGCCGCTCTAATCTACGCATCCTGGCGCCAATTGTTCGATCACCGCCCTTGCTTTACATTCCTTTACACTTTTGTTGCCTTTGTGTTAGCCTGAATGGGTCGAAGAGAAGAGGAAAAATTCAGGGGATGACGGAGAAGGGCACTTGAGCGCACCGAAATCAGCGTTGATCGAACAGTTCCGGACCCATGTTAAAGATACAGGCTCACCAGAAGTGCAAATCGCGCTTCTGAGCGAGCGGATCAACTATCTGACTTCGCATCTCAAGTCCCACGTGAAAGACCATGCATCGCGCCGCGGATTGATCATGATGGTCAATAAGCGCCGCCGTTTGCTGGACTATCTCAACCGCCGCGACCCGGATCGGTACCGCGAGATTGTTGATCGTCTTAGCCTGCGCAAGTAATCGTCCTGCCTTTAATTCAGGACGGTATCCACTGCGTTCTCAAGAAGTGGCAAATTCCACACGGAGTCTGTCGTCAGGCATCCGGCTTTAGTGCCGGAATTTCTCGTGGTGTAGTCCGTCGCGTTTCGTTCGCCTCACAATGATTCTTGCCTCTTGCTCTTCCTCATGGATGGCCCCGACCCGGTCGGGGTCAACGTAGACTCAAGGCCCGTTTGCCAAGCGAACGCGCCTCAACATGCTCCGCTCGGATGCGGGGCCAAAGGAAATGATTCATGTCTGATAATACGCATACACGCGCACCACATATCGTCACGGTTGAAGTCGGCGGCCGTACCCTTACTCTCGAAACCGGAAAAATCGCCAAACAAGCCAATGGCGCCATCACTGCGCGCTACGGCGATACCGTCGTCCTGACCACCGCCTGCATGGCTTCGCAGATGAACGATCGCGACTTCCTGCCTCTCACCGTGGACTATCGCGAGAACACGTACTCCGCCGGAAAAATCCCCGGAGGTTTCTTCAAGCGCGAAGGCCGCCCCTCCGAAAAGGAAGTTCTCACCTCCCGCCTCATTGACCGCCCCATGCGCCCGCTCTTCCCCGAATCCTGGCGCAACGAAACTCAAATCGTCTCTATGGTGCTTTCCGCGGACAGCGAGAATGACCCCGACGTCATCGCCGTGACCAGCGCGTCTGCTGCCGCCTACTGCTCGGACCTCCCGTTCGAGAAGCCCATCGCCTGCGTCCGCGTTGGCCTGGTGGACGGCCAGTTGGTGATTAATCCCACCGTCGCCGGCCAGAAGAAAAGTTTGATGAACATCATCATCGCCGGCACGGATGAAGCCATCGTCATGGTCGAGTCCGGCGCTCTTGAAGTTTCCGAAGAATCCGTTGCCGACGCCCTCGAATTCGGCCATGCCCAAATCAAGAAGATCGTCGGCGCCATCAAGGAACTTCACGCGCAGCTCAAGCCCAAGAAAGTCGTCGTCGCCCCGCTCCCCTTCGATGAAGCTATCTACAAGGATCTTCAAAAGAAATACGGCGACAAGCTCCATGATGCGCTGAACACCGAAAAGCATCCCAAGAAGGAAAGCTACCATCTCATCGACGCCCTCAAGGAAGAGATCATCAAGGCGATTCCCGAAGAGCCCAAGAAAGAAATGGACGAGAAGCGCGCCCTCACCAAGCGCGCCCTCGAACGGCTCCGCGAAAATATCTTCCGCGACGACGTTCTCAACGCCCGCCGCCGTCCCGATGGCCGCGCCTTTGACCAGATTCGCCTGATCACCTGCGAAGTCGGTTTGCTCCCGCGCGTGCATGGTTCCGCGCTCTTTACCCGCGGTGAAACTCAGGCGCTCGCCACTTTGACCCTCGGCACCAAGGAAGACATGCAGCGCCTCGACCTGCTCTTCGAGCAGGACCAGTTCAACCGCTTCATGCTGCACTACAATTTCCCGCCGTTCAGCGTCGGTGAAGTGAAATTCCTGCGGGGCCCCGGCCGCCGCGAAATCGGCCACGGTGCCCTCGCGCAGCGCGCACTAGTGAATTTGCTTCCTCCGGAAGCGGATTTCCCCTACGCCATGCGACTCGTCTCCGACATTCTCGAATCCAATGGTTCCTCTTCCATGGCCACTGTCTGCGGCGGTTCGCTCGCCCTCATGGACGCCGGCGTCCCGATGAAGGCTCCCTGTGCCGGGATTGCCATGGGCCTGGTCTTCGGTGACGAAAAGAAATACTCCATCCTCACGGACATCGCTGGAGCCGAGGACCACTATGGCGACATGGACTTCAAAGTTGCCGGAACTCGCGCGGGCATCACCGCTTTGCAGATGGACATCAAGGTCCTCGGCATCAGCATCGGCATCATGCGCGAAGCTCTCGCCCAAGCCAAAAAGGCCCGTCTCCAGATTCTCGACACCATGGAGAAGACCCTCAGCGAGTCGCGCACCGCGATTTCCGCTTACGCTCCGCGCCTCTTCAAGCTGAAAATCCCCCAGGACAAGATCCGCGACCTCATCGGGCCGGGCGGCAAGAAAATCCGCTCCATCATCGAGGCCACTGGCGTCAAGATCGACGTCCTCGAAGACGGCACCGTGCACATCTTCTCCACCAGCGGAGCCGGCGGCGATGCCGCTCTCGCCATGGTTCGCGATGTCACCGCCAGCGCCGAAATCGGCAAGACCTATCTCGGCAAAGTCGTTCGCCTCGCGGAGTTCGGCGCTTTCGTCGAACTTTTCCCCGGCACCGACGGCCTCCTGCACATCAGCGAAATCTCCGAGCATCGCATCCGCGACGTTCGCGACGAGCTGAAGCTCGGCGACCAGGTCCTCGTCAAAGTTCTCTCCATCGAGGGCAACAAAGTCCGCCTTTCCCGCAAAGCCCTGATCCGCGAAGCCCGCGAAAAGCAGCAGAAATCCGCCGCCGCCGGTGGTGGCAGCCCCACTTCCTCCAGCGATGAAGGCCACGGCAGCGATTCCGCCTCCCACGAATAACCTTTTCATTTGTCATTAGTAAGGGCGTCCGCCACGGCGGGTGCCCTTCTTTTTCCGCGGTTTGTGGGCCCCATTTGCCCGAGCGTGAAGCCCGCTGGTCTCTCGTCTCGTTGCAATCTCTCACCCAAACAAAAAGCCCCCGATCCAATCGGGGGCCTCTTTCAAAACTCTTCTCTGCGACCTCTGTTTCTCTGCGTTAATTTCTTCTTTTCTTTTTCCTTACATCCTTACCTGTTTACATCCTTACTTCCGCCTTCTCGCAATGCACCGCGTCCAACGCCCCCCAAAGCGCATCCAGCGCCTCATTCGTAGTCTTCAGAATCTCTTCTTCATCTCCGCAAGCGTGCTCTTCCAGCCACCCGCGCCAAGCCGCCCGGTGCGCCTTGTCCGCTTCCTCATGCACCTCGAAATACGCCAGCCCCTCCGGCTCCGTCACGCCATAAAACTTCTTCAATCCATCGATCTTCGTCGTCGCAATTTCCGGCACCTGCGACTCGTACGCATACAGCGCCGCCACCGCCTCGGCCACCGTCCGGTCCCCGCAAATCTCCCGGAACGTCTGCACCACCGCCTGCGTCCCCGGCAGAGCAGGGCAGCACGTAATGTCGTCCTCGCCCACCCCCACCGCCGCTGCAAAATCCCTCCACAACTTCGGGTGCGACCCCGCCGGATTCTCCTCCTCGGCTAGGTTCTCGCAGATCAATCCCTGCAGCGGACCCTCCGTCCGCGCCGCCAGCACCCGCAAGTGTTTCGGAAACGCCTCCACATGCCGGTAATACTGCGCCGCATAAAGCTGCAGTGCCTCCCGGCTCAGCCTCCCCGCCTGCCAATCCTGATAAAACGGATGCTTCAGCAAATTCTTCTCCGCAATCGCCGCGTCCATCCGCCCCAGCATCTCCGCGTTGCTCATGGCCATCTTCCTCCCGGGTTCGCGCCGCCTAAACTGCGCTCGCCCATCTCGACAAATTCGTGTCGTGCATTGTACCAGACTTTGGCGTGGTCCGCCTGTACCACACAGACATTATTGGCGGTCACCTCTGATGTGCGACCAACTTGATCGATGCCCGGGGCGACTACGATTGTTCTGCGCTCGCACTCTCTAGCGGCATTCTATTTCTCGCTCAAGGGAACAGGCCACCTTAGTGAGAATTCGTGCCAGTGATTGATGCAGCGTTGCCAGACTGGCGGCTCTTTAGAATTGGGACGCCACTCGAGCTCGTTAACCAGCTCGCCGAGAGAATGCATTGCGTTCCATTGGACTTCGGAATCCGCATCATCCACGACCGCAAGAAGCGGTCCCACGGCCTCAGAAGAGTGCGTATAGCGCAAAGCAAGGGCGGCGGTCTGCCGGATTTCGATTTCGGGTGACCGCAATGCCTTGCTTAAGACAGGTAGCGACTGACTAGCCTCGAACTGTTGAGAAAGCGCGAGAATTAAATTCTTGCGTTCCCAAATATGGGCATAGTTTGAATTGTGCAATATCTCCTGCTCTGCTCCAGGAATCAAATCTACTTCTTTCCGACTGAGCAGAGCGAATAAGGCGGTCATGTGGAGATGCGGTTCGGGGCCGTTGAATAGCCTGTAGAGCGTGCGAGTGAATGAGGGGGTTCGAACATCTCCCAGTTGCATAAGGAGCATAGATTTCTTTTCCGAGTCTCCACCACTTGATTCCAGAAAATTCGAGACCTGATCCACAATCTGATCTTCGAGGTCCCCATCCCTCACAGGAGCATTAGCCACTACTGGAAGACCTGGATAATACGGGCTAGCAAATTCGTATACCTCTTCACCCGGGCGCTTCTTGAAGAAAAACAACATGTATGTGCCATCCTCCACATCCGCGTAGCCTGGCCCATCAAACCTCGGGCGAGGAACGACCCAATGCATTGGAACAATGCGAGTGGATTCCATACCACTAGGCCTCAGTATTCGATCCACTGTTAAATTGCCCGAACGATCCAGAGCACTATATGAATTGTTTTGCAGGAGCATGGTTGTGGGGATGCTGGCTACGATGCGAACTTGTCCGATGGCAATCAAGTCAGCATCTTTTGTAATTTGGGAGAGCAAGAATCCAGGAATAAGGCTTGCCCGTAAACTCCAAACTCCGCCGGCTAGAACTGCCATGAGGAAAAGCGAGAAACCCGGACATGCCTTCCGAAACACGTCAGAGATTCTAGCAATTTTTGGCTATCTTCTCATCCAACGTCCAACGCCTTTGCTAGTCGGGCCGGCCATCCGTTAACGGCAAATCTCTTCGGCTATCCTCCGCCCGCCCGCCTTACTTTGAAACGACTCACCGACCTTGCAGATCAGCGAGTCGCGCGAAAATGGTTTCTGCAGGACATTTTCCTTCTCGAGAATTTGCCCGCTGAAAGCGTCTTTTTCGAGGTATCCGGACATGTATACGACCTTCAAGTTCGGAAGTCTCGCTTTGAGCTTTTGTGCCAACTCCGTCCCCCGCATTTTAGGCATCACTACGTCCGTCAGCAGCAGCTGAATCGAACTCCCCAAGCGATCGTAGACCTCCAGGGCCTCCACACCGTCGTTGGCCGTAAGCACGCTATATCCAGCTGAGGTCAAGAATTCGCACGCCAGCGCTCGTACCTCTTCTTCATCTTCCACGATCAATATCGTTTCCGATCCGCGCCGGGCTCTCGCCGGTACCCGCTCGTGCGAATCCGTCTCTTCCTTCTCGACCGCCAACGGCAGGTAGATTTCAAACCGCGCGCCGTTCCCCGGAGACGTTTCCACCCAGATAAAGCCGCCGCTCTGTCTCACCACGCCGTAAACCGTTGCCAGCCCTAGCCCCGTTCCCTTTCCCGGCTCTTTGGTTGTGAAAAACGGTTCGAAAATCCGCGATTTGGTGGCCGCGTCCATTCCATGACCGGTGTCGCTCACTACCAACTGCACGTGCTGGCCGGCTTTCAGTGGCGGCCGCGCTAGCGCGAAGCTCTGGTCCACCTTCATTTTTTGCGTCTCAATCGTTAGTTTCCCGCCCTGCGGCATGGCGTCACTGGCGTTCAACGTCAGGTTCAAGAGCACCTGTTCCATTTGCCCGGGGTCGGCTTTTATCCGCCCCAGAGAATCTCCCAGGCGGAACCCGAATTCGATATCTTCGCGAACCAGCCGCCGCAACAACTTGCTCATGTCCGCGACCAACGCATTCAGGTCAATGATTCTTGGTTGCAGAACCTGCATCCGGCTGAACGCCAGTAGCTGGCGCGTCAACGATGCCGCCCGGTCCGCGGTCTTCATGATCTGTTGTGTGCTGCCATAAAGCACATCCGTCGGCTTCATCCGGTCGACCAGCAATTGGCTATGGCCCTTGATCACCGTCAAAAGATTGTTAAAATCGTGCGCTACCCCACCCGCTAGGCGCCCCAGCGCTTCCATCTTTTGCGCCTGCCGGAGCTGCTCTTCGAGCTGTCCTCGCTGTGCCGCGTTCTGCTGCAGCGTGTCTCGCATGCCGTCAAAAGCACGGGTTACCTCCGCAAGCTCATCGCCTCCTCGCGCTTCGATCGGATAGTTGAAGTCGCCATCCTTCACGGCATGCAATCCTTCTAACAGTGCTGCCAGCGGGCGCGTGAACGTATCCGAGATCAGGTATACCAGCGTCCCTCCTGCCAGCACTGCTATTAATCCCAGCCCCAGCAGCAAGTGGTTGAGGTTGACCAGGTAGGCTTCCGCTTCTTTGTAGGACTTGAGAATGATGACGCTTGCCGTGGGCAGAGAGCCCGGTGTGAGTTCCAGTGTGCCTGCGAAAAATCGCTCGCTACCGATGTATACATCTTGCCCTGCCGGCCGATTCTGGATCTGCCTCAGCACGTCGTGCTCTTGGAGGGGAGACAGGGTGCTCACCACCGCATCCTGGCCATACTGAAAGAGAATCTGGCTCGACGATATACGGCCTAAGTCGCTGGCGGCTCGGGCGTCCATCAACCGGCCTACCACCACCGTTCCCATTAGGTTACTTTTTAGCGGTGCGCCATCGTAAAACCGCTGCAAGACTACCTGATAGACGTTCCGGTCGTTGACCCACCACGCCGTCGTGCTGCCGCTGCTCAACGAACGTCGGAGCATGGCCTCCGCGGCCGCAATCGGAAAAGCGCTGCCGGTCGAGTGCAAGGCGACAAGGTTGCCCTTCTTGTTTGCCAGGGCAAACATATTGCAATCGTCCGATTTCCAGGGGTCTTCGCTCGCATCCTCAATCGCCGTGGGGTCTCCGCCCCTCATGTATGCCAGTGAGGCCAGCAAATCTGCCGTTCGGCTCAGGGCCATCTGGTGCTGGTGTTCCATAACCTGGAACATCAAGGTGGCATTCCGCGCATCTTGTTCGATTTGGTGTTGTGTCTGTACTTCTGCGCTTCGCCGCACAACCAGCAGTGTCGCGCATGTGAGCCCGGTGGAGAGCAGCACAAACGACAGCAGGAACTTCGTACGCAAACGCAGGTTTGCAATTTTCGCAGGAAGCGAAGGCGACGCGAGGTTCCCCAGAAAAACTATGCCCCTCAGCAAAGCCAATTTCATCAGGGTGAAATGCTACGCCCTTAGGCTGGTGGGAGGAATGGGAGATGCGTACTAAGAGATAAGTACTTTAGACTCAATAGAAGAAACCTGTCAATTCTTACTTAAGATGTACCCGTCGGGCAGTTGCAATTACGCCCCGGGCCCATGCACCCGCTCGATATCCGCACCTACTCCCCGCAATTTCTCTACGATCCCCTCATACCCGCGGTCAATGTGATACACGCGCTCGATCAGCGTCTCCCCGCTCGCCACCAGCCCCGCCAACACCAGCCCGGCGCTCGCACGCAAATCCGACGCCTGCACCACGCTCCCCGAGAGCGTCGCTGGGCCGCGCACCGTTGCCGTGTGTCCTTCGATTGAAATATGCGCCCCCATGCGCCTCATTTCACTCGCATGCAAAAAGCGGTTCTCAAAAATCTTCTCGATGATCACCGACGTGCCTTCCGCCTGCGTCGCCAGCGCCATATACTGCGCCTGCATATCCGTTGCAAATCCTGGATACTCCTCCGTCGTCATGTCCGAAGCCACCAGTTGCTGCGCACCTCGCACGCGCATCGTCGTTTCATTCACAATCTCAACCGTCACTCCCGCCTGCTTCAATTTCGCAATCACCGCCCCCAAATGCTCCGGCGCACAATGCGTAATCGTCAAATCGCCACCCGTAATCGCACCTGCCACAAGAAACGTCCCTGCCTCAATCCGGTCCGGAATCACCGTATGCTCCGTCCCGTGCAATTCCTCCACGCCGCGAATCCGCAGCGTCGAAGTTCCATCGCCGCAAATCTGCGCCCCCATTTTCCGCAGCAGCACCGCCAAATCCGTCACTTCCGGCTCCCGCGCCGCATTCTCCAAAATCGTCTCCCCATCCGCCAGCGCCGCCGCCATCAAAATATTCTCCGTTCCCGTCACCGTAATTTTATCGAACACGATTCGCGCGCCCTTCAGTCGTCTCCCTTGATGTCCGTTGCCGTGGATCTTTGCCTCGATGTACCCGTGCGAAGTAGTGATTTCCGCCCCCATCTGCTCCAGCGCCTTCAAATGTAAATCCACCGGCCGCGCCCCAATCGCGCATCCTCCCGGCAACGAAACCCGCGCCACTCCCACCCGCGCCATCAAGGGCCCCAGCGTCAGCACCGACGCCCGCATCGTCTTCACCAGCTCATACGGCGCCTCCGCGTGATTCAACTTCGGCGCCTCAATCACGTAATCGCTGCTCGGAAACTCCGTCACCGACACTTTCGCGTCCATGAACGCCAGCAACTTGCTCATGGTAACCAGGTCGCGCACTTTCGGAATGTTGTGCAGCGTCACCTTATCAGCCGTCAGCAACGCCGCCGCCATCACCGGCAGCGCCGAATTCTTCGCCCCGCTGATCGCCACCGTTCCGCGCAGCGCCCTCCCGCCCCTAATCCGGAATTTATCCATTCCCTCTCTCTTCGTAGCACCGGCTTCCAGCCGGCCCATTTTCCTTGTAGCGGCGACTTCACGTCGCCATCTTTCTTTCTTTCCTTCTTTTTTCGATTCTTCTCTGCGTCCTCTGTGTCTCTGCGTTGATGCTCTTTCTTATTTCCCCAGCGCCCCGCTCAAGTTTCCACCCGCAGCCCTCAATCTTTTCTTCGCCTTCGCAGCCCCAATCTTCAGCTTTAGCATCACCAAAGCAACTCTCAAATCGTGTCCGGCCGCCCGCAGCGCCTGTTCCGCCGCAGACACACTCGCACCACTCGCCTCCATCAAAATCCTCACCGCTCGCTCCGCCAGCTTCTCATTCGCCAGCAACATGTCGATCATCAAGTTCTCATACACATGCCCGAGCCGCGCCATCACCCCTGTACTCAGCATGTTCAGCACCATCTTTTGCGAAGTCCCCGCCTTCAACCGTGTCGAGCCCGTCAGCACCTCCGGCCCCACTTCCGGAGCAATCACGATTTTCGCCACTCGCCCCACCGGCATTCGCAAATTCGAAGTCACCGCCACCGTCATCGCCCCACGCGAACGCGCATACTTCAGCGCCCCCACCACAAACGGCGTCGTCCCGCTGGCCGCAATCCCCACCACCACGTCGCGCCGTGTCAATTTCTTCGCCCGCAAATCCCGCGCCCCGTTCCGCTCCGAATCCTCCGCCCCTTCCACCGCCCGCGTAATCGCCCGCCGTCCCCCCGCAATCAACGCCACCACCAGCTTCGGCGAAGTCCCAAACGTCGGCGGACACTCTGCCGCATCCAGCACTCCCATCCGCCCGCTTGATCCCGCCCCTACATAAATCAACCGCCCGCCCTTTCGTATCGCGCCCACAATCGCATCCACCGCCCGCGCAATCGTCCCGCTCTCCCGCCCCACCGCGCGCGCAACCTTGCGATCCTCCCGGTTCATCAACCGCACAATCTCCCGCGCCGTCATCCGGTCGAGATTCTTCGAAGCCGCATTTCTCTTTTCCGTCAGTCGATGTTCTGCGAGCAGGCGCGCCGCGCGCCCGTGGTTTTTAGGCTGGGAAGTCATCCCCGCATTATACAGGTCATGCAAAAAGTCCCGTGACACAGCCACTCTTGATTGTGCAGTTCTAAGCATATTTCTAGGCACACGACTCCGCCGTCGTCCAATTGTCTTCAAGCGAAATCAGCTATGCTAGAAATCGGTTGGATTCATCGATCCGTCAAAACGAATCGGGTGGGAATTCATGTCCCTGGACGTCCTAAATACTCTCTTCGAGCAGCACTTCCACGCCCCGCCCGAGCGCGTCATCCCGCTCCAGGGCGACCTCGGTGGCTCCGGCCGCAAAATCATCCGTCTTTCCAACGAAAAACACCGCGCCATCGGCATCCTCTACTCCGTCCGCGAAGAAAACATCGCCTTCCTCGAATTCTCCAAACATTTTCGCCGCCACGGCCTTCCCGTCCCGGAAATCTACGCTGAAGATCTCGACCACGGCGCCTATCTCGAAGAGGATCTCGGCGACACCACGCTCTTCGAATTTCTCTCCAAAAATCGTTCCGGCGCGAACATCGCTTCTGAAGTGATCGAAACCTATCGCAAAGTCGTCGGCGTCCTCCCGCGCTTCCAGGTCGAAGCCGGCCTCGACCTGAACTACTCCGTCTGCTATCCCAACCCAAGCTTCGACCGCCAATCCATCGCCTGGGACCTGAACTATTTCAAATACTATTTCCTCCGTCTCGCTGGCATCTCCTTCAACGAACAAGCCCTCGAAGACGATTTCAGCCGCCTCACCGATTTCCTCCTCAGTGCCCCGCGCGATTATTTTCTCTATCGCGACTTCCAGTCACGCAACATCATACTTCGCAATGGCGATCCCTTCTTCGTCGACTACCAGGGCGGCCGCAAAGGCGCCCTTCAATACGACATCGCCTCCCTCCTCTTCGACGCCAAAGCCGACCTGCCCCCCGACCTCCGCCAGCAACTCCTCGATCACTATCTCGACCGCCTCTCCGGCTTCATCAAGCTCGACCGCGACGCCTTCATGCAGCACTTTTATCCTTACGTCTACATCCGCATCATGCAAGCGCTCGGCGCCTACGGTTTTCGCGGCTTCTTCGAACGCAAAGTCCATTTTCTCCAGAGCGTCCCCTACGCCCTCAAAAACCTCCGCTGGCTCCTCCACAATGTCAGGCTCCCTATCCCCCTGCCGGCCCTGATGAACGCCTTCAAAGACATGTTGGCCTCCGAGAAATTGCAAAGCCTGGCCACTGACGCGGACAATCTCGTCGTGCGCATTTTCAGTTTTTCTTTTCACCACGACATGCCCAAGGACGAAAGCGGCAACGGCGGTGGTTTCGTCTTCGATGGCCGCAGCCTCCCCAATCCCGGCCGCGAAGAACGCTTCAAAACTCTGACCGGCAAAGACGCTCCGGTCATCGACTACCTCAATCAACAAGAAACTGTTCACCAATATCTAGCCGGCGTCTTTTCCCTGATAGACGCCAGCATCACCGCCTACCAGCAGCGCGGCTTCAAAAATCTAATGGTCTCCTTCGGCTGCACCGGCGGCCAGCATCGCTCGGTCTACCTCGCCGAACAACTAGCAAAACGCCTCCGCACCCGCCCCGGCCTCGAAGTAGTCCTGCGCCATCTCGAGTTAGAAAAACTAGGCAAGCGGAAATCGCTTCAATGAGAGCCATGATCCTAGCCGCCGGCCTAGGCACACGCCTGAACCCCCTGACCGACACCCGCCCCAAAGCCCTTGTCGAACTCGCCGGCCGCACCCTCCTCGAAATCACCCTAACCCGCCTCCGCACCTTCGGCATCACCGAATTCATCATCAACGTCCACCACTTCGCCGACCAAGTCATCGACTACCTAAAGTCCCACAACAACTTCGGCCAGCGCATCGAAATCTCCCGCGAAGAAGTCCTCCTCGACACCGGCGGTGGCCTAAAAAAAGCCTCCTGGTTCTTTCTCGAAGATCCAAAGAATCTCGACGAACCCTTCCTCCTCCACAACGTCGACGTCATCAGCACCATTGATCTCCGCGCCATGCTCCAATTCCACACCCAACATCACGCCCTAGCCACCCTAGCCGTTCAATCCCGCGAATCTTCCCGCCAACTCCTCTTCAACGATCACAACGAGCTCTGCGGCCGCCGCACTGGCCGCGATCAAGAACCCGAAATCGTCCCCCTTTCCAAAACCCCCGTTAGTTGTCATTCCGAGCGAAGCGAGGAATCTGCTTTTTCCGAACCCCAGCCAGCCGCCTCGCAGCCGCTCCAAGCCTTAGCCTTCTCCGGCATCCACATCCTCTCCCCCCGCCTCCTCCCCCTTCTCACCGAAAACGGCGTCTTCTCCATCATCCCCTCCTACCTCCGCCTCGCCGCCCAATCCCAGAAAATCCTAGCCTTTCGCGCCGACCAATACTATTGGCGTGACCTAGGCCGCCCCTCCGACCTCGCCCAAGCCGCCCTCGATTTACAGCAAAAAGCTCTTCTCTAAACCTGTAACCACGATTTGCACAATCGCACCATTCTGCTGCATACTGGTGTCATGAGCCCCATAAACAAGACCGTACGTCAGAGCGTTAGCCTTCCCGCAAACGTCGCAGCCCAGGTTCGCACTTTGGCGAAGACTCGCAGGCTCAGTTCCAACCGCATGCTCCTCGAATTGATCGAAAACGGCATCGAAGCGGAAAAGCGCAAGCAGCGGGAGTTTTTCGAGCTAGCTGAGCGTTTCCGCAGCGCCACGGACCCCAACGAAGCCAAGCGCCTCGGCGACGAACTGGGCCGCATGGTTTTTGGTAACTGATGCCTCGGATCGAGCCGTGGGACAATCTGCCGCCCAATGTCCGTCAGCACTTGATCGAGCGAATGCGCGACCGGGCCATCAGCATCGCTGATCTCAATCAGCTCCGTGTTTGGATTGAATCTCAGCCCGAAGTGCCGGAAGGGGACTGGTACAAGGACTTCGGTTCATTCAAAATCTGCGGCCATGGCTCATACCCCAAGACCTTCCTGCTCGCTGGTCAGGCTGCTAAGGGCCTCGCTCTCTAATGTCATGGCTTTCCCTCTGGCTCCCGTCCATTCCCATCCCCCAAATACCTCATCGGCGTAGTCCCCAGCTGCTTCCGGAACATCGATATGAACGCACTCGGACTGCTATAACCCGCCTCCAAAGCCGCCGCCGTCACCTTCTCCCCCGAAGCCATCAGTTGCAACCCATGAAGCAGCCGAAGCTGCTGCCGCCACTTCCCAAAATTCATCTTCGTCTCCTCCAGAAACACCCGCTGAATCGTTCGCTTGCTCGCCCCGCACTCCGCGCAAAGTTTTTCCAGATCGCGTTGATCGCCGGGATCAGCCAAAAGCATGCTCACCACGCGCATCGCCCGCGAATCTGTCGGGTGCGGCAGCTGTAGCGGAATCGAATCCACCGCCTTCAACTGCTCCACAATCATTTCGATAATCCGCCGCTCCGCCAAAGCTCCTTTGCTCAACCTCTTGAACTTGCAGGCATGCAGAATCAGTTCCCGCAAAAGCCCCGAAACATTCATCACAAAACATTTCCCCCGCAGTGTTCGGCAAAGTTTGGGCAGAAAATACAGCGTCCTCATGGAAACCGGCCCCGACATCGCCACCGAGTGCGGCGTATCCGCCGGAATCCACACCGCCCGCATCG
This sequence comes from Candidatus Acidiferrum sp., assembly GCA_036522305.1. GTDB lineage: Bacteria > Acidobacteriota > Terriglobia > Acidiferrales > UBA7541 > Acidiferrum. The sequence continues at coordinate 35,404 of DATDGB010000092.1, read as the reverse complement.
GCGGTACCACCCACACGCCCTGCTTCGTACTCAGCGTCATCACCCCGCTCGAAGCAAACAAGAGTTGATCCTCCGGATGCGAATGCTCCGGAATCACATGCCCATGAGCAAAGTCCGCCGACACGCTGGCCAGTTCGCTCAGCAGCCGCCCGTTCGCTGCATGCAGTATGCTTTGGCACTTGTGCGACATTTCTTGTCACAATATCGAGAGAATTTGCCCACCGCAAGTGCTATTCCTATGCACCGCAAGGCAACTCGAAGAATGGCAGCAGGAGGCAAGTAATGCTGGAATCAGGAAAGATGGTCGGCTTTATCCCCACAACGGACTACGACAAAGCGCGCTCCTTCTACGAGGGCAAGCTCGGCTTCGAGTTTGTAAGTCTCGACAAATTTGCGCTAGTCATGAGCGTAGGCGGCCACATGATTCGCATCGCCAAGATCCCGAATTTCACTCCGCTGCAAGGCACCATCCTCGGATGGCAAGTCGAAAACATCGAATCCGCCGCTACCTGGCTCCGCGACCACGGCGTCCCCCCGGAAAAATATCCCTTCGCCCAGGACCAAACCCTCGGCATCTGGACCACCCCCGACGGCAGCAAAGTAGCCTGGTTCAAAGACCCCGACGGCAACATCCTCAGCGTCAGCCAACATGTCTCCTGACAAGTTGGCGCCGCCTGCCAAAGCGGTATCACTCCTGTCTTCGGTTTCTCTTCTCCGACCAAGAACTGAAGACTGACGACCGAAAACCGCTTCACTTCGCGGGGGCCGCCGCCGTCGCAAATCCCAGCGCCTGCATCACCGCATCATGCAACGCCACACGCACTTTCTGTATCTTCATATTCTCGCGTGTCGGATGCACCCGGTTTGTCAGCAGTACCACGAAAAGCTGCCGGTCCGCATCGATCCAGATCGAAGTCCCGGTAAATCCGGTATGGCCGAAAGTGTGCGCCGAAAAATAATGCCCGCTCGACCCGCCTTCGGTTGGCACCGCCCAGCCCAGCGTCCGCGTTCCGCCGGAAAGTTGCTGCGGCACAGTGAATTGCGCAACTGTTGCCCGCCGCAGAATTCTCTGGTGCGCGTAAACGCCGCCATTTAGCAGCATCTGGCAAAACGCCGCCAGGTCCGGCGCCGTGCTGAAAACGCCCGCGTGCCCCGAAACGCCGCCGATCGCAAACGCGTTTTCGTCGTGGACTTCACCTTGCACCAGCCGGTGCCGCAAATTATTGTCGAACTCCGTAGGCGCAATCGCGGGCCAAAGTTTTTTCGCCGGCCGGTACATCGTGTCCTTCATCGCCAGCGGTGAAAAAATGTAGCTGTTCGCCAGATCATCGAGCTTTCTTCCCGTCAACCGCTCGATAATCTCCGCCATCAAAATAATTCCCAGGTCCGAATAAACTTCTTTCGTCCCCGGCTCATATTCCAGCGGCTCCACAAAGATTTTCGCGAGAGTGTCCGACTTGCTCTTGGAAGTCCGCCAGTATTCCTTGAACGGTGGCAACCCGGAGGTATGCGTCAGCAAATGCCGCACCGTCACGCGATGCCGCAACTCCGCGTTCGGCCCGCTCGCCCACTCTGGAAGGTAGCGCTCAATCTTCGCGTCGAGATCTAGCGGCACCGCGAAGTCGCCCTCGACCAATTTCGCAACCAGCGTCGTCGTCGCCACAACTTTTGTCAGCGACGCGATGTCATACATCGTCGCCGGAACCGGTGCAGCGGACTTCGCGTCGTAACTTGATTTTCCAAACGCGTGCAACGCCACTTTCCCGCGGTAGCCCACCGCCAAAGTCGCGCCAGGAAACGCCTTGTATGCGATCGCTTTCTCGATTACGTCGTAAGCTGGCTGCAATTGCGCTTCGCCGCGCACATCCATCGCCTGCAACGTCATCGGACTTGCCGGCAATTCCATTCCAAATCCGGCTTTCAAATTCACGCCGGGAATCGTCACCGGCAATTTCCCGCGCAAAGGAATTTGTCCAAACAACGCGCGAGCCACGGAAATCTGCGCGACATCGCTGATTCCAAATGCCGCGAGCCACGTCTCCGCTTGCGGAAACCGCTCAATCAAATACGGACTTCCAAATCCCACCGTGATTACCGGCTTGCCCGTTTTGTAAATTTGTTCCGCCAGCGCCGCTTGCTCCGCGGGCACGTCCACGTTTCCTTTGCGATCGCTCACGCGCACAAACAGCGCGAGAATCGCGACGTCGTAACTCTCCGGGGGCGGCAATTTCAGAATGCTCGCATTCACGAATCTTGTATCTGCACGCAGCGCCGTCACGGAGTCGAATCGTGAACGTAACTCGCGCTCCAAGTCTTCTCCTGGATATGGTTCCGGGTCTGAGTAAAACGCCAGCAGCAGGGCGCGCGACGGCTTTGTGCCGTCCAGCGGAAGCCGGTGCGGCGTGTCGCGCAGCAGCGTCACGCCGCGATCGGAAATCTCCTGCGCCTCGCTCTGCCAGGCCGCGCTTGCGAAATGTTTGTTGAGCGCATCCACGTCCACGAGCCGGCTTGTATCCAGGCCAATGCGCGCTTTCGCTTGAAGGATTCGCCGCACCGACGCGTCGAGATGTTCTTTCGTAATTCGTCCAGACTTCACAGCGGCTTGCAACGCTTCGAACGCAGCGTCCGGCACCGGCGGCATCAGCACACAATCTGCTCCCGCCACAACCGCGCGCACCGCCGCTTCTCCCGGCGCGTAACGCACTGTGATTCCGCCCATATCCATCGCATCGGTAACAACGAGTCCCTGAAATCCAAGCTGGTTGCGCAACACGTCGGTAAGGATGTTGTGTGAAAGCGTGGCGGGCGTGTTGGGATCGGGCTCGAGAGCGGGAACATTCAGATGCCCGGTCATGATGCTATCGACTTGCATGGCAATCGCCGCGCGGAAGGGAACAAGTTCCAAATCATCCAGCCGCGCGCGATCCGCATGAATCACCGGTAGATCAATGTGTGAGTCCGCGGCCGTATCGCCGTGGCCTGGAAAATGTTTTGCAGTCGCAAGGCCGCCATTTTCCTGCACGCCGCGAACGAATTCGGTTACAAATTGCGCAACACGCGCCGGATCTTCGCCAAAGGAACGCGTGTTGATAATCGGATTTCCAGGATTATTGTTTACATCAGCGTCCGGCGCGTAGATCCAGTGAACTCCGACGGCGCGCGCTTCGAGCGCCGTGATTCTGCCCATCGTGTATGCATCTTTGAAATTGCCGCCAGCGGCGAGCGCCATCGCCGTTGGGAAAGACGTGCCCTCGTCCAGACGCATGGCCGTACCGCGTTCAAAGTCGGCGCCAATCAGCAGGGGCAGTTTCGATTTTGTCTGGAGCTGGTTGTTCAATATTGCTGTCGGATAGGCCTGGCTTTTCACGATTCCCAACGGCGATCCATGCGTAATGTTGATGAAGCCGCCGACGTGGAGATCAGTGACATCGTGCACGATCTGCCGGTAGGCCGTCGTATCCGTGGCCGTCAAACTTCCGTGATAGGTGGTGAAAAGAAGCTGACCTATCTTTTCGTCCACGGTCATCTTGCGCAGCGTGGTTTCCACCCAAGCGTTCGCGGCGGACGACAATTTGTTCGGCCCGCTCTTGGCAGGAGCCGTGCCTTCTTTGACGGCGGTTTTTTTTGCCGACGTGGTGCTGCTCTGGCTGCGTGCGTTAAAGGCCATAAGGAGAACGATTGCGACGGGAGTCACGAGCAAAAAACGGACGCGGCGTCCTACCATCGGCTAGAATCCCCCAGCGGCCGCCAGCGGTCTGCATTTATAGATAGCACACGCACATCGTGCTCTCAACGCGGCTTCGGCCAATGCGTTCCAGAATATCATTGTATGGTTGCAATAGCGGGGGACACATTGACTGGACTCAGGCGCGCGCATTCCACGTTCATTCATTTGGCGATCATTGCCGTATGGTTCACGCTAGCGCTTCCGCCCGCGCGTGCTACATCGAAACATTCTGGTCGCGCCGCGCGAGTGCAAACCGGCCTTGATGTCCTCGAGGCGCAAAAATTTGCACCGCTCCGCGGCAAGCACGTCGGGATCATCACCAATCACACCGGGCTTGATTCGCAAGAGCACACCACTGTTGACGTTTTATCGCGCGCCGCTGGCGTGCAGCTCGTCGCGCTATTCAGCCCGGAACACGGTCTGGCCGGCCGCAACGACGAAAAGATTGCTTCCACGAAGGATCCCTCAACGGGCCTCCCGGTCTACAGCCTTTACGGCGAAACTCTCCGGCCCACGGACGAAATGCTGAAGGGAATCGACGCGCTCGTGTTCGATGTTCAGGACGCTGGCGTGCGTTTTTATACGTACACCGCGACGATGGCCTACTGCATGGAGGAGGCCGCCAAGCGCAACATCGCTTTCTTTGTGCTCGACCGCCCCAATCCAATGGGCGGCCAAATTGTGGAAGGCCCGATGCTCGACGCCGACAAAACCAATTTCGTCGGATATTTTCCGCTGCCGGTGCGTTACGGGCTCACGATTGGCGAACTTGCCCAGTTCTTCAACGCCGAAAACCATATCGGCGCCGACCTCCACGTGATTGCGATGAAGAACTGGCATCGCAACTATTTCTTTGAAAGCACCGGCATCAGGTGGATCCCGCCGTCGCCGAATCTGCGCACGACGAAGGGTTCCATTCTTTATCCCGGGATTGAGATTCTGCAAAGCGCCGGGGTCTCCGTTGGCCGCGGCACGGAAACGCCGTTTGAAGAATTTGGTGCGCCCTGGCTAAACGGCGACGATGTCGCGGCGGCGCTCAACGAGCGTCATCTGCCGGGAGTGCACTTTGCCGCGAAACCGTTCATCCCGATTGCCGGGCTATACGCCGGCCAGCGCTGCGGCGGCGTGGCCATCCACGTTACCGATCGCGCCGCGGTACGCTCCATGCGCGTGGGGTTGGAAGTTGCGGCGCTTCTGCACAGACTCTACCCAAAACAGTTTGACGTCTCCAAGCTGATCACCCTCGTTGGAAATTCGGATACCATCCAGCAATTACAGTCCGGGGTAGCTCCTGAAAAAATCGTCGCCAGCTGGGCTGATGCACTGGCGGCCTTCGAGCAAATTCGCCGCAAATATTTTCTCTACAAATAGGATTTTTGAAATTGTGTTAGAGTTGCGGTCGTCATGCGCATCGTCTCACTGCTGCCGTCGGCTACGGAAATTCTGTTTGCGCTGGGATTGGAGCGCGAAATCGTGGGCGTGAGCCACGAGTGCGACTTTCCGCCGCGCGCGCGCACGAAGCCGGTGGTGATTCATTCGCGGATGCCGCACGATGCAACGCCAGCGGAAATTGACCGGCTGGTCAGCGAGTACGCTCACCGCGGCGAGAGTTTGTACGCTGTTGATGCCGGGGTGCTGGAGTCGCTAGCGCCCGACTTGATTGTTACGCAGGATTTGTGCCATGTGTGCGCCGCATCTCCCGATGATCTGGCTACGGCGCTGGCGCGATTCGAACGGCGGCCGGAAGTTCTTTGCCTCAATCCGCAGGATTTGGGTGATGTGTGGCGCGACATTCTTTGGGTGGGAGAAGAATCGTGCCGCGGTCCGCAGGCAGAAGCGCTGGCGAAGGAGATCGGAGCGCGTCTTGGCGAGTTGGAGCTGCAATTGCCGCTATCGGCGGAGCGTCCTCGTGTGGCATTCCTCGAATGGTTGCAGCCGTTTTACGTCGGCGGCCATTGGGTTCCGGAAATGATCCACGTGGCGGGCGGCGTAGATGCATTGGGGAAAGTCCGCACGCCTTCTTTCCGGGTTCACTTGCAGGATGTCGTTGAGGCGGAACCGGATATTCTCTTGATCGCACCTTGCGGCTACAGCGCCCAGCAGGCACGTGACGAATATCTTTCGATGGAGCTTCCCGAACCCTGGAAGGCCATGCCGGCGGTTCGAAACGGACGAGTTTACTCACTGGAAGCCAGTAGCTACTTTTCGCGGCCCGGCCCGCGACTGGTCACGGGCGTCGAGGCGCTAGCCAAACTCTTCCATCCCGCCGTGGAAGTTTCCCGTGAAGCCGAGAACGCCATTTTGCCCATCACTACTGGCGCACACACAGCCCGCGCCGCCTCCGTTTAGCTGCAGCTTTCCTTGCCTTCATTGTTGGACAGCTGTCCTTCCGTACCGTTGACAAAGTTCTGTTCATATATAACATTCTTATATGTAAGGGAGAGTCCTATGATTGGACCGGGAATCAAGCGCGGCACGGCGGAACTGGCGGTGCTGAGCGTTTTGGAAGACGGCCCGCTGCACGGCTACGAGCTGGCGCGGCGCATCGAACAGCAAACGAAAGGCGCGTTGCGCTTCACGCTCGCCGCGCTTTACCCGATGCTCTACCGCATGGAGCAGCGCGGCTGGATTCGAGGCAGCTGGGAAACCAGCCAGCAAGGGCGGCGCCGCCGCTGCTACCGTTTGACGGCGGCGGGGAAAACGAAGCTTTCGCCGCTGCGCAAAGAGTGGTCGGAGCTTTTCAGCGCGCTGCGCAGGCTGACCAAGGTGTCGCATGCGTGATTGGGAAGCGGTTGTCGAACGACGACTAAAGGGACTTGCGCTGGGGCCGGCTGAGAGCGCCGAAGTGATTGCGGAACTTGCGGCGCATCTTGCGGAAACGTGCGAAGAATTGCGCAGGCAGGGAATGACGGAAGAAGAGGCCGAGCAGAGATCCCTAGCTCAAGTCGAAGATTGGCAGAAATTGAGCCGGCTGATTCAATCCGCCAGGACAAAGGAGAACGTCATGACGAATCGCGTGAAGCAATTCTGGCTTCCCAGCTTGTTGACCCTTTTCTTGTCGATGAGTTTACTGATGCTGGTGCAGTTTTTTGGTCCCAATCCCTGGGTGATCGCCCGGAAAAGCGCATGGTCTCTGATCGCGCCTGTCGCGGTGATTTATCTCCCCTGGCTGTTTTCGTTGCCCTTGATTGGCGCAATGGGGGCATACCTCTCGAATCGAGCGGGAGGATCGCGGCGCGCCATGCTCTCTTCCATCGTTTTTCCCGTGCTGCCCTATTTCGCTTTTTTTCTGGTAGCGCTTCCCGTAACGGCCATCTTCAATGATCGCCTCGGGCACAGCATCATGTTCCTTGCCTTGTTCGTGGGCTTATTAGCGTGGGTGGTGGCCCCCGCCGCGGCACTTCTTACCGGTGGAGCGCTGGTCCAGCTCTTTCTTTCACGACGGCTGGATGCCCGGCGAATTGCCAGCAGTTGAGAGCGATCGGTTCCAGCGGCGGTAGAAGGGAAGTCCGGCGAGAATCAGGAGCAGGCCAATCGATGACCGGCCGGGGCGCTCGATCCAAATGTTAACGGTGAGGGCCAGCGCGCCTGCCACGAAGAGGGCCGGGACCCAAGGGTAACCCCAGCAACGATAGGGGCGCGGGAGATCGGGCTCAGTTTTGCGCATTCGAAACATTACGACCACTGCCGCACCGTAAAAAATCCAGGCGGCAAAAATAAAAAGATTGGTCAGTTCTTCGAAGGTTCCGGTGAGCGCCATTAGACCTGCAAGAATGCCCTGAAAAATCAGCGAGCGTCCCGGTGTGCGAAATTTTGGGTGGATGCCTTCGACAATCTTGAAGAAGATTCCGTCTCGCGCCATGGCGTAGCCGACGCGCGCGCCGCTGAGCACGGATGAATTCATTGAACCCAGTGCGGAGATGACCATGGCAAGGGTAATCCAACTCGCGGCAGTGGCTCCTTTGATGTGCGCCACAACATCGGAAGCAATGTGCTGGGAGGCGGCGACGGTATCGAACGGCAGCACATTCAAGCAAGCCGCGGTGAAGAGCAGATAAACGACAGCGACAAATCCGACTCCGCCGACCAGAGCGCGGGGGAAATTCTTCTGGGGATTTTCTACTTCGGAACCGACCAGGTTCAGGTCTTCCCAGCCGTCGTAGGCCCAGAGCGCCGCCGCTAGCGTTGCAAGGAAAGCGCTGAAGATTGCGCCACCGCCCGTGCCCGCTGCGGGCCAAAAGGGTTGCGTTCCGCTCGAGTGCGTGCTGGCCGGCGCGAAAAATGCCACGCCAATGACGATTGCGACGGATGCGATTTTGATAGTGGTTAAGAAAATCTGGACCGCTCCACCCAGCCGCACGCCGAGGTAGTTCACTCCCGTCATGATGAGGAGCCAGACGACCGCGAGCGGCTGCGCCCAGGTGAAAACAAAATCGTAAGGCTTGATCCAGCCAGTCAGGCCGGGAATGGCGATGTGAACGGTGAAAAGTGGAAGGGCGATGCTTGGGAGGAGAAAACTGAGGAAGCGCATCATTCCGGCAGAGATGGAGGCGAGGGAACTGGGGCGGCCGACGATGGAATGCATCCAACCGAAGAGAAATCCGTAGACGGGGCCGAAGCCGCGGCGCAAATAGGCGTATTCGCCGCCGGCTTCCGGAATCATGGAGCCCAATTCGGCGAAGGAGAATGCGCCGAAGATGGAGAGAATCGCGCCGATGATCCAGGCGGCGAAAACAATGGAGACGCTGCGGCCTTCGCGGGCCATCTCGGCGGGCTTGAGGAAAATGCCGGTGCCGATCATGGTGCCTACGACGATGGCGGCGGAGGCCCAGGCACCGAGGCCGCGGACCAGTTCCAGGCGTTTTTCGTTCATGTCACCTCGCGAAAATTTCCTTCAAATTCTTCGGCTCTCTCGAGTGGGGGCGCAGCATGCTGCGCCCCTACGGCTGCGCAATCCTGCTAACAAGCCAGCCGACAAGAAAAGTTACGATAGCGCCAATCATGAAGTACCACGTATACGCCACGCTCGTAAACTTGAATACGGATAAAACCGTGGCAAGTCCCGCGATCATTCCTGCGAGCGCGCCGCGCGCGTTGGCGCCGCGGTCGAATGTACCCAGAAGAAAGAGGCCGAGCAGGCTGCCGAAGGGCAGCGACGCCACGGTCAGCCCGGTTTCGAGCAGCGGCCCCCACTTCACCAGGCCGAAGCCCATCAGCGCGAGGCCCCAGAAGAGCGTCATGCCGCGGGAGAGGCGCAGGAAACGGGCGGGGTCAGCGCTTTGCCCGCGCAATTTTGCAAAATCGAGCACGCTCGAAGCGGCCATAGAATTCAACGAGCCGCTGGCGTTGGACATAGCCACGGCCACAATGGAAGCCAACAGCAGGCCGGCCAGTCCCACGGGCATCTCGCGCACCAGAAAGAGCGGCAGGATGCGGTCGGTGCGCTCGCCGGGCGCCAAGAGCGGCGAGTGCTGCGCGAACACATATAGCAGCACGCCAATCAGTAGAAACACAGTGAATTGGACAAGCACGATGACGCCGCTGGCGAGCAACGCGCGGCGGCTGTCGCGTTCGCTCTTCGCCGCCAGGAGGCGCTGCACGATGATTTGGTCGGTGCCGTGGGTGGCCATGGTGAGAAAGGCGCCGCCGATTAAGCCCGACCAGAAAGTGTATTTGGTGGCGAGATTCCAGGAAAAATCGAGGACTTGCAGTTTGTGGCCCGCGGCGGTGGCGACTTGGGTGACTTCGCTCCAGCCGCCGGGGATGCGGTGGAGCAAGACGAAAAAAGTGACGGCGCTGCCGGTGAGATAGAGCAGGAGCTGCGCCACGTCGGTCCAGATGACGGCTTTCATTCCGCCTTCGAAGGTATAGAGGACGGTGAGTGCGATAACGAGGACTACAGCCAATTTTTCCGAGGTGCCGAGGACGACGCTCACTACCAAAGCGATGGCGGAGACTCGGACGCCTTCGGCGATAGCGCGGGTGATGAGGAAGGTGCTCGCGGCGACAGCACGCATGCGTTCGCCAAAACGCTTTTCGATCAACGCGTAGGCGGTGAAAAATTCGCCGCGAAAATAGCCGGGAAGCAGCAGCAGGACAATGAGAACTCGGCCGATGAGATAGCCGAAGACCAATTGAAGGAAGGTGAGATTTCCGCCGTAGGCGATGGCAGGTGTTCCGATGATGGTGAGAGTGGAGGTTTCGGTGGCGACAATTGAGAATGCCAGCGCCCACCACGGGGCCGTGCGGCCGCCAAGAAAATAATCCGTAGCGTTTTGTTGGCCGCGGCGGAAGTGGATGCCTAGCGCCGTAATGCCAAGCAGGTAGGCAATGACAATGGCGAGGTCCAGCGGATGGATGCGCATGAAGTATCGTTTCCGCAGCGACCGCCCCTGCTGCGGAAAAGTGCGTCGAGGATAGTGGCGGAGAGCAGTCGCGTCAAGAAGACTCTGCTCCGCTGAAGACTCTGCTCCGCGCGTGTGGGCGCAGGCACGCCTGAGGACTTCTTCAGGATTGCGCACTTCCACTTCAACGGGCACTACTTTTAACAGGCGTTCTCGAATATGCTTTTCCTATGCGCTACGTTCTGGGATTCGACGGCGGGGGCACGAAGACAGACTGCGTTCTGATGGACGAAAGCGGCGCGATTCTTGCGCGCTCGCGTTCGGGGTCTTCCAACCCCACGAGTTTTGGCGTGGACGCGTCGCTGGCTGCGCTTTCGGAGGCGGCGAGCGGGGCTCTGGGCGCCGCTGCAAAATCCGAGGAAGATGTGGCGTATGTCGTTGCGGGCATTTCGGGCGCGCGGGAGCCGAGCATGCGCCGAACGCTGCAGACGAGCCTACAGCCGAGGTTTCGCCACGCGACGATTATCATAACGAGCGACCTGATGGTCTCTCTTGGGGCCGCGGGAGAAATTCCCAGTGTAGTGGTGATCGCAGGAACGGGATCGGCAGTTCTGGGAAGGACCGCACCTCTTGAGCTGGCGCGCGCCGGTGGATTTGGGCCGGTGATCGGCGACCCCGGAAGCGCGTACGATATCGGCAGGAGAGCCGTCGCGATGTGTTTTCAGAAACATCTCAATAGCGAGGCGTTCCCGCTGGGTTCGAAAATTCTTGAATCGTTCAAGTGGAAATTCAACGAACTGTTTGGCAACGCGCGCGCCCAGCCGGGCGCGGTTTTTCCCAAGATATTTCCCGTCGTAGCAGATGCGGCGGAAACCGGGGACGTTGCGGCACGCAAGTTGCTGACCAACGCGGCGCAGGATTTGCGGGATCAAGCTAGGGAGGTCATTGAGGAACTAAAGTTAGGTGAATCGAATTTCTTTCTCGCAAAGACCGGAGGGGTATTTGCCGGCAGCGCGTTCCTCAATACTCAGTTTGACGGCTTGATCAAGGAAATTGCTCCGGGAGCAAGAATTGGACCGCTGCCTCGCTCCGTGGCTGAGGCCGCTGCACAGCTGGCGCGAGAGGCGTTGACGAGCCCGCTTGTGCTGGACGAGAGCTAAGTCATGGCGGATTCCCAAAACCGGGACCGGGAACGCGCGCTCGTCGCAACGGGCGAAGAACTGGCCGTTTTGCTGCATCACGCGTCGCCGGAGGTGGTCCTGGCACTGCTGGACAATCCGGCGCTCGACGAAACGCACGTCTGCCTGATATTGGAGCGAAAAAACCTCGCGGGAGAGGTGCTCGAGGAGGTGGCGCGGCGGAAGGCATTGCTCAAGAGCTATCGGGTAAAGCGGTCACTGGCGTTTCATCCGCGCACGCCGCGATTGGTGAGCTTGCGGCTTCTGCGTGACCTTTATTTAATGGACCTGGTGCAGGTCGCGATTTTGCCGGGAGTTTCCGCGGAGTTGAAGCGCAACGCCGAAGATCAATTGCTGGCGCGGCTGCCGCAGCTTCCTCTTGGGCAGAAGATCACATTGGCGAGGCGCGGGCCGGCGCGCGTGGCCGGGGCGCTGCTGGCGGAAGGTCACGCGCAAGTTGTTCCGATCGTACTGGACAATCCGTACATGACGGAGGCGCAAATCCTGAGGGCGCTGGCTCGAGAAAGGCTGCCCATTTCTGTGATTCCCGCGATCGTTCACCATCACAAGTGGTCTATTACTTACAATATCCGGCTGGCGCTGGTGCGCAATCCAATGTCGCCGCTTGTCACGATTCTTTCGTATCTTCCCGAACTGACGGTGTCGGACCTAAGGGAATTGGCGTCGCCCGGCATCGTTCCGGAAAACCTGCGCAAGTATTTGCAAGCCGAGGTGCAACGACGGATGCGCGCAAGCGAAAAAGCCGCGGCTCGCACTGCTCCCACCAAGGACACTCCCGCGTCTAATGGCGAATAAGTTTTTGGAAAGCTGTTCGTCGTAGTTTGAAAGGTAGCTGCGCGACTCTGATGGCCTCGAAGATCAGGTTGCCGGGAACAAAACATGCGCCGCCGGCGTCGTATGTGTTGTGGCGGAAGAAGGCGTATGCTTGCAACAGAGGAACGGCGAGTTCGCCCGAGCGCCGTGGTACGTAATCCCTGGCAGGGGGTTGCACCCAATCCATGGGCAGTGGGGATCATCCCGCCCGGCGAACCGACCGCCGCTGGGCGCCGCGCTACTCGTTCCGCGCCGACCTCGAGATCGAATGGGGTTCAGCGGTGCTGCGCGGGAGCACGCGCGATATCAGCGCCAGTGGGATGTTCATCGAAGCGGTCGATCCGCTATGGGTAGGGGCCGGATTCACCGCGCGGCTAGGTCTCAAACGCCCTGTAAGGCTCGACTGTTCGGTGAAGCGGATCGAACCCGGGCGCGGGATGGGCGTCTCGGTTTCGGTTTCCGAGTCCGAAAGCCAGAAGCTTTTCGAGGATTTGCTTTCCTCTCTCTCCCACACAGGCTCGTAATCCCGTCTTATACTAAGGCCGATGACACGCTGCCTTGATTGCGGTTCCGAGCGGATCGCGGATCAGTGTCCCTCGTGCGGGTTGACTTCCGCGGCTGCCGAGGTGATGTTCAGGCGGCGGCTGCTGAAGCGCACGGCGGTGTTTCTCACCGGGTCGCTTTTATTTCCCTACGTGAGTCAGCTTTATCCGCCGCTTGATCTGGACGTGATGCTGGTGTTTTTCGGCGTGCTTTTCTTTATCGCACTGGCGATTGCCGTGGTGCTGGAACGCGGGGCGCGGAATCGCAGGGAAATCGAAGTGCTCAAACGCATCTACTCGGGATTTATTCCGCTGCCGTGGATTTTGGCCGCCACGCTGCTCGTGAACGGGAAGCTGGACTCGCGAAAGAACGTTGCCTATCACCCGACGACGGTGGATAGCCGGTACAACATGCCGGGGATCGTGCGGGGAACGCGCCGGTTGTTTGTGCATTCGTGGCGCGAAGGGCAGAAAATCGAGCGGCTGGCAGTGGATTTCGATGACTACGATCGGTTTCGAGCCGGCGATTCGGTGGTTGTGGGCGTTGAACCTGGGGCGCTGGGAATTCCTTGGTATTACGGGGTGTATCGGCGATGAGATCCGCCGCTCAGTAAACCGGTTTGCCGTTAATCAACAGCGGGAGCTGCATTTCGAGGAAGTGGCCATCCTTGCCGAGGCGAAATTTCACCAGTTCCATGGAGCGGAGATCCTTGGTTTTCCAGTCCGGAGTCTCGAGCGGCTGCTCGGGTTTGTCGGCCAGCGACCATTCGACGGCGTCGCCATGCGGCTTTACGGTTTGAGGATCGATTTCGTAGACTTCCTGCTCTTTCATATCCACAAGCAAGTAGCGCTTCCAGAGTTGCACCAGCAGCAGGCCTTTTTTCTCGGTGTGGTAGATGTTCCAGGATTTTGGCGCTTCGTCATTGAATTTGACGATAGCGAATCCCACGGACTTCCAAAGCACTTTCTTTTCGCTGGGCGGTGCTTGGCCGTCGGAAGGGAAGGCTGCCGCCATGAGCAAAGAGGCAATCACGGCCACGGACGAAAGTACAAGTGGTTTCATTCGTAGGCGCTTGCCTGGAGCCACATGAACACCATGACGAACGATATAAGACAAGCTGGCCATCTCAGTTTTCCATTACCGGGCAGTGCAAGAACAATTCCACTGAGACCCAAGAGTTCCCCGACGCCGTAGCAGCGTTGAAGTAGCGGGTCGAGAGCAGGGATTCCTCCACGCACCAGTGCCCATATCACCAGGGCGAACCACAGAGCTACGGAAAGCCCGCTCAGGTTGAATGCAGCGAAAGCCAGGCCGCTTCTCCAAATGGGCAGTCCCCACCTCGACGGGGATTTCCACCATCTCCTCAAAGCCCACGCGAGCGTTACGGATACAAACCCCCAGAGGAGGTAGATCGGAGTATCCAAATGCAAGAAATCCAGCATTTCCCCACCGTGAGCGGCTTAGCTCTGCACTTCGCTGAAGGATTTGTCGAGGAGCTTGATTGCTTCGTCGACGTCGGGCTTCGTCGTGTTGAGCATGGGAGCCATTCGAATGGTGTTGCCGTAGAGGCCGCCCTTGCCGATGAGCAAGCCGTTCTGGCGGGCGCGCTCCATCACCTGGGTGGCGGCTTCGGGAGCAGGTTCTTTCGTTTTGCGGTCTTTCACCAATTCGAGCGCCTGCATCAGTCCCATGCCGCGGACGTCGCCGATGAGCGAATGCTTGGCCTGCAACTCTTCCAGCCTGCCGCGGAAGTACGTGCCGGCGACATCGGCGTTTTCCAGTAAGTTTTCTTCTTCGATCAGCTCGATGGTGGCTTTGGCCGCTACACTGGTCACTGGATTGCCGCCGAAGGTGGCGATGTTCGAGCCCTGGAAGCTGCCGGCGATTTCCGGCGTTGTGACGGTCAATCCCACGGGCACGCCGTTGGCCATCCCTTTCGCGCTAGTGATCATGTCCGGAACGACTTCCCAATTCTCGATGCCGAACCATTTCTTTCCGGTGCGACCCCAGCCGGTTTGCACTTCGTCGGAGATAAACAAAGCGCCATATTTCTTGACGATCTTGAAGACAATCTTGAAGTATTCCTTGGGCGGAGTAATGAATCCACCGACGCCTTGAATTGGTTCAGCGATGAACGCGGCGATGTTGCCGCTGGTCCCGGTTTGAATGAGGTTTTCCACGTCTCCCGCGCAGGCGACTTCGCAATCGGGATATTTCAAGTGGAGCGGGCAGCGATAGCAGTAGGGATTGACGGCATGGGATATGCCGACGCTGATCACGCCAGCTTTACGGTACGGAGCGTGGGCGGTGACGGATTTAGCGAGAGCGGAGCCGCCAGAATACGCGTGACGCAATGCCACCACGTCGAAGCTGCCCGTGGACATGCGCGCAAGAAGAATCGCGGCCTCGTTGGCTTCGGTACCGGAATTGGTGAAGAAGCTCTGCTGCAGGTTGCCCGGGGTGATTTGCGCGATCTTCTCGGCGAGCGCGACGATGTGCTCGGTGGGATACAGAGTTGAGGTGTGCTGGAGGCGGTTGATCTGCGCGTTCACCTTACTGGAAATCTTCGGGTTGCAGTGGCCCACCGAGACGGTCAGGATGCCGCCGAAAAAATCGAGATACTTATTGCCCTCCACGTCCCAGAGGTGCTGCATTTCGCCGCGGTCGGCCACCAGGGGCTGCTGAAAGTAATTGGTCACCGAGGGCCACAGATATTTCTTGTGCTTGGCGACGACTTCATCGCTGCGAGCGCTGCGGGCGAGTTGGGATACGGGAACGAACTGTGCAGGTGTGGTCACGAATGAGTCCTCGTGTGTTCGGTTGAATGTTCTCAGTGTACGACGCGGTGTGGAAGGCGGCAAGAGAAGGGGCGGCAGGAAGCGCTTCCAGGAGTTCGCCACGAAGTGTGAGATTGACCGTAAGTCCGGAGTTCTGACTTGTGTTCAATATTGAACAGACATTGGCAGAAGCAATCCCTAGCCTGCCTACGAGGTAACACAAACCAAACCGAGGCGGCAGTTGGGCGCGAAAAGGAACTGCCGCCACGGCATTTAACTTGGTTCGCGCGGCGCTGCATCACGCATTGACCCGCCGCCCCTTATTTCGAATTGAATGACTTGGGCGTCCAGGCCGCCATGGATGCATTCCCGATAACAGGGCCATGAAGGAAGCAGGCAAAGCGACACTAGCCAGGGTAAAGAAAGAAATGGCGAAGTCGCGTATCGCCAAATCAGCGCGGAAGAAGTATGCGCATCTCCACTCCCCGGGGCCAATGACCAAAGAAAGTAAAATGGCTTTTCGTGAAGGGAAAGAGAATCCTCGCACGAGACGGCACTGAACGAGTGATACTGCTGAGTTGCAAAGCCCGCCCGCGACTCTGCGCTCCAAACTCATCATTGTGAATACGGCGAAAATTTATGCTGGAACCGCAAAAATTTGTTAAAATCGGTATCAAGCGACAGGAGGACAGAACCATCGCGAGTCCGCGTAAAAAGAAATTCAAAGGAAGACGCAAGCAGGAACCGGCGTTCGACGCACTGGCTTTTCTCCATTCCGCGGGTGTAGCGCGAAGAGTGGCGCTGTTTCGAAAGTCGCAGAAGATCTATGCTCAAAGTGAACCCGCCACGAGCGTGATGTACATTCAAGAAGGCGGCGTAAAACTGTCGGTAGTGAATGAAGTTGGCAAAGAAGCAGTCGTGGCGATCCTGGGGCCAGCGGACTTTCTCGGAGAAGGATGCCTGGCGGGCCAGGAATTCCGGATGGGGACGGCCACGGCGATTGTTCCCACGGCGGTACTCATAATCGAGAAAAACGAGATGATGCGCGTGCTCCACGCCGAGCACGAACTCTCGGACCGCTTCATGGCGTACATTCTCACGCGAAACATTCGAGTCGAAGAGGACTTGATCGATCAGCTTTTCAACTCCAGCGAGAAAAGGCTGGCGCGGACTCTCTTGCTGCTGGCGCGCTACGGCAACGAATCAGAACCGCAAAAGGTGCGCCCCAAAGTCTCTCAGGAGTTGCTGGCGGAGATGGTGGGCACAACGCGTTCCCGAGTCAATTTTTTCATGAACAAATTCAGGAAATTGGGATTCATTCGGTACAATGGGGGGCTGCTGGTCCACAGCTCGCTGTTAAGCGTAGTCCTGCACGAGTAAACACCGCCATTCAGCCCTGGCAGTTACTCAGGCCGTCATCCTTTCGGAAAGAATCCAGTCGACGGCCTCGTCGATATCCCGGAAGACGCGAATTCCTTTTTCTCCCGCGATTTCTCGAAGAATTTCGAACATCCTTCCGAATCCGTAGACCAGGGTGCTAGAGACGACAATGGCCCGGCGAGATTCCGAGGAAAAGATATTTCTCTCCGCAACCTTGCGAATATCATCGGCTCCAAAGCCGGAAAAACTGACGCGTGTTAAATCCATGATTTGAGAGAAACGGGGGTCGAAGTCCGGATCCTTCAGAAGCCGTTCTTGGTGCGCCAGTGCATCAGCCAATGTCAACTGATCCAATCCCGTGGTGATCACCAGACGGCGTTTCTTGTCGATCTCGTAAGTGGCGGGCATCTTGTCCCTCCGGCGTCTTAGCAAGGGGTAAACGGGGGACAGTAGGGTACTCCATTTCGGAGTTAGGAGCATCCTCCTCGGCCCGCTTGGATTTATCTAGGGGAGCATCCAGGGCTGGGGTGACCTAACCGCAGCTTTTCGGGTGAAACGATTCAGGAGACTTTGACACTACTGTCATATCGCTCGTTTATTCTCGGTTGGGCGATTTGCCCGTAAGACCATGGTCCCAAGTAAGCCTTTTCCTCGACCCGTGAACTCCCCCTCCAGGAGATTGACCTCGCGTATTCCGGCGCCCGGAGACGTATGGGTGTATTGGCAATGCCATGGGCGCGAAGATGTCTCCAGCGTTCGCGATATGAGCATGGGAGGATTGTTCCTTGAAACTCCCGAGCGGAAGTCCGAGGGCGTTCTCACTCGACTGCATTTTTTGGCGCAAGAAGGTCAGATTCGGGCTGACGCCGTAGTGAGGCACGCGAAATCCGGCGAAGGGTTGGGTCTGAAATTCATAGCCCTGAATGACCAAGACCGGCCGAAACTTGCAGCATTGTTGATGAGACTCCGGGCGGCCCATCAAGCTAATGCAAAATCTTGATTCATAGCTCGGGCGTGATGAGGTCGAAGGCTTCTTTCGAGCTCCGTACGGGAATGAACTCAAACTCGACGAGATCGCGCCAGTGGTCTGCCCATTCCTCCATCGAGCGCTCATCGGGGCACTCCATCAATTGGAAGCAGCGATCGAAGTTGGTCTCCACCCAGCTTTCCACGTAGGCGAGTCCTTCCGGCGCCATGCGCCCCTTCTCGCGGAAGCGGCGATAGACCGTTTTCGCGTCTCGATTTTTGAAACGCTCGATAACCATATATAGCATTTGAGTTTAGCCGTCCTCGCGCGTGAAGGATGCCGCCTTCGAATTCAGAAGGATAGCAGTCCTAGATATTGGAAAAAGTGAATTCTGTCGCGCGCCGGCTTCACTCGGCGCTAGAATCCGCTTCTCGGTTGCTGCGTTCGAGTGATGATGCGAGCAGACATTCGACTGCGCCTGGCCGTTCCCGAAGACGTGCCAATACTCCGTCAACTGATCGATGCGTCCGTGCGCGGGCTGCAAACGCAGGATTATTCTCCAGCGCAGATCGAGGGCGCCCTGAAGACCGTCTTCGGGGTGGATAGCCAGCTCATCGCCGATGGGACTTACATCGTCGCGGAAGCCAAGCCGGAAGCCTTCGCGGGCTCGGAAGATAAGAACTCGGCATATGAAGTGATGATCGTCGGATGCGGCGGCTGGAGCAAGCGCAAAACGCTCTATGGCAGCGACCATTGGACGGGGCGCGAGGATATGTTGCTGGACCCGCTTCGCGATGCGGCAAAGATTCGCGCTTTCTTCATTCATCCTGAATGGGCGCGCCGGGGCGTCGGCACGCTGATCCTGCAGGCTTGCGAAGACGCGGCCAGCACGGCAGGGTTTACGCGCTACGAAATGGGAGCCACGCTGACAGGCGCTAAACTCTTCGGTGCAAAAGGCTATGTCGCGGTGAAGCCCATCTCCGATTCCGCTGGTAAATGGCGAATCGCTCCCCGTCATCCACATGGAAAAACAGGCCTGATTCCGGAACTGCTTTCGCTGGGGGAAGGCTTAGAGCTTTTTCACCGCCCGGCGAAAAATTAACGCCAGGGAATAGGGACATCCAGTTCCCATTCGCGGTCCATATTGTTGTCAGTGGTCAAGCGCTCATGCTCATACTTCTTGCGCAAGGATGCGGAACTCTCGAACCCCACCTGCTCTGGGGGCAAGTTGATGCTGCCTGCGAAGCGCACGTATTCGAACGGCGAAGGTGCAGTTCTGCGCAAGATTTGTCCAATGATTTATTGCTGGCGCGAGAATAGCGGAAGAGTCTTGCGAGAGCGTTCGCGATTCCAAACTAGGCCCCGCGTTATCGCGACCGGCTCAGCCGCTTCATACAAAAGATGGCTCAGGCAGGTATAATGCCCGGCTATGAATGGGGCGGCGAGGTTTCTGCGGCGGATTTACGGAATGTTTGGGCGCGTATTTCCGCAATGCGGCGTGATCTCGCAGGCGATTGCCTTCAATCTTTTCCTCGCGTTTTTCCCCGCTTTGCTGATTGCCGTGGCGCTGGCGACCAGCCGCCTCGGCGGCCGGACAAGCCTGTTCGACCTGATCGCCGATCTCACGCAGTTCTTGCCGCCGGGCAGCCAGGCCATCGTTTCGGAATTCCTGGTGAAGCGCGGACCGGAAGCCTGGAAGATCGCCGCCTTGGGCTGGACCGGTACCTTGCTAGCCGGCTCGCAGGTAATGAAGCTGGTGATGCAGGGAATCCATATAATTTATGGTGACACCGAAAAACTTGGGTTCGTGCACCGCCAAGTTCGCGGGCTAATGCTGCTTTTGGTGACCATCGCTCCACTCTTGGGAGCGGCTATCCTCGGCGTCCTGGGCAGGCCGCTGCGGCGATGGATTGTTCATGAAGTCGGGAGGCACACCGTTTTGCAGGGATGGTGGAATATCTTTTTCCCCGCCGCCGCATTCTTTCTCGCCATGCTGGCGCTGACGGTGATTTATCGCGTGGCGCGGCCCCAGGAGGACCGCATGCGCAATGTATTACCCGGAGCGGTGGTGGCGACCCTCCTCTGGTGGTTGGTGGACGTGCTTTTTGGAATTTATGTGCGCCGCGTCCCGTACGGTGTAGTGTATGGAGGCTTGGCTGCCGTGATCGGCTTGATCATCTGGATGCAGCTTTCCGCGGTAATCATTTTTCTTGGCGCCGCCTGGAATGCCGAGCTGGCAGAGAGCCGCAAAGGATCGCGAGCCCGTGCATGAACAAATTGTCCAGGTGGATTGCTATTCAGGGTACAAGGCAGGCGAGCGCCCGCTGCGTCTGAAGTTGCAGGACGGGGCTAGGGAAATTGTGTCAAGCGTATAGTCAAGTCACCAGTTTGGAGTAGAGCATCCCCCGGTATCGTCCCTCTCCGGTTACCGGACGCCTCTGGATGCGGTTTCTGAAGGGCAGGGATGGGTTATTCACTGCAATTCCCCGGGTTCCGCATCATCTTATTGGTAGCTTTGGTTTTCTGCCTGTCAATTTTCACCAGTTGCCTATTCGCACAGACTCCCCCACCGGCCCCGGCGGCCCAGGACGTCTGGAGCGTGGCCGGATATTGAGCAGGGTAGTTTCTCAGTTTCCGGTTTGCCGACCATCCTGGATTTGGGAATCCTTAATTCTGTTTCGGGCCGCCGCTTCGGCTTGCCATCAGCGTACTTCCTATGTATTATTGAGTATGCACTCAGTAATAGAGAGGCTCAGTGGCGCGTCCTAAAAGCGAAGACAAACGAAATGCAATTCTCGACGCCGCGACCCGCCTATTTGCGGAGCGCGGTCTTACCGCTGCCCCAACGTCAGAGATTTCAAAACAAGCTGGCGTCGCAGAGGGAACTCTGTTTACGTACTTCAAGACTAAGGATGATCTGATCAATGCCCTTTACCGGGAGATCAAACTGGAACTCGCAGACGCCATGATGTCGGATTTCCCTCGGAAGAAGAATGTTCGTACCAGGCTGCGACATGTTTGGGATCGCTATGTGAATTGGGGCATTGCGAATCCCAAGCAGCGCAAGGTGCTGGCGCAGCTACAGGTGTCGGAGGCGCTCACCAAAGAGTCCAGAGACGCTGGCAGCGCGCCGTTCGTCGAGTTCCAAATCATGATTCGTGACGCGATTGAGCAGCGGGTCTTTCGGAATGATCTCCCGGTGGAACTGATCTCGAAGTCGTTAGCAGCCTTGGTAGAGGCAACGATAGACCTTACGATGTCGAACCGGTCCGAAGCGAAACAATACCGGGATGGCGGCTTTCAAATGTTCTGGGCCGGCATAACCAAGGCATGAGTCCGTGCATCATATAAATGAGTGAGTAATCACAATGGAATCCAAGAAGGAGATGGAGGGATATCTGCAATGGCGAAGGTCTGGTTAATTACGGGAAGCGGAAACGGGTTGCGGCGGGACATCGCCGAGGCGGCGCTCGCCGCCGGCGACAGCGTCGTAGCTGGAGCGCGTCGGACTGAAGAGCTGGCATTCCTGGTGGCGCAGTACGGCGAGCGGGTGAAGCCCGTCAGGCTGGAAGTGCGCGATGAGGCCGCCGCAAAGGCAGCCGTGCAGTTGGCGGTGGACAGCTTCGGGCGTCTGGACGTGCTAGTCAACAATGCCGGTTACGGGCAGATTGCACCGTTCGAGCAAATGAGTGCGGAGGATTTCCAGGCCGTGGTGGACACGTGCTTTTACGGGGTGGTGTACACCACGCGTGCCGCCGTGCCGGTGATGCGCAAGCAGAAGAGCGGCCACATCTTTCAGGTGTCTTCGGTCGGCGGTCGCCTCGGGGTTCCCGGCAATACGCCGTATCACGCGGCCAAGTGGGCTGTCGGCGGTTTTAGCGACTCGCTGGCGATGGAAGTCGCGCCGTTCGGGGTCAAGATCTGCACACTGGAGCCGGGAGGCATTCGGACCAACTGGGCACGGCGCGCGGGTGAGAATATGCCGGACCTGCTGCCGGACTACGAGGCCTCGGTCGGTTCGATACACAAGATGTTGCGAGGACTCGAAGGGCGTTCAGAAGGCGATCCGCGAAAGATCGCGGGCGTAATTCTGCAACTGGCAAATAGCGACGAGGTGCCAGTCCGGCTGATTCTCGGTGTCGATGCGGAAAAACGCGTGCAGCAAGCGGAAGCTGCGCGAGCGAGCGAGGCCGAGAAATGGCGACATCTAACTCTTTCAACGGTTTTTGAAGATGGGCGCTTCGATTAGCCGATTGTATATGGCAAAGAGAGGAATCAATTCCTGAGTTGCTGAATCATGAGGAGCACGATTATGAAATACAGATTACTCGGCAAGAGCGGACTACGGGTCTCCGAAGCGTCACTAGGCACCATGACTTTCGGCGACGAGTGGGGATGGGGATCACCAAAGGCTGAAGCGCAGAAAGTCTATGAGACCTACCGCGAGGCAGGCGGAAACTTCATTGACACGGCGAATTTCTACACTAATGGCACGAGCGAGAAATTCCTGGGTGAGTTCATGCAGGGCCATCGCGAGAGCGTCGTTCTAGCCACGAAGTACTCCAACGCCGCGCCAGGCCAATGATCCGAATGCGGCGGGCAATCACCGCAAGAGCATGATGCAGGCAGTGGAAGCCAGTTTGAAGCGACTGCAAACCGACTACATCGACCTGTACTGGGTGCATATCTGGGACGGGATCACGCCTGTGGAAGAAGTCATGCGCGGTCTGGACGACTTGGCTCGCCAGGGCAAGGTTCTTTACGTCGGCATCTCGGACGCTCCCGCATGGTGGGTCGCCCAGGCAAATATCCTTGCGGAGCTTCGAGGCTGGACACAGTTTATCGGGCTGCAGCTCGAGTACAGCCTGATTGAGCGGACGGTCGAGCGCGAACTGATTCCCATGGCCAAAGCTTTGAACTTGGGGGTTCTGGCTTTCTCGCCCCTGGCGGGTGGATTTCTAACCGGGAAATATCACGGCGAAGGCAAGCCCGACGGCGGGCAGATGACCAATGAGGGAGTGAAAGCCTTCTTTCCTGAGAGGGAACAACGCGCGACGCCGATGATATCGGCTGTAAAGTCGATTTCCGAACAAACCGGTCGCAGCATGGCGCAAGTCGCACTCGCCTGGTTGCGCCATCAAGCGGTGCCAATAATCCCGATCATTGGAGCGCGGAAGGTATCTCAACTCCAGGACAATCTCGCCAGTTTGGACCTGGAACTCTCCGCCGAACAATTGAAATCCCTCGATGGAGCAAGCCGAATCGAGCTCGGATTCCCCCAGAGTATTTACGAAAAAGAAATGGTTCGCGCCATTAGGTATGGCGGCACGTGGGATCGCTTGCTGCTCTAAGTGCGGCCCTTCTGACAGGCTAACCGGAAACTGCCCCCCACTGCCCGAGCCGCTACGTGATTGACATTAAAATTATGCAGCGCGTATAGTCAAGTCACCAGTTCGGAGCAGAGCATCCCGTGGTATCGTCCCTTGCTGGTGCCAGGACGGCTCAGGATGCGGGTTTCTGAAGGGCAGGGATGTCTCATTCACTGCAATTCCCGGGGTTCCGCACCGTCTGTCTAGTAGTTTTCGCTTGCTGCCTTTTGGTTTTCGCAAATCGTCTCTCCGCGCAGACTCCTCCGCCTGCAACACCGCCTCAGGATGTACCAGTGAAGACCGATTCGACGACGAAACCGACGCCAGCTCAGACTGAGGAAGTCTCGAGTCACGATACGCCGACCACATTCAAGGTGCGCGTAAATTTGGTACTTGTGCGGGTGGTGGTTCGCGACGCGCACGGCAAAATCGTTCCCAATCTCAAAAAAGAGGACTTCCAGCTCTTCGACAACAAAAAGCTCCAGACCATTTCCTCGTTTAACGTGGAGACACCCGAGGCACGCACGGCCTCGGCATTGGCCTCCACGACTGCGGAGGCCTCTTCGTCCAGCGCGGATGCCGCTGGAGGCAAAGCTGTCGTTTTGCCGCAGCGATTTGTCTCCATGGTCTTCGACGATGTTCATCTCTCGATGTCAGACGCCGTATTCGTCCGCGATTCGGCAACACGATTCTTCGAAGGGCTTGCAGCCAGCGATCGCGTTTCCCTGAACACTACCTCCGGGCAGTTGACGCAGGAATTCACGGACGATCACGACAAACTGGCAAAGGCGTTGCTCGGAATAGTACCGCGTTCCATGAGCGGCCAGAATTTTCATGAATGTCCCGATGTGAGTTATTACCAAGCCGATTTGATCGACAACAAGTCTGACCCGCAAGCGTTGGACGTCGCCACGGAGGACGCGCTCCAGTGTGCCTATAACGGGGACGCTCGGATGGCGGTAGCGGCGAGGAATCTTGCGCAAGCCGCGGCGGATCGCGCGCTGTCGCTGGGAGACAATGAAACGCAGTACGCCTACAGGCATTTGGAAGATGTCACCAGACGCCTGGCGAGCATGCCCGGTCAACGCGTGCTTGTTTTGGTATCGCCTGGGTTCATCTCTTCGACCCTCACTTCCGAAGCCTCCGAACTTGCCGATCGCGCGACGCGTGCCAACATCGTGATAAATACCATTGATGCGCGCGGACTCTACGCCCCCGACGTAATGGGCGACATCGCGGATCCGCCACCAACTCAGAGTCATCGCACCGCCGGTTTCAAGGCCTCCTATCGCGTTGCGGCACAATTTGCGCAACAGGACGTTCTGGCGCAGTTGGCCGATGGCACGGGCGGCAAGTTCTATCACAACCGCAACGACGTGGATGAAGCCATGCGCGAAGCGGGAGCGGCGCCGGCGTATTTCTACTTGCTGGGATTCTCGCCCCAGAACCTGAAAATCGACGGACGATTCCACAGCTTGAAGGTCGCACTCACCAGCAAGGAAAAATTCGAGATCCAGGCGAGGCACGGTTACTTCGCGCCGAAGACGCTCATGGACCCCGCCGAATCGGCGAAACTCGAGATTCAGGAAGCTTTATTCTCGCAAGAGGAGATTCGCGACTTGCCCGTGGAGTTCCAAACCCAGTTTTTCAAGAAGGATGAGGCCCAGGCGCGTTTGGCGGTCCTGACGCACTTTGACTTGAGAGGCATCCACTTCCAGAAAGCGCTGGGGCGCAACAACGATGAGCTGACGATCGTCACCGGAATCTTTGACGAGAATGGAAATTTTGTAACCGGGCTTTCCAAAATCGTGAACATGAAGTTGCTGGACACCACGTACACGCGATTGAGCCGCTCGGGATTCACCGTAAAAAGCAGTTTTGACGTGAAGCCCGGCACTTACCTCGTGCGTCTGGTGGTGCGAGACGCCGTGGGAGCGCAGATGGCGGCGCGCAACGGGGCCGTGGTCATTCCTTATTGAAGCGAAGTGATTGTGGTGGAGGAAATATGAACATACGATCAAGTTGCACACAAAAAATTCGATGGGCCGCGTGTTTGGCTGTGGGAGCGACGATCCTGGTTCCTGCCCCGGTGCGAGGTCAGGGGCAACCCGCCGCGCCGCCGCCGCAAGCGGCCGCGCCGGCGGAGCAGATTTCGGGCGCCATGATCAAGAAGGAATCCAAGCTGGTGCTCGTCGACTCTGTGGTGACGGACAAAAAGGGCAATTATGTCCGCGACCTGACCCAGAATGATTTCAAGGTTTACGAAGACAATAAGGAACAACCGGTTTCTTCCTTTTCCTCGGGCGCGGATGTGGCTATCCAGGCCAACGGACAACGCCGGTATCTGATTTTGTTTTTCGATAACTCCACGATGGGCCCGCCGGAGCAGATCCAGGCGCGAGGCGCCGCCGCCAAATTCATTGCGGCAAACTCCGGCCCCGATCGGCTGATGGCCGTAGTGGATTTTGGGGGCTCGCTTCGAATCGTCCAGAATTTTACGGCGAACCCGGACGTGCTCCGGGCGGCCGTATCGGGAGTGAAAGGTTCTTCGGTCGATCCAAACGCACCTGCGCAAGACGTGCCCGTCACGGTCGCGTCAACCAGCCTGCCTTCGTTTGGCCCTTCTCTGGGAAACGCCGCGGCGGATTTTGGGGCGCGCAGTATGCTGCTTGCGGTACGCAGCTTGGCGAAAAATCTCCGCGTGGTCCCCGGCCGAAAGATGGTGGTGCTGTTTTCGGGCGGTTTCCCGCTGACCCAAGAAAACCAGTCGGAGCTAACGGCAACCATTGATGCGTGCAACAAGGCTAACGTGGCGGTCTACGCGCTGGATGCTCGCGGTCTAGTGGCACCCATGCCGGGCGGGAGCGCCCACCGGAATACAACCTCGGGGAAGACCCATGCTGTAGCGAACCATGGACCCGCACAGAAAGCATCGTCACGTCCACGCTTGCTCCTCGCGGCGTATCCGGCGATGGCCATGCCTGATCCTCAGCGGCCGGGCGGCGGCGGTGGTGGCGGCACGGGCGGTGGTGGCGGCGGTGGAGGCCGCGGAGGTGGAGGTGGCACGGGTGGTGGTACTGGAGGAGGCGGCACCGGCGGTGGCGGCAAGGGTGGTTCCGGCGGAACCGGCGGTACCGGCGGAGGTGGCAAGGGCGGCACCGGCGGAACTGGTGGCACGGGTGGCGGCGGCAAAGGCGGCTCCAACGGAGGCTCCACTGGCGGTGGCGGAACCCGCGGCGGCGCCAACAATCCCTACGCTAATTACAACAATTCGCCCTACAACCAGCCGCGCACAATCGTTCCGCCATTTCCCCCTTCTGCCTCGACCAACCAGCAAATTCTGGCTGCGTTGGCGGAAGGCACAGGCGGCTTCACCATTTTCAATACCAACGACTTGCTGGGCGGACTGGAGCGCATCGGGAAAGAACAAAACGAGTTTTACATTCTCGGGTACGTGCCCACCGACACTCCGGAAGGCAGCTGCCACACGCTGAAAGTGAAGCTGAACCGTGGGGGAATGAACGTGCGTTCGCGCAGCGGCTATTGCAACACGCGATCCGCAAATGTGCTGGAAGGCAAGCCTCTGGAAAAACAACTCGAATCACGCGCCACGGGTTCTCTGGCCGGTTCGATTCATAGCGCGCTGGAAGCGCCCTATTTCTACACCGCGCCGGAGACGGCTCGTGTCAACCTGGCGATGGAAATCCCCGCGGACACCTTTCAATTCAACAAGGACAAGGGAAAATATCACGCCAACTTGAACGTGCTGGGGATCGCCTACCGCGCCGATGGCACGGTGGGAGCGCGATTCAGCGACACAGTTAATTTGGACTTGGAGAAAGATGAATGGAAGGAGTTCACCAAGCTCCCATATCGGTATGAAAACCAGTTCGACGCCACACCGGGCACCTACAAGCTGACGGTGGTCCTCAGCGCCGGCGGCGACGCCTTTGGAAAGATTGAGTCACCGCTGGCCATCGATGCCTATGACGGAAAGCATTTCAGTCTCGGCGGCGTCGCGCTCACGAATTCCGCTCAAAAACTGAACGACATTCCTACGGGGTTGGATTCGGCGCTGCTCGAAGATCGCACCCCCTTGGTGGTAAAGGGCATGCAAATCGTTCCCTCTGGCACCAATCGCTTTAAACATACGGACACGGTCGTCCTCTACAGCGAGATTTATGAACCGTTGCTGACTTCGGCGAGCCCGCCGATGGTGGCCTTCGCGTACCGGCTTTTCGACAGAGGCACCAATAAGGAATTGTTTTTCACCAATATCATTCGCGCCGATGAATTCATCCAGAAGGGAAACTCCGTGATTCCCATCGGCATGAAAGTGAAAGTAGACGACTTGAGACCGGGCTCGTACCGTTTGGTCATGCAGGCGATTGACAGCGCGAAAAATCACGCGCCGGACCGCGCGGTGGACTTCGACATAGCGGAGTGACAATTCGCTCCTGTCAGCCGAGAATTACCACGGAAAATTTGCAAGGGCGAGAGCTTGCTCCCGCTTTCCGGCTGCCGAGGCGATTGCCTTGCAGCGCGAAGCCGAGCAGGAAGAAAAGCGGCGGCAAGCCGCCGCACTCCATATCTGGGCCCCTAAGTCCTTTCCTACCTGTACTTTCGGCCGTGATAAGGATTCGACACGACGGCCGCACTTCCGCAACTTCCTCGCCGGGGAAGGGTTAATCTAGATTATGACCGGCCATCGGTCGAATCCGTGGTCGAGCAGGAGAGTGATATGAGGCTGCCAGCGCGCCCTGCCTCAACTTTTCCCCCGAAGTTTCCGGCGATTTCAGCCACGCCACAATCATTTCTAGCTGTTGTGCTTTCCGTTGCATGTCTATTTTCGCTTGGCATGGATTTGCCGGCGCTAGCCGCGGTTCCTGCGCCGGCAAAAGACAAGAAGCCGAAACAGGATCCTTCTCTCAAGGGATTGCCCATCACCGAACTCAGCGCTGATGAGGCCATTCTTCATGCGCTGAACCGGCTTGCCTACGGCCCGCGCCCCGGCGATCTCGAGCGCGTCCGTCAAATGGGCTTGTCCAAGTGGATCGATCAGCAACTGAATCCCAATGCGATGGATGACAAGACTCTGGAAGCGCGGCTCCAGGACTATCCAACGCTCCGCATCTCCACCGCGAAATTGATCGATGAATATCCGCAGCCCAAGCAGGCGGAAAAGAAAACCGAGAAACAGTCGCAGGCACTTGCGCAGCAGAGCCAAAGCCGGTCCGATGCGGCGGCTGCGGTCATTGCGAAAGATATGCAGCCTGCGGCCCGTCGAGCGGCGAATTCAGATACTCCTGCGGTAACTCCGGTTTCGGATTCTCAACCCGCGCCCGACAATTCCAATGATCCGGCGCCCATGAAACAGCAGGGGCAGGGAAACGCGGCGACCAATGGCGCGGGCAAGCGCGAGGTTCTGGGAGGCGGCGACCCCAATAATGTTCCGAGAGCGATTGCCGACGACAGCAAGAAGCCGCAGCGGATCGTGGCCGAGTTGAGCATGGCCAAAGTGACGCGAGCGATTTACAGCGAACGGCAGCTGCAGCAGGTGATGGACGATTTCTGGTTTAACCACTTCAACGTTTTCGCGGGAAAAGGCGAAGACCGCTACTACCTGACTTCCTACGAGCGCGACGTGATTCAGCCGCACGCTTTCGGGAAATTCAAGGACTTGGTGACGTCGACGGCGAAGAGTCCGGCGATGCTTTTTTACCTGGACAATTTTCTGAGCGCCGATCCGCGAGCGGCACAGCGGCAGGCGGCGGAGCGAGCCGCGCGGCAACAGTGGCGCCACGGAGGATTCGGCATGCCGCGTCCGCCGGCCAACCCCCAGCAAGCAAAGAAAAATGAGCGCGGGCTAAATGAAAACTACGGGCGCGAGCTGATGGAACTGCATACGCTTGGCGTCGAGGGTGGCTATTCGCAGAAAGATGTCACCGAAGTGGCGCGCTGCTTCACCGGTTGGACGATCGAGAAACCCAGGCAGTTCCCGAATTTCAAATTTGACGACAAGTTGCACGATCCCGACCCGAAAATGGTGCTGGGCAAAAAGATTCACGCTGGCGGGATAAAGGATGGCGAGCAGGTAATCGACTTGCTGGTGCATCACCCGAGCACGGCGAAATTTATTTCTACGAAACTGGCGCGCCGGTTTGTTTCGGACACGCCGCCGCCGGCGCTGGTCAACCGCATGGCCGAGACGTTTCAATCGAGCGACGGCGACATCAAGTTGGTGCTGCACACGATGATCTGGTCGCCGGAATTCTGGTCGCGGGAAGCGTACCGCGCAAAGATCAAGACACCTTTCGAATTGGTGGTTTCCGCAGTACGCGCGCTTGGCACCGACGTGGATACGCCAATGCCTCTGGTGCAGTGGGTGGGGCGAATTGGCGAGCCGCTTTATCAATGCCAGCCGCCAACGGGTTATTTGGACAAAGCGGATACCTGGGTGAACACCGGGGCACTGCTGAATCGAGTGAACTATTCGCTCGCGCTTGCTGGAAACAAAATGCGCGGGGCGCGAACAGATGTGGCTTCGCTGCTTGGCGTGGAGCCGTCGGCGGATCCGAAGGCGGCGCTGGACCGTGCGGTACAAGTTTTTCTCGGCGGGCAGGCTGGACCAACCACGGTCGAGACGCTGGAAAAACAACTCGACAATCCGCAGGTCTTGCAAGCCAGGCTCGACGATCCGCGCAAACAGGTGGATTTGGGAGTTGTCGCTGGATTGGTGCTGGGCGCTCCGGAATTTCAACGCAGGTAGTGTGGAGTGCGGGAGCCGGGCTCCCGCTTTTACGGTTTCAGCCAAAGCGCAGCCTGCAAAAGCGGCAGCCGGGCTGCCGCACTCCAAAAGGTGAGAGAGGTCGCAATGAGCTACGAATGCTGTGAAGGCGTGCGGGGGCTGAAATTCTCGCGGCGGTATTTTTTGAAGCAGGGCGGCGTGGCCATGGTGGGCCTGAGCGCCATGCCGGCGTTTTTGCAGCGCGCGGTCGCGGCAACGCCGATGCCGAACAAAAAGCAACTGGTCGTGCTGTTTCAGCGCGGCGCGGCGGACGGATTGAACATCGTGGTGCCGTTCGGCGAGCCGAACTATTACCGCATGCGCCCGAGCATCGCCATTCCGCAGCCGAAGCGTGGCGGGGCGGATGCGGCGATCGATCTTGATGGATTTTTTGGCTTGCATCCAAGCCTCGCGCCGCTGGAGCCTCTCTTTCACAAAAATCAATTGGCGATCGTGCATGCGGCTGGTTCGCCCGATCCGACGCGTTCGCATTTCGACGCGCAAGACTTCATGGAATCCGGAACGCCGGGATTAAAATCCACGGAAGACGGCTGGCTGAACCGTGCGCTGGAAGCCGTGCCGGAAGAAGAGGCTTCGCCATTTCGCGCGGTGGCCATGGGGCCGAATCTTCCGCGCATGCTACATGGCCCGGCGGCCGCGATTGCGCTTTCGGATTTGAAGCAATTTAAAGTGATGGCGCAAACTCCCGGGACGAGCCAGATGGTCGAAGGCGGCTTTGAAGCGATGTACTCGCAGACTGTGGACCACGCGCTGCACGGCACGGGCACGGAAACGTTTGAAGCCATCGATCTCTTGCGCAAAGCGGACCCGAGCAAGTATCAGCCGGAAAACGGCGCGCAGTATCCGACCAACCGGCTAGGACAGAGCTTGCAGCAAATTGGCCAGCTTCTGAAGGCCGACATCGGCGTGGAAGTTTTATTTGTCGATTGCGGCGGCTGGGACAATCACGTTAACGAAGGCGGCGTGCAGGGCCAGCTTTCCAATTTGCTGAAGGACCTTGGCCAGGGCCTCGCAGCATTCCACCAAGATCTCGGCGACCGCATGCAGAATATTGTTTTCGTGACCATGAGCGAATTTGGGCGCACCGCAAAGGAAAATGGCAATCACGGCACGGACCACGGCCACGCGAACTGCATGTTCATCATGGGCGGCGACGTGAAAGGCGGCCAGGTCTACGGCCGGTGGCCCGGGCTGAACGATCACCAACTCAACGAAGGGCGCGACCTCGCGCTGACCACGGATTTCCGCTCGGTGGTTGGCGAAATTCTCACCAAGCACATCGGCGTGATGGATCTGAAGCCCGTTTTCCCCGGCTTTGACAACAACCCGCGCAAATTCGCGGGCCTGATCCGCTCCTAAGCTCGGCTCTCGGCTGAATTTGTAGTGGCGCGCTTCAGCGCGTCCCTTTTGGTCTTAATCCGCTGAGTTGGCCAGAGACTTAATCACGCCTGACAGCTCCACCACCTCAATGTGTTTCGGGCAGTCGTCCCAATTGTGGCGCCAGCAAACAATCACGTCGCATCCGCTAACCGCATGCCCGTGTTCCCAAAAGTTCCTGCTCTCAAATTCATACTCGATGCGCACACGCTGCCATCGTTCCGGGCCGATCCGCCGCTTCGCCTCGCAGTCGGGAAATCCACGTTGCGCGGCCTCGATTATGTAGCCCAGATCCTTCGCCAGCATTCCAAAGAGCAGCAGCCTTGTTCATTCACCGGCTCATGACGCAACCATGGGAAGTCGATAGGATTGCCGTAAGTAACACGGTCTTTCAACGAAGCGTACGCTGCTTTGCTCCACGGGATAGAAGTCGAGGCGCCTCGTTTCAATTGTCGCCTCTCCTTCTTTAGCAAGAAAGTGGGAAGCAGCGCCAGCACATCCGCCCATTTCCGCTCTCCCTTGGCGAACTTACGAAAGGCGTCTGGAAGTGACGTCCACCCTCCAAATCTCTTTTCCAGGGTGCGCGGGTAATATCTCCCCTCAATCCGATAGGCACTCCGCGTCGGCAATCCTCCTTTTCTTCGGACTGCTTCACCCCAGTCTTCCAGGAGTTCCTCGTCCCTTGGCCGCACGTACAGCCTGCGCGGTTCGAGTCCCGCGGCCCTCACGGCTTCATTCCACTTGGGAAAGAGCCGGAACACGGAATGCTTGCATGTTCCTGTGTGGGCGACGAAGTCCACGAGTGACGGAGTATGCCCAAGCAGCTTTGCGAGCGCGGCGATGGAATTTGAAATGTGCTGCTTTTCTGACACAGATCCTGCTCTTGAAGATTTGCTTGGACTGCATGCTCAATCGCTTGCGGTGAGAAACGCGAGGGCTCTGGAGAAAAACTGCCCTAAAATGAAAAAAGCGGGAGAAGAATCTCCCGCTGTAGAGGCCAGCTTTCTACATCAGTTACTATACACGAATTGTAAGGGCTCCGTCAAGTAATCTTTCAGACAGATGTGGCTCAGCTTCCGGTTAGTCCGTGACTCGGGCATTAGCAAGAATGCCCGCAAGCCCCCACACGTTCATGCGAGGTTGTTCTAAGGGAGGATTACCAGCCGCTTGTGAAAAGCACTATTCGTATCTTAGCGCGACCATCGGATCGACGCGCATGGCGCGGCGTGTCGGCACGTAACAAGCCGCCAGCGCAACGATGGCTAGCACGATCGCCACGACTGCAAAGGTTTCCGGGTCCGTCGGCTTGACTTCAAAGAGGAGGCTCGTCATCAACCGCGTGAGGACAATTGCACCGGCGATCCCGATCCCGATGCCAAAGCATGCGAGCTTCGCTCCTTCACCCAGCACAAGCCGCAGCACGTCGCGGCGCTGAGCTCCAAGGGCGATGTGAATGCCGATCTCGTGCATGCGCTGGCCCACGCGATAAGCCATCATCCCGTAAATTCCCACGGCCGCGAGAACCAGCGCGAGCGCGGCGAACAGCCCGAGAAGCAACATGTTGAAACGTTGCTGCGCAAGCGACACAGCCATGAGCTCGTCCATGGTATGCACATCGCTCACCGGAATCCGGCTGTCCAGGCTCCAAACCTGCTTCTTCACTTCTTCGACCAGCCCGGAGGATACGCCCCGCGTTCGAATGGCGAGCGTCATGAAGCTTCTCCAGATCTCGTTAGACTGCGGAAAAGGTGTATACACAGCGGGATCCGTCGGTTGATCCAATCCCGAATGTTTCACGTCGCCCACCACGCCGATGACGGTCATCCATCGAAGAGGTTCCGTCTCGCGCGCCCAGTGAATGCGCGCGCCGATGGGGTTCTCGTGCGGGAAAAATTCCCTCACCACTTCCTCGTTCACGATGGCAACCAAAGGTTGCCCTTCGCGATCCAGCGGGGTGAAGTCGCGGCCCGCGCGCAGAGGAATCTGCATCACGCGGAAGTAGTCGCCCATCACCGAGAGGGTTTGCACTTCAGGCTCACCGCCCACAGCCACTGGAGGGTGCCCATCGATGACGAAGCCATGGTCCACATAGTTCCCGCCGAGCGGAATATCGGTCACCATCGCTGCTTGCAGGCCCGGCAGGGAATTCAAGCGAGCGAGCAACTCGCGGCGGAACTGTGTCTGTTTGGGGATCTCGGCATAACGTGTCGCGGGCAGTTGGAGATACATCGTCATTACGTTCGCGGGATTAAACCCGGGATTCAGCGAGCGCAACCGCGAAAATCCCTTGATCAGCAAACCGGCCCCCACAAGCAGCACCAGAGCGAGCGCCAGTTCCGAGGTGACCAGAATATTTCGTATGCGATGCCCCGCCGCGCTCGCAGTCGTGCGTCGTCCGCTCTCATTTAGGGCCTCAGCCACGTCCCCGCGAGCCGCGACCCACGCCGGCGCCACTCCGAACACCACACCGGTCAGCACCGAGACCACCAGGACAAACAGCAAAACGCGCGTATCCATGTGAATCCCACTCAGCCGCGCCAGCTTCTCCGGCCTCAGCGCCAGCAGTATGCGCGTGCCCCATTGCGCTAGCAGCAACCCTGCAGCGCCGCCGAGGACGGACAACAGTGCGCTCTCCGTCAGCGTTTTCCGGATGAGGCGACCGCGTCCCGCGCCCAGCGCCGCCCGGATCACCAATTCCTGGCGCCGCGCGACTTCCCGCGCCATCAGCAAGCTCGCGAAATTCGCGCATGCAATCAGCAGCACCAGGGCTACAGCCCCGAAGAGCACCAGCAGCGCCGGCCGCACATCTCCTACCAGCCATTCATGCAGCGGAACCAAGTGCATCTTCCGTTCTTTTTCTTCGGCGGGATACTGCTCCGCGAGCCGGCGGTCGATTGCGGCCATCTCCGCCTGTGCTTGCGCGAGCGGGACACCCCTCTGCAATCGCCAGTACGTATGCATGACGTGCACATCGCGTTGTGCAGCCGCTCCCGGGTCGCCGGCCCACAGCGAAACGAAAACATCGGCATGCTCCGCTGGCGGAGCAAAACTCGCGGGCATGACACCGATCACGGTATAGGTGTTTCCACCTAGCGGAATCGCCTTGCCCAAGGCGTGTGGATCGCTGCCAAGGAAGTTTTGCCAGAAAGAATAGCTGGCTACGGCCAGGCGCGGCCCGCCTTTCGTATCTTCAACGGGCGAAATGATCCGGCCCAGCATCGGCTGCACGCCCAGCGTTTCGAGAAACCCCGCATCAACAAGTCCGGTGCGGACTTGCACGGGCTCGGTTCCTCCTGTGTAGTCCATCTTCTGGACGTTGATTCCGCCGCCTTCTGAAAACGAGCGCGCCTGCCTCTGGATATCCATCACGTTCGGGAGCGAATCGTTTCCCCTCATGACGACGAGTTGCTGCGGATTCTTATAGGGAAGCGGACTGAGTAGCACTCCATTGACGACACTGAAGATCGCTGTGTTTGCGCCGATGCCAAGGGCAAGAGTAAGGACGGCGACGGAGGTGAAGCCGGGATTCTTGCGCAGCATGCGCAGGCCGTAGCGCACGTCCTGCATGAGGTTCTCGAACGATTCCCAGCCCCACGCCATGTGACTCTTCTCCCTGAGCGCAGTTACGTTGCCAAACCGGCGCCGGGCGGCGGCCCGAGCAGAGTCTGCGGTCATGCCCGACTCGAGATGTTCCTGCTGTCGCAACTCCAAATGCAGCTGCATCTCTTCTTCGAGGTCCGCATCGAATCGGCGCCGGTACACGAGCATCCGGAGTCGCCTTGCGACTTCGCGCAGCCAGTTCATGACAGAACTCCTTTCAGACCGCTTCAATCACACGCGTGATCGCGCCAATGACGCGTTCGAACTGCGACATCTCGACGGCCAACTGTTTGCGGCCTGCTGCAGTCAACTGGTAGTAACGAGCGCGGCGGTTGCCAGCCGTCGTGCCCCACTTCGCCGTCACCCATCCCTTGATGAGCATCCGCTGCAACGCGGGGTACAACGAGCCTTCTTCGACTTGGAGAACGTCATCCGATATCCGCTGAATAGAATTGGCGATCTCATATCCATGCATCTCGCCGGAGCGCGCCAAAGTTTTC
>DATDGB010000091.1:0-66594 GCA_036522305.1 Candidatus Acidiferrum sp. | reverse complement strand
CCGGTTCGTGGCGTCGCCTATTTGCCAGAGTCTGCGGGTCGCATTCGAGTTGTGAGCTTCAAGGAGGAACTGGCCTATCTTCCAAAAACCAGCCAACCCTTACGAGACATCGCACAGACCATCCTGGACACCGGGCTGCGGCCAGAGGAGGTATTTCGAATTCGGGTTGAGAACATTGACTTTGTTGCGCGCACTATTTTCAACCCATTTGGCAAGACCAAAGCAGCGCGTCAAACCGTCACCATGACTGACACTGTTTGGACCGCGCTGAAGCGAAGAGCCAAGACTGCCAACGGAGGCTATGTATTTCCGTCTGAGAAACACCCGGATCGCCCCATAGCCTCCGTGCGTAAGGGACACAATGCCGCAATCCGCCGTGCTGCTATCAAGCCGCATTTTGTCTTGTACGACCTGCGTCACACATTTGCAACGCGAGCGGTCGCGGCAGGGGTCGATCTCCCGACGCTGAGCGCAATGCTCGGACACACCTCAATAACGATGACCATGCGATACGTTCATCCGGCAGCGGAACAGAAGCGGTTGGCCGCTGCGAAGTTGGAGACCTTCCGCGTCAACGGTCTAATGGTGGCCGCTAGTGAAGAAGCGGCGGAACGGGAACGGTTGGCAGCTTGCGAACAAGCAGCAGAGCAGGAACGATTGGCCACCGCGAAGCTGGAGACATTCCGCATCAACGGTTTAATGGAGGCCGCCAGCGAACAAGCAGTGGGCACAAAAATGGGCACAGAGGCTAGGATAAACTAATGGATCGCTCGGCTAAGTATTTGAAAAGTTTGGTCGGGGCGTCCGGATTTGAACCGGAGACCTCCTGCGCCCAAGGCAGGCGCGCTACCAGGCTGCGCTACGCCCCGACATGAAGCAACGACTAATTATAGAGCAATTCCTATAATTCCCCCTGCCCAAATCTCCGCAGGCTGTCACGACATTCTTTCCCCATTGTGGCCCATCCGGGCAGCGCAAATTTTCAGCGTGACTCGTCAATCTACACGCACTTCTTTACCTGACGTCCTTCCGCGACCTCGAGCGCGCGCTCCTCGAAAACGATGAAACCAAATTCCCCTGGACGGCGTTACAATACCAGCCATGCCGGTCGTACCGCCCGCCCGACGCAGCTCTCGCAAGCAACAGGGAGGTTCTGTGCAAGCCCCTCTCCTCGATCGCCGGAGTTTTCTTCGCGTCTCCGCTATTGCCGGCGGAGGCATTCTCGTCTCTCTCCATTTCGATCCGGTCGCCGAAATATTTGCGCAAGCACCCCAGGCCCCGGCCGCCGCATTTCTCCCCACCGCGTTCCTGCGCGTCGCCGCTGATGGCATCGTCACGATCATGGCCAAGAATCCCGAGGTTGGTCAGGGAGTCAAAACACATCTCCCCATGATCATTGCCGATGAACTCGACGTCGATTGGAAAGGTGTCCGCATCGAGCAAGCCGATCTCGACGAAACGAAATACGGCCCGCAGCGTGCCGGCGGCAGCACTTCCACCCCCACCAATTGGGACCCACTGCGCCGCGTCGGCGCGGCTTGCCGCCAGATGTTTGTCACTGCTGCGGCGCAAACTTGGTCTGTTCCAGAATCCGAATGCCAAACCTCTTCCGGCCACGTCATTCATCAACCGACAAAACGCACTCTTGGCTACGGTGCGCTCGCCGAAAAAGCCGCCGCCCTTCCCGCGCCCGATCTAAAGTCCGTTAAGCTCAAGGACCCAAAAGACTACAAGATCATTGGCCAGCCCATTCACAGCGTGGACAACGCCTCCATCGTCACCGGGAAAAATCTCTACAGTATCGACTTCAAGCTTCCCGGGATGTTGTACGCCGTCTACGAAAAGTGCCCCGTCTACGCCGGAAAATTCCTCAGCGCCAATTTCGATGAAATCAAATCCCTGCCCGGTGTGCGCCACGCTTTTTCCGTCGATGGAACTTCCGATTTGCTAGGTCTCCACTGCGGCGTTGCCATCGTCGCCGACACTTGGTGGCAAGCTAACTCCGCGCGCAAAAAGTTGCAGGTCAAATGGAACGAAGGCCCGACCGCCCAGCAGAGCAGCGAAGGCTTCGCCCGCCGCGCCGCTGAACTTTCCAAGCAATCTCCAGCCATCACCGTGCGCACTGACGGCGACGCCGATAAAGCTCTCCAGTCCGCCGCAAAAACGGTTGAAGCCGCCTACGCTTATCCCTTCCTCGCCCATGCCCCCATGGAGCCCGAAAATTGCCTCGCCCACTATCATGACGGCAAGCTCGAATTCTGGTCGCCCAGCCAAACGCCCGAAAATGGCCGCCTGCTCGTCTCCAAAGTCCTAAACATTCCTCACGACGACATCATCGTCCATCTCAAGCGCGCCGGAGGTGGGTTCGGCCGCCGCCTCACCAACGATTACATGGTCGAAGCCGGCGCCATCGCCAAACAAGTTGGCGTTCCCGTGAAACTTCTTTGGACTCGCGAAGACGATTTCCACCACGATCACTATCGCCCTGCCGGTTTTCATTACCTCAAAGGCGGCATCGACTCCTCCGGCAGACTCGTCGCCTGGCGCAATCATTTCATCAGTTTCGGCGAAGGCCAGCAGTTTGCTCCCTCCGCGAACATTCCTGGCAACGAATTCCCTGGCACCTTCCTCCCAGACTTTTTCTTCGGCGCTTCGCTCATGCCCCTCGGTGTGCCCACGTATGCATTGCGTGCTCCTCGCAGCAATGCCTTCTCCTGGGTCTTTCAATCCTTCACCGATGAGCTTGCTCACGCCGCCGGAAAAGATCCCGTCCAGTTTCGGCTCGATCTTCTCAACGCCCTTCGCGTAACCAACGCAGCAGCCGCTTCAAATCCCGGCGAACTCGATGTCGATGCCGCCCGCATGACTGGCGTCCTCAAACTCGTCGCCGAAAAATCCGGCTGGGGCACGCGCAAACTCCCCAAAGACACCGCCATGGGCGTCGCCTTCCAATTTGCTCATCGCGGCTATTTTGCGGAAGTCGTCGAGCTGCACGTCGACGCCAACAAGAAAATCAAGGTCAACAAGATCTGGGCCGCCGGCGACGTCGGCAGCCAAATCATCAATCCCAGCAACGCCGAAAATCAGGTCCGCGGCGCCATCATCGAAGGTCTTAGTTCCGTAATGTCTTACGAAATCACGATCGATTCCGGCCGCGCCGTCCAAAGCAATTTCCACGAATATCCCCCGGTCCGCATGAACCAGGTGCCGCCCGAAATCGAAGTTCATTTCCTCAAGACTGACAATTCGCCCACCGGCCTCGGCGAACCCGCCCTTCCGCCGGTTCTTCCCGCCGTCTGTAACGCCATCTTTGCCGTCACCGGCGAGCGCATTCGATCCTTGCCGCTCTCCAAACACGGTTTCTCCTGGGCATAAATTCTGCAGTACTTGTGGGGGCGGACTTCAGTCCGCCCCTCCGTTCTCACTGCTTCTCTTTCAATTTCTTTAACATATCCACCGGATTCTGATCCTTCGGATCCAATTCCACTGCTAAACCTCGCGAACGTATCACTATACATGTCCCTTTCAAGCGCCAGAGACGCGTCAGACTTAGCCGAGCGCCCAAGCGCTGGGTACTGGGGCGATCGTTGGGATATAGTGGTCCAACCAAAATCGGAGAAACCGCCGAAGTCGAGGCACAACTGCCCATTCCAACTAGAACTGCCGTCTGAACTCGCCTTCCGCAGGCGAACCCGGTCTCGAGTAGAATGTGGAGAATCACGAGGGAGAAGCAATATGGCGATCGCAACGATCAACCCGGCCACCGGGAAGGTGGAGAAGACATTCGAAGCGCTCTCCGACGCGCAGATTGAAGTGAAGCTCCAGACGGCGGCGGATACTTTTGTGCGATACCGGCACGTGCCCTTCGCCGAGCGCGCCCAGATGATGCTAAAGGCCGCGGAGATCCTTGAAAAAGAGAGGGAAAATTTCGGTCGGGTGATGACGACTGAAATGGGGAAAACCTTTCGGTCGGCCGTTGATGAGGCGGCCAAGTGCGCGTGGGTGTGCCGCTATTACGCGGAGAATGCGGAGAAGTTCTTAGCCGACGAAATCGTGGAAACGACGGCGAGCCGCAGTTACATCCGCTACCAACCGCTGGGCGCGGTGCTGGCAGTGATGCCGTGGAATTTTCCGTTCTGGCAAGTATTGCGATTCGCGGCCCCGGCGTTGATGGCCGGCAATGTTGGACTGCTGAAGCACGCTTCGATTGTTCCGCAATCGGCGCTGCTAATTGAAGATCTGTTTCGCAGGGCGGGTTTTCCGACTGGATCTTTCCAGACGTTGCTGATCGGCTCGAACAAAGTCGACCGTGTGCTGGGCGATCCGCGCGTCATGGCGGCCACACTGACGGGAAGCGAGGCCGCGGGAATTGAAGTCGGTATTGGCGCCGCAAAAAGAATCAAGAAAGTGGTGCTGGAACTCGGCGGAAGCGATCCGTTCATTGTGATGCCGAGCGCGAACCTGGAAGTGGCGACCGCAACGGCGGTGAAAGCCCGGATTTTCAATAACGGACAATCGTGCATCGCGGCAAAACGGTTTATTGTGGCCGAATCGATCGCGGAAAAATTCGAGCGCTTATTTGCCGAGAAGATGGCAGCGCTGAGAGTCGGTGATCCCTTCGATGAAAAGACGGAAGTTGGCCCGCTTTCGACATCTGACGGACTGGCCGATCTGGACCGCGATGTGAAGAAGACAGTCGAGGCGGGCGCGAAAGTTCTGACGGGCGGCAAGCCGCTGGATCGTCCGGGAAATTTTTATGCCCCGACCGTGTTGACCAATATTCCGTTCGGTTCGCCAGCGCACAAAGAGGAACTGTTTGGGCCGGTGGCCAGCGTGTTCCACGCAAAGGACCTGGATGATGCCATCCGAATCGCGAACGACAGCCGGTTCGGCCTGGGAGCAAGTGCCTGGACCAACGATAAAAATGAGCGCGAGCGCTTCATCAATGACCTGGAATCCGGCATGGTGTTTATCAACCGCATGGTGATGTCCGATCCGCGGATCCCGTTCGGAGGCGTGAAATGGTCGGGGCATGGGCGGGAGTTGGGGGCCCATGGAATCCGCGAATTCACAAACATCAAGACCGTGTGGATTGAAGAGGCCTCCTAAACTGTCTGCGGATCGGACGCTTTGGTGCTAGCCGATGTCGGAAGTCACTGGCGTCACGCCATGTGTAAGTGCCTGCGTTGCCACGAAATGAATCAGGCCAAAACCGCTTGCGACACTTGCCACAAACATTGATTCAGCGCAGAATTTTTGTGAGGAGGGTCAACGGCGATGGCCATCGAAATCGAAGTCAACGGCAAGCGTTATCCGGTCCGCTACCCTCCCAATGCGCCCCTCTTGTACGTACTCCGCGATGAACTCCTTTTGAGCGGGACCAAGTATGGCTGCGGGGAAGGGCAGTGCGGCGCTTGCACGGTTTTGATTGCGGGAGCGCCGCGTCGCTCGTGTCAGATTCCCGTGAGAGCAGCCGCCGGGAAACCGGTCACAACTATTGAAGGTCTCGAGAAAGATGGCCGCCTACACCCGGTACAGCAGGCGTTTCTCGATGCGGGCGCGTTCCAGTGCGCTTACTGCACATCCGGAATGATCATGAGCAGCGTGGGGCTTCTGCAAAC
The DNA here is from genome assembly GCA_036522305.1 of Candidatus Acidiferrum sp. Lineage (GTDB taxonomy): Bacteria > Acidobacteriota > Terriglobia > Acidiferrales > UBA7541 > Acidiferrum. Next base: position 60,973 of record DATDGB010000091.1, on the reverse strand, counting down.
GAATGCGAATCCCAGTCAGGCGGAGGTTGTTCAGTACTTGCAAGGGAATGTGTGCCGGTGTGGGACGCATCCGCGCATCGTCGAGGCCGTCTGCCAAGCAGCCAAGATGTTGCAGGGGCACGGGCGATGAGCGGGGGCACGCAAAAGTTTATTGCCGAACCGGAGCGCTACGAATTCAGCGCTTCTCCCATTCATCAATTCGAATTGGCGCGACGCGACTTCTTCAAGATTCTTGGCGCAGGCATTGCAGTCTTTGCGATTGCAAAAGATGCGGTTGCCTCACAGGAGACAGCTCCCGGCCATCGCAGTTTCCACATGGAAGACCTGCCGAAGGACATCAACGCGTGGTTGCATGTCGGGGAAGACGGCACAGTTACGGGATTTACTGGAAAGGCCGAGATCGGCCAAAACATCCGTACCTCTCTGGCACAAACTATCGCTGATGAGTTGCGCGTGCCATTTGAAAGCGTTCGCATGCTGACGGCTGACACAGCGCTGACGCCTTTTGATATGGGCACCTTTGGCAGCCGCACCACGCCGACAATCTCGCCTCAGTTGCGGCGCGTGTCCGCCGCCGCGCGCGATATTCTTGTGGCGGCAGCCGCGAAAGAATGGAGCGTCCCTCCAGAAGGATTGGTTGCCGCTGATGCGAAAGTCACTGATCCCGCATCGGGCCGGTCCCTGAAGTATGCGGAACTCGCGCGTGGCAAGACCCTTGCACAAAATCTCCCCGCCGAAGATCCCATGACTCCGGCATCCCAATGGACGATCGCCGGAAGAGCCATACCGAAAGTGGACGACCGGGCGTTTGTGACCGGCAAACATCAGTACACGCCCGATTTGCGCCCCGACGGGATGCTGCACGGCAAAGTGTTGCGCCCCCCATCGTTCGGCGCGACACTCACCTCCTTTGATGACAGTTCGGCGAAGGCCATGACTGGCGTAGTCGTCGTCCGTGATGGAGACTTCGTCGGCGTCGCCGCGCTCAGTGCGCACGAAGCTCAGCGCGCCCTCGATGCCATCCATACGCAATGGAAAGAAGTGCCGCAGATTTCGAGCAAGGAAATCTTTTCTTATCTCAAGCAGAATGCGACCGCGAAATCCGATGATCGCAATCGGGGGCAGAAAGGCTCCGTCGAAGAGGGATTGGCAAGCGCGGCGCACAGGCTCGACGCCACGTACAACGTAGCCTACATCGCGCATGCTCCGCTCGAGCCCCGCGCCGCTGTAGCTCAATGGACCGAAGGAAAATTAACCGTGTGGACCGGCACGCAGCGGCCCTTTGCCAACCGCGACGAGCTTGCCGCCGTATTTCATGTTCCTGAAAGCAGCGTGCGCGTGATTGTGCCGGATACGGGCTCCGCGTACGGAGGCAAGCACACGAGCGATGCGGCGATCGAAGCCGCCCGGCTGGCGCGCGCTGCCGGGCGTCCCGTGAAAGTCGTGTGGACTCGCGAGGAGGAATTTACCTGGGCATATTTTCGGCCCGCAGGCGTGATCGAAGTTAAAAGCGGCATCTCCGGCGACGGGAGGCTGACCGCTTGGGAATTTCACAACTATCATTCCGGATCGTCGGGGATCGAGACTCCCTACGTCGTCGCGAATCAGCGGACGGAATATCATGCCGTGCCGTTGATATTGCGGAGTGGTTCCTATCGCGGGTTGGCGGCGACCGCAAATCACTTCGCACGCGAAACGCACATGGACGCCCTGGCAGGCGTGACGAAAATGGACCCGCTCGATTTCCGCATGAAAAATCTCGCCAATCCACGCATGCGCGCGGTGCTGGAGGCGGCCGCAAAATCCTTTGGGTGGCCGCGCAAGAAAACGCAGGTGGGGCAAGGATTCGGAGTTGCCTGCGGTGACGAGAAGGGCAGCTACGTCGCGACGTGCGCGGAAATAGCCGTGGACAAGAAATCGGGCGCAGTCCGCGTCGTGCGCCTGGTCGAAGCATTCGAATGCGGCGCCATCGTCAACCCCGATGGCCTGCGCAACCAGGTCGTGGGCGCGATGATTCAGGGGCTAGGCGGAGCGCTCTTCGAAGCCATCGAATTTGAGAACGGCCGCATCACGAATCCCCAGTTCGCAAGCTATCGCGTGCCGCGCTTCCGCGACGTGCCGGAAATCGAAGCGATCCTCATGGATCGAAAAGACCTTCCTTCCGCGGGCGCCGGCGAAACCCCGATCATGACGGTGGCGCCGGCCATCGGCAACGCCATTTTTGATGCCAGTGGCGTTCGCCTCAACAACCTGCCGATGGTTCCCAACGGGCTGAGGTCCGCGTAAGATTGGGACATGAATCATCTGCCCACAGTTAGAGTGCCTTCTCGTGTGGTACGCTTTGCACTCGGGCTAGCTCTGTTCGCAGTGCTGATTCTGTCCGACGGTTGCAAGAAGCAGGCGAGCGACAACAATGCCATCCGCGCTGGCATACTGCAGCACCTCAATGGCGTGGGCACTCTCAACATGAGCGCCATGGATATGGACATTCGAAACGTTTCCATCAATGGCCACCAGGCGCACGCCGAGGTTGTCTTCCGCCCCAAGACCGGTGCGCCTGCTGGGGCGGGCATGCAGGTCGTTTACAATTTGGAAAAACGCGATGGCGTTTGGGTAGTCCAGAAATCGCAGCCCACCGGTGGGATGATTCAGCATCCAGACACCAGTAAGAATCCTCATCAGAATCCTGATGTGCATTCCAGCGGCATGCCGAACTTCAGCGATATCGTGAATCCCGCCGGCTCGACTGCTCAGGGGGCGCTGCCCCCGGGTCATCCGCCCGTCAATGCGCAGCCGCCCAGTTCACCGCCGAGCGGCACGAATCCAACTCCCGCCAAGAAACCCCGGTAGAACTGAGGGGCCCATCACGGCTTCTTCATGGGAGCGTACCTCAGACCGTCTTGTCTTTCGCGTAGCACAGCGATTCCATATTGCACTCAATACATTTCGGCTTGCGCGCGTGACAGATGCGGCGTCCGTGCCAGATCAGTTGGTGGGAAAACTGGATCCACTTTTTTTGCGGAATGATTTTCATCAAATCCTGTTCGACTTTTTTCGGATCTTCATTCCGCGACAGATCTAGGCGGTTCGAAAGGCGCAGCACATGCGTGTCCACCACCACCCCGCTGGCGATTCCATACGCCGTGCCAAGCACCACGTTTCCGGTTTTCCGCGCCACGCCCGGCAAAGTGAGGATTTCTTCCATCGTCCGCGGCACCTGTCCGCCAAACTTTTCCAGGATTGCCTTGCTCGCGCCCATCACCGATTTCGTTTTGTTCCGGAAGAACCCCGTCGGCCGGATATCCTGCTCCAATTCGCTCGGAGTCGCATAGGCGAACGCTTTCGCATCCGGATATTTCTTGTAGAGAGTTTCGGCGACCTGGTTCACCCGCACGTCAGTGCACTGCGCCGAAAGAATCGTGGAGACCAGCAGTTGAAACGCATTTTCGTGCTTCAGCTCGCACGTCGCATTTCCGTATGCTTCGTCCAGTTTCGCGAGGATTGCCGCTACGCGCTGCGGTTCCGTTCCCGCTGCATGTGCCGGTTTGCTTTTCTTGACCGGTTTCGCGGTTTTCGATTTTGCCGGAGCAGATTTCTTTTTCGCCACAGGCTTTTTCTTCGATTTCGTAGCCATAGGAGCCAGAACTATAGCATGGAGGAAAGCGCCGCGAGCAATTGCCGGAAAGCTTTCCCTCGGTGGCTCCGCAGGTTCTTTTCTTCAGCAGAAATCTCCGCAAACGTTTTCTGCAGAGCAGGGAAGTAGAAGACCGGATCGTACCCAAATCCGCCCGATCCACGCGGTGCCTCAAGGATTTCTCCGTCAACGCGGTCCGTGACGATGGCCATCGCTCGGCCTCGTTCCGCTAAAGCAATGGCACAAATGAAGTGCGCAGCACGCTCGGCTCCAGTTCTGCCACGCAGCTCGCGCAACAACTTTTCGATTCTTTGTGAATTGGTCGCCCGCGGCCCGGCGTATCTTGCAGAATGAACTCCCGGCGCACCGCCGAGAGATGGCACGACAAGGCCCGAGTCGTCTGCAAACACCAGCCCGTTCCCTTGCCGCGAGTAGTGCAGCGCCTTGCCCGCCGCATTTTCCGCAAAAGTCGGGGCGTTTTCCTCAAATGCGGGAAGCGCGTCGAAATCTGGCAGTAAGGCAAGTTCAATGGGGAGAGATGTTGCAGCCGCAAGCGCCCTGTACTCCGCGAGCTTACCGGGATTGGAAGACGCGAGAAAAAGCTTAGCGTGTGCGCGCACTGAATTTAACGGGCAGCAGGGCGCGTTGTTCCTCCGTTAAGCGGCGAATCCCCGCTGCGGCCAGCGCCAGCAGATCCTGCATCTCGCTTCCGGAAAACGCGCGTCCCTCTGCCGTCGCCTGAATTTCCACAAAATGCCCGTCGCCGGTCATGACCACGTTCATATCCACTTCCGCCCGCGAATCTTCTTCATACGCGAGATCCAGCAATGCGCGGTCGTCCACAATACCAACGCTCGTCGCCGCAACCGAATCGATGAGCGGCGAACTCTTCAAGATTCCTGCCGCGGTCAGCCGTTCGAACGCCAGCGCCAGAGCCACAAACGCTCCGGTAATCGACGCCGTCCGCGTTCCACCATCCGCCTGAATCACATCACAATCGATCCACACGGTTCGCTCGCCCAGCGCCTCTTGATCCGTCACCGCTCGCAACGAGCGGCCGATCAAACGTTGAATTTCCAACGTCCGTCCCGATTGTTTTCCCCGCGCCGCCTCGCGCGGCGTCCGCTCCTCGGTCGCGCGCGGCAGCATTCCATATTCACTGGTCACCCATCCTTTGCCGCTGCCCTTCAGAAATCCCGGCACTCCGTCGTCCACCGTGGCCGTACAGATCACCCGCGTATTTCCCAGTTCAATGAGCACGCTTCCCTCGGCCGTGGAAATAAAATCTGGCGTAATTTTCAAGGGACGCATCTGGTCCGGATTTCGGCCGTCAACTCGCACTCTTCCTCCAGTGGTCAGCACTTCAGTGTTCCAGAATTCTAAGGCTTGCGCTCCGGTTGCGCCACCCTGCCGGGCGCTTTATCAGGTGTCAACGCAGCAGGTGCGGGAGCGGGCGCCGGCGCCGCCGCTTTGTCGGCGCCAGGTGCAATTGGCGCGATCTGCACTGGCGTTTGCGCTGGTTTCGTGTTCACCACAAATGCCCCCGTCAAATCCAAATGTCCCGCGAGCGTTTCCACTTCCTGTCCATGAATCAGAATCTTCAGCCGCTGCACCTGCGGCACATTCGCTTCCAGCGTCCGCGTGATGGAATTTACCGCTAACTGCTCGCTCGCAATCCCGGAAGGAACGGAATTTGCCAGCGCTTCGGAAAAATCCGCGATGGCTGTCCCATCCGGCAGCAGATAAAACGCCAGCAGCAAAGCATCCGGCGGCAGCGTGCGCAACTCCGCATCCACAGGCCCCGCAAGCAGCGTGTTCAGAACCTGTTTCGACCGCAGCACCGGATCATTCGAGAGAGGCAGGTCCACACTCACCGGCACCAGCGTGGCATCGATCGTATCCGAGGCCCAGAAAAGTTTGGTCTTCACGCGGGGATCACCCGGATTAATCGCTATCGGTTGCGTCAATTCGCGCCGCGCCTGTTCCTCGCTCTGTTGCTGGAGCTTTGCCGCGCGCTTCATCCGTCTGCGGAGAATGGGTACGAAAGTTAATGCAACAAGCAGAATGAAGACCAATCCGCCTGCAAAAAGAAATTTCCATCGTGGCGTCACGGCAGCGCTCCGGATGTGCTAGGAACAACGTAGGACGGCTTGAACGCCGCCGCACCCCGCGCGATGGCATCCGCAACTCCTGGCGCCATGCGGTCCAACTCAGCGCGGTCTTCCACGGTCACGCTGGAAATTTCCACGGCGATGGCCGGCGCGGCTGTCGTCCGAAGTTGCCGCACGCTCGCGGTCTGCGCCGTCTCCGGCGAACCCTTGAATCGCTGGGCAAGGAACCCTTGCACGAAATCGCCAAATGTCCGGCTTAATCGCAGAAACGGAGCCTGCGCGCGGTCCCAGGGGATGAAGCCATTCGAACCCGCAACCGGCGCCAAATCCGAATTCACGTACACACGCACCGTACCCGGCAATCCCGTCGACGAAATGTGCAGCGTCACGAAAACTGCTCCGCGCTGCGCATTTGCGGTTGCGGACCGATCATCAAACGAAGGATTCTCATTCCCCTGCCGTGTTTGCACCACTTGAAAACCTTGCTGCTCCAGCGCGCGCCGAATTTCCATCGCAAAACTCAGCACAATTTCACTCTCGCGGATTCCGCCCGTGCCCCGTGCCCCGGGATCGGTTCCTCCATGAGCCGGATCCAGCACAACCACGTTGAGTACCCCCTGTTGAACGGGCGCGCCAGACGGAGTAGCCGCCGTTCCAGCCGCCGCTCCCGGCGCGGGCGGAGAAATTGTCGGTGAAGTCGCCGGAGACTGCGGTATGGCTGCCGCGGGCTGCTGACTTTGAGACGGAGCCTGTGATAGAGAGACCACGGCCGTCGCCAGCAGCGCTACGGAGAGCAACCCGACAAATAAAAGCGATTTTACTCGGAGAATGTTTCCCACCTGAGCAGCATACCAAATCCGTCCCTCAATACACGCCGCCAGAAAGTTGCCAGTGCAGCGAGAAAGAGACGCACCGCTGCCGCTCAGGTGCACTTCCTGTTTGTTAGGGGCGCAGCATGCTGCGCCCGTGCTCGTCAACCAATTACCGTGGTGCTGGGCTCTCCTCGACGGCTAGTTTCTTCAATTTGGCTTTTTCGAGCAAGGCATTGACGCCGGCCACGTCTTCCTTCTGAAACGCCGTCCAGCGCGCCAGCGCCTCCCGCGCGGGTACTTCCCACTGCGCGCTCGCGCTGGCCGCATCCGACGCCGGGCCAAGATCGGAGCTGTCCACGATAATCAAGAGACCGGTCAAGGCTGCTGAAACCTCAGAAAGTGACTCATGCTCTTGGCCAGGTGCGGCTAGTCCGAACAGCCCAAATCCGCCATCGCTATCCGTTTCCATTACCGATTTAATCTTATTTTCCAGGCCTTCCAATGCCGAGATTACGTCGCTTTTGCCAGTCGCCTCCTGCTTGCGCGCGCCGATCTGTTTTTGCAACTCACCAGCCTCTTGCATCGCCATTGACACTTCACCCAGTCTCTCTGCGAGCTTGGAAGCCAATCCAAACTGCCGCTCCAGTGCACCTTGCGGCGCTTTCACCCGCGGATCCAACTTGATCGCCAGCGGCTGCGTGCTGCTCTTGCCGTTCGCGGTGAGCTTCACGGTGTATTCGCCAGGCACTGCCTTTGGGCCAGCCGGCCCCCAGAAGGACCTGCGCACGCCCTTCGGCAGCGCGTAATGAAGGTCCCACACGAACCGGTGCATCCCCGTCTCCGCCAGAAGTGGTTTCGGGTCGCGTATCCACTCAACTTGAATCGGCACGTCGTTCGGATCCGTCTTCAGCAAGACCTCATCGCTCGCAAATCGCCGCACCAGTTTTCCTTCTGCGTCAAAAATTTCCAGCTGAATGGGCGACCGCGGTTTATCCTTCAAGAAATAATCCAGCGCCGCGCCCTCCGGCGGACTCGGCGCGAGCGCTTCATCCATTGGTACCGGCGTCCCTTGATCGGAATTCGCCCGCATGCGAATTGCATTTTCCGGACGAAAGAGCCATACATCCGCGGCGGCGACGCGCGCGTCGAGCTGCCGCAGCGGCGTCACATCGTCCAGTATCCAAAACGAGCGCCCGAACGTGGCCACCACCAAATCATTTTCGTGCACCACCAGATCCCGCACCGACGTCACCGGCAAATTCATCTGCAAGGGCTGCCAATCGTCTCCATCATCGAAAGAAACATAGACGCCCCTCTCCGTGCACGCATAGATCATCTCTTTGCGAACAGGATCCTCCCGCACGCAATTCAGAAAGCTTCCCTCAGGAATTCCACTCGAAACGCGTTGCCAGCTCTTTCCGAAATCCCGTGTGCGATAGAGATACGCCTGATAGTCATCCAGTCGATGCCTGTCCACTGCCGCGTAAGCGGTCCCCGCGTCAGAATGTGAAGCTTCGATGTGCGTCACCTTGCTCCACGGCGTCAATTCCGGCGGCGTCACGTCCTGCCACGTTTTCCCTTCATCTTGCGTCAGCTGAATCAGCCCATCATCCGTTCCCGTCCAGATTTCCCCAGCCTTCACAAACGACGGCCCAATCGTATAAATCACGCCGTGGCGTTTTCCTTTCCGGGTATCCGCCGCCGTCGCCGCATCCAGACTCGGCGGTACTACCGGATCCTCGCGCGTCAAATCGGGGCTGATCACCTGCCACGAACTGCCGCCATCCGCCGTTCGAAACAGGACCTGTGACCCGAAATACAGCACATGCGGATCGATCGGCGAAAAAACCAGCGGCAGAGTCCACGTGCTTCGGTATTTGCCTGGATGTGCCAGCGTCGGCGGCATTTCCTGCACCTGTTCGTCGTGGAAATCCTGCCGCGCCACCGCGCCGCCAAACACGACGCCCGGATTCAGCGGGTCCGGCGCGATGTAGCCATTTTCGCCGCCTGCGTCGATCGGCCGCCAATCATGAAAATTCAACGAAAGGTATCTGCTCCGGCTTGGCGTGGCTATCGCATTGCTGTCCTGCTGCGCACCGTAGACCCAGTAAGGAAATTGGTTATCCGTCGCCACGTGATAAAACTGCGCGGTTGGCTGGTTATACCAGGAGCTCCACGTCTCGCCGCCGTTGCGCGATACAATCGCGCCCTGATCGCAGCCGAGAATCATCCGCTTTGGTTCGTCCGGATCTATCCATAATTCGTGGTAGTCGTCACCTCCGGGCGCGCCCTTGAAGGCGGTGAACGTTTTCCCTCCATCGCGCGATTGGTAGGCCGTGGTATTCGGGAGGTACATGGTATCGGGATCTTTAGGATCCACGCTGACTTCTCCGAAGTACCACCCGCGCCCCCACACGCGTTTGTCATTCGAAACGCGTTGCCAACTCTGCCCGCTGTTGTCCGAACGGTAGAGTCCGCCCTCTTTGGCGTCCACGATCAGATAAATCCGACGCGGATTGCTGGGCGCAAACGCGATGCCAATCCGCCCGAGGCCTTCCGAAGGCAATCCATGCCCGCTGACTTGTTCCCAATGATCGCCGCCATCATTCGAGCGGTACAGCCCGCTCCCCGGACCGTACGAAGGCGGATAGATGCTCCACGGCGGCCTTCGTGTTTGCCACATCGCGGCATAAACTACTTTTGGATTGCCCGGCTCGAACGCCAGATCGATCGCGCCCGTGTTTTCATCTTTAAAAAGAATTTTTTGCCAGCTCTTCCCGCCATCTTTCGAACGAAACACTCCGCGCTCCTGGTTCGGCCCGTAGGCATGGCCCAGCGCCGCTACGAAAACTTTGTTCGCGTCCCGCGGGTCCACAATAATTCGCCCGATCTGCCGCGAATCCTCCAACCCGATGTGCATCCACGTTTTACCCCCATCCGTGGACTTGTACATCCCGTTTCCGTAGGAAATCGAAGACCGCATATCGGCCTCACCCGAGCCCACGTAAATCACGTTCGAGTCCGATGGCGCAGTGGCAATCGCCCCGATCGACGCAATCGTCTGCGAATCGAAGATGGGATTCCAGGTCCGTCCGGCATCATTCGTTTTCCAAACGCCCCCGCCCACGCTTCCAAAATAGAAAACTTCCGGCTGCCCCCGCACACCCGTCACTGCCAGCACGCGCCCCGCGCGCGATGGCCCGATCGATCGCCACCGCAGCTCCTGAAATAATTTTGGATCGAACTGTTTTGGCGCCTCAGGTCCCGCAAACAACCGGATCGAAGCACAGAGCACGAATAGAATCGATACAGATGCGATAGCGACGCGGCGCGAGTTCACGTTTGGAATCTCCTGGCAGAGGGCAATCTCCCCCAAAGATTGCTGAGTATATCCCAGCGCACAAAAAAAAACCGCCCGGCTCTTTTGAACCGGGCGGCAGGGAATCGGTGAAAGTGAAAATCGCCTATGCTGTCTCCAACTCTTCGATTTCTTCCGGCACCACTGGCTTGGTCTGCCGAATTTTCAATTTACCCGTGACGAAGTAAGTTAGGAACCCGCCCAAGATAATGAGCACACCGAATAGGAGGCCGTTTATCCCAAGCACGGTTTCGTGATTGCTTTCCACCATCGACAGGCTCAGGAGAAGCAGCGGAAAAATCCCGCAACTGATCGCGCCCGGCAATCCGCCCGGCACGCGGAAACCACGCTTCAACTCCGGCTCGCGGATGCGCAGCGCCACCAGCGTCACGAACTCCAGCATCAGGCTAAGCCCGTACAGCATGATGTCCAGCGTTACCAGACGCTTGAACCCGAGCCCCAGGCACAGCCCCCAGCAAGTCGCGCAGAAAATGATGGACACCCACGGCGCTTGGGTCTTCGCGCTTAGCTTGCCAAAAAACTTCGGCAGCATGCCGTCCCGCGCCATCGCCAGCGGCAGCCGTGAATAGCTCAGCACCAGCGCGTTGAACATTCCGAACGCGCTCATCATCCCACCGAGCACGATCAGGAACTTCAGCCATTCGAATCCCATGAACTTTCCGCCGATCACCCCCGCCACCGTCGCCCACGAGCCGTCTTCTCCAAACAGGGAAGCGGGGATGCCCGTCAAATATACCGCCGCAAACGGCAGCACGTACGTCAGCGCCACCAGCACCACCGCCGCAATCATGGCCTTCGGATAAGTCCGCTGGGGCCGCTCCACTTCCTGCGCAATCGTCGACGCATTGTCCCAGCCCATGTAATTCCACATCGCCACCAAGACTCCGCCGAGCAACCCCAGCCCCGCACCCGTCGGCGCGGCATGCGCTTCCGCCAACGCTCCCATCTCCAGCGGTGCCATTACCACCATCAGCGCGAACGGCGCCGACAGCAGAAAGAAAAGCCACAGCGAAGTAATTCCCACTACGCGAATGCCGGCTAGATTCAGAATTGCGCAAGTCACCACCACAAACAGTCCTGCGTAGACACCATGATTCCCAACTCCAAACCAAGGCGACATCTGCTTCAAATAAAAAACAAACAGCGTCGGATAAATCGCCATGTCAAAGATGCTGGCAGCCAGCGAGAGCCACGCTTCCTGAAAGCCCCAGAAATTTCCCAGGCCGCGACGCACCCATGCGTAGTAGCCGCCTTCTTGCGGCAACGCGCTCGACAGCTCGCCGATCATGAACGCCGTTGGCAAGCACCACAGCACCGGCAGGAACAACAGGATCAATATCCCGTGCCCGTATCCCGCCCCGTGAATAATCTCTTCCGTCCCATACGTTCCGCCAGACACCATGAAAAACGTCGCGGCCACAAGCGGCCAGAGCGTAAGCTTAGCGGCTCTCTTTCTTGCTGTTGGAATTGCGCGGGAAGGTAGCTGGGTGGGAAGGGATAAAGAACTCAATTTTTACTCTCGTCCTCCTAAGGGAAACTCGCTCTCGCCGCTGTGGTAAAACGAGTTCGCATCCGCAGAATACAAGACTCACACCTGCATGCAAGAAAAAAATGAGGCTGGGCGAAAATTTTTTCTCTCTGGATAACCGTACTTTCGTACTATCCGAACACCTGCCCAACGAGCCTGCGCCGCAGTTCCCCGCTTCTCCGCTCGCGCCGTCTGCCAAAGGGCTTGTGTTAAACTTTTTTGTTTGCCTATTACTCGCACAATCGCCTAAGGGGTGCTCGCGAATGAAGCTTTCGTTTCGTCTTACCGTTCTGTCGACAGTTCTAGTACTCGCTCCGCTCGCTCTCGCGCAACAGCCTGTCCCCCGCGCGATCACCATTGACGACTATTTCCAAATTCGCGCTGTCAGCGACCCCCAGCTGAGTCCCGACGCGAAGTGGGTCACCTACACCGTCAAGACCGCCCTCCTCAAGGAAGACAAAAACGAAGAGCGCATTTGGATGGCTCCAACCGCCGGAGGCGCCCCCCTCGCCTTGACCGCCGAGGGCAATTCCTCCTCTCACGCGCGCTGGAGCCCCGATGGCAAGCTGATCGCCTTCCTCTCCGCCCGGGAAGAAGGCAAAACCCAGGTTTGGCTGCTCAACCGGATGGGAGGAGAGGCAGAGCGCCTCACCGACTTGCCGCAGGACGTCGAAGACTTCGCCTGGTCCTCCGACAGCCGCCATCTTGTGCTAATTCTTCGCGACGCCAGCCCTGAGGAACTCGACGCCGCCAAGGAAAAGTCCACAAAGGACGGTACCTCCTCTGACAAGGACAAAAAATCCAAGACCCAAAAACCCTGGGTCATCGACCGCCTGCAATTCAAACTCGACGAAATCGGTTACCTGGATCGTCGCCGAACCCACCTCTATGTGTTCGACTTAGCGTCAAAGTCCATCACGCAAATCACCTCCGGCGATTTCGACGACTCCGAGCCTGCCTGGTCTCCCGACGGCAAGTTCCTTGCATTTACCAGCAATCGCTCCATGCCCGACCCCGACGCCACTTACGACACAAACATTTGGGTGGTTGCCGCAAATAATCCCGACAAGGGCGCCCATCTCACCCAAATCACCACCAACTCCGGCGCCGACGGCTCCCCCGCATGGTCGCCCGACGGCAAGTGGATCGCTTACGTCACCCAGCTCGATCCCCACCTCTTCGATTACGCCACCCATCATTTGGCGATCGCTCCTGCCACCGGTGGCGAGGCGAGTGTTCTCACGCTCTTTCTGGACCGCAACGTTTCAGAACCCCGATTCTCTCCTGATGGTAAGTCCGTGTATTTCATTGCTGACGATGACGGCGCACAGCAGTTGTGCCAGCTGCCAACTTCGTTTGCGAAGCCACCCTGGTCGATTGGCAATTGGGCCTGCACGATTAACGGCCGTCTCATGGTCAATGACTACTCCCTTGCCAAAACCGGGGACCTCGTCGCCCAAATCGCCACCCTCGACCGCCCCGACGAGCTCTATACCATTCCCAACGGTAAACTCACCCAAATCACCCACACCAACGACGCCCTCATCAGTCAGCTCAAGCTCACCTATGGCGAATACGTCCACTTCAAAAGCAAAGACGGCACTGTCGTCTCCGGCTACCTTTATAAGCCCCTCGATTACGTCCCCGGCAAAAAGTACCCCACCATCCTCCGACCCCACGGCGGCCCCGTTTGGGCCTACTACGCCGAGTTCGATCATCTGCCGCAACTCCTTGCTGCCAACGGATACGCTGTCCTCTTCCCGAACCCCCGCGGCTCCACAGGCTACGGCCAGGACTACGCCAAAGCCATCTGGGCCGATTGGGGCAACAAGGACTTTCAGGACGACATGGCCATGGTCGATTACGCCATCGAGCAGGGCATTGCCGACCCAGAAAGACTAGCCGTAGGTGGCTGGTCCTACGGCGGCATCTCCACGGACTTCATTCTCGCGCAGACCAACCGATTCAAAGCCGCCATCTCCGGCGCAGGCAGCGCCCTCTTCATCAGTTTGTACGGCCACGACCACTACCAGCGCGACTACGAGGCCGAACTCGGCCGCCCCTGGGACAACAAAGCCGCCTGGGAGCACGTCTCTCCGTTCTATCGGGTGAACAACATCACCACCCCCACGCTCTTCATGGGCGGTGAAATCGATTGGAACGTCCCCATCCTAGGAGGCGAGCAAATGTACCAAGCCCTGAAGCGCCTCGGCCGCACCACCGAACTCGTCGTCTACCCCGGCGAGTGCCACGAATTCAAGACTCCCTCTCATATCAAGGACCGTCTCGAGCGCTACTTAGCCTGGTACGGTCATTACGTGAGAGGAGGCTCGACACCAGCGCGCCCCCAAGCGGCCCCTAAATCTGGCCAGTAGTGTAAAACTCCCCAGCGATCATTTCCGATTACCCGGCTTTATCAGGCAGGTGAACCGCAAGGTCGGCTGAGACTTACACGTCGTCGACCATAAGCTAACTTACAGATGCGGCGTGAAGCCCCTATAGACTGATCTGGTAGCCGTAGGCGCGGATTGTCTCTACAGCTTCACTTCGGCTACTGGCGTCTACTTGTTTCATAATGCGATGGATGTGATTCCTCACCGTAAACTCAGAAAGATTCAAGTGCGAAGCGATTTCCTTATTCGTGAGACCTTTGGCGACAAGTGTGACCAATTGCTGCTGGCGCAAGGTAAGATCGGGCTTTGAAGTTGAGTTTTGGGGCGGGATCTCTTTGGCTCTTTGAGCCACGAAACGGAATAGCGTGGAGCAAAGCTGTGCAGGGCAGATGGCCTCTCCGCGGACGACCGCTCGGACGGCGGAAACGACATCAGAAGCAGATGCATCTTGCAATAAAAAGCCGGTTACACCGGAACGGACAGCTGCAATAAATTGATCCTCATCGGATTCCATCCCCAGGAGGATGACCTTACAAGCGGCCTGCTGCGGGCCATTCTCGATAACAATGCTCGCCTCGAGCCGGTTGAACGCAACTGAGTCGACAATTAGAATGTTGACGCGCTTATCGAGTATCTGCCGAAGATTCAAGTCCGTTTGTCCGCCCTGCCCGACAACAAGAATCTCGGAATGCTTGCGGAAGAGCCGAAACAGCGCTTCGCGCAGCAGACGGTTCTCAATCAGCAAGAATACGCGGATCGAGGAAGCAGCGGCGGTGATGTCCGAAAGGGGCATTTGTTCAGCTTCTGATCAGGGCCTCTCGTCAATGGCAGGAGTAAGCGCACTGGCTGCCGCCGAAAAGTTCGCGGGGCGACAGATGAGAAAAAGCGCACCGAGTGGCTTCACAGTGAACCTCCTCCAGGCTGGTTGGCGAGTATAGTTCTATGGCAAAAGCTAAAAGGACCAGCGCAACATTACAAGCGACAAAGCAGGACTCGAAGGGGATGTCATGTCATTTCGTTGTTTGTCGCACGAATGAGAAAGATCGCTTCGTGGATCATTTCCAATGGTTCTAAAACCTCCCAGGCTTTCAAGAGCCTCCCCAATCCGTCCTACTTACTCATGCGCGAATCGCAAGCGGAAATCGATCATGTCCCGCAGTTTATTCCTGCGGACGGACGCCAAGCGGGGCCGGGGCGTGGAGGGCAGGGCTGGCTATGATCCGGCGACAAGACAAGCTCACAGTTATCAACAGCCGAGCCATGTCTGCTCCCCACGAAGTGACGCAATTGCCCGTCGAATGGGTGAAGGGCAATTGTTGGGAACAGGTGAAACCGATTCGGGATCGGCGGCGTCCCATCCAAAGCGAGTGCTTCCCTTGGGCGATTTCCAGATAAGCTAAGCATCTAAATACGGCGGTCGGAGGGTGATGGTGCGAAAGCATGCGAGTGTGGTAACGGTATTCGTGGTGTTGTTGGCGGTTTTACCTTTGGCGGCGCAGTCCCCGAGTCAGGTCGATTTGTCCGCGATCCACCAGATCAAGGAAGAAGGCTTTAACAATTCCAAGGTAATGGAAATCATGAGTTACCTAACGGACGTTTACGGTCCCCGTCTGACTAATTCGCCAGACATCAAAGAGGCAGCCAATTGGACCACCGGCAAGATGAAGGAATGGCAGCTCGCCAACGTCCATCTGGAGCCTTGGGGACCCTTCGGCCGTGGCTGGTCCAACGAACGCTTTTCCGCACAGGTTATTTCTCCCCGGCCGTTCCCCCTCATTGCCTATCCCAAAGCCTGGACGCCCGGGACCAACGGTCCGGTAACCGCCGACGCTATGTTGGCACCCATATTGAAAGAAGAAGACATTGCCAAGTACCGTGGACAGCTCAAAGGAAAGTTTGTCCTGACCGCCGCCATCCCTGAGAATCCCGAGCGCTTCGAGCCGCAAGCCCGCCGCTACACGGAGGCGGAATTGGCGGAGCTTGCCACGCAGCCGGTGCCGGTGGAGAACGCGGAAGATCGCGCTGCCCAATTCCGCGCGCAACGCGAATTAAACCTCAAAGTACAGAAATTCCTGCTCGAAGAAGGCGTCGCCGCCTGGATCGAACCATCGCGAAGCGATGACGGAACGGTATTCGTGCAGCAAGGAGGCGGACGCGACAAAGAGAAAGATCCCCCAGCTCCTCCGCGCATCGCTATCGCCAGCGAAAACTATGGCCGCATCTACCGCATGCTGGACAAGAAAGTTTCCGTCACCATGCAGCTCGATATCCAGAACAAGTTCTATGACGACGATCTGTATTCCTTCAACATCATCGGCGAAATCCCCGGTACCGACAGAGCCAAATCCGACGAAGTCGTCATGCTCGGCGCCCACTTCGATTCCTGGCACGGGGGAACTGGCGCCACCGACAATGGCGCAGGCTCCGCCGTAATGCTCGAGGCCATGCGCATTCTCAAGACCACCGGCCTCAAGATGCGCCGCACTGTTCGCGTCGGTCTCTGGACCGGCGAGGAGCAGGGCCTGCTCGGCTCCGCCGCCTACGTCAAGCAGCATTTCGCCGATCCGGAAGTCGGTGACGCCGGCAAGAACGTGATCAAGACCCTGCCCGAGCACGCCAAACTCGACGCCTACTACAACATCGACAACGGCACCGGCAAGATTCGCGGCGTCTATCTCCAAGGCAACGAAATGGTCGCCCCACTTTTCTCCGCGTGGATGGAGCCCTTCCACGATCTCGGCATGACCACTCTCACCATCCGCAACACCGGCGGCACCGACCACCTTTCCTTCAACGCCGTGGGCCTCCCCGGGTTTCAATTCATCCAAGACCCACTGGACTACGACACGCGCACGCATCACTCCAACATGGACGTCTACGAGCGCATCCAGCAGCCCGACATGAAGCAAATGGCCGTCATCGTCGCCTCCTTCGTCTACATGACCGCCAACCGCGATGAAATGCTCCCGCGCAAGCCCCTCCCGAAACCGCGTCCCCCGCGCAACCAACCGTAATCAACCAATCTATGGGCGCTCGCCGCAGCGGGCGCCACCGTTCTCTGGGAACTCTGTGTTCTCGGTGTTGAAATCCCCCGCAATCCGCACCTGTCCCCGCCTATACCTGCGAATCAGCGTGACATTCCGCCTCGCCCGTCGTCTGATACACCCAGGGGGATGCTATGACCTCGTTCTGGCGCGACCTTCGCCATGCCTTGCGGTTTCTTCGCCTCAGTCCCGGCTTCACGCTCGTAGCCGTCCTGACCCTTGCTCTCGGCATTGGCGCCAACACCGCCATCTTCCAACTCATCGACTCCATCCGCCTGCGAACCATTCCCGTGAAGAACCCCGAGGAGTTGGGAACCATCAGAATCGCAGACCGCAACTGGGGTTCCGGCCAATTTTCGAGCCAGTATTCCCAGCTCACCTTTCCAATGTGGGAGCAGATCCGCAAGCGCCAGGAAGGATTCGCCGAAATCGCCATCTGGTCCGACCAGCGTTTCAATCTGGCCACTGGCGGGGAAGTCCGCAAAGCGAAAGGCATCCGCGTCAGCGGCGATTTCTTTCATGTCCTTGGCATCGAGCCGATTCTGGGGAGGCTGCTTGGTCCGGAGGATGATCAACCGGGTTGCGGCGCATCTGGAGTAAACATCAGCTACGCCTTCTGGCAACGAAATTTTGCCGGCGACCCCTCAGTGGTTGGAAAGCGGCTAACCCTGGACGGCAATTCGTTTCAAGTAATGGGCGTCACGCCGCCAGGTTTCAACGGCATTTCCATAGGTGACACCTATGATGTTGCCGTGCCGATTTGCGTCGAACCCATCCTCAGCCCGCGCAACAACCGGCTTACGCTCCGTCACGCTTGGTGGCTCGCCACCATCGGCCGCTTGAAACCCGGATGGACCATTGCGCGCGCCAACGCCCAGATGCTCGTGGTCACGCCCGCCATTTTGCAAGAGACGATTCCGCCCGTTTATGACGCCGAAGGAACGAAGAAGTATCTCCAATACAAACTCGGCGCTTTTTCCGCGAGCACCGGATTTTCAGAATTGCGCCGCGATTCCGAGACGTCTCTGTGGCTGCTCCTGGGAATCACCGGCTTGGTTCTGCTCATCGCCTGCGCCAACCTGGCGAACTTGATGCTCGCACGCACCAGCGCTCGCGAACGGCAAATCACTATCCGCCGGGCGCTCGGAGCCTCGCGCTGGCGAATGGTCCGCGAGCTGCTCTCGGAGAGCCTGTTAATCGCACTCGGTGGCTCGATTTGCGGATTGTTTCTGGCGTTTGCCATCAGCCGCATGCTTGTGGCTTTCATCAGCACGCAGCAGAATCAGGTTTTTCTCAATCTCGGAATGGATTGGCGCGTCCTGGTGTTTACGACTGCGCTTGCGGCACTGACTACGGTCTCCTTCGGGTTGGCGCCCGCCTTGCGTGCCACGCGGGCGGAGCCCGCCACGCTGCTGCAGTCGGGGAGCCGGGGGACGACAGGAGGCCGGGAGCGGTTCAGCCTTCGGCGCATTCTCATCGTCTCGCAAGTGGGCCTCTCCGTCGTCCTTTTGACCGGTGCGCTGCTTTTTGTCAGGAGTTTGCGTAACTTGACCACCCTGAGTGTTGGCTTCCAACAGACCGGAATTCTGGTCACTAGTGTCGATTTCGGTCGCCTGAAAATCCCCGAGGAGCGATACACCGAGTACAAGATTGATCTCGTAAAGCGTGTGCAGGCTATCCCCGGTGTTGAATCCGCCGCCCACGCTATGCTCGTCCCCTTTGGCGGAAGCACTTGGAATGACAACGTTATCAACGAGGGTTCCGACCAGGACGCCGGCGTCGCCTGGGAAAATTTCCTCGGCCCGGGCTATTTTAAGACTGTTGGGACGCCGCTCCTCGCCGGGCGCGATTTTAATGAGCGCGACACCGCCACTTCGGTCAAGGTTGCCATCGTGAATCAGGCGTTTGCGAGCAAAATCCTCAAAGTCTCTGATCCTCTTGGCAAGCGCTTCCGTATTCACGAAGCTCCCGGGAAGCCCCGCCCTCTCTACGAGATTGTGGGAGTGACCGCGGATAATAAGTTTCAGGACATGCACGAGGAATTTTTGCCGTTCATGTATTTCCCGTCTACGCAGGAAGAAAAACCAAGCCCGGACGATCAAATCCTTATCCGCTCGTCGCTTCCTATAACGAGCCTCATCGGTTCGATGAAAGAAACAATCGCCGATGTAAACCCCAGCATCGACCTTGAGTTTATGGTTTTCAAAACGCGCATCCAAAATTCGCTGCTTCAAGATCAATTGATGGCCACTCTTTCGGGCTTCTTCGGATTTCTGGCCGCGCTCCTTGCAGCCATTGGGCTCTACGGCGTGATGTCCTACATGGTGATCCAGCGGACTAGGGAAATTGGAATCCGCATGGCCATTGGAGCGAACCGCGTCGACGTCCTGCGCATGATTCTTCGCGAAGCCACTGTGCTTACCGTCACCGGCTTGGTGATTGGCGCCGGCTTGGCCCTCGGCGCCGCGCAAGCCGCCAAATCCTTGCTCTACGGTTTGAAGCCTCGCGATCCGCTCACCCTGGTAATGGCGGTCGTCACTCTGTCCGCCGTCGCCGCCCTCGCCAGCTTTCTGCCGGCCTATCGCGCTTCCAAACTCGATCCCTTGACAGCCTTACGCTACGAATAGCTGATCCGCTCGCTCTCGCTGGTGGCCCAGTAGCCTTCAGTGGATAGGCACATCGATAACTTCGATTGTGAACGCCGGTACAGTGTGCTTCCACTCGCCGTTCGGGACGGAAACCGTGGAATCTTCAGGATGAATCGCGTCCGGATCTTCTATCGAGTTTGTCGCCTGGTAGCTTGCGGCGTGCAGCTTCGTCATCCTTACACTGTGCGCGCCGTTGACGCCCGTTAGATGAACGGATAGCGGCTGTTCCACACTTGACGCGTTCACCAGCTTGAGGTGTAGCACCTTATCTCCCGAACTCACCGTGGCCGAGTAGAAAAAACGCTTGTTCTCGCCGGAAATCGTGCTGCGTGCTGTCCCATCACCCAGGTGCCCCGCAAAAAGACATTGCGCCCAATAGCTCGGAGATGCATAGGTTCTCTGCGCATCGAAGCCGATCAAGTCCGTCGCCCACTGCATTGCACCCGGGCTGACATTCACTAGCAGTGGCGCATAGCTGGCCATCGCGATCAGGTCGCTGTTGCGCTCCATGGATGTCATCCAAGCCGCATCTCCAAGCGCGTCTCCAAAATTGGGCATGGGTGTTCCCGAACGCGTCGCCCACTCACCCACAAACACTTTGGGGCCTGTTCTGGCAGCCGTGTCGTAATGGTGGACTAGATCCATCATGTCCGAAGGCGATTTGTAGTAATGATCATCCAACAAATCTGGGTGAACTGCCGTTTCGCTGTCGCCACTCGGATCGGTAGCGATCAGCTTGTACTGCGGATAACGCTTCCGCAGCGCAGCGGCGAACTGCGCAAACCGGGCGCCATAGCTACCAGACTTGTCGAATTCGTCTTCGTTTCCAATCTCAATATAGTGCAGCGGAAACGGAGCCGGATGCCCATCGCGTGCCCGCTCCGCTCCCCAGCGAGTGGTCGTGTCGCCAGTGACATATTCCACCTCATCTAATGCGGATTGCACATACTGCTCGAGATCCTTGCCCGGCGCCACGTGGGCGCCCCCAAGCGAGTAGCCTGCATAGACCGCGAGCACCGGCTCGATTTTCAGGTCCTCGCACCATTCCAGAAACTCCAGTAGACCCAGCCCATCGGTCGACCAATAGGACCACGGCGACTGGTGACCGGGGCGATCCACCAGCGGCCCGATGGTCTTTTTCCAGTTGTACCAGTCTCCCAACGTATCGCCTTCCAGATAGTTGCCGCCCGGCAAACGCAAAAAGTGTGGGTGCATTGCCGCCAAGCGTTCCATCAGGTCTGCACGGTTCCCGTTGGGCCGGTTATTGAAAGTCGGTTGCATAACAGAGACCAATTGCAACCAAACGTTGCCGGGGTGCGCCACCGTGAACTCGATGTGATTCGCCGATGATGTCGCTATTGCTCCCGTAACGAGCTTGTATTCATACCGCGCCCACGGTCCTGCTTTCAGGTCCACAGTCGCCTGTGCCTGCACGCCTGCCGTACGGTCGCTTACCACCCGAACCGTCATCGGGCCCACTTCGCGATTCTCCACCCGAGCATAGAACGACCCCGCATAGGTCATCTTGGGGCGCAGCGCGAAGCCCCAGAATCCCGGATTGGTCAACCCTGCTTCATCGTCTGCAGATGCGGAGACAACGGAGAGCTTCATGCTGTATGGCAACGCCTGACTTGGCCCTGTCGACTTGTCGATGGACTTGCTCGCCACAGCATCGCCACGTAGCACAAGATCCCAAGGCGGCGCTCCCTCCCAGGTAGTGTGGAAGGTACGGTTGTGCACCATTTCTGCGTAAAGGCCGCCCTCGTAAGAATGATTGATCTCCTCTGTCATCAGGCCGTATACCATCGGGCTCACCGGCGAAACGATTTGCGTCGCATCGATCGTGAGCTGCGCGGGCGCGGCAGCCTCGCTCCGCACCTGCGCAGAGGCGTTGCCAGTGGTCGAAACTATCATCAGCCAGACGCCGCAGAGATGAAGAATGGCTCGCCATCTCCCGCTAACGATCAACTGCGACGAGTGAAGGAAGGTGGCAGCGTTGCGGGCCCATGATCGGCTGGAGTTTGTGCGTAACATTTAACGCTCCGTTTTTCGTTCTGTCTATGCCGGCGATCGCCTGCGCGCAAAAGACTGTGGCAGGAGTCTCTTGAAGATCGAAGCAGAGATGCCTTTGTAACAAAAATTGTACGTCATGCGGAGAACTTTCTTGCAATGCTCCACCTCCCCACATTTCTGTCTCTGCTGGGGCATTCATGAGATGAGCTTCAGTTTCCGCCTGTCTCTCTGCTACACTACGCCCCCGGTTTGCGTTCCATCTTTTCTTCTGAGGAGTTATCCGCATGAAAATCGTTCGCTGCATCGTGCTAGCGTCCTTCGCTTTGTGTCTTTCGGTTTCCACTCTCGCTCAGGAAGCCGCTCCGAAGCCCGCTTCCCCCGCCGCCCCTCCCACTCCACGCGACATCACCATCGATGACTATTTCCAGATTCGCGATGTCTCTCAGCCCGAACTGAGCCCCGACGGCCAGTGGATCGCGTTCGGCGTTCGAACGAGAATGCTCAAAGAAGACAAAAACGAGCAGCGCCTCTGGGCGGTCTCCATCCACGGCGGCGATCCCATCCCACTCACCGCCGAAGGTGTTTCCTCCAGCCACCCTCGCTGGAGCCCCGACGGCAAATATCTCGCCTTCAGCTCGGCGCGCAACGGCGGCAAAAACCAGGTCTGGCTCCTCGATCGCCGTGGCGGCGAAGGGCAAAAGCTCACCGACGTCGCTCAAGGCGTCAACGATTTCGAATGGTCGCCCGATAGCACGCGCCTCGTGTTGATCCTTCAAGATCCCAAGCCCGAAGACGCCGAAGCCGCGAAAGACAAAGACAAGCCCGCCCCGGCCAAACCGAAAACTCCTCCGCCTTTCGTTGTCGACCGCCTCCAATTTAAACAAGACACCGTCGGCTACCTCGATCACCGCCGCGACCACCTCTACATTTTCGATGTCGCTGCCAAAAAGGTCACTCAAATCACTTCCGGGGACTACGACGACAGCGAACCTGCTTGGTCGCCCGATGGCAAATCGCTAGCTTTCTCCAGCAACCGTAGCACGCCCGATCCCGATCGCAACTACAACACCGATATCTGGGTCGTCGCCGCCGACAACACCGATAAGGGCGCGCATCTCACCCAAGTCACCACCAATCCCGGCCCTGACCGTGCCCCGTCATGGTCCCCCGACGGCAAATGGATTGCCTTCGTCTCCCAAACCGACATCAAGGACATGATCTACGCCACGCACCACCTCGCCATCGCTCCCTCTACCGGTGGCGAAGCCAAAGTTTTAACCCTCGCCTTCGACCGCAGCGTGCGCCGTCCGCGCTTCTCCGCTGACGGTCGCGCCATCTTCTTCATCGCCGACGACGATGGAACGGAAAATCTTTGCCGCATCGCCGTCACCGGCGGGGAAGTCGCTCGTCCCATCGGCGGCCGCCTCAACGTCAACTCCTACTCGCTCGGCAAAGACGGCTCGATTGCCGCGCAAATTGGTTCACTCGATCGCCCCGATGAAATTTTCCTTTCGAATGGCACCGATCTCACTCGCCTCACCAAAACCAACGACGCCCTCATCTCCCAGCTCCGCCTCGCTCAAGTCGACTACGTTCATTTCAAAAGTAAAGACGGCACCCCCGTCTCCGGCTATCTCTACAAACCCGCCGGCTACACTCCCGGCAAAAAAGTTCCCGCCATCCTCAATCCTCACGGTGGCCCTGTCGGCCAATACACCTCGTCCTTCTATCATCTCGCGGAGCTTTTCGCCGCCAACGGCTACGCCGTCCTTCTCCCCAATCCGCGCGGCTCTTCCGGCTACGGCCAGAAATTCTGCGAAGCTACCTTCGCAGATTGGGGCAACAAGGATTTTCAGGATGACATGGCCATGGTTGATTACGCCATTGGGCAAGGCATCGCCGATCCCGATAAGCTCGGCGTTGGTGGCTGGTCCTACGGCGGCATGTCTACCGACTTCATCATCGCCCAAACCACGCGCTTCAAGGGCGCCATCTCCGGCGCGAGCATCGCGCTAATCTCCAGCGGCTTCGGCCACGATCAATACCAGAAAGACTATTTCTACGAACTCGGCTACCCCTGGGAAAACAAAGCCGTCTGGGAAAAAATCTCGCCCTTCTATCGCATCACCAACATCACCACGCCTACTCTCTTCATGGGCGGCGACATCGACTGGAACGTTCCCATCATCGGCAGCGAACAGATGTACCAGGCGCTAAAAAGCCTTGGCCGCACCACCGAACTCGTCGTCTATCCCGGCGAATACCACGGCTTCACCACGCCCTCGCACCTCAAGGACCGCCTCGAGCGCAACCTCGCCTGGTACGCCCACTATGTAAAGAGCGACGGCACCCCCGCCCGTCCACCCGACGCCACGCCACCGGCTGCACCGGCCGCCCACCCAGCACAGTAGGACCATAGTCGGCAATCGTCGCTGGCAATTTGTCGCTGCACGTTCAATTCAATGTGATATATCTCTTCGCAAGATCCGGGGAGGTCAGCCGCCATGAATCCGAATCTGATCGCGCGAGTCATCGCTGTCGTTCTGCTCGGCGTTCTTTTTGGCGCCTACATGAATCACGATTACGAAAAATGGCGGCGTTCAGGGCGCGACCAATTTTTGGCACACGAGGCACAGAGATTTGACCGCATGATCTCCACGGCACGTCCATTCGGCGTGGTGGCCACTGGCGCTGTAATCGGGGTGGGCTTCCTAGTGGGACTCTATGAGCTTGTTGTCTTCGGGCTCTCCGCAGTTCTCAAATCGACAGCGCCTCCTCAACAAACGCAAGCCGATAACCGCGGTATTCCGTTCAGGTAAATCAAGAACCCAAGGAGTCTCCATGATTTTGCGTCGTTACTTTGTATCCTTCGCAATTCCGTTGTTCTTCCCGCTTTCGCTATTCGCCCAATCCCGTTTCACAGTCGGCACCGCCTCCGCCGCCCCCGGCGAAAAATCCACCGGCACCCTCGAAGTCCCCGCCGGGATCGACGCCGCCACCAGCATCCCTGTCGTCGTCGTGAACGGCGCCAAGCCCGGCAAAGTCCTCGCGCTCGTCTCCGGCGCTCACGGCACTGAATACGTTTCCATCATCGCCATCGAAAAACTCATCGCCGCGCTCGACCCCGCCCAAGTCACCGGCACCGTCATCCTCGTCCCGCTCATCAACATCCAGTCCTTCGAGCAAAAAGTCCCCCACGTCAATCCCATCGACAACAAAAGCATGAACCGCTTCTACCCCGGCAAAGCCGACGGCACGCAAACCGACCGCGCCCTCTATCTCATCACCAAGGAAATCGTCGACCGCTGCGATTATCTCATCGACTACCACGGCGGCGACCTCGACGAAAGCCTTCGCCCGTACGCCTACTGGGGTCCCACCGGCCGCGAAGCCCAGGATCGCACCTCAAAGGAAATGGTCCTGGCCTTCGGCCTCGATCACATCATCATCTGGCGCGAGCGCCCCAGCGACCCCGCCGCCACCCGCTATCTCGACAACACCGCCTCCGTCCGCGGCAAGCCTTCCATCGTCGTCGAAGCCGGTCACGCCGGCACCGTCGACTCCGACGACCTCGCCCTCCTCGTCAACGGCACCCTCAGCACCATGCGCGCCCTAAAGATGCTTCCTGGCGATCCACACCCCATCGAAAATCCCGTCTGGATTGAAAAGTTGGTAGACGTTCTAGCCGACGGCCCCGGCATCTGGTATCCCCTCGTCAAACGCGGCACCTACGTCTCCGCAGGCATGAAACTCGGCACCATCACCGACTACGTCGGCAAAGTCATCGCCGAGCCCCGCGCCCCCGTCCCGGGCGTCGTCCTCCACGTCAACGCCGTCCCCTCCCTAAAAAAAGGCGACAACATCGCCGACCTAGGCGTAGTCGCTCCTCGCGCCCCCTAACTTGGCGCTGGCTTCTATTTGCTATTTGATCTTGTAGTGGCGATGGAACGTCGCCATCTCTTCGCTGCAACCGCGCCGGTTGCGCTTAGTTGCTGTGCGTGGCGAACTGGCGATCCATGCTCATGGAGAGACTTTGGTCAAGCACCACTGCCACATACCGCGAGCAGATCTGCATTTCACCCTTTGCCCATCCGGAAATGCCCGGGAGCTTCATTCGGAAGGCGTGTTCCAATTTCTCAACCGCGCGGTAGTACATCGATACTTCCTTTAGCCAAGGGCTTTTCCGTTTCAAATCAGGAGACAATTCATTGCACAAATTCATGAGTGTGCTGAAGTCACCCGCGCCAACGTGTTCTCCGTCAATCCCAGCCGTCAGTTGCAACGAGTCAGACAGCGGCTGATTCGCGGTCGTTATCCAAATCGCGCGCCATTGCGAAATTCCGAATTTCACCAGGGCGAACGCCGCAAACACGAGTATGAAGATCGAGACCATATTTTGCTCAATGTAAGTTTCTTAGGATTCTCGTATTTATCCAATGGAGCGCCGGTACCAGCCAGGTAAACTCTTGTCCGTTCCACAAGGAATCGTAAGTGACTGATTACAAATACGTTAGTGGTCCAGTAGCTTGACCCTTCGATTCAAGCCACACTTTCTTCCGAGTAACCAACCTGTAATCCGAAAATGGAACGTTCTTGACCCCGCATCCAGGACAGACTAACTTAGTTAATTGGGGGAGTCTTACCCCTCGTTTCCACCCCATGAGTGACCCCCGCATTCATCCCATCAACGCTTCTGTAGAGGCCAGAGATCAAGAACTGGCGCGCGAATTTCAGAAAATCGAGAAGCGCGATTGGTGGGTCTGGGGTTACTCGATTTTTGTTGTTTTCCTCCTCGCCTTCGCAGTCATCGCTTTTAGTCTTCCGGCAGTGCGTCGCGGCGCCGAGACCATCTTCCGGATCAACATGGTCGATGTTGTTTTCGGTCTCACCGCCTTGGTCGTGCTTTTTAACGTCCATGTGATTTCTCAAGCCATTCTTATCAAGAGACTTCGCCGCCAGCTCGCCGAAAAACAAGGCCATTCCGACCTTCTCCGCAATCTCGCCATGGTTGATCCATTGACCGGTCTGTATAACCGTCGCTTTGCGGAACAGCGCTTGGCCGCCGAAGTGGCTCGCTCGGAGCGCAAAGGGCACCCGCTGACTGTACTCACCTTGGATTTGAACAATTTTAAGGAGATCAATGACACCTACGGCCATCCAGCCGGTGACCTCGTATTGCAGAAATTTGCCGCCCGCCTGAACAACGTGATTCGGGGAGGCGACTTGGCGGTGCGCTTGGGCGGAGACGAGTTCCTCGTCTTGCTCCCGGAGTGCACTTCGCAGCAGTTGAAACTTGTGTTGGGACGGCTCGGCTCATTGGAAGTAGATTGGCACGGCAAAGAGATTCCCATCACTTTCTCCGCCGGATGGAAGCAATACGAAATAGGCGAGCGGCCAGAGGAAATGCTAGCCAGCGCGGATAAGGTACTGTACGCCAGAAAGCGCGCCGGTAAAAAAATGCAACCGCTCGCAGAAAGCCATCACCAAGCGCCGGAACAACCCGCTCCAGCGGACACAGAAACCGCGCCCCTCAACGTTCTGGTCGATCTGACATGCCCTCACTGCCGCAAGAAAAACTCCGTTGCACTGGACACCCATTCCGGCGCCAATAACGCTGCTGCTCGCGAAGTCCAATGTGCCCACTGCAAGCAGGCCTGGGAGCCCGTGCTCTCCGGGCCCATCATGGCCGGCCCGTTTCCTAAGTAATGTTCCTCCTTACAGGGCCGTCGCGAGGAGCCACCCCCGCCCAATTTCGCCTGCTCTGCTCTGCGATGGTTGCTTCAAGCCGAACGGTGCGCCTGAACCTCTTCGATAACATCGCTCTCCGCCGAACTGCAGCGCACTTTAACAGTGCCCTTTTTCCCGAGGGCCGCCAGCAATTGCCCCAGAATTTCCTCATACGCTGGATTTTCCTTGAATAACTTGTAGATTCTCGCGGACTCCAAAAACATCACTTCCCAATACTTCGCACCCTCCCCCTCGCGGATGTGCGCCACCCGCATCTCGCGGTACACACCATTCCCGCGCCTCTCCGCATCGTTCCCGCTCATGACCACATGCTAGCAGGTTACCAAGTTGCGATAATTAATGAGCGTCTGGTCGGTCTGCACGTAGTTGGGGTCCGTTCCAAACATAGTCCCTGCATGATTGTCCGGCCAATACGCCGATCCCGGCTGGATCGAGTACATCGAGACGTTCGCGTTGGCACTGCAAGCCTTGTTTTCCTGTGCCGCCAGCCAGCTGCTCAGCAGCACCGGCTTGTCGAACATCCCCGGATCGATCACCAGAAGGAGAACACCGAATCGTCCCAGCCTCACTCGCACCAGGGGCGCAACGTGGTACCACCACGTCACGCAGCATCTTCCCCATTTGTTGGCTTGGACGGCCAGCGTATCGCTTCCCTGATTGGCAAAGCTGAACACCTTTTCGCAGCAGTAGTGATATTTCTGTGTGATGATCCAGCGCATCTTGTGCGCGCGGGCGTAGCAGCCGTCAATCACATATTGAAACGGGATGCACGGCGACACGCTGAACGGCCCTCCCAGGCTGCACGTTTGCTTGGCGCAGAAATCAAATATCTTCTTCGCCTTCTTATAGTTCGGAATGATGCGCCTGCACTGCCGGAAACACCGGAAACTCCGGTGATGCTGCTCCAGGTTGAAGACCGTTGGGTCCAACGAGGAAGCATTGACGCGCAAGCCCTTGTCCGGCTTCTCCAGCAGGATGTGCAGCTTTTCAAATTCCTCAATCTCCCTCCCCGATGGCTCCCCGGCTCGGTGGATCACCCCTTCGTGCGTGTCGATGCTCGCCTTCACCGGTAGCTTCTTCCGCAGCGCCTCTCTTAGCATTTCCGCGGACTCGCGCCCCGCCTTCCCGCTCGTCGCCAGCGTGAAGATCGCCTGCTTCTGGTTAAACAGGTACTGCGTCTCTCCCCGCACCTTCCGAATCGCCGCAACCGTCAGTATTCCCGTCTCTTTTGCCGATGCCATCGCTCTACCTCCTATGCCTAATCTCACTGTTCAGTAGTGACGCCACCTCCCGTTTCGTTTCCTCCCTTGTCCTCTGTCCTCCGTGCCTCAGCTCTTACCCCGGCGACAGATTTCGGCTCTGCATCTTCTATTCTCTTCTAATTGCTTTCCCTTCAATCATTTTGAAAAAAATGAAAAATGCTCTTGACATTTTTATAATTTGTGATACACTTTAGCTCGTAGATAACTACGTTGGGCTGCGGGAGCTCGCTCCCGCTTTTATTTTCCTGCACGGTCTTTCCCGTTTTGCTTAGCTAAAAACATCTCTTTCAGAATCACGCATTTACGAAATGCAAATTTCGTAAGTCTTTTCTTTTGATATTCATCCAAATTGCCCGGGGGTATCCCAAGAAAGGAACATCATGATTCCATCCCAGAAAGTTCCCAGCGTTACCGTTCTCCCGGAATCGGCAAGCGTCCCCCTCAACGATTCCACCCGTTGCCTGCATCGCTTCGCCAACGGTAAGCGTTGCCGCCTCACTGGCTCGCAACCTCACTTCGGTCTTTGTCCTCACCACTTCAGCCTCACCAAACCCACCGCTTCCCTGGAGTTGTATAACGACGCGGAAGACCTCTCCGCGGATCTCCTTCCTCAACTCTCCGAGCTCTCTCCTACTATCGACCTCCGCCAATTTCTCGCCCGCCTCCTCACTCTGGTCACCAAAGGCCGAGTCTCGCCTCGCCGCGCCTCCGTTCTCGCTTACATCACTAATCAACTCCTCCACTCCCACCCCCGCCATCCATCTTGAAAATTGTTCCGTCCCCTGGGAGTAAGACAGCGGGTTGCCACAGTGCATTGCTCCGATTCCGCTGGCAGAGTATCCTCTCTTTTCTCATGGAGGACTCGGATGCGCATCACTGCGGCAGGGAAGTGGTTTGTCGCTGGAATCATCGTGGCAACAACTCTTTGTGGTTCAGGGAACGCCCAACAGGTCGATCAAAAACTCTATTCCGAAATGCGCTGGCGCTGCATCGGCCCGTTCCGCGGTGGCCGCACCGTGGCCATCTCCGGCGTGCCGCACCAGCCCAACGTTTTCTACATGGCTGCGGTCAACGGCGGCGTCTGGAAGACCACGGATTTCGGCAACACTTGGAATCCGATTTTCGACGACCAGCCCACCGGCTCCGTCGGCGCGCTGGCCCTTGCTCCTTCCGATCCCAACATCGTTTACGTTGGCAGCGGCGAAGGTTTACAACGCCCCGATCTCGCGACCGGTGACGGCGTCTACAAATCCACCGACGCCGGAAAAACGTGGACACACCTCGGCCTCCGTGACGCACAACAAATCACTTCGATTCTCGTCGATCCGAAAGATCCCAATCGCGTTTTTGTCGCCGCCGAAGGACATCCTTACGGCCCGAATGCCGAGCGCGGCGTCTTTCGCTCCACCGACGGTGGCCAAACTTTCCAGAAAGTCCTCTATAAGGATGAGAACACCGGCGCTGCCGACCTCGCTTTCGATCCCGCAAATCCGCAAACAATTTACGCAGCGCTGTGGGCCGCGCGCGTGGCGCCGTGGGAAATTCGCAGCGGTGAATCGTTCGTCAGCGCCGGCAGCGGCCTCTTCAAATCCACCGATGGCGGAAACAATTGGCGTCCGCTCACTAAAGGTCTTCCCACAGCGGACGATGGCTTGGGCCGCATCGGGATCGCCGTCTCACGCAGCGAGCCGAACCGCGTTTACGCCACCGTGGAGGCCAAGAAAAATGCCGGGATTTATCGCTCCGATGATTCCGGCGAATCCTGGAAACAAGTAAACGCCGACCGCCGCATCGGTGGCCGCGGTCCCGGTGCAGCGGGCATCGCCGTCGCGCCAGATAATCCGGATGTGATTTACGTTGCCAACACCACGACGTGGAACTCCACGGACGGTGGAAAAACCTTTATTGGCTTCAAAGGCGCGCCCGGCGGCGACGACTACCAGCGCATCTGGGTCAGCACGGAAAACCCGCGGATCATCGCGCTCAGCTCCGACCAGGGCGCGGTCATCAGCGTGAACGGCGGCGAAACCTGGAGCACTTGGTACAATCAGCCAACCGCGCAGTTTTATCACGTCACTACCGACAATCGTTTTCCGTATTGGGTTTACGGCGCGCAGCAGGAAAGCGGCGCCGTCGCGACGCTGAGCCGCAGCGATTTCGGCGAAATTACATTTCGTGATTGGCGTTTGTCGGGCATTTTCGAGTACGGCTACATCGCCGTCGATCCGCTCGACTCCAACATTCTTTATGGCGACTGGCTCACGCGCACCAAGCAGGATATCAGCGAATTCGCGAAGGTCACGCCGGAGGCGATTCGCCGCGGCGAATATCGCTATGCGCGCACGCTGCCGGTGGTTTTTTCGCCGCTCGAGCCGCACACGCTTTATTTCGCAGCCAACGTGCTTTTCAAGACGACGGATGCGGCAAACAGCTGGCAAGTCATCAGTCCCGATCTCACGCGCGAATCGTATGAAATTCCCGCGAACCTCGGTGTTTTCGCGGCGAGCGACCCGGAAAAAGGAAAACATCGAGGCGTCATTTACGCTGTCGCTCCATCATTCAAGGAAGCGAACACGATTTGGGCCGGCGCCGACGACGGACTAATTTACATCACGCGCGACGGCGGAAAATCCTGGCAAAACGTCACGCCGCCGCAATTGAAGCCGTGGAGCAAAGTTTCCATCATCGAAGCTTCGCACTTCGATGCGGGCACGGCGTACGCCGCGATCAATTCCTTCCGGCTGGACGATTTGCGCGCGCACATTTACCGCACGCGCGACTTCGGAAAAACGTGGACGGAAATTGCAAAAGGAATTCCCGATGGCGGCGCCAGCAACGTGGTGCGCGAAGATCCGGAGCGAAAAGGTTTGTTGTACGCAGGTACGGAAGGCTCCGTCTACGTTTCCTTCAACGATGGAGACGACTGGCAGTCGCTCCAACTGAATTTGCCGCACACCTCGATGCGCGACCTCGCGATTCACGGCGACGATTTAATTGTTGCCACGCATGGCCGCTCGTTCTGGATTCTGGACGACGTCACGCCGCTACGGCAAATGAACGCCGACATCGCGAAAGAAAGCGTGCATCTCTTCGCGCCGCAGGAGGCGATACGTTTCCGGTGGAACCGAAATCCGGACACACCGCTTCCCCCGGAATTTCCCGCCGGAAAAAATCCCCCCGACGGCGCGATCTTTGACTACTATCTGGCTTCTGGGTCGAACGGTCCCGTGACACTCGAGATTCTCGACACAAACAATCAGCTCGTGCGGAAATATGCGAGCACCGACAAACCAGAGCCTCTGGAAAAAACTGCGGCGGAACATCCTATCCCTATGTATTGGGTGCGCCCGGTGCAAATTCTCTCGGGCGCAGCAGGGATGCGCCGTTTTGTCTGGGATTTGCATTACGCTCCGCCGGATTCTCTCGGTCACGAATTTCCGATTTCGGCGATCGTTCACGACACCCCGCGATATCCGCTGGGAGCGTTTGCGCTTCCGGGAGAGTACGTGGTCAAACTAACGGTGAACGGCAAGAGCTACTCGCAGCCGCTGACCGTGAAGGTGGATCCCCGGATCAAGACTTCGCTTGTGGATCTTCGCAAACAATTTGAAATGGAGAACGGATCCGTCAAAGGAATGAACGAAAGTTTTGAAGCGCTTGCTTTGGTTCGATCGGTGCGCGCGCAGTTGAAGGAGCGCGCCGCGAAAGCGGGGAAGGGCGGTCTCGCGGACGCCATTGCGACGCTCGACAAACAAACTGCGGAATTGGAAGGCGCGACTCAGAGCAATTTCTTTGGGCTGCCGCCGGGGGCGAAGGCTCCGGAGAATTTTTCCAGCTTAAACCAGCATTTCGGCGGCATCCTGGCGGTTGCGGATAGCGCTGATGCCGCGCCAACAACGCAAGCTACCGCCGTCTACAAGGAACTCAGAGATGCGCTTGAGAAACTTGCGGCGCATTGGACCAAAATCCGGCAACAGGATATCCCGGCGCTCAACGCCGAACTCAAGAAGGCCGGACTTGCTCCCGTTGATCCGACTAAGGCACCTGAACCCCCGCCCGCCGCCGACGCTGATGGCGACGACGAACCGTAGACAATGAATTAGGAAAGAGATAGAGGATGAGAAGGAGGAGCAGGTCTGGAATGACTACAGTCAGACCATGGTCCAACTATGGTTTGACTGTGGTCAAAGTGTATGTTATTGTGAGGCTGGGAGTTACACCATGGAAGAAATCGCAATATCGAAATTCAAGGCCACTTGCCTAGCGGTATTAGAGCGCGTTCGGAAGACGGGCAAACCCATCCTTGTAACGCGTTTCGGACAACCCATCGCCCAAGTTGGTCCCCCCGAAGGCGCGAAGCGCGTGCCACGCCTTGGAGGAGGCGCAGGAACCATGGAAATTCTCGGAGATATTGTGGGTCCGATTGGCGATGAATCGGATTGGGAAGCTGCTCAGGATCCCGAAACCGACGAAGTTAAAAAATCCGGATGAAGCTCCTGCTGGATACCCACATCTGGATTTGGAGCGACGTCGAGGCGCACAAACTTTCCTCCGAAGTAATGCGTGAATTGGCCAGTCCCGAAAACGAGAGATATCTTTCCGCAGTAAGCGTCTGGGAAGCGATCCTTTTGTTGGAAAAGAAGCGAACTCGATTGAAAGGGGATTTCGGAGAGTGGTTCAAGAAATCGAAGCTCGAGTTGGGATTGATCGAGGTTCCGCTAACGTGGGAAATTGCCCAGGAGATCCGCTACACAATCTTGGGATATCGCGACCCCGGGGACCGATTCCTGGTGGCGACGGCGAAAGTCCATGACCTCACGCTGGTGACCGCCGACGAACGATTAATGCAGATTCCCGGATTGAAAGTTTTGGCCAACCGCTGAGAAGACTCCGCTTCATTCGAACGAACTGAAATTGTTTTGCGCGGATGACGCTGGCAAGCTATCCTCTCGCCCACAGGGAGATCCTTTGATGAGAACTGCCGCTTCTTTCCAGCTCGCCAAGATTGCAGCGCTGCTGATTGCTTCTGCTATTTTCGCTGCTGGCTTCACTTCCGCGCAACAAGTTCCAGAGCAACTTTATTCGGAGATGCAGTGGCGGATGATCGGGCCGTTTCGCGCGGGGAAGGTGAATGCGGTGGCGGGCGTGCCGGGGAATCCGGCGGTTTATTATTTTGCGGCGGATGGCGGGGGGATTTGGAAAACCACGGATGGCGGAGTCGTTTGGAAACCGATTTTCGACAAAGAACATGTTGCGTCGATTGGGGCGATGACGCTTGCGCCCTCGAATCCGAACATCATTTACGTGGGAACGGGCGTCAATACGATTTTCGCGGACAGCAGCTACGGAGACGGAATTTACAAATCGGTGGACGGCGGTGAGAACTGGCAGCACATGGGACTTGCGGACACGCGGCATATCGGGAGAACCATGGTCGATCCGCGCAATCCGGACATCGTACTGGTTGCGGCGATGGGACACAGCTCCGGGCCGAATGAAGAGCGGGGCGTATTCCGGTCGACGGATGGAGGAAAAAGTTGGAAGAAAGTGCTCTACAAGGACAACGTCACCGCGGCGGTGGATCTTTGTTTTGAGCCGGGAAACCCGCGAGTGGTGTACGCCACCCTGTGGCACGGCGTTCGAAAGCCGGGACAGAAAGGAACTTCGTTCGGTCCGGGGAGCGGGCTCTATAAATCCACAGATGAAGGCGTAACGTGGACGCAAATCACAGGACACGGACTTCCGGAAGTGGAATGGGGACGAGAGGGAGTTGCGGTGGCCCCGGGAACCCATGGGCAACGCGTGTATCTGATCGTGGAGGCGAAAGAGAAAAAAGGCGGGCTGTTCCGGTCGGACGATGCGGGAGCAACCTGGAAAAAAGTCACGGAGGACAAAAGGATCGAAGGGTATTGGTACATGAGCGAGATTTTTGTGGACCCCAAGAACGCGGACATTGTCTATGTGCCTTCGCAAAATCTGTACCGTTCGAATGACGGCGGACACACGTTCACGGCGATCAAGGGCGCGCCGGGAGGAGACGATTATCATTCCGTGTGGATCGATCCGACAAATTCACAGCGCATCATGCTGGGAGTGGACCAGGGCGCGACTATCAGCCTGAACGGGGGCGAATCCTGGAGCCCTTGGTACAACCAGCCGACGGGAGAATTCTACCGGGTGGCGACGGATCACCGGTTTCCGTACTGGGTTTACGGGCCGCAGCAGGACAGCGGGACGGCGGGAATCGCGAGCCGCGGGAACAATGGACAGATCACGGAGCGCGATTGGTTTCCGGTGGGACCGGGAGAGAGCGGCTACACGATTCCCGATCCGCTGGACGCGGACGTGGTGTACAACGCCGGGCCGGGCGGAAGCGTGGTGCGGCTTTCGAAAACAACGGGCCAAGTGCGGGACATTTCGCCGGCGCCGGTGTCGTTCGGGAGCAAGTACCGGTTTAACTGGACCATCCCGATGGCGTTTTCACCGCAGGATCCCCACTTGCTTTATCTGGGGACCCAGTTCTTGCTGAAGACGAACAATGGGGGCACGAGTTGGGAGGCGGTGAGTGAGGATTTGACGCGCGTGCGGCCGGATGAAAAGGATTCGAAACAGGTGCGAGGCACGATCCTGACAATTGCTCCTTCGGAAGTGAAAGAGGGAGTGATCTGGGTTGGAACAGACGACGGAAACATTCAAGTGACGAAAGACGCAGGAAAGAGCTGGCGGAATGCAACGCCGCCGAACGTTTCCGAGTGGAGCATAATTAGCACCGTGGAAGCGTCCCATTTCGACGCCGGAACCGCGTACGCGGCAGTGAATCGGAATAGTCATGATGATTTGAAGCCGCATATTTTCCGAACACGAGATTTTGGGAAAACGTGGCAGGAGACGGCGCGTGGGATTCGAGAAATGGATTTCGTTCGAACGGTCCGGGAAGATCCGGTGAGGAAGGGATTGCTGTATGCAGGGACGGAAATGGGAGTCTACGTTTCCTTTGATAGCGGAGATCAGTGGCAATCGCTCCGGCTCAACATGCCGGTGGTAGCTATTCATGATTTGGCGATCGAGCAGGATGACCTGGTGGCGGCGACGTACGGGCGGTCCTTCTGGATCCTGGATGATGTCACGCCGCTTCGCCAGGTGGACGCACACGCGGCGAATTCGGGAGCGCATCTATTTGCGCCACGAACGGCGATCAGGGTCCGACGCGATGAGAACCAAGACACGCCGCTGCCGCCGGAAGTTCCCGCGGGAAAGAATCCTCCGGATGGGGCGATCCTGAACTATTTCTTGCCCGCAAATACTGCCGGAGACATCCAACTGGAAATTTACGATGAGGGTGAAAAACTGGTGCGGAGCTTTTCCAGCGCGGACGTGCCGAGACCGCTGGAAGAAACTCCGTTCGTTGCGGACTACTGGATCGGGCATCCGCAGGTGCTTTCGAAAGCGGCGGGAATGCACCGGTTTGTGTGGAACCTGCGTTACGCCGATCCGCGCGCAATGCATCTCCAGTCGCCGTACAACTACCCAATCGCGGCAATTGCGGGCTCGACGCCTCTACCGCCGCAGGGACCACTGGTGCTGCCGGAGAAATATGAGGTGCGGCTGAAAGCGAGCGGCCAAGTGTTTCGTCAACCGCTAGAAGTGAAAATGGATCCGCGGGTGACGGTAGCGCGCAATGAATTGCAGAGCTCGCTGGAGCTGCAATTGAAGATATCCGCGTTGCAGGGGAAGAACTTTGAGGGCTACCAGCAGACGAGGGAATTGCGAGCGCGCCTCGCGGAATTGAATAAGCTTCCGAAGGAGGACCCTGTCGCGGTTGCGGCCAGCGCGTTGGATACGAAAGTTGCAGCGCTTGCGGGCGAGGGTACGGCGATCCTGGAGACTCCCAAGACAGCCAGTTTCACTGCGGTGAACGATACGTTGACGGCGCTGATGGCGCTGGTGGATGGAGCGGACTTTGCGCCGTCGGAAGAATCGTTTGCGGCCTACCGGCGGATCTGCAAAGGTTCGAACGAAGCTATGGCGGCGTGGCAGGAATTGAAGAATAAAGATGTGGCGGCGCTGAATACGTTGCTAAGCAAAAGCAATCTCACGGCGCTGGCTGATTTTCCCCACGAGGCTGCCGAAACAAGTTGCGGAAACTGAGCAGGGCGAGCATAGCGTGCATTTCACGAGATGACTGACGGAATATAGCGGGCGGCTCGGAAGCGGCCGTAGAAAAATGTCCATGCGCAGGATTGTCCGGTTTTTCGTTTTCCTGTTCCTGAATGTTGGTCCGGCATCATTTACATCGCGGGGACAGGACCCGCCGGTGAGTTCGGCTGCAACGACTACTCCAGGTAAGCCCGCGAAACAGCTCCAATCGCCGGCCGCCCCTCCTACAACGCTGGAAGTGGCACGGCAACACTATTGGAACGGCGATTACAAACGTGCCACCGCGGTCTATACCGAAATCATTGCCAGTGGCAATGACGTCGCAGCGGCTTACACCGGGCTTGCACGAACTTGCCTGAAGATGCGGAAGGTGGGGGAGGCTTACAAGGCCGCAGCCAAGGCCCTCGAGTTTGAGCCATCGTTGGCGGCAGCGCATACCGCACTCGGCGACGTTTACTTTCGACAGGGAAAGCTGAAGGAAGCCGAGCAGGAATATCTCACTCCGCTCCGAGCGAACAAAGAAGAGGCGCGGGCGTATTTCGGACTCTGGCGCATTTACCATGCGACATTTGAGAAGAAGAGGGCGAAAACTGCGCTGGACCGGGCGCACGCGCTCGAGCCCAGAGATCCGGACATTAACGGAGATTGGCTGGAGACGCGGCCCGCGGCGGAGCAGATTCGTGCGCTGGAGGCCTTCGTCGCTTCTGGCGGCCACGGCGAACACATTGGACGGGCAGGCGCCCGTCAACTGCTGGTTATGCTGAAAGATCAGCAGGCCCATCCGGGGCGCACTTGCCAGATGGCCCACAAGGTTCGTGAGACGAAGATGACCCTTGAGCCGATTTACTCGCTTAGCCGCGGTGCGGTGGACAGGATGAGTCCCGGAGTTGGATTGGACGCGCGGTTGAATAAGTATTCAGCGCGTCTGCTCGTCGAGACGAGCAGCGATCGAATCGTGCTCAACCAGAAAACCGCGCAGGCAGCGGGTGTCCAGCAGATCGTTCGAACAGAGATGGAAGGAGCGGGTGACGAGAACCCTCCTGAAAGCTATACGGCGTTTTTGGAATCCATCCGAATCGGTGAGGTGGAACTTAAGGGCTGCTATGTCACGGTGATCGAGGATGCCTCGCCGGACAATTACCTGGGCGACCGTGAAGGCGCCATCGGCGTGGGGATCTTCGCGAATTTCATGGTGGACCTGGACCTACCGCACTCGACGCTGTGGCTCACGGAATTGCCACCGTACCCGCAGAGCAGCGCTGAAAATGCGGTGGCGGAAGGAAAGGGTACAGATCAAGTCGAACTTCACGATCGTCATATTGCAGTAGAAATGGCGGATTGGACTCCACTTTATCGTTCGAACCAACTTCTCCTGCTGCCGGTGAATGTCAACGAAGCAAAGGCCAAGCTGTTTGCTATTTCCCTGGGTTCCAGCGTCAGCGTTATTTCCGGGGGAGCAGCGAGCGAAGTTTCCACCGTCAAGTCCGACCCATTTTCACGCGTGCGGGGGCTGAATGGTGAAGTGAAAAACGGTCAAAAAACGGGGGAACTAAAACTGCGGTTTGCGGGATTGGCTTTCGATAGAAAAGTGCTTCCGGTGGTAGACATGTCCCTCTACAGCGAAAATGGCTTCGAGGTGTCCGGACTTCTAGGGTTTCCGCTGCTGCGTGATTTCGAGATCCGTATCGATTACCGCGATGGCTTAATTTCTTTCGATAGCCGCTTCAAGAGAAGATGAAAAAGGCGTTGCGCCTGTGAGAGCAACTATTGCCGCGGGCGCGGATTGAAGCCGCGCCAAATCGGCGAGGACTCAACCTGGTCTTGCGAGCCCACTATTCAAACCAGAATTGACAGCAAAGCGAACGAGTGGAAGACTGCAGCGTAGGCAGCGTTAAAGCTTTCGCGCCGAGCGGGCGGAGAAGATGAATTGAAACGTGCTAATGTGAATTGTTTGCTCTGCTGGTCGATGATCCTAGTGACAGGATTGCTGCACGCGCAAACTTCAGCGAGCGGGACGCAGGCTTCTCCCGCGCCCGCGGCGACTAAGGACGTTTCCGCGGCGGATGCGAAACCGAGCGAACCAACGAAAGCCACGCCACCGGCCACACCGCTAGGGGCAGCCTCGCAACTTTACCGGAGCGGGAAGCTGGCGGAGGCCGAGGCGGCCTACAAAGAGGTCCTCAAGGGCGAGCCACAATCGTCGGACGCTTACGTCGGATTGGTGCGCTTGAACCTGCGGCAAAAAAGACTGGCAGACGCGGAGGCAGCGCTTGCCAAGGCGGTTGAGCTTGGGACGAAATCGAACGCGTTACAGGTCGCGCAAGGAGAAGTGCACTTTCGGCAGGGAAAAATTATAGAGGCCCAGAACGAATTCACCCCGCTGGTGAAGGCGAACACAGGGGAGGCCCGCGCTTACCTCGGGTTGGGCAGGATTTACTGGGCTGGATCGCTGCGCATGCACGCGAAGTTGATGTATGAGCTCGCACACGACAAAGACCCTGATGATCCTGATATACGCCGAGCCTGGCTGTTCACCTTAACCCGGAAGGAACGCATTCAAGCTTTGAGGGGCCTGCTGTCAGAGGAAGCAGATGAAGACGAAGATGATCGGGGGCACTTGGAGACGAGCCTAGCTGCCATGGAAGAGGCAGAGGTTGAGGGGCGGACGGGCTGCCACCTCGCCAGTAAAGTTGACGGGACGCACATGCCCATGGAGAGGATGCTGTACGGTGCGTCGCGAGTCAGAGGCTACGGCCTAAAGGTGTTATTGAACGGCGCGAAGTCAAACTTACTGATAGACACGGGGTCAACGGGAATTCTCGTGAGCAAAAGGATCGCCGAGAAGGCCGGGATCACAGCCATCGTGAAAACCGATGTGCACGGAATCGGGGACAAGGGGGCGGCCGGTGGTTTCGTGGGAGTAGCAGATTCGATCAAGATCGGAGACTTAGAGTTTAAGGGTTGCCACATAGCGGTCATGGAGCGAAACTCGGTTGCGGAAGAGGA
This sequence comes from Candidatus Acidiferrum sp., assembly GCA_036522305.1. Classification (GTDB taxonomy): domain Bacteria; phylum Acidobacteriota; class Terriglobia; order Acidiferrales; family UBA7541; genus Acidiferrum. Next base: position 21,238 of record DATDGB010000091.1, on the reverse strand, counting down.
CGGGCTGATCGGCACGGACATCTTTTCTCACTACCTGGTGGGAATCGATTTTCCGAACGGGAAGTTGAACTTGACGCCGTTACCGGTGATGCCCCCGCCGTCGGATACCGACAAAGCACTGGTGGCGAAATATCCAAAAATCGCAGGCCTTCGCGATCGATACATCGCGCCGGAGTTGAAGGAGTACACGCCAGTATTTCGCTTCGGCCATATGTTGCTCATTCAGACGCGGATCAACGAACTTCCGTCGAAACTGTTTTTGATTGATACGGGGGCATTCAGCGACACGATTTCGCCGGCGGCGGCGCGAGAAGTCACGAAAGTGCGCGGGGACTCGAACATCCAAGTGAAAGGGCTGAATGGAGCGGTAAAGAACGTGTTTACGGCCGACAACCTGACACTGACGTTCTCTCACTTTCGGCAACCAGCGCGGGACATGGTGGCTTTTGACACGACGGGGATAAGCAATTCTTCGGGTGTGGAGATATCCGGAATGCTGGGGTTCTCGATGCTTTATCAGATGGAGGTCAAAATCGACTACCGCGATGGGCTGGTCGATTTCGGATACGACCCGAATCGCTTTCATTGATGCGATTGCCGCGGCCCGAGGGTACGGAAACACGCGGATTATCTTTGGTTTGCAGATTGTTGAAGCTGCGACAAATCGGCGAGGACTTCGGCGCTGTGTTTTTCGGCGTTGACGCTGAGATAGGATTTGCGAATGACGCCGGCGGGATCGATGAGGAAGGTGTGGCGGGCGGAGAGTTTGGCGACGCCTAGATTGACGAGCGAGTCGTAGGAAGAAGAAACTTCGTATTTCGTGTCGGCAAGCAGCTTGAAGCTGAGGCCTTCCTTGGCGCAGAACTTCTGGTGGGTGGATTCGTCCTGGACGCTGACTCCTAGGATGATGGCGTTTTTCTGTTCGTATTGGTGTAAGTCGCGCTGGAAATTGTGCGCTTCCTTGGTGCAGCCGCTAGTGAAATCCTTGGGATAGAAATAGAGGACCACCCATTTTCCGCGGAGATCGCGGAGACTCAGCGGTTTGCCGTCCTGTGAATTCAAGGTGAAGTCCGGCGCCTGGGTTCCTGAGGAAGGCGCTTTCTCGCCGGTGCGCATGGCGCGGACTACGGCGACTCCGACAAGCAAAACGATTATCGCTAAGAAGATCCAAATCATTTTCATCTCGCACACTCAATCCGAATTCTTAGAGTAAGAAAATAACAGAGCAAAGTAACTTGTGACTGGTGACTCGTGAATCGGGCAACTCCTGGTAAGCACATGGCCATCCCGTTATTCCTTCTGGCTGAAGCGGCCAAAGCCGATTCGAAACTGAATGGTGTTGATGCCGGGATTCGGAGTGGCAAGCCCGGCGTTCGAAATGTGCATGTAGCGAACTTCGGCGCTGATGTTGTGCTTGCTGCGCAGGAAGTGTAGGCCGACGGCGGCGCTGGTGGTAAAATTGATGCGGGATGTGCCTTCTGGGACTTTGGTATTGGTGAAGAGAGTGCCGCCGCCGAGTTCGAGATAGGGAACAACACTGCCGTGGGTGTCCAGCGCCCACTTGAAGGCGAATGGGTTTATTCCAGCGCCATAGGCGGTGTTGGTTTTCTGGATGACCAGGAAGATGGGAACGGCGTCGATGGCGTATTCCAAACGGCCGCGAAGGAAGCCGGGGCCGTGGGGATTGGTGAGAATCAGGCCGTAACGGAAGCCTACGTTCCAAACACCGTCGCCGGACTGGCTGCCATTGGTGCCATGGCCGCCGCCAGTCCACACCTGCCATTCATTGCCGCCCGCGACAGGGCCGGCTTGGGCGCGTGCCAGCGGAGCGCTGAGGAATACGGCAAAGGCGAGGGCGGTGATAATTCTTCGCACTGCGGAGTCTCCTTCAGATTCTTTGAATTCGGCAACAGCTGGACTCGGTTCAAAGAAGATATAGAAAAATCGTTCGAAAGGCGACCTTCTTCTACAATACATGAGGTTCCTGTAGACGGCGGGCAAGACACTCTCGTGCCTTGCGGGGCGGCATTCATCATCCGTTCATCAGCCGGAACTTAACCTCCATTGATTCAGCGACAGATTGCACCTCCAGGAAGAAAGGATTTTGGATCCTTAGAGATGAGGGGAGTGAATTTCCAAATTGTCAGAGCCATCTGCGCGATGCTCGGGTTTTTCTATCTTGGTACTCCGAGCTTGCGAGCACAAGATTCGCCTCAGGTTCAGACGCAGACGCCTGCGGCGACGGATTCGACGGCGGAGGCCGATCCAGTTCCGGCGATGTTTGTGCATCCCGAGTCGGATCGCTGGTGGATATCGGGGCAGGCCAATTGGATCTCGCAGTGGCATCCGGCGTTCCATTCGCCCTATCAAGGACCGCGGAGTTTGCCGCCGCAGGCGCAAGATGCGACTTCGCGCGTCCTCACGCTTTTCACGGGAGTTCGCTTGACGGACGCGGCGGAATTACTTTGCGATGTTCAGGAGACCGGCGGTCACGGAATCGGCGAGGCGGTCGGCCTGGGGGGCGTCACAAACCTGGATATCGTACGAAACCCGGAGTTGAGCAAAGCGCCTTACATTGCGCGGCTGATGTGGCACCAGATCATTCCGATAGGCCACGGCAAGATTGGCAACTCTCGTTCGCCATTGTCGCTCTTTCCTTCGCTCCCTGAACGCCGGGTCGAGATCCGCTTTGGAAAATTCAGCATGGCGGACTTTTTCGACAACAATACATACGGCTCGGACACGGGTTTCCAGTTCATGAACTGGACGGTAGACAACAACGGCGCTTACGACTATGCGGCCGACACGCGAGGGTTCACGTTTGCGGCGATGGCCGAATATCACGACCGGCGCTGGGTAGTGCGATTTGCAGAAGCATTGATGCCGAAATCGGCCAATGGCATTCACCTCGATGCGGAAGTGAGCCGTGCGAGAGCCGAAAATATTGAATTCGAGCTGCATGGGACCATTCTGCCGAAGCGCGAGGGCGTTTTTCGATTCCTCACTTTTGTAAATCACGCGAATATGGGGAGCTACCGCGAGGCGGCTGATAATTTCCGGGCAGGACTGACACCTGAACCGGAGGTCACGGCTCATCCTCTGCAAACTACGATTAAGTACGGATTTGGCGCGAATTTCGAGCAGCCACTCAATGATTGGATGGGAGTATTCGCGCGGTGGGGATGGAACGAGGGTCGGCATGAATCGTATGCGTATACAGAAGTGGATGAGACGGTGCAAATCGGCGTTGGCGGGAGTGGCAAACGATGGCGTAGAAAATTCGACCGTGCGGGCGTGGTTTTTGTTTCGAACGGGATCTCGAGGGACCATCAGGAGTATCTTGCGCTCGGCGGCTCGGGTTTTCTTCTGGGTGACGGCCGCCTGAATTACGGGCGAGAGAACATTTTTGAGAGCTACTACACAATGCATGCGTGGCGCGGGATTTATCCTTCTCTTGGGGTGCAGCACATCAACAATCCCGGCTATAACCGGGACCGCGGGCCAGTCGTTGTGCCGACGCTGCGGCTGCATGTGGAGTTCTAGATAGTGATAGAGCGAAACTTCTTGGCAGCAGGGCGAAAGTCTGCTAACTAAGTGTTGCCGAATTCGTCCGAATAATACATGGTTGGCCGTTTCGGTCCCTTCCGTTGGGTGTGTCGTCACTAATTGCGGAGTTTGGGAGAATTCATGAAAGCAGACTTGCGGCTGACACCGTTTAGGGAGTTCTCTGGGGTCACCCGTTTTTTCCTTCCAGTGCTGGCGGCCATGGCGATCTTTTCATTTGCCGCTAACGCACAGACCGTTGATGAAGTCATCGCGAAAAATGTTCAGGCGCATGGCGGAGCGGAGAAGCTGAAATCCGTGCGCAGCCTGCGAACGACTGCAAAATTCAGCCAGGGATCCTTCCGCGCCGATTTTCGGCAGGAAAACAAGCGCGCGGACAAGGTGCGAGAAGAATTCATCATCCAGGGCCTGGCGCAGGTGCAGGCTTACGACGGGAAAACGGGATGGCAGATTTCTCCGTTTGGTGGGCGCAAAGATCCGGAGCTGCTCTCCCAGGATGATCTGAAGAGCTTGGTGGTGGATGCCGATCTTGACGGGCCGCTGGTGGATTACAAAGAGAAGGGCCACAAAGCCGAACTTGTGGGGCACGACTCGGTGGAGGGAACGGATTGCTTCAAGATCAAGCTCAGCATGAAGAATGGGGACGTGCGCTATTACTACCTCGATGCGGATTCGTTCCTGGAGCTAAAGCTGGAAATTCAAACGACGATTCGCGGGGCGCTGCAGGAGAACGAGCTGTACTACGGCGACTACGAACAGGTGAACGGTATTTATTATCCGTTCGCAGTCGAGCAAGCGCAAAAGGGCAGCGCTTCACGCGCGCAGATTACGGTCGAGAAGATCGAACAAAATATAGCGCTGGAAGATGCGCACTTCACGATGCCGGTGTCTAAGCCGGAGACTAAGGCGCCGCCAACTGGGAATTAACCTCGAAGAGAGGACGCGCAAGCATGCCGGTCCTGCTCCGAATATCAATGACTCGATTCAAGGCCAAGGGCAGTTGGTACAACTTTATCGCTGAGGAATCCGCCGACATGTGCAAGACAATCCGCTGTTTTGTTGCTGTGATGATAGTGACTCTCGCCACGATGATTCTTGCCGGGCCCGCGCCGGCGCAAAACGCCAAATTCGACTCGGACACCATTTCCGGGCTCGGCGCGCGGAACATCGGATCAGCGGCCATGAGCGGACGTGTGGCGGCGATTGCGGCGGTAAAGGAGGATGGCCGGCTCACCGTCTACGTTGGAGCGGCGAGCGGCGGCGTCTGGAAGTCTTCGAATGGCGGCACGACGTTTAAGCCGGTTTTCGACAAAGAATCGGCGCAATCCATTGGCGCGCTAGCGATTGATCCGCAGGCACCGAAAACGATTTGGGCCGGAACCGGCGAGTCGTGGACGCGCAACAGCGTCTCGATCGGAAATGGCATCTATAAGTCGACGGACGGCGGAGACAGTTGGACCAATCTGGGCCTGCAAAATTCTGAGCGCATCGCGAAAATTATCGTCGATCCGAAGAGCAGCGACACCGTCTACGTGTGCGTGCCGGGAAAATTGTGGAGCGACAGCGAGGACCGCGGTGTTTACAAAACCACGGATGGCGGGAAGAGTTGGAGCAAGATTTTGAAGGGGGCAAATCTCTCGACAGGCTGCTCCATGATCTCGATGAATCCGCAGGACCCGAAGACTATTTTCGCGGGGATGTGGGATTTTCGCCGGAAGGGCTGGACATTCCGCTCGGGCGGGGAGAACGCTACGGCGCCCAGCAGCAGCGGATTCTTCCAGACTACGGATGGCGGAGCGACATGGAAAGAACTGGATGAAAAGAGCGTCAAAGGACTCCCCGCGAAGCCCTGGGGACGCGTGGCGGTGACGATTGCGCCGTCAAAACCAAATGTTGTTTACGCGATGATCGAATCAACGCGCAGCGCGCTTTTCCGCTCCGATGATGGCGGCAAAACCTGGGAAGAGCGGGACCGCAGCAATTGGATGGTGTGGCGGCCGTTTTATTTTGCCAATCTAATTGTCGATCCAAAAAACGAGAACAAAGTCTACAAGCCGGACCTTACATTGATTATGAGCGAGGACGGAGGGAAGAGCTTTAGCGGAATCGGAAATGGCGCGCACGGCGATTTTCACGACGTGTGGGTGAATCCGGACAATACAGATCACGTCATCGCGACGGATGACGGCGGGGTTTGGTATTCCTACGATGGGGGCAATACCTGGTGGAAGGGCAATAACCTTCCGGTTTCGCAGTTCTATCACGTGAGCGCGGACAACGCTGACCCTTATCATGTTTTCGGCGGGTTGCAGGACAACAGCGTGTGGATTGGCGACTCGCAGTATCCGGGCGGAATCACGAATGGGCGCTGGGAGAATATTTTCGGGGGAGATGGGTTCTGGGTGTTTCCGGATCCCGCGGACGCGAACTACGTTTACGCTGAATCGCAAGGTGGGTTCATCGGGCGAGTGAATCGGGTCACGCTCGAGGGCCGATTGATCAAGCCGGAACCGAATTACGGAGAAGGGAAGCTGCGTTTCAACTGGAACACGCCGATCCACTTGAGCCCGAACGAGAAAGGGACGATTTACATTGGCGCGCAATTCTTGTTTCGCTCGCGCGACCACGGTCAATCGTGGGACCGCATTTCGCCGGATCTGACAACCAATGATCCGGAGAAGCAGAAACAGGAAGAATCCGGCGGCGTGACGGTTGACAATTCTTATGCAGAGATGCACACCACGATTTATTCCATCAGCGAGTCGCCCCGCGATGGTCAAACCATTTGGGTTGGGACGGATGATGGAAATCTCCAGGTAACGCGCGATGGCGCGAAGACCTGGGCAAATGTTGTCGGAAATGTTCCGAATCTACCAAAGGCTTCTTGGGTTTCGTGGGTGGAAGCCAGCCTCTATGATGCGGGCACGGCCTATGCGACGTTCGACCGGCACACTTTTGGCGATATGGATCCGCACGTTTATAAGACTACGGACTACGGGAAAACCTGGACGCCGATCGTAACTGCGGAGAGCGGAGTGCGCGGGTACGCGCATGTCGTAAAAGAAGACACGGTCCGGCCCGATCTGCTCTTTCTGGGCACCGAGTTTGGACTTTGGATATCTCCCGATGGCGGGAAAAAGTGGGCACGATACAAGGGCCACGAATTTCCGATGGTGGCGGTGCGGGACATCGTAGTACACCCGCGGGAGTCGGATCTAGTGATCGCCACGCATGGGCGCGGCATCTGGATCGTGGACGACATCACGCCACTGCGAAAGTTGACTCCGGAAGTGATGGCGCAAGAAGCGGTTTTCCTGCAGGCCAAGCCTTCGCAGCAGCGGCTTCCTGCGCAGGGCGGATGGGCGGAAGGAAGCGCGGTGTTCACCGGACCGAATCCTCCGGACGCGGCGCTGATTACCTATTATCAAAGCAAACGGCACATTTTTGGAAAAATGAAACTGGAAATTTTTGATACGCAGGGGAAATTGGTGGACACGTTGCCTCCGAATAGCCGGCGTGGGATCAGCCGAGTGGAATGGCCGATGCGGCTGAAGGCGCCGCACGTTCCGCCGGCGGCTACGGCTGCCTTTGAAGCGTCGCAGGGTCCGCGAGTTATGCCTGGGACTTACACGGTGAAAATGACGCGCGGCAAGGAGAGTTACAACACGCAACTTGTGGTGGAGCTCGATCCGCGGGCGAAGTTCACAATGGAAGATCGCAAACTGGAATTCGACTCGGCGATGCGTCTCCACCGTTTGCTGGGGGAGATGAGCTTCGACGTCGACCGTATCAACGGCGTACACGGGGCGCTCTTGGAGCGTGGCGCGAAGGTCAAGGGAGACGCGGTCTTCAGCAAGCGGTTGCAGGAACTGGCCGGAAAAGTGGAAGCCATGCGAAAGAAGATCGTGGCGACGACGGAAGGTGGCGCCATCACCGGCGAGGAGCGCATCCGAGAAAAGACTACGGGCCTTTACGGAGCCATTTTGAATTATGAAGGGCGGCCAGGCGATTATCAGATTGGGCGTATCGATTCGCTGAAAAAGGAACTGGATGATGTGGCTGGAGAATTCGATGCGTTCGTCACCAAAGAGCTTCAGGCGGTAAACAAGACGCTTTCACAGAAAAAACTGGAAGCCATCCAGCCCATCGACCGCAAAGCCTGGGACGCTGCCGACGCCGATTCCGCAGCAGGTTCGCCCGGAGCCGCAAGGCGCTTCGGCGAACGCGACTAGTCTTTCGTCAGCGGGATTTTCCTAGAAGCTTATGAGCGTAGGCCGGCGCCGCGCCTGCATCCTCGTGCTTGAAGTAGGCGTAAACGTCGATGCCCTGGGCCAGCCAGTCGTCGAACCGCTTCCTCCAGAGCGTGATTTGCTTTGGAGTGTAGTTTTCAAGCCGCAATCTGGCGTAGGTAAAACCGGCCGTTATCACCTCGGGCGGCGTTTGCTTATCGGTCTCGGACAGAACAAGCGCCGTCTGGTGCTGGCGCAAGATGCCATACGTTTCCTCGGTGTACCAGGACGGATGACGCACCTCAAAAGCAAAAAGAAAAGCGGTCGGCCGAAGCGCCAGAAAGTCTTCAAGGAGCGGCCGGTCGAATTTGAAATTGGGAGGCAGTTGAACAAGGATTGGTCCGAGGTGGTCGCCGTCATCCAAAACACTGGCGACTTCTAGGAAACGCTTCAGAGTTGCTTCGCAGCCGCGCAGCCTTTGAATGTGCGTGATTTTCTGGTTGGCCTTTAAGGCGAAGCGGAACCCTTCGGGCACGCTCTTCACCATGTTCAAGAGCGTGCTCTCGGTGGGCATGCGATAGAAACTATAGTTGATTTCGACCGTTGAGAACTGCTTGGCGTAGAAGTTGAGCATTTCGCGGTCGGGAAGTTTCTCAGGGTAAAAATTCCCCTTCCACTCTTTATAAGAGTAGCCAGAAGTCCCAACAAGAAGCCGGCCTTCGCGAGGAATGGGAACACCTCCGTGTCCTGGCATTTAATCACAACTGCCGCGCGTGGGAAAAGGCGAAGCGCGCATTGGCGTTACACTATAGCTCCTTCTTCGTTCTTGGAGGCACGCGGCTGCTGAGAATTTCGATGGCTTGCTCGAGTCTTTGGCGCCGCTTCCAAAAATCGTTCCACAAATCGCCTTTGCTTTCGAGCCGGGCGAAGATCGTCTTAATATTCAGGGTTTCGGGCCGTAGGGTGCTCCGCAGTTCGCGAGGGAAAATGGGCGCGGAGACTGGTGCTTTGGGAAAAGCTCGCACGGCATAAGCGGCTGCCAGCGGTCGCCCGTGAGCATTCTGCTGGACGTCGATCAGCACGCGGCCGGCAGGGCGGCGCGCGACGGAGCGCTCGTTGGTCACCAGGTTCGGATGCTCAGCGGTCACGGTGCGCGCGATGATTTCGCCGAAGGTCCGCAACTGGTCGTAGGTATAGACAGGCTCCACGGGAATGAAGATGTGGATCCCGGTCGCGCCCGATGTTTTCACAAAGTGCGCCAGGCGCAATTCCTCCAGCTTCTCGTGCAGCGCTCTGGCGATGGCGACGACCACGGAGAAATCCGTGCCATCGGAAGGGTCGAGGTCAAAGAAGAAGTAATCAGGATGATCGAAATCGTCATAACGATTGGACCACGGGTTGTGGTCGATGCAGCCGAGGCCGGTCAAATAGAGAAGAGAAGCGCGGTCATTGGCGGTCGCGTAGTGGATGGCTTCCCCTTTTTTTTCCGAATCGATCGGCACGGTTTTGAACCACTCCGGCACGCCTTCCCGCAAGTCTTTTTGAAAGAAAGCCTGGCCCTTGATTCCGTCCGGATAGCGCCGCAGCACCAGAGCGCGGTCGCGCAGAAACGGCAGAATAGAGTCCGCCACGCGATAGTAGTAAGCAAGCAGATCCCTCTTGGTGTAGCCGGACTCGGGAAAATAAACTTTGTTCAAGTTGCTGAACCGCAGCCGTTTTCCGTCCAACTCGATGGTGACAGTTTCCGAGCGGCCCTTGAACAACTCGGCTTCGATCTGCGCCGTCGTGTTCAGAACTCGGCCGACAACTTCGGGAGCACGAACTACGGCTGGAGCCGCAGGTGGCTCAGCCGCCTCCTGCGCAACTTCGTTTTCCCATTGGCAATCCGTAGGCAGCACATCTTCTCGCAGCGCGATGAAAACCGGATGGCGCAAAGAGTGCTCCTGCGTCCATCCGCTGAACTTGACGCGCGCGACAAGTTCGGGAGAAACCCAGGATGGCTTCTCGTTCGCTTCCGGCACCATGCCGAACGGGCACGCGGCAACGGCAAGTTCCTTCAGCCTGCTGCTTAGTTCTTCACGTTTCTTTGCATCAAAACCGCTACCAACGTGCCCGATAAACCGAAATTTTTTGCCCTCATACAAACCCAGCAGCAGGGAGCCAAGGGGAATCGCTGGCGTGCGCGCCGCGGTCCAGCCGCCGATGACGGCATCGAGCGTTTGCGTCACCTTTAGCTTCAGCCAGTTCATGCTGCGATCGGAAACATACCGGCTGTCGGCTCGCTTTGCCACGATGCCTTCCAGGCCGGTTTCCTTCGCCAGCGTGAATAGTTCCTTTCCATGCTCCAATTGATGGTCGGCGTAGCGAAAGCGCTCAGACGCATGCAGCAGGCGCTGCAGGAGCTGCTTCCGCTGGAGCAGAGGAGCTTCGCGAAGATCGTATCCATCGCAGTAGGGAAGATCGAACGCATAAAAAACGACCGGCGTCTTCGAAATCAGGGCCTCGCCCGGGGTGCGCACGTGCATTCGTTCCTGCAGGCGCCCAAAGTCACTGAGGCCGCGAGCATCCAGTGCGACGATTTCTCCGTCAAGAATTGCCTCGTGGGCCGCCAAGGCTCCGGGAAGAGAAGCTAGTTCCGGGTAGCGCTGTGTAATGTCCACGCTGTTGCGGGAGCGCAGCGCGCAAGTGCCATTTTCAATTCGAGCCAGCGCGCGCACACCGTCCCACTTGATCTCAAAGAGCCAGTTGGGATCGGAGAATGGACGCTCACCGAGCGTAGCCAGCATAGGCTCGACGCGAGACAGCATGGTGCTCTTGTGCGCGCCATCGACTTCACTCGCTTGAATCGGAACGGGGCTGCGTTTCGGAGGAAGCTCCTCTTTGATTTCTTCGATGGTCCGGCCGGTCAGTGCGGATCCGTCGTGCTCGTCGATGTTCCATTTGGAATCCTCGGCGGCGTCCTTGTGCTTGATCATCAACCATTCGTTGCCTTTTTCGCTTTGTTTCAGCTTCACCAAAACAAAGCTGCCCCGCAATTTTTCTCCGTTCAAGCCGAACTTGATTTCTCCCTTTTCGATTTGCCTGAGAGCAGGGAGATTGCCCTCCACGTGAAAAGTTCCGCGGTCCCAGACCATAACCGTTCCGGCGCCGTAGTTGCCTTCAGGAATTTTCCCCTCGAAGTTGCCATAGTCCAGCGGGTGATCTTCGGTCTGCACCGCCAGGCGCTTGTCGCCATGGTTCTGCGAAGGTCCCTTGGGGACGGCCCAGGACTTCAGCGTGCCATCGATGGCCAGCCGGAAATCGTAATGCAGTCGCGTCGCTCGGTGCTTCTGGACTACGAATGTGTCGCCATGTTCTTGGCCGGGGCGGACTTCCAACTGGGGCAATTGGGGCTTTGGCAGGCGCGTGCGTTTGCCTGCCGGGGAGGACTTGTCCTGTACCTTACCGGCGACGGATTCCGCCTCACCGGACGGCTCCGGCGTCTGAGCGAAGCGGCGTTTTCGCTTGTATTCTTCGAGCTTGGACACGAAGGGCATTCTATCCCAGACCTGCCGCCCGGGGCCCAGGCGAGCCCGTACGAGCCCGTTAGAATCAAGCTGACTGATAAACCACCAGCTCAGGATTCGTCTTGCTTCCCACCTTGCTGGCCGGATAATCTTAGAACTCAGGTTCAGTCCCAGCCTGTTGCTGAAGGAGTGTCCACATGGCCACGTCGGTTTGGAAGGGTCACCTCACCTTTGGGTTGATTTCCATTCCCATGAGGATGTCCGCCGCCGCGCGCGGCGAGCGCATCAGTTTCAACCAGCTCCATAACGTGTGTCATTCGCGGCTCAAGCAGCCCCTGTTTTGCCCGGTTTGCAACCGCAACGTGGAGCGCTCCGAAATCGTGAAGGGGCATGAGTATGAAAAGGATCAGTACGTCCTCTTCAGCGAAGAGGAGCTGGACAAGATCGAGCCTCCCTCGGCGAAGGTCATGGAAATTCTGGAGTTCGTAAAGCTGGATGACATGGACCCGCTGTATTTTGACTCCTCTTATTACGTTGCGCCGGAGGACGCCGGCGTGAAGGCCTACAAGCTGCTGCTGAGCGCCATGCAAGAGTCTGGCTACGGGGCGATCGCCAAGCTCACCATGCATCAGCGAGAACATATCGTGATCCTTCGGCCGGGCAGCAAGGGAATGACGCTGCACACCATGTTCTATTCCAATGAGATTCGCGCGGCGGAATCCGTTCCGACAGACAAGGTGGAATTGAAAGACCAGGAAAAAAAGCTTGCGAACCAGCTGATTGAGAGCCTAGCGGCTCCGTTTGCGCCGGAAAAATATCGCGACGAATACCAGGAGAACGTGAAGGTGATGATCGCCGCCAAGCTCAAGGGTCAGGAAGTGACCGAAGTGGCCCAGCCGCACATGGCTCCGGTGATCGACTTGATGGAAGCCCTCAAGAAGAGCCTCGCGGAAAAGCAGCCGCCAGCCGCCGCCGCGTTGCACGCATCGGCAGAGCCAGCACCAGTGGGCAAGAAACCTCCAGCTCGCTCCGTGCAACCGATCTCCTCGGTGCAGAAGAAGGCAGGAAAGAAGGCCACCGGTTAATTTCAACATGGGCGCGACGGACAGATTTAGCACAACGGATGTCCAGCGCATTCTGGGCCTGACCGCCAAGCAGCTGGATTATTGGGATCGTTTACGCCTCGTCTCTCCTCGAAAAGAACAAGGAAACCGCTTCTACGATTTTCGCGACCTGATTGGCCTGCGCACCGTCAAGCAATTGGTCGAGGAAGGAGTTCCCGCCAGCCGGTTGCGGCACTCTTTGGCGGCGCTCCGCGAGAAGCTTTCTCAGGTACAAACGCCGCTGGTGGAACTGCGCGTTCTTTCCGATGGAAAAGACATCCTTGTAGAGCATGGCGGCGCCCGGCTAGAACCACTCTCCGGCCAGTTTGCCTTGAATTTCGAAACCAGCGAATTGGGCCAGAGAGTGCGTGTCATGGCCAGGCGAGGGCCCAATGCCGACGAATGGCTCGCCACGGCGCTTGAGTATGAAGCGGAGGGGGAAACCAGGGCCGAGGCCATCGATGCCTATGAACGGGCTCTGAGCCTTGATCCCGAAAAACTAGATGCATTGCTCAATTGCGGCACGCTTTGCTATGAGGAAGGAAATCTCAAGAAGGCCGCCGAATACTTTAGCCGGGCGCTGCGGGTGGAGCCCGAGAGCGCTCTGGCGCACTTCAATCTGGGGAGCGTGCTGGAAGAAGTCGGCAGACTGGAAGCGGCGCGATTGCACCTCCGCAATGCCGTGCGGCTTGATCCGGATTATTCCGACGCGCACTACAACCTGGCGTTTGTCTGCGAGAAGCTGGGCGCATACATCGAAGCGAGAAGGCACTGGCAAGCGTATATTGGACTGGACCCCGCGAGTCCCTGGTGCGGTTATGCCCGTCAACGCCTCGCCTCTTCCAAAGCGGCAGCCTCGGCTGGCGGCAAATAAGCAAAAATAGCAGGCACTTGCGGGCGGCGAGACAGCAAGCTAGCCTCGGCCAGCAATGAAAACAAAGGTGCGACAGGAAATGTGCAGGAACATCAAACCACTTTTTAATTTCGAGCCGCCGGTCACACCGGACGAAGTTCACGCTGCGTCACTCCAATTCGTCAGGAAAATCACCGGATTCAACAAGCCTTCCAAGGCCAACGAAGCCGCGTTCAACGCGGCGATCGAGGAAATTGCCGAAGCCTCGGCCCGTCTTATCCATTCCTTGGAAACCAGCGCCGCGCCTCGAAACAGAGAGGAAGAAGCCGCAAAGGCCAAAGCTCGTGCCGCGGAGAGATTCGGTGGTTCGTACGCCGAAGGTGCCTAGCGATTCGCGATTGAGCTACGAGCCGCTGCTGGTATGCATCCACCGCGTCCACCGTCAGCCGAATGATGAAGTGCGGTGCTCCGCTGCAGCGCGAGACAGCACGGTGCCGTTTTCGCGCCCGTGTCGTCGCCGAAATCCCAGTGATATTTTGATTTGTCGTCAGTTGATCGTTAGGCTGACGGTCGTGCTGTGAATCACTGTTCCGGAAGTTCCCTTGAAGGTAAGGGTGCGCTTGCCGGAAGAAGCGTTTCTCCCGATGGTCACCGTGACGGTGGCTTGTGCGGAACTCGTTCCGTTGAGCGTGGCCTGCGACGGCGAAATGCTACACGTGTTATTGGACCCTTGGCCGCTGCAAGAGAGCGAAACAGTTCCCGTGAAGCCGCTGAGCGGCGACAACGTGATCGTGTAGGTTCCCGAGTGTGACCTGGCAACTGTCAGTGACGCGGGCGACGCGGAAATCGAGAAGTCAGATATTGCCTGCGTCAGAGTCGCGGAAGAACTTCCCTGGAAATTCGAGTTGGACGAAGCGAATGTGGCCACCACAGTATGATTGCCCACGCTTAGAGAACTGGTGGAGAACTGCGCGGCCCCACCCGAAAGCGTTGCAGTCCCAGCGGGCGTGCCGCTGCCATCAAAGTAGAAGCTGACGGTCCCGCTCTGCGTTCCCGCCACTGACGACGATACCGTCGCCGTGAAGGTCACGGAGTGCCCGGTTACCGATGGATTAGCACTCGTCATCAGCAGCGTTGATGTCGGAGCCGCGCTCACGGTTTCTGCGAGCGTCCCTGAAGTGCTGCTCATGAAGTTCGCATCGCCACTGTACCGAGCAGTGATGGAATGCGTTCCAGTCGCCAGCGCTCCGCCCGCCGCCGTAAATTGCGCGACACCTCCTGACAAAGTGGCCGAAGCAATCTGCGCGCCACCGTCAAGGAAGGCTACACTGCCCGTGGGCACGCCGCCTGCTGCTGGCTGAACCGTCGCTGTGAACGTGACCGCCTGCCCATACGTCGATGGATTTGCAGTGGAACTGATTCCAGTCGCCGTGACGGCCTGGCTTACCGCCTGAGTCAGAATAGGGGACACGCTGCCCGACAGATTTGTATTTCCACTGTAGGATGCCGTAACGGAATGGGAACCCACTAACAGGGCAGATACTGCGAGCTGTGCGGAATTGCCGGAAACCGCCGTACTGCCCAGGGAAATCGCGCCGTCAAGGAACGTGACGGTACCTGTCGCCGCGGTTCCAGACGACGGCTGGACCGTGGCAGTGAACACAACCGACTGGCCAAAAGCTGATGGATTCAGGCTCGAAGCGATACCAGTTGTCGTCGAAGCTTGATTGACGGTTTGCGCGAGCGCCGCTGATGTACTTCCAGAGAAATTCGTGTCCCCGTTGTACCTCGCAGTGATCGAGTGTGAGCCCGCGGACAAACTGGACAACGATAGCTGTGCCGCGTTGCTCGAAACGGTAGCCGTGCCCAATGCCGTCGTGCCATCGAGGAAGGTGATCGTGCCCGTTGCGTTGCCGCCAAAAGCCGTTTGAATGCTCGCGGACAGCGTAGCGGCCTGGCCGAAAGTTGACGGATTTGCGCTCGATGTGACAGCCGTAGTGGTCGACGCTCCATTCACCACCTGACTCAACACTGCGGAGGTGCTGCCCGAAAGATTTGTGCTTCCCGCGTAGACGGCGGTTATCGAATGCGCTCCCACTGTCAATGCGGAAACCACCAACTGTGCCGAGTTGGATGAAAGAGTCGCGGAGCCTAGCGAGGTCGAGCCATCCAGGAACGTCACCCCTCCCGTCGCTGTTGTTCCGGCGGGTGGCTGAACTGTAGCCGTAAACGTGACAGTTTGGTCAAAAGCCGAAGGGTTTGCGCTGGAGCTGATTGTGGTCGTCGTGGATCCCTGATTCACCGTTTCCACGAGAGCCGTGGAAGTGCTGGCCGTGAAGTTCGCGTCTCCACTGTAAGCAGCCGTGATGGAATGAGATCCGGCGGACAATCCTCCCACCGTGAGCTGCGCAGTTCCACCGCTGGACAAACTGCTAGTCCCAAGGGAAGTCGTACCGTCCATAAGCGTCACCGTACCCGTTGGCGCGCCGCTGGTTGACGTTTGTACGGCAGTAGTGAAAGTGATGGACTGACCGAATGTCGCGGGATTCAGGTTCGACCCGACCGTTGTCGTTGTGCTGGCCTGATTGACGGTCTGCGTCACGGCCGCGGATGTGCTGGCCGTGAAATTGGTGTCGCCGCTGTACTTCGCGGTGATGGAGTGTGAACCCACCGACAAGCTGGAGAGCGAGAGTTGGGCGATGTTGCTCGAAACCGTGGAAGTGCCCAAGGTCGTGGCGCCATCCAGGAACGTCACCGTGCCCGTGGTTGTGCCGCCCGCAGACGGTACCACAACTGCAGTGATTGTGATGGCTTGGCCCAAGTTGGACGGATTTATGTTTGGCGAAACCGTCGTTGTCGTTACCGATTGATTGATCGTTTCGACTACGGGGGCAGAAGTGCTTCCCGCGAATTTGGTGTCTCCGCTGTACTGAGCGGTCAGCGTATGTGAGCCCAAAGAAAGCGTGGGAATGATGAGCTGCGCCAGGTTGTTCGAGACGTTTACCGTTCCGAGCGAAGTTACTCCATCCAAGAACGTCACCGTTCCCGTGGCGGACCCGCTCCCCGGCGGCTGGACGGTAGCAACCAGCGACAGCGTTTGACCGTAAGGCGCCGGATTAACGGAGGAAGCCAGATAGGTCGACGTCGCCGGCAAGTTCACTGTTTGAGTGAAGACTGCCGACGTGCTCACCGCAAAGGACACGCTGCCATTGTACGTAGCGGTCATCGAGTGGGAACCGGCCGTCAGCGTGGAAAGCGTGAACAGTGCGTAATTCTGTCCGTACTGGTTCGTCACGCTGGCGCTGCCGAGTGAAGTGGACCCGTCGTACAGTGTCACCAGTCCCGTGGGCGCACCGCCATAGGTGGGATACACGTTTACTGTGAAGGTTACGTTGAAACCAAAGGTCGCGGGATTGGAGCTCGAAGTAACCGCTGTCGTCGTGGGCCCCGCATTCACCACTTGGCTGAGCGCCGCGGAAGTACTGCCTGAAAAATTGGCATCTCCACCGTAGACGGCGGTAACGGCATGTGTGCCGAGCTGGAATCCCGAAATCGTCAGCTGGGCGATTCCACTAGACACCGTTCCCGTTCCGATGGACGTAACGCCGTCGTAGAACGTGACAGTCCCCGTGGGGGTGCCGCTCGAAGTGAGCTGCAGCGTGGCCGTGAATGTCACCGGTTGATTCAAGGATGACGGGTTCTGACTCGAGCTTAGGATCGTTGTCGTCGGTGGGGGGCTTACGGTCACCAGGGTCTGTCCCGAAGTGCTCGCTGCAGTATTCGTGTCACCACCATATTGCGCGCTGATGTAATGCGTCCCCGCCGCCAGGGTGGAGATGGCCATTTGCGCGCTGTTGCCTGAAAGCGTGGCAGTCCCTATCGTCGTGGTGCGATCCAAGAACGTGATGGTGCCCGTCGCCGTGGTTCCTGACTGAGGCCTGACGATCGAGGTGAGAGTAATGGATTGCGCGAACGCAGGCGTGTAGGTGCTCGACGCTATCGACGTCGTCGTGGGTTCCAGGTTAACAGTCTGCGTGAAAGTGGCGGAAGTGCCGGCTAGAAAATTCGAGTCTCCGCTGTAACTCACGGTGATGGGATGAGCACCCGCGCTCATCGTCGTGGTCGTCAATATGGCGTAATTCGTGTTGCCAGGCAGAGTCACGGATCCCATCGAGGCGCCATTGTCGAAGAATGTGAGCGTACCATTGGCCGCAGAACTGAAGTGTCCAGTTGTCGAAATGGACGCATTCAGAGTGACGATCTGGCCATAGGTCGTCGGATTTGCGTTCGACGACACACTGATGAGGCTGGCGGCCTGATTAACCGTCTGCGTGAGCGGTGCCGAAGTGCTGGCTGCATAATTCGGGCTCAACGGCGTGAACTGAGCCGTCATGGTATGCGTTCCAGTTGTCATTCCAGAGAGAGTGACTTGTGGCGGGCCGGCGATTATTGCGACAGAGTAAACGGGCGTGCCGTCTTCATAGATAGAAATCGTGCCGCCGTTTACGCCAGCAGCAGAGGGAGTAAAGGCCGCGACGAAGGTGACAGCTTGTCCGTACGTCGATGGGTTCGAGCTGGAAGTAATGGTGGTAGTGGTCGGGGCTACGGTGACACTTTGGGATACCGCGGTCGACACGCTTGTAGCGGTATTGGAATCGCCAAGGTAACGGGCGGTGATGGAATGGGATCCCGCTGAAAGGCCAGAGAGAGTGAGCTGCGCCGAATTGTTCGTTGGCGTCACGCTGCCGAGCGAAGTTACGCCATCGAAGAGGGTGACGCTGCCAGTCGCTGATCCGCCGAACGCGGGTTGCACAGTTGCGGTCAATGTGAGGGGTTGACTGTACGTCGATGGATTCTGGCCCGATGTGACCGTGGTCGAAGTCGCGGCCTGAGTTACGCTTTGCCCAAGGAAGGACGAATAGCTGACTTGGAAATTCGAGTCGCCGTTGTACTTGGCCGATATAAGATGCAGTCCATTCCCAACCGACAATGTTGAGACAGTGAACTGCGCCACACCGTTTGAAAGCAGCACGATTCCAAGATTCGCCCCACCGTCCATGAACGTAACGGTCCCCGTCGGTGCCGTGGCAACTAGGATGGGCTGGACGCTTGCCGTCAAAGTGACGGCCTGTCCGTAATTTGATGGGTTGCTGCTCGACGACACAGCTATGCTCACGGATCCCTGATTCACGGTTTCCGGGATTGGCGTGGAAGTGCTACCGGAGAAATTTGTATCCCCGGTGTACTGTGCCGTGATGGCATGGGTGCCTACCGAGAGGCTGGAAACAGCGAAACTTGCTGAATTGTTCGAGACATTGGCGGAACCCAGGGGCACCGTGTTATCCAGGAAAATCACTGCGCCCGTGGCCGTATTGCCCGCGCCCGGTTGAATCGTGGCCGTGAGCGTAGTCGTTTGTCCCAGGGAGATGGGATTCGGACTCGAAGCTACTGTGACCGTCGTCGAGGCCTGAATGATGTTCTCCGTATAGGTCGGTGAATTGCTCCCCATGAAATTCGAATCGCCTTGATAGGTAGCGACAATCGCGTGTGCGCCTGGGGTCAGCTTGGAAAGCGTCAGTTGCACTGCGTTATTCACCGGGGTGGCGCTGCCAATGCTCGCGTAACCCGCGGAAGTGTCGAAGAACGTGACCGTGCCGGTGGCTGTGCCTAAGTTCTGGAAGTGTATGGTGGCAGTCAGCGTGAAAGGCTGGACGAAAGACACCGTGTTCACATTGGAGGTCAGTGTGGTTGTCGTTTGAGCTTGCGTGACGGTCTCACTCACCGCGTTGGAAGTGACGGAGACAAAATTGGAATCGCCGCTGTAGACGGCGGTGATTTGGTGTGAGCCGGCATTCAAGCCGGGGTAGTCGAAGCGCGCCTGATAGCTGTTTAGCGAAACGGCTCCGAGCGGCGTAGTTTCGTCAAAAAAAGTTGCCGTACCCGTCGGCGTCGGTTGCCCAAACGGGGGATTCACGTTCGCCGTCAACGTGACCAACTGCCCGTAACTCGATTGTGGATTGTTTGTGGTCAACACCAGTTGTGCCACTGCCGCTTGGCGGAGATACGTGTAGCTGCCCGAAGCGTTGCTGCTGACGATGTCCAGCCGGCCGTCCTGGTTGAAATCGCCCAGAACTACTGCTTGCGGCGCCGCTCCCGTCGAGAAGTCGGGTTGACCTTGCGGCACAACGGCATGGAATGCACCCGTCCCGTCGCCGAGCAGGATGCTGACTGAATTATCCGAAGAGTTGGCGACAACCAAGTCTAGGAATCCATCGGCGTTCATGTCCGCGATGGAGATAGCCGCCGGGCGCAAACCGACCGCGGGAGAAGTTGGCGCAGGAGCAAAGGAGCAGAGCGCGACCGGAAGGCTAGTGCAGTTCTGATTGAGAAGAATAGATACGGTGTTGTCCGTGGAATTTGTTACGGCAAGGTCAAGATTGCCGTCGCCGTTAAAGTCACCGATCGCGATGGCTGAGGGCGCATTGCCCGTTGCGGGAGAAGCTGTCGCCGGCGTGAACGTTCCGTCGCCGTTGCCCATCAAGATCGTCAAATTGTTGCTGCTCTGATTCGCAACCACCAAGTCAATTACGCCATCACTATTCAGGTCGGCGGCCGCCAGGGCATAAGGAATATTTCCGGTTGTCAGCGCGGTAGGGGAAATCGTGAAGGTTCCGTCGCCGTTGTTCAGCAGAATGGTAACAGTGCCGGGACCTTGCGGCGCCGCTTGCGGAAAGCAACCTCCGGCGCCCGTCCCGCAGGTATTCAGTATCGCTAGATCGATTTTGCCGTCGCCATTGAAGTCCGCAGCGACCAACTGAGTGGGAAAAACACCGGGTAGGGAGATGGTCGCCCATTGCCGGAAAGTGCCGCCACCGTTGTTGACCAAGATCGTAAGCGTATTGTCACCGGAATTTGTGATTGCCAAATCTGGCTGCCCGGCCCCCAGGAAATCTGCCGCCACGATCCCCCAGGGCCGGCTGCCGGTGGGATTAGACGAACTCAGCGTGAACGGCCCGCCAAAGTTGGTCGCTACGATCGAGACGGTGTTTGAGTTTTGCGAAACCACTGCCAGGCCGGGGGATCCATTAAAAAAATTGGCTGCGACCATTCCTTTTGGATTTCCGGCCAGAAACGAAGTCGTACTCTGATTCAATACGACGCTGGGCTGTGAGGGCGTATATGGCAAATAAAAAGCATTCGATGTAGAAGGGGGAGTCCCGCTTGGATTTGTGACCGTAACCGTGAAAGTTCCGGGCGAGCCAAGAATCGTGTTCGTAAACTGCGCGGTGATTTGCGATCCGGCCGGATTCACGGTCGTGGCGGATGGATGCAGAATGTAAGTGGGCGAAGCGGCGAGATTCACTATAACGTTGGGCGTAAAGTTTGCCCCTGTGATGCTGAGCGTGAAGTTGCTCAGGTTTGACGGATTTGTGCCGGGCGACAGGCTAGGCGGCGAGACTTGCGTGATGAAAGGCACGGCCATCGCCGGAACGGATTGTGCGTACGCGACGGAGCAATACAGCAGCGTCGCGAGTACACCTACACTCCCGAGATATCGGATGATGCGCATGGAAACCTCCCGGTCGGCAAGAGCGAGAATTCGTCAACGACGTAGCCTCGGAGCAGCGCCCTGGAAAGAGCTCGGGGGAGACCCACTTTTCAGCCCGAGAGCGTAAGTCCCGCGAAAGTTCAAAGCGGTTGTAGGTATTATCGAGACACTAGACTTGTGGAGCGACGACGGAAAAGATTCATCATTCTCAAGAATTACCTGTACGTAGTGACAGGGGTTCTGAGCGTAGATCTTTCAAGGTACAGTCGGCTAAACCGGGACAAGATTGCGGCCGTCATTCCGAATACGGCTGCGCGTGACTAAAAAGAGGACAATCGATAGAGCTCGGACCGTCGGCGCGATTGCACACGATGTCCTGCGGCGGACTTTCCTGCGGCGTGGCAGGCAACAAATGGTGGAGGCGGGGGGAGTCG
>DATDGB010000090.1:0-2731 GCA_036522305.1 Candidatus Acidiferrum sp. | reverse complement strand
GAGGTTAGAGGATGGGCCTTTCTGCCGGAACACGGCTTGGGCCATATGAAGTCCTGGCGCCCCTCGGCGCTGGCGGCATGGGAGAAGTGTATCGAGCCCGGGACACGAAACTCCGCCGCGACGTAGCGATCAAGACCCTGCCTCAGATCTTTACCAGCGACCCTGAACGTCTGGCCCGTTTTGAGCGCGAAGCGCAGATGCTCGCGGCGCTGAACCATTCACATATAGGAGCCATCTACGGAATTGAAGATATCGGCGGGGTTTGTGCGCTTGTCCTGGAACTTGTCGAGGGCGAAACACTCGCAGAGCGGCTGCGCCGGGGATCGGTGCCCGCGGTGGACGCGCTGGCGATCGCCCGCCAGATCGCGGACGCCCTCGAAGCGGCGCACGAGAAAGGCATTGTTCACCGCGATTTGAAACCGGCCAACGTCAAAATCACGCCGGACGGTGTGGTGAAAGTGCTGGACTTCGGTCTGGCGAAAACGACGGCGAATGGCGCGCTGGAATCGAACATCGAAGAATCGCCGACGATGACGTCGGAACCTACTTCTGCCGGAGTAATCCTCGGCACTGCTGCTTACATGAGCCCGGAGCAGGCGCGCGGCAAAGCTGTTGATAAGCGCACCGATATTTGGGCATTTGGATGCGTGCTGTTCGAAATGCTGGCGGGCCGGATGGCATTCTCGGGGGAGACGGCTTCGGACACGATCGCCGCGATCCTTGAACGCGATCCTCGGTGGGAACTGCTTCCTGACGCCACTCCGACCACCATTCGCCGTTTGCTGCAACGCTGTCTTGAGAAAGACGCCAAGCGCCGATTGCGCGATATCGGGGACGCCCGGATTGAGCTGGAAGAGGCGTTATCGGGGGCGCTGCGGCACGAGCGAGCCGAGAGACCTGTAGCGATGAATCGCCGCACCGCGATCACTGCTTTGGCAAGCGCGGCGGCGGGGGCAGCCGTAGGCGGTGTGCTGGGGGCGAAGTTGTGGCACGGCTCTGCGACGCGGTCCTTGACGCGATTCCGCATCCCACTACCTGATGGATCATTCGCGCTGGCCAGCTTCAATAGGCGAGTAGCCATTTCACCGGACGGCGCGCATATCGCGTTCAACATTATCGCCGGCGGTGTATCTAACTACGTAGGCGTAGGAAACGATGCCTTCTATTTGCATTCCGTCCGCGACCTGGAACCAAAGCTGATTCCCTTCGACGGCGGGGCTCCCTTTTTCTCTCCTGATAGCCGGTGGCTTGGATTTATGGGGACGGCGGCGGGAAAGCCGGTGCTCCGGAAAATGGCCCTGGAGGGCGGCCCGCCGGGAGATGTCTGTGCCACGGGCTATGTTGGAGCAACATGGACGGCTGATGATGTGATCTATCTTGTTTCTGAGGTTCCCGGGGGGCTTGTGCGAGTTGCGGCAGCTGGAGGAGATCCGACGGAAGCAGCCAAGATAGACCTGGCAAAGGGCGAGCGGTTGCACCGATACCCATGTGCTTTGCCCGGAGGTAAGGGGATCCTGCTCACGGTGGGCACAGCAGACACGGAAACGTTCGACGAGGCGCACGTCGCGGTTCTCAACGTTGGGACCGGGCAAATCAAGACACTAGTAGAAGGCGGTACCCACCCACGCTATTCGCCGTCTGGGCATCTCCTATACGCGCATGACGCAAAAGTCTTCGCGGTTCGTTTTGACGCAAATCGTTTGGAGGTGACCGGCCAGGCCTTCCCAGTTCTTGAGGGCGTGTTGATGAGCCGGAACACCGGCGTAGCAAACTACGACGTCTCGCTTAGCGGGGATCTCGTTTACGCTCCTGGGGTCTCAGATAAGGGCGAGCGAACCCTTGTGTGGGTGGATCGAAACGGGAACACTGAACCGCTCAAACTGCCACCCAAAGCGTACCTTCATCCGCGGATATCCCCGGACATGCGCCAGCTCGCCGTAGAAATCGAAGGACCGAATCACAACTTCTACGTCTATGATTTCGCCCGCGAAGTTCTTTCCCACATGACTACAGATGGCGTAAGTCACTGGCCGGTGTGGTCGCCCGATGGCACCCAACTCGTCTATCGTTCAGGACCAATGAGTCGTTTCAAGATGTGGCAAATCCCTGCGGACAAAAGCGCTCCGGCAATGCAACTTCCCGGGACAGGAATTTCCCAGAGTGCCGAATCTTGGTCTCCTGACGGCCATGCCCTCGCGTACACTGCCACAACACCGGAAGCAGGTGCCCACATCATGGTCGAGTCACTCGAGGGGGACCACGAGTCTCGCCCCTTCGCCGACATTAAAGCATCGGCTGGATCTCCTAAGTTTTCGCCGGATGGCCGGTGGCTGGCCTACTGCTCCAACGAAACCAAGAAGCCGCAAGTTTATGTGCAGGCATTTCCAGGGCCGGGTCCGAAAATCCAGGTTTCCAACGATGGAGGCACCGACCCGGTGTGGAAGAGAACCAGCGGCGAACTTTACTTCCGCAACGGCGACAAGATGATGGCCGTGCAGGTCTCGATGGCTCCAACATTCACGGCGGGCCACCCACGAACGCTTTGGGAGGGACACTATTCACACGGAATGAGCACTTCTTGCGGGCCGCCGGGGACGACTTCGTCCAACTACGACGTCACTGCGGATGGCCAGCGATTCTTGATGATCAAGGATGATGCCCCGGATACCGCAGTTTCCAAGCAGATCGTTGTGGTGCAGGGCTGGGCCGACGAAGTAAACCGCCTATCCAA
>DATDGB010000089.1:0-56134 GCA_036522305.1 Candidatus Acidiferrum sp. | reverse complement strand
TTAGAGCATGACGAAGACTCGCGCAAAGCTTTCTTGGGAAGGGGACGACGTCGCCCCCTTCCCAAGATCTCCTGTCTGCCAGGGACAAGGAAGAAGAACTCAAAAGCTGCAAGTGTGCCCATCGAAACTGTCTCATCCGGGGGGTGCAGTCGGCAAACTCGAGAGCAGTTCGAGAACAGAACCCCCAAAAAATGATCCGAAACGATCCGGGCGGAAACAAAGTCGAGCACAATATGAGATAAAGAGGCTCTCAAAACCCCGCCAAAACGGTCTGGTGAAAATGGAATTTTCAGATGCCAAATTAGGGTTCGTTTACAGGTTCAAAATCGAGAACCATTTGAGAACAAAACCCCCAAATACCGTGTATTATCGGCATCCATGACGCAGCAAGAGGCTAAACGAATCAACAACATCACTTGTCTATTATCACCGTTGGTCCTAGGTTCAAATCCTAGCGGGCCCACCAATCCTGGTTTGCTTGACGAAGCTAGCTCAAAACACATCGGGGGCATTCGAATGAGGCGATTCTGCCGTTTCGTTTTCGTGTATTCACTTCTGTGGTTGTGCAGCCCGGATTTCATCCATGCGCAGTGGCTTCCGCTGAATCCTGTTCTTTCCATGCTGCAGGAATCCGATGGAGTTCAACTGAAGCTGCAAAATGGAACTCTGAAACTGCAAGTTTGCTCGGATTCCATCATTCGAGTGCGCTATTCGCCCACGAGGGCATTTCCATCTCGCCAGGAATTCCTTGTGATCAAGGACAATTGGCCGGCAACGAAGTGGGAAATGCAGTCCACGGACGACGCCATTGTGTTGAGCACTTCGCAGTTGAAAGTCGTCATTGCGCGCAAGGACAGCAGTATTACGTTTCAGGATTCGGCCGGTAAGACTTTGTTCGGTCAAAACGAAGTCAGCATGACGCCGGCTGTAGTGAATGGCGAGCAGACCTATCACGCGGAACTGTATTCCAAGCTTTGGGGTTCCTACGAGTCGTTTTACGGGCTTGGACAGCACCAGGCTGGCGTTTGGAATTACCGCGGAGAAGCTGTTGACCTTTCCCAGGACAACACCAATATCAGTATTCCGTTCCTTCTCTCGAGCAATGGGTACGGAATCTTCTGGAACAATTCTTCGCGCAGCCGCTTCAACAATCGTTTTCTGAATGCGCTTTATCTGAGCTCGGAAGTGGCCGATGTACTGGACTATTATTTTCTTTACGGCCCCGAATTCGACAAGGTGATCGGTGGATACCGAGAACTCACTGGCGCGCCGCCGATGTTCGGCAAGTGGGCGTACGGCTTCTGGCAATGCAAGAATAAATACAACACGCAGGAAGAGTTGCTCGTTGTCGCCCACAAGTACCGACAACTTCATATCCCTGCCGACAACATCGTGCAGGACTGGTTCTGGTGGTACACAATGGGTGAGCCGGTCTTCGACAAGGCACGCTATCCCAATCCTCCAGGGATGGTGGAAGACCTCCACAAAAACAATTTCCACTTGATGATTTCCTTCTGGCCTTATTTTCGTCCGGGCACGAAAACATATGAAGACATGGACAAGCGCGGCTTTTTCATCGACAAGACCAAGGTCGGCGCGTTTCATCCGGCGCAAATGGGCTTGTACGATGCGTTCAATCCCGAAGCACGAAAATATTATTGGAACTTAATGGACCAGGCGCTCTTCAAGATCGGCGCGGACGCGTGGTGGCTGGACACCACCGAACCGGAGACCGAAGATCGCGAAACCAACATTCTTGTGACGAACAAGACATTTCTAGGGAACGGCGCCAGATACGCAAACATGTTTCCGCTGATGACCACGAGCGCGGTTTATCAAGGCCAAAGAAGCTCCTCCGACAAGAAACGCGTTTTCATCCTTTCGCGCTCCGCATTTGCGGGCGCGCAACGCAACGCTGCCGCGGTGTGGTCGGGGGATGTGAATTCAGACTGGGTGTTTTTCAAGAAACAAATTCCCGCGGGACTGAATTATTCGATCTCCGGACTTCCTTATTGGACGACGGACATCGGCGGATTTGCCTCCGGCAATCCCGACGATCCGGAGTACCGTGAATTATTTATTCGCTGGTTTCAATTCGGCGCGTTCAATCCGCTGCTGCGAGTGCACGGTACACGTTCCACGAATCAGAATGAACTGTGGTCCTACGGCGCCGACGCCCAGAAAATCCTCGTAAGCTATGACACGCTTCGCTACCGGCTGCTGCCTTACATCTATTCCATGGCGTGGATGACTACGAGCCACGGCTACACGCCCATGCGCGGACTGGTGATGGATTTCCGCACCGACGCACGCACCGCGACAATTGGGGACCAATTCATGTTCGGCCCAGCCTTCCTGGTGAGTCCCGTAACGGAACCTGGCGCGAATACGAGACGCACTTATCTGCCTAAGGCGAAGTGGTACGACTTCTGGACCGGGGGTTCCCTGGAAGGCCCACGCACCATCGATGCCGCTGCGCCGATTGAGAAACTCCCGCTTTTTGTGCGCGCTGGATCAATCATTCCGATGGGGCCGGAGAAGGAATGGTCCACCGAGAAACCGGAAGATCCAATTGAACTGCGGATCTATCGCGGAGCGGATGGCGATTTCACACTCTACGAAGACGAAATCGATGGCTACAACTACGAAAAAGGCGCGTATGCCACGATCCAGTTCCATTGGGATGACGCGAAGCAGACTTTGACGATCGCCGATCGCAAAGGGGAATTTCCGGGAATGTTAACGGAGCGTACGTTTCAAGTTGTTTTCGTCGGCGAGAATCACGGAGCAGGCTTCATGCCCGAAGACAAACCGGACAAGGTCCTGTACTACAGTGGCAAGCAGATTACCGTTACGCCCTAAAATTCTGGTCTGAACAGAATAAGGCTGACAATTCAGGCTGGCCTTTAGGCAAGGCCTGCTTTCGAAAGAGGCAGTTCTCGGATGCGCTTTCCGGTGGCGGCAAAAATTGCGTTGCAGAGCGCGGGCGCGAACGGCGGCAGCCCCGGTTCGCCGATTCCCGCCGGTGGCGCATCGCTCGGCACGATGTACACGTTGGTCTCGCGCGGCGACGTGTTCATGCGCGCCACTTGGAAGGTATCGAAATTGGATTGGTCGATGACGCCGTTGGTGGCGGTGATCTCCCCGTAGAGCGCCAGGCTCGTTCCCATCACTGCCGCGCCCTCGAACTGTTGTTTCACCATTTCCGGGTTCACGATAGTGCCAGCGTCCAAAGCTGTATCCACACGCTTGATACGCACCTGGCCCGCATCATCCACCTGCACTTGCACCACGGTGGCCACATAGGTCAGAAAACTACGATGAACTGCGACACCGATTCCGTAGCCGTTGCCCGGCTTCTGCTTTCCCCAGTTGGCTTTTTCCGCGGCCAGCGTCAGCACACGGCGAAATCTTGACGTATCGATCGGATACTGCTCGTAGGCTCCGTCGTAATTCGGGAATTCTTTGGGGAGCTCGCTCCTCGGCACGACGCGGTCCGGCCCGAGTATTTGCAGCATGTATTCCACCGGATCCTTCCCAGCCGCATGCGCCAGTTCATCCGCAAATGATTGAATGCCGAACGCGTGATAAATGTTGGCCACCGACCGGAACCAGCCGATCCGTGTGTGTGTCGTCGCGGGCCCGTTCTCCGCGCGAAAGCTCGGCAATGCGAACGGAACATCTGTGAAGCCCAGCCCAAGTTCACCTGGGTCGGAATAAGTCGCGCTGGGGTCGAATGTCGATCCGATGGGCGGGAACACGGTTCTCTGCAACCACGCCGTGGGTGTTCCATCCGCCCCCAGCGCCGCCTTCATGTACATCGCGGCCACGGAATGATAGACGTCAAACTTGATATCGTCTTCGCGGCTCCAGATCACCTTGACGGGTTTTCCCGTTTTTTTGGAAAGCACCGCTGCTTCCACCGCAAAATCGGGAAATGACTTACGCCCAAACCCACCGCCGAGCAGCGTGACGTGTACCGTCACATCCTCCTTCTTCAAGCCCACAGCCTGCGCGATCGCATCCCGCGCACCTTGCGGATTCTGCGTTGCGGCCCAGGCTTGCACTTTTCCATCGCGATACACCGCCAGCGCAGCCGGCGGCTCCATCGAGGCATGCGCCAGCAACGGCGCGTAGTATTCCGCTTCGACGATTTTTCCGCCCTTCGCAAAGGCTTCATCCACATTTCCGTTTTCGCGGACGACTTTTCCCGGCTTGCGCGCCGTTTCCTGCAATTCCTTCTTGTAAGCGTCCGAATTCCAGACGCTGTGCGGACTCTTCTCCCACTCGATCTTGAGTTTCTTTCGTCCTTGCATTGCCGCCCAGGTGTTATCCGCCAGTACCGCCACGCCGCCAAGTGCCTGGAATCCGACCGGGGGTTTGAACGCATCGATTGTTTGCGTTTGTTTCACGCCTGCGACGCCCAACGCCGCCTTGTCGTCCACTGACTTCACACTGCTGCCGAAGACGGGTGGATGCGCCACGCTCGCATATAGCATCCCTTCCATGCGTGTATCTTGGCCGTATGACGCTTTTCCGGTGCACATGTCCTTGAGATCGTAGCTGGCAGTGCCTTTGCCGATGTAGCGCCATTCGCTTCGCGCCTTGAACTTCAATTCCTCTCTCTTCGGTACGGCCAATTTCGCCGCTGCCGGCGCAAGTTCTCCGTACCCTAGCTTCTTTCCGGATGTACTGTGTACTACGGTGTGAAGCTCCGCCCTGCACTCCTCTTCCGAAACGCCCCATTGCGCGGCGGCGGCCCGGACCAGCATCAATCTGGCGGTGGCCCCGGCTTCGCGGAGAGTGTCGAAAAAGCTGCGCACGGAATGCGACCCATCGGTGTCCTGGTCGCCATATTTCTCGTCGCCTGTTGCCTGGACGAGTTTTACGCGCGTCCAGTCCGCATCCAATTCATCCGCAACGATGCGCGGCAACGCGGTGCGGCTGCCACTGCCCATCTCCGAGCGGTGCGCGATGATG
The DNA here is from genome assembly GCA_036522305.1 of Candidatus Acidiferrum sp. GTDB lineage: Bacteria > Acidobacteriota > Terriglobia > Acidiferrales > UBA7541 > Acidiferrum. The sequence goes on along the minus strand of DATDGB010000089.1, from coordinate 51,154 downwards.
TAGGCGGTCCCATCTGTATCGATCGCCAGATACACGCTCGGCTGCAGTTGGGCTTTGGACATGGACTCCGCCGCCGTCGAGTTTGGCGCTGCACCAAACAACTCTTCCGGCATCAGCCGCACGCTCAGCACAAACGCACCGGCACCGAGCATGCTTTTCAGGAAACCCCTGCGGCCAGTCAGTAACTCCCGGCCGCTGCTGGAAATATTAGTGACTCGAATCATGCGCCCTCGCTCCGCCTCTGGACGAAAATGGATGCAAAACCGTGTAATCCAATGCACCATCCTACCGCCAATTCGAATACTTGCAAGCCCGGCGGGGAGGCGCGCCATGCGACGAACCGGGAGTTAAATGATTCCGCGCATCAGAAAAATGCCGCGTTGCGATTTCAAGCCAGACAGTACAATCTGAACTACGGTTGAACAACTACACATGTCCCCAGACTTCATGAAGCGAGCCATCTCGCTGGCGTTGGAGAATGTGCGCTCGGGAAACGGCGGGCCGTTCGCTGCGGTGATTGTCAAAGAAGGCCGCGTCATTGCCGAAGGCACGAACCGGGTCACCTTTTCGAACGATCCCACAGCGCATGCGGAAGTCGTGGCAATTCGCGAGGCTTGCCGTGCGCTTGCGGATTTTCAGCTCACGGATTGCGATCTTTACACCACGTGCGAACCCTGCCCCATGTGCCTGGGCGCTATTTATTGGGCTCGTCCCGCGCGCGTTTTTTACGCAGCAACGGCGACTGACGCCGCGAGCGCCGGGTTTGACGACGCGTTTATCTATAATGAGTTGAAGATCGCACATGGTGAGCGTCGCATTCCCATGACGCAGATTCTGCGCGAAGATTCCCTAGCGATTTTTGTGGCTTGGAAGCAGCAGGAAAACAAAACGCCCTATTGAGGCAACCGCTGGAGTTCTTGATTCACTCGCGATTCACGATTGCTTACGATTCCGGCCAGGCACCCAGCGCGCGCCGCATATCAACTAATTGCCCGAGGTGATACCCATTGTGATCGGCCAGTAACAGGGCCTCGCGCAGAATGGTCTGGCCCTCTCCGTGGGGGATCGGCCCGTACAAATCGGTCTTCGGATTTTTAACTAACTTGATCATTTGCTGAAGATCGTCCTGGAAACTCTGCACGCTATTTTCCCACGCGGCGGCATCCGGCGGTCCGGGCGTTTTCGGCCAATAGCCCTCGGGGAAGCCCGGCGAGACGTGCTTTGGATTGCGGCTGAATTCCAGGATATCCCATTGCGCAATGCGCACGTGTTCCATCAATTGCCAGCCCGTATGGGGCAAGCCCTCGACGAACGAGCCCCGTTTCGCCTCGGGAAAGCCATCAAGGGCATCCATGAAGTGCACATGAGCCTCGCCGCCCTTCAACAGGGCGACGAGGTGCTCGCGCAAAGCCTGATCGTGATTTCTGGGTTTGCTCTTCTTCTTGGCGGCCGATTTGCTCTTTTTCTTCACGAGAGTGTCCTGTTTCTCAGAAAGTAGCAGCTTCCGCGGCGAATCCGGAAGCGCGAGCTGCGTGGTCTTCACGAAATCCAAGTTCCCGAACATCTTCTCATATTGCGAGAAGGTGTAAAGATTGCTCTCTGCAGGCGACTGGATTGCCCGAATCTGTTCCGGCTGGCATACTCTCTTTTCCTCTGCAGCAACCAAGAGGCAATTGATGAAACGCGAATATCACCGCTGGTACTCTCACCGACTCGGCATGGAGTTGGGCGTGGTCGTATATGGTCACTGGGGCCCGCCTCTGCTGGGTTTCCCGACCAGCGCTGGCGACGAGTGGGAGCTCGAAGGCCAGAGCATGGTCGGCGCGCTGGCCGATTTTATCGATGCCGGCAGAATCAAATTCTTTACCGTGAATTCGATCAATGGGCAGAGCTTCTACAACAAGGGTGCGCACCCGTTTCACCGCAGCCACGTGCAGTCCGTTTTCGATTCCTATCTGCGGGAAGAAGTCGTGCCTTTTATATGGAACAATTGTCAGTCACAGGTGGCGATCTCCACGATGGGTGCTTCTTTTGGCGCGTACCACGCTGCGAACAGCCTCTTCAAGCACCCCGACCTCATCAAGCGCTGCTTCGCTATGTCCGGCGTCTACGATCTGCGGAACTTCATGGACGGCATGTACGACGACAATTTTTACTTCAACAATCCCGTCGACTATTTGTCGAACGCCAGCGACCCCTGGTTTTACGAGCAGATTGCCAGTTGCGACATTCACATTACGACTGGGACTGGTTCGTGGGAAAACAGCGGGCCAACCTACCGCCTCTCGGAAGTTCTCTCCAGCAAAGGGATTTGCCACTCGCTCGACAACTGGGGCCCGCAAGGAGGCCACGACTGGCCTTACTGGAAGCACCAGATGCGCGAATATGTCTCTCAACTATTCTGAAATTGATTTTTGCCGAAGACAAAGAAAAGCTTCAGGCGAGACCAAGATGTTCGAGCTGGTATTGGCCTTTTTCGATGACCTGGTCGTCATCGATCCAGACATCGCACTTGCGGGTGAGGACGTCGACGTGCGTTTTGGATTTCCAATCGGCGTGGGTCTGGCTGCCGTAGGGATCTCCAAACGCGATGTGCACGCCGGGAAATTTTTCATCCTGCAGCAGGACGCCGATCATCTCGGATAGCCCCAGATTGGTGCCGAAGGCGAGCTCTCCGACCCGGTCGCTGTTTTCGTCGGTGTGGCAATACTCCCAGAATTCCTGCTCGAGGTCCTTGCGTTCGCAGTCCACGCCAACCAGACGTGCACCCTTGATTTGTAACGTCATAGGAGCGGATTGCAAGTCGCCGTATTTTCCGTTGAAGTGGTCGCCGGCGGTGGCGTCGCACACGAACGTCCCGTCCACCGTTGCGGGAGTTGTGAAAACTTCACCGGCCGGAAGGTTTGACCAGTAACGTGGGCTGATCAGCCCGCTGGTCTTCACCCAATCGAGGCCGCGGTCGAAATGCGCGGCAAACTCTGTCCCGGCTTCGGACTTTACGGTGAGGGTTTCAGCTTGGAGCATGCGTTCGCGTAAGCTGTCGCTCAAGCGGTCCACCAGGTGGTAGTCGGTGCGCATGCCCTGCTGCATGATCTGCGGCGTGACGCCGACCATGTGAGCGTAACGAATCTGCCGGCGCTCGACCACTTTCACAATGGCCATGCGCGCGCCCAGTTCGCCCGGCTGCGGCGTCATGCACATTACTCCGACATCCGCGGTTTCCAGGGCGCTCAGCACGTCCGCGGGGGCGGCCGTCATCGGCCGCGGACCAAATTCTTCCAGCAGTAATGCGGTATAGAGTGCACGCCGATCGTCCAGGGCGGCGGCGATGCTGGCCGCGACGGCGCGGCTGGCCTCATCGGCAATCAGCGCTACGTGTTCGCCGGGACGCACAGAGAGGCACGTTTCCACGGCGTTCCTCGCGCCGGGCATCAAGTCTGCTTGTGGAGAACCGAACTTCATCCTAATAATTCTACTTGAATTGACCGGATTTTCTAGCACCGCTCATCGCAGAGTCTTCTATTTTCAACTGGCCATTCGGCCGGGCAAGATTCTGGCACGAGGGACGAGCATCCCGGGGTGGCTCAGGCAGAGAGTCTTCCCGATTCAGAAGCCGCTATGGTGCGTGGGGACACGCGGAACGCGGGCACTTGGCCGCCGCCGCTGGTCACATTGGCTAGGCCGGTGGCGCTGAGGCGGGTGAGAAAGCCGCAGAGTTTTCCGCGGAACAAGTACGGAGCAAAATCCACCAGCATGTCGCGGTAGTCGACTCTGCCTACGTCTGCGATGTAAGGAAAAACTTCCCGGCGGATGGGAATGCGTTCTTGCACGATCCACACGCCATTCTTCGCCGAAAGCGCTCGCTCGATGGCTATGTCCCAGTCCGCTTCGCTGGTTTCCCATCCGAGAGTTACCCCAGAGCCGCCATACTCGTCGCTGGGTTTCAGTACCAAGTTCTCGCGCTCTTTGCGGATAAACGCGAGCAAATCGATGCGCTGGCCGTAGTGCGCCGTCCCTACGTCCGCGACGACTCGCGTCCAGGGAATATGCTTGCGAATCAGTTCTCGCTCACTGTGGGAAAAGAGCGAGCCGTTTTGTTCATCGGTGAGCACCGCGAAAAATGCCTTCACATGCGGAATCTTGCAGCGGAAGTTATTCGCTACGCACACGGCGTTCGACGAATACGCTTTGACCAGCGCGGAACACTCGGCTGGCTTGGCCACGATGTCGTTGATGAGCACGCGGCGGTAGACGAGATCGATCTTGGTATCCCGGGCGACCAGCGATTTGCCGTCCCACTCCAGTTCGCGCGGATCCGCGATGAGCGTGGGGATGCCCATTTTCTCGAAGCGTTCCTGCAAAATTTCAAACTCGCTCACCGTCGGTACGTCTTCCCAATCCACAATGGCAATCTGAGGCTTGGCAGACGAACCGCCCCAGTCCAGGTAGCTCATCACCAGGGCATCGAGGAGCTTGGCGCTGAGCGGGTAACTGTGAACGTCGTACATCTGCGCAAACTTTCCCATCACCGGGAGTTTGCGGAAAATGTCAGCAAGCGTTTCCGCATAGCCCGGGCCGGCCGGCGATTCGCCGTTGTACTCCGCAAATTTCAGCGAGTCCGGGAGCAAGAACGCATCCAGCCGCGAGGCCGTACTCGCCCGTCCGTACCCGGTAGGGAGTCGCGCGAGTCGTTCCTCTTCTTCCCGCAAATGCAATTGAGCAAAAAGATGTTTGTCATCGAGGGCAGCGAGTGTGATTCGCTCGCCGAGATCGGCTATCGTTTCCGCAACGGCTCTTACCCGCTCTTCATCTTCGGGGGATAAAAAAAACGGGCGAAGGAAAGGGCAGTGAACGCGGTCGCCAAAGGTAAGTTTCGACCTGCGCAGGCGCTTGAACAAATCTTCGGGGAGCGCCGGTACGCGCAGCAGTGTGCTTTTCAAGAGCGCGTTCCAGTCCTCCGCGGGGGACGGGGGCAGTGCCGAGGGGGTTGGAGCACTGGTCATTCGTTACGATCCCTGCGCCGACCCGGAAGCCGGTGCGGCCGCTGATTTTTGCCCGGCAGCAGCGCTCTTTGGGGCGCCCGTAAATCCGGCGGCTGCGCCGATGCCGATCATCTCCTCCCAGCGCGGCCAGGGATGCGAAGCTTTGCCGTTCAGCGCGCGGTCAATCACCAGCCGCGCCATTTTTTCCACCACGTGCTCGAAATAGAATTCCGTGATGCGGTCGCGCTCGAAATCCGGCGCGGGATTCAGGAAATCGATGGCGTAAGGCACTCCGTCCTGGACGGCGAACTCGATGGTATTCATTTCGTAGCCCAAGGCCTGGTTGATCGTCTGCGCATCTTTCACGACGCGCGCACCAAGCTCCGCCGATAGGTATTGGTGATCGACGATGTATTTGCGTTCTTTCGGATCGTAGTGAACGGGGATAATATCCGTCTTCCCGAACGTGAAGCACCGCACGTACTGGTTGAAATTGATGAATTCCTGAAGCGTCATGCAGTATGGCGAAGTCTTGTCATACGCCGCGAGGAGTTCCTCTTTATTATTCACTTTATAGACGTGCTTCCATCCGCCTCCCGAAAAAGGCTTCAATATCGCTGGCCTTCCCACGTAATCCAGCAGCCCATCCCAATCCACGGGATACTCCAGATTGTGGAGCGACTCCCCGGTGATATCCACGTCGCTGGGATATCCCTTCTGCGGAAGCAGCACAGTCTTGGGAATCGCAATTCCCAATTTGGCGGCCACGGAGTAGTTTAAAAATTTGTCGTCCGCGGTCCACCAGAACGGATTGTTGATGACGTAAGTTCCCTGAAGGGCTGCGTGTTTCAGGTAACCGCGGTAGTACTCGACTTCGTGCGAGATGCGATCGACTATGACGCTATATTTCGCCGGCTCCCCCATCCGCGTGCCGCCCAGCTTCACAAATTCCGCGGTCACTCCGTCCTTTGTGCCGAGCGTCTTGACGCGCTCGATAAATGCCGGAGGAAAACTGTATTCCCGCCCGCAGAGAAGGCCAACGGTTTTCATCTTCGTGCTCCTGTCCAGGTCCTGTGGAACTGCCTCGCTTGCGACCGCCGCTAATTCACGGCGCGTGCTGAAGAAGTGCGCGGCTCGGTGACGCCTCCGCGCGTTTCGGCCACCAGATGCTTGACCACTGCTTTCAAGTCTCCCGTCTCCTTATACACGCGCAACTGCCGGTCCGCGCTGGTGCCTTCGTTCATGATCGTGTGCACGTATTCGACGGCGCCGCGGCTGCCCAAGTCATCCACCACGTCATCCACCAATTCCAGCAATTCGGGAATCAACTGGCGCATGGGCACTTCGGCTTCCTTGCCGAAATCGATCATTTTTCCGTCGATACCGTAACGCGCCGCGCGCCATTTGTTCTCCTCGATCAGTGCGCGCCGGTAGAGGCGCCAGCTCACATTGCCCTGATAAAGGCGGTGCAGCTTCACGATGATGGCTTGAGTGAGCGCGGCGATAGCCACGGCTTCTTCGACTCGCGTCGAAACATCGAACATACGGAATTCCAGAGTGCCGAACGTTGGGTGCGGCCGTACATCCCACCAGATCTTCTTGCCGTTGTCGATGCAATTCAGCTTCACAAGCAGATTCACGAAGTTTTCGTACGCGCTCCACGATTCGAATTGCTCCGGTATCCCGGTTCGTGGAAAGCGGCGAAACACTGTGGTGCGAAACGACTTCAATCCAGTATTTCTGCCCATCCAAAACGGCGAACTTGTCGAAAGCGACAGCAGGTGCGGCAGGAAGTAGCGCACGCCGTTCATCATGTCGATAGTCGTCTGCTTGTCCGGCATGGCCACATGCACGTGCATTCCGAAGATTAGCAATGACCGCGCCAGTTGGCCCATCTCTTCGATGATGTGCTGATATCGCTCGCCGGGAGAGATCACCTGGTCGATCCAGCTTGAAAAGGGGTGCGTGCCCGCGGCAGCAACCTGAAGTCCCGCGCGTTCGGCTGCCGCGACCAGCTCTCCCCGCGTGCGGTGCATCTCGATCCGCAGGTCGCTGACGTTCTCGCAGATGCGCGTGCCGGTCTCCACGATGGATTGATGCAGTTCGGGCTTCACCTGGTCCGCGATGTCCGGAGAAGCCGCGGAGACGATCTGGCTGACGTGCGAACGCAATTCGCACGTTGCCGGGTCAATGATCTGGAATTCTTCTTCAACGCCGATGGTGAAGCGGTGAGCCATGGAGCGGCCCTCCGGGTTTCGTGGTCTTGTCGGGGACTTCGAGCCTCGTATCATACTCCGCCGCGGCTCAAAAAAGCACCTGTCCGCTTGTCAGTAGTTCCGACTTCAATTTGGGTATTTGCCGTCGGGAGTTTTGTGCGAGGAGCTAAGTCACGTCAGCTTAGCCGTGGCCCAAAGAAAGTGGGACGGATAGGACCATCCGCCCCAAGCGAAGAATTTCGTCGTGTGAGCTATTCTTCAGACGTCTCGATAACTAATTCCAATTTCTGCTTTATGCTGCGCCCATGGCCCTGCGCTGCTGAAAGCATTCCCGGCAAAACACTGGCCGCCCTTGCGTGGGACGGAAGGGAACTGTGGTTTCCTTCCCGCACTGCGAACAGTTTGTTTTGGTTTCCGAGCGCATCTGTGAGGCGTGACCTCCGCCGCCTCCTCCGCCCTCGGCTCGTTTGGCCTTGCAAGCTTTGCAGCGCTTGGGTTCGTTCTTAAAGCCTTTGTCGGCGAAAAACATCTGTTCGCCGGCGGTAAAAACGAATTCAGCGCTGCACTCCGAACACTTTAGTACTCGATCGTGGTATTCCATGAGCCGCTCTCCCCTGGTCCCGTGCGGAGCAGGAGCTTGGGCGCACTTTGTACCTGACAGCCTAGATGCTTGAGGAGACCAGTATCCGGGGACGCCGGGCGCGGATCCCTTGGGCCTGCGGGCACGAAGCTCAAACACGTTCCCAAACTTCCCTGCCTTACGGGGGCCTGATTCTCGGAAGTGCGGCGCCGAGCCTCGACGTAAACGGATTGGCGGCTCCGACCGGGTCGGAGCCGCCCCCTGAACTTAATCCGCTTCTCGCCGCTGCTTCTTGCGCAGTCGCTTCCGCGAAAGCGCTTCTTTGGCCCGGCGCTTCTCGCCGGGTTTCATATAGAAACTATGCTTTTTGATTTCCTTGATGATGTCTTCCTGTTGCACCTTGCGCTTAAAACGTCGCAAGGCATTCTCCAGGGATTCACTCTCTTGGATGATGACTTCAGCCACTTTATTAATTCACCCCCAATCCGGTTCGGATTGGTTTCTTGCGGTGCCTCTCGCCGGCCAAGCTACGCCCGGCTGTGTCCTGCTGCGGGCACCGCCCCTGGTACTGATTATCGCATGTATTCGCCGCTTCGCGGGTGCACCCTGAAAGGTCGCTGGCCTCTTCTAATCAATTCCAGCCATGCAAGTCAAGGAATCTTTGCATAATCCAATCAAGTATCGTGGTACTGATCCTACCTCATAACCATCCGTGTACCCTAGTAACACATGCATTACCAATTGGCTTCGCTGCCCAATTGCCTCGGCGCGCTCTCGCAGGAGCCCTTGCCGTTCGCGGCTTCGCCTTCGCCGCCTGCGCCGCAACCTCGCTTGTCTTTTACCCTGCTTATCTTGCTAGAATGAGCCGCTTCTCCATTCGCGGCGCGGGGGCAACCAATGTCCGATATGCGCGATGCCATCGTAGTACTCCTTGCAGGAGGCCAGGGCGAACGGCTGTGGCCCCTCACTCGCGATCGCGCCAAACCGGCCGTCCCCTTTGGGGCTCTCTACCGCATTATCGACATCACCCTCTCTAACTGCATCAATTCTAATCTCCGCCGCGTTTTCATTCTCACGCAGTACAAGGCCCTCAGCCTCAACCGTCACATCCGCGCTGGCTGGTCGCCTCTCGCCGGCCTCGGCGATTACATCGAAGTCCTTCCTCCGCAGATGCGCGTTTCGCAGCAGTGGTATCAGGGCACCGCCGACGCCGTGTATCAGAACATCTACTCCATCGGCAGCGAGCGCTCTAAATTCGTCTTCATCCTCTCCGGCGATCACATCTACAAAATGGATTACAGCCGCATGCTCAAGCAGCATTGCGACTCCGGCGCCGACGTCACCGTCGCGACCATCGAAATCCCTGCTCCCCAGGCCGCCAAGCAGTTCGGCGTCATAGAAACCGACAAGGAATGGCGCATCATCGGCTTCGAAGAAAAGCCCGCCGTCCCCAAGGAGTCTCCGCATCACGCCGGTCACTGCAACGCCTCCATGGGAATCTACATTTTCAATACGCAACTGCTGATCCCCATCCTCCTCGCGGATTCCGAGGATCCCAAGTCCTCCCACGACTTCGGCAAGGATATTCTTCCGCGCATCATTTCGAAGCACCGTGTTTTCGCCTATAACTTTGTCGATGAGAACGCCAAGGACGCTCTCTATTGGCGCGACGTCGGCACCCTCGATGCCTATTACGAAGCCAACATGGACCTAGTCAGCGTCTCCCCGGTCTTCAATCTGTACGACAACAATTGGCCTCTCCGCACCTGGCAGCACCAGTATCCCCCGGCCAAATTCGTCTTCGCTGATCCCGAGCGCATGGGCGTTGCCCTCGATTCCATCGTAGCCGGAGGTTCCGTCATCTCCGGAGGGCGTGTCCAGAAATCGGTTATCGGCAACAATGTCCGGGTTAATAGCTACAGCGAAGTCTCCGATTCCATCATCTACAATCACGTGAACGTCGGCCGCCACTCGCGCATCCGCCGCGCCATCATTGACCGTCACGTCAGCCTCCCTGAGCGCACTGAAATCGGCTATGACCTGGAAGCTGACAAGCGCCGCTTTCACGTCACCGATTCCGGCATCGTCATCGTCGTCCGCCAGGAATCCCTCATCGAAGAACCCGAATCGGCCTAACTCCCCTCCGTCTTTCCGGCCGGAGAGCGCCGATTTTTTCTCCAGCTTCGGTCTTGCGAAGCGGTCGGCGCGCGGAGGGAAAAATCTCTCTTGCTGATGGGTCGCTGTGCCGCTTGACATCCTACGCCGAAAGTATTAATTCTCATGCAACTCTCCCAGAAAGTAGCCTTCCCCATGACAACGACAACTCCGACTCTCTCCGACCTTCTCCAGCTCCCGGTGATGCGCGCTGCGTACTCCGACCGCACCGCTTGGCTCATGGCGCGCTGCTCGCAACTCGCTTACCTCGAGTTCGAATCCGGCCAGGAGCCGCAACTCCGTGCCGGGCTGCAGGAGCTCGGCCTTACCTATCTGCAACCCTTCGGCAAGGGCGGGACCTGCGCCTTCCTGGCGCGCAACGAACGCTTCGCCGTCCTCGCGTTCCGCGGCACTACCAAGGACTTCCGAACCATCCTCGACGACATCAAAATCCGCTTTTATCGCGATAGGTCTGGTGCTCGCACCTCCACTGGCTTCAGCGAAGCCTATAAGTTCGTTCAGCAGGAAATCGCCGATGCCGTCAGCACACTTGAGCCCGACCTCCCGCTCTACATCACTGGCCATAGCCTCGGCGGGGCGCTCGCCGCCATCGCCTCCACGCGCATCCTCCCCTCCGATCGCATCGCGGCGTGCTACACCTACGGCTGCCCGCGCGTGGGCGACGGTGAATTCACCTTTCAGCTGTGGAAAGTTCCCGTCTATCGCCAGGTCCATCAATCGGACATTGTGCCCCATGCGCCTTTGGCGTTTGGCTATCGCCAGGCGGGCGACTTCCGCTATCTCAAGCGCAATGGAAAAATGCTTCAGGATCCCAACACGATCGGGTTCCTCGCCTCGTTTCTTTTCAGCGCGGTCACAAACTTCAAAAGCGTCTTCGAGAATCACCGCATCGCGGGCTACGTCGACGCCCTCCAGTCCTGGGCACTGCTGCGCCTCAAGCTAGACGGCGAAGCACGGTCCGCGCAGGCAACCGCCGACGCCATCGCTGCGGCCGCCAATCCGGCCATGCCGCCGCCCTCCGGCACCCAACCCGCATCTCCCGCTAAACCCTGATCGCTTGTCGTCCGCGTCCCGTCTGGTCACGGAACACGGCCCAGGAGCCTGCTCGCTGTGGCGATCCTACTCGCCGTGACGACTAACGGCCCGCCTCCCCTCCTCTGCTACAATCTTCAATTCACCGTCAGCTAGGAGACCACGCAGACATGCCAACTAAGATCAATCGCGTACACGCCCGCCAGGTCATCGATTCCCGAGGCAATCCCACCGTCGAGGCCGACGTGATCCTCGATGGCGGAGCGCTCGGCCGCGCCGCCGTGCCTTCCGGCGCTTCCACTGGCGAGCACGAAGCCCTCGAGCTCCGCGACGGGGACAAATCGAAATATCTCGGCAAGGGCGTGCTCAAAGCCGTCGCCAACGCCAACACGGAAATCGCCAAATCCATCGCCGGTCTCGATGCCGCCGACCAGCGCGCCCTCGATCACAAAATGATTTCTCTCGATGGGACACCCACAAAGTCCCGTCTCGGTGCCAATGCCATCCTCGCCGTTTCCATGGCCGCCGCCCGTGCCGCCGCCATCGCTCTCAAGCAGCCTCTTTACAAATATCTTTCCCGATATTCCACTGATACCTCCGCGAATTTGCTCCCCTGCCCGATGATGAACATCCTCAACGGCGGCGCACACGCCGACAGCTCCGTGGACTTCCAGGAATTCATGGTCATGCCCGTCGGCGCTCCGAGTTTCTCGGAGGCGTTGCGCTGGGGCGTGGAAATCTTCCACGCACTGAAGACCGCACTGAAAAAACATGGCTATTCGACCGCCGTGGGTGACGAAGGCGGCTTTGCCCCGAGCTGCAAGTCGAACGAAGAAGCCATCCAGATCGTTCTCGAAGCCATCACCGCCGCCGGTTACAAGCCCGGCGAGCAAGTCAGCATTGCCCTCGACCCTGCCTCCAGCGAGTTCTACGACAAAGCCAGCGGCAACTATGTTTTCAAGAAATCAGACAAGTCCGCGCACTCGTCAGCGCAAATGGCGGCCTATTGGACCACCTGGACTGAAAAATACCCTATCGTCTCCATCGAAGACGGCATGGCCGAAGACGACTGGGCGGGCTGGAAATCCCTGACGCAAAGCATCGGCAGCAAATCATCCAAGAAAAAAATTCAGCTTGTCGGCGACGACCTCTTTGTCACCAACACCACACGCCTCTCCCGCGGCATCAACGAAGGCATCGCCAACGCCATTCTCATCAAGCTCAATCAAATTGGCAGCGTCACCGAAACCATCGACGCCATCGAGCTAGCGCGTAAAGCCGGCTACAACTCCATCATTTCGCACCGCTCCGGCGAAACAGAAGACACCTTCATCGCCGATCTCGCCGTTGCGACAGCCGCAGGCCAGATCAAGACCGGCTCCGCCAGCCGCACCGACCGCATTGCCAAGTACAACCAACTCCTACGCATCGAAGAGGCACTCGGCTCCGCCGCCCGCTTCAACGGCAAAGCCGCACTCGGCTAGATCCACTTTCGGACTTACAAGACAGCACCGGAGGTTAATGCTATGAAGATCCATCGGTTGATTCTGTCGACTGCGATCCTGGTGTCCGCCTGCGCCTCAATTGCCTCTGCCCAAGTCGAAGACTTTCCAAATCTCGCGGGCACGCCGCCGAAAGTGCTCTTGCTTGTGCATCAGGAGTTCAAGTCCGCCAAAACCGTCGAACGTCAAAAATTAGCAGTCGCCATCTCACGCGCTTGTGATCGCATAAACGTTCCCAACTCCTGGATCGATCTGGAATCCATTACCGGTTTCCCCAGGGCGCTATTCTTCGATCCTTTCGATTCCTTCGAGCATGTGGACACCGCTTTCGCGGAATGGCCACAGATCTTTGCCGCTCATCCCGACCTCGCCCGCATGCAGGAGGAACTCAAGACTCTGGTTTCCAGCGAGCGGACCGTCATCGCCGTGCGTCGCGACGATCTCGGCTTCCGCCCGCAGTCCATCGACCTTTCCAAAGCCCGCTTCCTTCGCATCCTTGAAGTCCAGCTTCATCCCGGCCACGAGAGTGATTTCGTCGAGGCCTTCAAGATCCTCGGCAGCGCCTACGAGAAAATCAAAGCGGACACGCCCTGGGCCGTTTACCAGGTCAACGTGGGCATGCCCTCACCCACTTTTTTGGTTTTTGTCCCCATGCACGCGCTCAAGCAAAACGACGACCTGCTCGATTGGAGGAGAAGCCTTCACGAGGCGGAAGGCGAAGAAGCCGCCCAGCGCATGGAACAGATTGCGAAGGACGCCTACGCCAGCACCGAGAGTAACTTATATTTCATAAGCCCTGAAACGTCGCACGTTTCCAAGGACTTTGCCGATGGCGATCCCAAGTTCTGGTCACCCAAACGTCCCACCGCCTCGCAGCCTCCGCCTCGAAAAGAAATCAAACCCTAGCGGTGGCGCCAAAAAGACCGGCCACGCTCACAATTCCAGAATGTTCCGCAATCCGTCTTCGACGGCGCTCAATTGTTCCGTGCTTAGGGTCTCAATCTTCCGCAGAAACCTTTCCTTCGTCACCGCGCGTATTTGGTCCACGACAGCAACAGATGGACGGCCTTCGCAGGCCACTGGCACCAAGAGAGGAGGTCTGCCGACGGGAGAACTCGAGAGAGGGATCACCACCACGGTCCGGCGATGCTGGTTTACGATATTCGTCGTTAACACCAGGCAGGGTCGGGTCTTACGAATTTCTGCGCCGCGTGTGGGATCGAGTCTTACCCACCAAATTTCGCCGCGGCGCGGGTGCGCTCCACGGTTCAGCGGCTTCCTCGGTGATGGCGTCGAACTCTTTCTCAATGGCCTGAACCTCCGTATCGTTGTTTGCGATTCGGCACGCCTCCACCAAATGCCGGTCGCGAGCGGAGAGTTTTTCGTTGAGCGCAATAGCCAGATACTTCGAACGCTCTCGCGCCGGAACCCGGCGAACAAACTGCTCAGCCAGATCTTCCGGCAGCGTGAAGGTCATCTTTCGTGTGGCCATAGTCCCATAGTACCATACTTGAATTCGCATGGCTGTCTGAGGTGCGCGATCTTTCGAAATCTAGTGCGCGGGTGGCCCAAAATACCGGAAGTGCCCAGTAATTTTCCAGTTGAACAAAACGTCCTCGATTCTTGGCCCCCGCCCAATGTTATGCAGGATCATATAGCGTCCGCCCGCCGGCGACCTTTGATCGACCACAATTCCAATGTGCCCCACATTCCCGCCCAGGTCCCACGTCACCATCTCGCCCGGAGAATAGTCCTCCGCACGCTCCGTCATCGCCAGCGCTTCTCCTTTCCGGCTGAAAAACACCATCAAGTTTGGCACGCGCCGGTGATCGATGTTCGTGTCGGTATGTCCCGAGAGCCATCGCCACTTACGGGGATACGCTGAAAAATTCTGCCCTATGTCCAAGTGCACTTCTTTCTGTAAATCGATGCCCACCGCGCGGTACGCTCGAATAATTTCGTCCGTGCAAACGCCTGTATCCGCCGGAACATCGCCCCCCGGATAGAGAATTCGCACATACGCCGGGTCATAGCGCACCGTGTGGTGCGATCTCTCCCCCGCGGCGGCGGCCAATTTCTTCAAGAACTCTTGTCGCGCGGCAGTTTCTCCGGAGTTGACTTGCGCCGACGATGCCGCTGCCGCCATGAGCAAGAATGCGCAAATTGCAGCACACCATGTCAGTAATTTTTCTTGTTTCACGGAGCTTTTCCTTCGCCCATTCTAGCAGCAGCTTCCTGTTCCATGGAACGGGAGGCGATCGACTCTACAAATCGAACTCTCTCAAGCTGGAATCATCAAGCTACAGGTTAGAATGCGATGCTCACATGAAAGATGCCGCCAACGCAGCTTGCCGTGACAATCCCTTTAACTTCCGCGTGGCCTCCCTTGCGGACGCGGAAGCCCTCGTCCGATTGATCAACTCCGCTTTCCGTGTAGAACTCCCCTTTATCGAAGGTGACCGTGTCGACGCCGCAGGCGTTCGCTCCTACATGGCCAAGGGTAGATTTCTCGTCGCCGAAGATACCGCAGGCCTTGCCGGCTGCGTTTATGTCGAACTTCACGGCGACCGCGGCTACTTGGGCCTACTCGGCGTCGACCCCACGCGCCAGGGGACCGGCCTCGGCCGAAAATTAATGGATGCCGCCGAGCGCTACTTTCGCGACGCCGGTTGTCGCGCCATCGACCTTCGCGTTATCAGCGCACGCACACCCCTCCCCGCCTTCTATCGCCACCTTGGCTACCTCGAAACCGGTACCGCTCCCTTTGCACCGGACGTGCCCGTCAAGGTTCCCTGCCACTACATCCTCATGTCCAAGTCCATTCGCTGAATTATTCCTTCATTTCCAATCCGCGGCGCCTTCAGGCAAAATACCTCCTCGTTCTGGGGGAACAATGAACCGCACTGCCGCAATCGCTTCCATTCTCTCTGTCGGAATCTCGTTTGCCCCTGTCGGCAACCACGTCGCCGCCGACGAGCAGCCTCTCTTCGGCTACTCCGCCGAATCTTCCCGCACTGAACGGCAATGGGAAGAGAAGCTCCGCGCCATTCCCAGTCCGGACAATCTGCGCGCCTACATGCAAAAACTCTCCGCGCATCCGCACCATGTGGGCTCTCCGGCCGACAAGGAGAATGCCGAATGGATTGCCGCAAAATTCAAGGAGTTCGGCCTCGACACGCACATCGAACAATTTGACGTTCTTTTTCCCACTCCCAAAGAACGCGTCGTCGAGCTTGTCGAAGGCGGACCGAAGTTTGTCGCCAAGCTTCAGGAACCCGCGCTCAAGCAAGACCCCACTTCAGATCAGCTGAACGAGCAGCTTCCCACCTACAACGCCTACTCCATCGACGGCGACGTCACTGCTCCTCTCGTCTACGTCAACTACGGCATTCCCGAAGACTACGAGCAACTCGACCGCATGGGCATTTCCGTAAAAGGGAAAATAGTCATCGCCCGCTACTACCACTCCTGGCGTGGCATCAAGCCCAAAGTCGCCGCCGAACACGGCGCCCTTGGCTGCCTGATTTACTCTGATCCGCATGAAGACGGTTTTGTCCAGGGAGAAACCTATCCCACCGGCGCCTATCGCCCGCCCGATGGCGTACAGCGCGGCAGCGTCGCCGACATGCCTTTTTATCCAGGCGATCCGCTCACCCCAGGAGTTGGGGCCACCAAAGATGCCAAGCGCCTTAAAATCGAAGACGCTCCCACGATCACCAAAATCCCCGTCCTGCCAATTTCTTATGCGGACGCGCAGCCGCTCCTTGCTGCGTTGACCGGCCGGGTGGCTCCGGATGGATGGCGCGGCGGGCTCGGCATTACCTATCATGTCGGCCCCGGCCCGGCGAAAGTTCACCTCAAAGTGAAATCGAACTGGGACATCAAGCCTCTTTACGATGTCATTGGAAAGATTCCGGGCGCCACATTTCCCGATGAGTGGGTGATTCGCGGCAATCATCATGACGGCTGGGTGAACGGCGCGGAAGATCCCATCTCTGGGCAAGTGGCCCTGATGGAAGAAGCCCGGGCGCTGGGCGAGCTAGTCAAGTCCGGCTGGAAGCCGAAGCGCACCATTATTTATTGCGCGTGGGACGGCGAAGAGCCCGGTCTTCTCGGCTCGACCGAATGGGCCGAGCAGCATTACGACGAACTGCGCGCGCACGCCGTCGCGTATATCAATTCCGACGGCAATGGCCGCGGCTACCTTGGTGTCGAAGGCTCGCACACACTGGAAAAATTCAGCAACGATTTCGCGCACGACATTTCCGATCCGGAAACGAAATTGAGTGCCTGGAAGCGCCAGCGCCTCCACGAAATTGCCAATGCCAAAACTCCCGAACAGCGCGAGGAGATTCGCAAGCGCCCCGATCTGCGTATTCCCGCCCTCGGCTCCGGGTCGGACTACACCGCATTTTTGCAGCACGACGGTGTTGCTTCCCTCAACATCGGCTTCGGCGGCGAAGATGAAGGTGGCATCTACCACTCTATCTACGACGATTTCTACTGGTACACGCATTTCAGCGATACCGATTTTGTGTACGGCCGGGCCCTTGCACAAACCGGAGGCACTGCCATGATGCGTTTGGCCGATGCCGACTTGCTTCCCTTCGAGTTCGGAAATTTGTCCGACACCGTGCAAACCTACTTAAAGGAATTGAAAACTCTTTCGCAGAAAATGCAGGATGACATCAAAGAGCGCAACAAGGAAATCGAGGAAGGAGTTTTTAAGGCCATCGATGATCCAAGGAAGCCTTTGGTTCCGCCGTCCGTCGAAGCCGTCCCGCCGCACCTGAATTTCGCTCCGATGGAAAACGCCGTGGATGCCATCAATCGCAGCGCAGGGGAATATCGAAAAGCTCTCGAACAAGCTAACGCCAATGGCGGCGCCGCACTTGCTTCCTCCTCCCTCGCTGAGGTCAACAGAATGCTCATCGACAGTGAGCGTAGACTCACGAACGGTGATGGCCTCCCCAATCGGCCGTGGTTCAAACACCAGCTCTACGCTCCCGGTTTTTACACCGGCTATGGGGTCAAGACGGTGCCCGCTGTCCGCGAAGCCATCGAGCTGAAAAAATGGCAGCAGGCCGACGAGGCGATCGTCGTCGTCGCAGGCGTTCTGCAAAATGAGGCAACTTTGATTTCATCTGCCGCCGCAAAATTAACGGTCGCGACGGCACACTGACCCGGAAAGTGTGAAGCCATTCCTTCCTATAACCTCGCGATCGTTGGATTCGGTAACGTCGGCCGCGAGCTGTTGCGTTTGCTCGTCTCCAAAGAAACCGAACTGCGCCGCCGCTATGACGTGCGTTGGCGTTTAACTGGTGTAGCGACCCGCCGCGCAGGTTGGGTCGCCGATCCCGAGGGGCTCAATCCGCTCGCCATCATCAATGCTCACTGGCCCGCTCCCGCACCTCAGCCCTGCCGGGACGTTCGCGAGTGGCTCGAAAGATCGCGTGCGGACGTTTTGTTTGAAGCCAGCTCGCTCGAAATACAAACGGGGCAGCCTGCCATCGAACACCTGAAAGCCGCGCTCGAACTCGGAGCGCATGCAATCACCGCGAATAAAGGGCCCATTGTCCACGCTATTCGCGAACTCACGGCGCTCGCCCATGAAAAAAAGAAAAAGTTCTTTTACGAAGCGACAGTCATGGACGGCATGCCGATTTTCTCGCTATTCCCACTGGGCTTGCCCGCGACGGTTTTGCAGGGATTTTCCGGCGTGCTGAATTCCACCACCAACGTGGTTCTTACGGAAATCGAAAAGGGCCGCTCGCTCGATGAAGCGGTGAAGCGCGCGCAAGCGATGGGCATAGCGGAAACGGATCCGGCGGCAGACCTCGACGGCTGGGACGCGGCAGTGAAAGTCGCAGCGCTTGCCATCGTCCTGATGGGTGTGCCTGTGAAGCTCGATCAAGTGCAGCGCACCGGCATCCGCGACCTCAGCGAAGAAAAAATTCGTTCCGTGCGCGATGCGGGGATGCGTTACAAACTCGTTTGCCGCGCGGAACGCCGCGGCGACGGCGTGCTCTGCACCGTGCAGCCAGAACTACTACTCGCTTCCGATCCCCTCGCAAATCTCGAAGGCACCAGCTCGGCGATTCGATTTGACCTGGACGTTTTCAGTTTTTCGATTGTCGAACACAATCCGGGAGTCGAAGCGACCGCGTACGGTTTGCTCGCCGATTTCCTGCGCGCCGTGCAGGGCTAGTTTTTTATCCCGCGCGCGTGCCATTCGGTACGGGCCGTTCCGGAACGGAAAGCACCGGCGTAACGCCGTCCGCATAGCCGATATCGAACAGCATTCCTTCGGAAAGTTCGCCGGCCATTTTGCGCGGTTCGAGGTTCACAACAAAGAGAGCCTGCCATCCTTCGATTTCGCTCGGATTTTCTCGCTCTTTCTTGATCCCCGCGAGAATCGTTCGAGAATGATCGCCGAAATTTACGGTCAGCTTCATGAGCTTATCGGCGCGCGGAAGTTCCTCGACACGCTCGATAGTGCCAACGCGAATATCCAGCGCCTCGACCGCGGCGATGGTGACATTCGGTTTGATCGGTGCGGGAGTAAAGTCAGGCATGATTCACCGCTTGTACTGAGCCGCGTAGACGGGCGTGGGAATCGAAGGATCGCACCGTTCGTCACGGATCGGCGCACCTGGTGTGAGGGAAAGCGGAATGATTCCAGCCCAGACCGGCAGCGCGTAGTCTTCGTCGTCATCCTCCACGGGGCCGCTTCGAGTCTTGGCGGAAACTTCCGTGAGCGGCACGCGCAGAATGCTCGTGGCTTTTAGTTCTTTTTCAGTGGGCTGACGTGCATCGTTCCATCGTCCAGATATTATTTTCTCTGTGAAGGCGCGCAGCGCTTCGAGCTTTTCTTCCGGCACATCCACGAGCGTAGCCTTGCCAAGCGCTACCACGGAGCGGTAGTTCATGGAGTGATTGAATACGGAGCGGGCGAGAACAAATCCGTCGGTAAGGGTTACCGTGACGCAGACGGAAATTCCTGCGCTCACGTTGCGCAACATACGGCTCGCGGCGGATCCATGGAAATAAATCGCGTCGCCGATGCGCGCATACAAGGTGGGAATAACGAATGGTTGACCGTCGACTGCGAATCCGACGTGGCAGACGTAGCCTTCGTCGAGGATCTTGTCGATGGTTTCGCGATCGTAGGCGCCGCGATGCGATTCGCGCACTACGCGCGTGCGCTCGGTCGGCGGGATCATTTCAGGCACGATTCACCCCAATGAGAAACTTGGCGCAAAGCCGGCCTGCATAGGGCCGCTCATTTGATTTATAGCCGGCGCCAAAGCGGCATGAGTGAGGAACAACCACGAATATCGTATCACGTGCGAAGCGCTCTGCATTTGCGACGGCACCATTGCGATGACAAATGAGGTCCCAATTTGGATGCTGCGTGAAAACATAACGAACGAGAATTGCGCGCGGCTCGAGCGACGCTGGGAGTGGCGCCCCTACAACGCAAGCGTCACGTGTGAGAAACTAGCGGACCTGAGTTTGTAGCCCTTTGCAGTTGGGAAAGAGACCATGAGCACACCAGTAATGCACAGCTCTGAGACAAATGCATTTGATATCGCCTGGGTGAGGGAGCAATTTCCTTCACTGAGTTTGCAGTACCACCGCCACGGATCCGCCTTTCTGGATGGTCCGGCGGGCACGCAAGTCCCCAAGCAGGTCTTGGACGCGGTGCAATATTATTTCTTGGGCGCCAATGCGAATACCTGCGGCGCGTTTCTCACCAGCCAGCGCAACGATGAAATGATTCTTTCATCACGGTCGGCCATGGCGGATTTTTTCAATTGCTCTTCGAGCGAGGTGGTCTTTGGGCAGAACATGACCACCATCACCTTTGCGCTGGCCCGCGCGATCGGTCGGGAACTAAAACCCGGCGATGAAATCGTCGTGACCACGCTGGACCATGATGCCAACGTGGCGCCGTGGCGCGCTCTGGAAGAAAAAGGCGTGGTCATCCAGCAAGTGGATATTCGCGAGTCAGATTGCACGCTGGATATGGATGATTTGAAGCGAAAGATTTCGGCAAAGACAAAGCTGGTCGCCGTCGGATACGCCTCGAACATGGTGGGCACCATTAATCCCGTCGCCGAAATCACCAAACTCGCCCACGCGGCTGGCGCGCTGATGTTCATTGATGCCGTGCATTACGCGCCTCACGGCCTGATCGATGTGAAGGCGGTGGATTGCGATTTCCTGGTGTGCTCGCCCTACAAATTCTTCGGGCCGCACATGGGTACACTTTACGGAAAACGCGAGCACCTGGAAAAGTTCAAGCCGTACAAAGTGCGACCCGCGACGAACACTTCCCCGGAATGCTGGGAAACTGGGACTCAAGTGCAGGAATTAATCGCCGGGATTGGCGCCGCAGTGGATTATATTGCCGGGCTGGGCCGCCATTCCGATCCGAGCGTCAAGAGCCGCCGCGAAGCGTTGCAAGCAGCGTACCGCGCGACTCACCAGTACGAAACCGGATTGCTGACCAGATTGATTTCAGAACTCCAATCCATTCCGGGAATTCATATCTTCGGCATCACCGACCCGGCGCGATTTGATGAGCGCTGCTCGACGCTGTCGTTCCGGCTTGGCGATCACAATCCAACAGAGATTGCGACGTTTCTTGGCAAGCGCGGAATCTTCACTTGGGATGGAAATTTCTATGCGCTGAATCTCTCCGAGCGCCTGGGCGTCGAGCAACACGGCGGTGTCTTGCGAGTTGGCCTCGTGCATTACAACACTTCTGAAGAAGTGGAGCGGCTCGTCGACGCTTTGCGCGAGTTCTCGGCGGGAACCCGATGAGCAAACGACCGAAGCCAATTGTGTTGACGGTTCTGGATGGATGGGGATACCGCGCGGAGACGAAGGGGAATGCCGTTGCGCTAGCGAAGAAGCCGGCGTACGACGAGCTGATCCGGAAATTTCCCAATACTTTGATTCACACTTCGGGGCCATTTGTCGGTTTGCCCGAGGGTCAAATGGGCAACAGCGAAGTGGGGCACATGAACATGGGCGCGGGCCGCATCGTGCACATGGACATTACGCGAATCGATTTGATGATCGCGAACAAGCAATTGCAGAGCGTGCCGCTGTTTCAGCAAGCGATGGAGCGCGGCCGGGCGCGCCAGCTTCATTTTGTCGGATTGCTCAGCGACGGCGGCGTGCACTCGCACATTCAACATTTGTTCGCGCTGCTCGAAATGGCCAAACAGAAAAAAGTGGAAAAAGTGTTTGTGCATTGCTTCATGGACGGGCGCGACACGCCGCCGAACAGCGGCCGCGACTATGTGCGGCAATTGCAGCAGAAGATGCGTGAATTGGGTGTCGGCGAGATCGCGACTCTCGTAGGCCGATACTACGCGATGGACCGCGACAATCGCTGGGAACGCGTCGAGGTGGCCTACCGCGCGCTGGTTCATGGCCAAGCGGAGACGCGGACGGATGACCCCATTGCGGCACTGCAAGGGAGTTATGAAGCTGACGTGACGGATGAATTCATCAAGCCGATTGTGGTGACAAAGGGAAACGGCGCCGCTGCTACTCCAGTAGGGTCAATCCACGACGATGACACGGTGATTTTCTTTAATTTTCGCGCCGATCGCGCCCGCCAGATGACCTTCGCGCTGGCGGCTCCGGATTTCGATAAATTTGTTGACGCCAAGCGGCCGAAGAATTTGTTTTATGTGGGCCTGACGCAGTACGACAAGAACTGGCCGTGGCTGAAATTTGTGATTGCGCCGGAGAAGCTCGAACACATCCTGGCTCAGGTCTTTGCCGAACTGCAATACAAGAACTTGCGAACGGCGGAGACGGAAAAGTACGCTCACGTAACCTATTTTTTCAACGGTGGCGTGGAGAAGCCGTTCGCCGGAGAAGAGCGGATCCTGGTACCGTCGCCGAAAGTGGCGACGTACGATTTGAAGCCGGAAATGTCGGCGGCGGGAATTACAGACACGGTGGTGAAAGCGATCGAGAAGGGCGAGTTTGACGCCATCATCATGAATTATGCGAATGCGGACATGGTGGGTCACTCCGGAAAACTTGAAGCTGCGATCAAGGCGGTGGAAGCGGTGGACGCCGGGCTGGGGCAGATTTATCAAGCTCTGAAACTTCGAGGAGGAGTCTGGATCATCACCGCCGATCACGGGAACGCTGAGACCATGATTGATCCGGTGACCGGAGGAGCGCACACCTATCACACGACGAATCCCGTGCCGCTAATTCTTGTGAGCGACGATGACAAGCTGCAATTAAAGCCAGGCGGATCGCTGCGCGACATCGCCCCCACGATGCTCAGTGCCTTGGCGCAGCCTCGGCCCACGGACATGACGGGAATGGATCTGCGCATCCTCTCATAATTCGACAATGAACCGCACGACACCTGCAGAAACAAAACTTGTGATTTGTGTCTGGCATCCGTTTACGGAATGGCGGCCGAAGCCGGCGATGGCCGAGGCGATACGAAAGCGGTGGCCTGAAATGCGCGTTGTGCATTTGCCGAATTACGATCGGTTAGCCGAGGAATTGCCAGACACGGATATTTTCGTGGGCTATTCGCTGCGCGCGGAGCAATTGAAAGACGCGAAGAAGCTGAAATGGATTCACTCGACGGCGGCTGGCGTGGCGCAACTGATGTACCCGGAGCTGCGCGATTCCGGAATCATGGTGACAAACCCGAGCGGAATTTTTTCCGTGCCGATGGCGGAGCACACGATGGGATTGCTGTTGGCGCTGGCGCGTAATTTTCCGGAGTCGGTGCGGGGGCAGGACCGGGCAAAGTGGGCGCAGCAGGAAATTTGGGACAAGCCGCAGCATTTGACGGAGCTGAATGGGAAAGTGCTGCTCATCGTTGGCTACGGCTCCATCGGCAGGGAAGTGGCGAAGCGGGCGAAGGCGTTTGATATGCGCGTGTGGGGAGTGACGCGTTCAGGGGCGGGCGAGCCGGCGCACATGGAGAGACTTTTTCCAGCTACTCAATTACACGAAGCGCTGCCCGCTGCAGATTATGTTTTGATCTGCGCTCCGGAGACGGCGGAAACGAAACAGCTGGTTGGCGCGGCTGAAATTGCAAAGATGAAACGCGGGGCGCGGCTGATCAATGTGGGGCGCGGATCGCTTCTGGATGAAGCGGCGCTCGTGCAAGCGCTGGAGAGTGGCGCGCTGGGCGGCGCGGCGCTGGACGTGGCGCAGACGGAACCGTTGCCGGCGGATAGTCCATTGTGGAAGGCGGCGAATTTGTTCATTACGCCGCATACGAGCGGGGTCAGCGACCGGTTGTGGGATCGCCACGCGGCAATCCTGATCGAGTTGCTGGAGAGATGGTTCGATGGGCGGGAATTGTTTAACCGCGTGGACTTTGCGCGCGGCTATTGAATTTGTTTAATCGCGATCTTGCAGACTAAAAACCTAGGACTAACAACTAAAAACTAGTTTCAGTCGCCGACGCCGTCTTTGGGTGCCTGATACCCTTCGCGAGCGTAGACCAGACTTTTTTGTTTTTTTCCTTTCTGGTCCACAATCGTGAGTGGGCCGCCGTCGGGGGCAACGAGTTCTACTTTAACCTTGTGGAATTTGCCATCCTTCGCGCCGCTCGAGGGAGAATAGGAGAGGCTGTACTGATTACGGAGCAACGCAGTCGCGTCGTGAAGCACACCGGGTATCTCGCCGTCGAATTGCGGAAACCAAGCGTAACCACCGGTTAGTTGCGCGAATGTTTTCAATTGATTCTCCGCTTGGAGCACGGTCATGTTTGAGCCGCCGCCTCCTCGGGCTTCTATTCTGTTCATGAGAGGTTTGGCCACGCCAACGCAGAAAATGGTGACATCACTTTGCCGCAGCTGCTTCATCGTCTGGTCTAAAGTATGCTTTGAAAACGTATCGATGCCGCTGGCAAGAACAAGGATCGATTTCTTGCCTTTGACGTCCTTCAAACGGTCCACTGTGTCGAGAAGAGCGTCAAAAATATTGGATTCCCGGAATCCCGGAAAGTAGAGGTGATAGATCGCGCTGCGAACTTCATCTTTGTTCTGGGTGAAATCGACGTCGAGCCTATGGTTCATGTCGAAGGTGACCAGCGCCACCCAATCCTGCGGTTTGAGATTCGGAAAAAGCGCGTCGGCCCAATATTTTGCATAGGCGGCAAACCATCCGTTGGCGACGTTGCTGTACTCCATAAGGACCACCATGGTGATGGGAGCGTCGATCTGTCCGAAGTTGGTGATGGTCTGAGGCACGCCTTCATCGAGGACGCGGAAATTTTCCTTTTTCAAGCCGGTCAGAATGTCGCCGTGCTGGGTCGTGGCAACCACTTCGAGGGTGACGATGGGGACTTCGACGGCAATCGTCACTCCTCCTTGCGGAGGCTGCGGGGCGGCACTCGGCGGTTTCTGCGAAGCTGGGTTCTGCTGCTGTTGAGGAGGGGCAGGAGCTCCACCCTGCGGGCCGGTGGGCGCCTGGGCGTAAACCGATTTCTCGGCCAGCGGCAGGACCACCGCCGTTGCCAGAATTGCGAGCAGCACTATCGAAAAAATGGCCTTCATCACACACTCCTCAAAATACAATCGGACTGCTCCGAAATGGCTATTACCTGTGCTTGGGGGACAAACTCGCCGCCACCAAGCGTTAGAATTTACGCAACGCACGAGCAAAGCCCGGCTAAGCGCCCGCACCTGCATGTTAGTATGAAGCACTTCAAGGGCAAAACGTTTACTGAGGGTGCCAAGTTTCGGCCAGGCGTATCGAGGAGGATGGATTCGTGAAGTGGAATCGTATAGTTCAGGTGTTGGCGGGAGCCGCGGCATTGTTGATGGCCACAAGTTTTCCGGTTTCGGCGCAGGTGCCTCAAGCAGAGCGGCCCGGGATTCCGGGAAATTCGCCAAGCCCCGTGACGGCTGGAGATATGTCGGCAATGGCGAAGGAAGCCGAAGGCTGGCTGTCGGACCTCATCAAAATCAACACGTCGAACCCGCCCGGAAACGAGCAGATCGCGGCGATGTACGTCTCCGGGATTCTGGCGAAGGAAGGAATCCAGGCGGAAATTCTAGACATGGCGCCGGGACGGAGCGCGGTGGTGGCGCGGCTACGCAGCTCGGTGGTGGCAGACCCGTCGAAAGTGCTATTGCTGGTAGCACACATTGATACGGTGCCAGTGGATAAGTCGCGATGGAGCGTCGATCCCTTTGGCGCGGTTATCAAGAATGGATATTTGTATGGTCGCGGGGCGATTGACGACAAGGGCATGCTGGCGGCGAACCTGGCGGTGTTCATTTCCCTGAAGCGTTCGATGGCGCATCTGAACCGCGACGTGATTTTTCTGGCTACGGATGACGAAGAAGGCGGCGGGGACGCCAGCATTCGAATGCTGATTGCCAAGCACTGGGACAAATTTGCCGCCGGATTCGCAATCAACGAAGGCGGGAACGTCTTCCTGAAAAACGGAAAAGTGCAGTACACCGGCGTGCAGGCCAGCGAAAAAGTGGCCTTTAATATCTCGGTGATTGCACGGGGAACGTCGGGGCATGCTTCGCAGCCGTTGAAAGACAATCCGGTCGTCCACCTGGCGGCAGCTATCGCGAAAATCGGGAATTATTCGGCGCCGGTACACTTCACGTCGATTGTGCGGAGATACTTTGAAGGGCTGGCGCCGCTGGAAGATGACGAAATTGGAAAGTGGATCCGCTCGATGGAAACCCCGGACCGCGGCGAACATGCGATTCGCGTAATTTCCGACTCCAGCCCGTTGTGGAATTCGATGTTGCGGGACACGATTGCGCCGACGGTGCTGAATGCCGGGGTGGCGAATAACGTGATTCCGGCGGAGGCGCGTGCAAACCTGAACGTGCGGCTCTTGCCGGGAGATACGATCGATACCCTATTGAACGACTTGAACAAGCTGGTGAATGATCCGCTGGTGAAGCTGGAACTACAGCCAAATGCGGGACTGGCGGCGCCGCCGTCATCCCTGGAATCGGAATTTTATGGCGTGATCACGAAAGTGGTTACGCAGGAATTCGGTGGCGCGCCGGCGCTGCCGTTTCAATCGACGTGGCTGACGGATTCAGCGCAGTTGCGGCTTCATAACGTGCAAGCGTACGGCCTGGTGCCGTTTCCGCTGGCGCAGGAAGACCTGAAACGGATGCACGGCGACGATGAGCGAATCCCGCTCGCGTCTTTCGAAAAGGGCGTGGACGTGCTGGCGAAGATCGTTTCGGAATTCGCAGTGGCGCACTAGCGAAGAAGAGAATCGAATCGCGAGAAGCAAAAAAAAAGACTATCGCTATTTCATACCCTTCCCGTAAAGAATGAAAGCGGTCTAGAATCAGTGCTGTCAGGGGGCGCATGAATTTCCGTCACTCCAAGATTGTGTGCACCATCGGGCCGGCAAGCCGTTCGCCGAAGATGATTGACCGCCTGTTGAAGGCGGGGATGGACGTGGCGCGGCTGAATTTTTCGCACGGCACGCACGAGGAGCATGCGAAAAACATTTCGACGCTGAGGGCTGCCGCGGTCGAGCACGAAAAGCCGATTGCGATTCTCGCCGATCTGCAGGGACCGAAGATCCGGACCGGGCCACTGGCGGGCGGCGGGCCGGTTATGCTGCGCACCGGGCAGCGTTTTGTAATCACGACCGCAAAAGTGCTTGGCGATTCGACACGCGTGAACACGGTGTTTACACCCCTACCGAGGGAAGTTCACCGCGGTGACCGCATTCTTTTATCGGACGGATTGATCGAGCTGCGCGTGGAAAAGATCAGCGGCCGCGAAGTGGTCTGCGAAGTGGTGAACGGCGGAGCGCTCGGCGAGCACAAGGGGATTAATCTCCCTGGAGTGAAACTGCGTGTGCCCGCGCTGACTCCGAAAGACCGCGCTGATCTGGTCTTCGCGCTTAAACATGGCGCGGACTACATTGCCGTGAGTTTTGTGCGGCGCCCGGAAGACGTGCTGCTGGCGAAACAGCTGATTCGCCGCGCGGGGAAAGACACTCCGGTGATCGCAAAACTGGAGAAGCCGGAGGCGATTGAAAATCTGGACGCGATTCTGCGAGCCGCTGACGGCGTGATGGTGGCGCGCGGCGACCTGGGTGTCGAGATGAATCCAGAACGCGTGCCGGTAGTTCAGAAAACGATTATTTCGCGAGCGAGGGAATTCCGGCGTCCGGTGATTACCGCGACGCAGATGCTGGAATCCATGACGGAGAACCCGCGGCCGACGCGCGCGGAAGCTTCCGATGTGGCCAACGCGATTTTCGATGGCTCCGATGCGGTGATGCTTTCGGCGGAGACCGCGTCGGGGAAATATCCGGTCGAAGCCGTCAGCATGATGGCGCGCATCATCGAAGAAGCGGAAGCGAGCATCCGGGAATTTCCGCGGCCGGCGACTCAAGAGCAATTGAAAGTGGCGGAAACCGTCGCGGAACTGGTGTGCCACGCTTCGCGCGAGCTGCACATGAAATTGATCGCGGTGTTTACGCACAGCGGATTCACGGCGCGGCTGGTGTCGCGCTACCGGCCGCTGGTGCCGATTGTGGCGTTCTCGCCGGAAGCGGAGACGCGGCGGCGCATGGCGCTGATCTGGGGAGCGCTGCCCAGAATGATTCAAGACGTACAAAAAGTGGATGGGCTCGCGAAGGTCGCGGAGAAACGCCTGCTCGAAGAGCGGCTGGTGCGCAAGGGCGACGTGATCGGAATTGTGGCGGGCACGCCGATGGGCATTCGCGGGACGACGAACTTCATGAAGTTTCATGTTGTCGGCGGGCCGGCTTGAGGTAGTGGTCAGAGGTCAGCGCTTAATATTCATGGGTGACACCCCCTACCAATTTGCATGAATATCAAAAGAAAAAGAGTTAGGGAATTTGCATTTTGTAAACGATTGATTCTAAAGGTTGCGCAGGAGCAGCGAGCCAGGAAAAGAAAAGCGGGAGCTAGCTCCCGCACTGCAAACGTAGTTATCTACGAGATAAAGTATAGCAACAATTAAGGGAGAGTCAAAAGCGATTTTTGGTTTTTTTTGAGCGCGGGCCGGGAGTAAGGCTAGTTGACCCAGTTGTCGGGGCGAGAGGGCGGTTCCTTCTTGTGCTTGTTGATGTACACCTGGAAGCGCTTGCGATTGCGCCGGTGCTGCCAGTCAGTGACGGAGTTACGGACGCCGTAGAGGAAAGAGCCGCGGCGGAGGTATAGCCAGCCGATGAGCATGCCGCCGAGATGGCAAATGTGGCTGACGTTATCGCCAGCGGAGCGCAGCAGCAAAGGAAGAAAAAACTCCATGGCCGCCAGCGCAAGCACGAACGAACGCATGGACATGCGGATCGGCAGAAAGAAGATGCTTACCTGCCGGTCAGGGAACAGAATCGCACAAGCCGCAAAGATACCAAAGATGGCTCCGGACGCCCCGATGGTCGGGATGTCGGAAGGTGCGCGTCCAAAGAAAGTCGGCACGGTTTTCACCAGAACTTCGATCAGGCCCGCGCCGACGCCAGTCAGAAAGTAATAGCGAATAAACCGCGCTTTGCCCCAAACCAGTTCCAACTCGCGGCCGAACATCCAAAGCATGAGCATGTTGAAGAGAACGTGCAGAAAATCGTTCGGGTCATGGAGGAAGAGGTACGTGAATGGCTGCCAGATCCGGAGCCCTGGAAAAACGCCGGAGGGCACAAGGCCGAACCAGAGAAGCATTTTCTGGTGGGCGAAGGCTCCGGCGAACACCCGGAGGAGCACTTGTAGAAAAAAGACCGCGAAGGTCGCGACAACGAGCCACAGAACACCCGGGGTGATGTAAAAGTTGAAGCTTACCCGATAGTTCTTGATGCCGGACCTTGAACCCATGTTCCCAGTCTAAGACTGAGAATGGTTTCCGTCAAAGAGTCGTGGACTCGTCACGGGGCATATTTTCGGTTCGACCGCGACGCAATGATCGGTTAATTCAGCTTCTTGCGGGCGAAATAGAAGAGCGAGGCCGCTAGAAGAGCGAACATGAAAATGCCGAAAAGGTTGCTGGTGGCCAGCGGTCCCATGATCTTAGGGCCGAAGGCGAAGAAATCAGTTCGCCATGGCAGCCCGAGAGCAGCTGTGAGCCAAGGCGGCACACGATTGGAAATCTCCGGGTCCTGCAAGAGAGCGATGATGATGCCGAGCAGCCCGAACACGCCACCAGCGGCGATCAAACCGCTGGAATAGAGAGCGCCGGGGCTGGCCTCGCTATCGTCTTTTTTCTTCGTGGTCGCTTCGACCAGCGCGCGAACGAGTCCACCGGCAAACATGGCTCCGGTAGTAGCGATGGAAAGGTACGACCCCGTGGCGAACGCCAGCGAGCGTACGCCCAGAATCTCCACCGCGACCACCAAGGCGACGCCCATCAGCACCAGACGCCAGGGCAAGCGCTGATTCAGGATGCCATTGATGACGGTGGCCATCAGGCGCGCTTGGGGCGCGGGAGCTTTGTCGCTGCCGATGCCCTGCGCCCATTGATACTCGATCCTTTGGGTGCTCGCGTCGTAGAGATATTCGCCGTCGGGAATTTCATGCGAGCCCAACGAATTAATCAGGACGTAGCTCTTGTTCTGGTAGGTGAACGAATCGCGCTCGATCTTTACGCCGCTTGGCAAAGACTGGATGCTGACGGGAATCGGCGTGGGGATGTACTTCTCCAGGCCCTTGTTCATCAAGTTCAAGGTCGCCCCGATGGCGACCGTGGAGACAGTGACGCCAACGAGCAGCCCCAGCTGCTGCCAGAAGGGCGTCGCGCCGACAAGATAGCCCGTTTTCAAATCCTGCGAAGTAGCGCCAGCGATCGCGGCCGCGATGCAAACCACGCCGCCAATCATGAGTGCGAGTACGGCGTAGTTCGGCGCGGTCCATCCAGCGAGGAAGAAAATCGCGCAGGTGGCCATTAATGTCGCAATGCTCATGCCGCTGATGGGATTTGAGGAATTTCCAAGTAAGCCGCTGATGCGCCCCGCCACGGTCACGAACAAGAACCCGAACACCACCACAAAAATCCCGGCAAAAAGATTTTGCCACCAAAAGGTGCCGGCATCTTTCATGGGATGAAACGTTAGCAAAACCCACATCATGGCCACGATGATGATCGAGCCCAAAACGACCCAGCGCATCGGAACGTCGCGGTCGATGCGGCTGGAAGCTGTTGATTGGCCAGCGCCCTCGGCGCGCACGTCTTTCAAGCCGGCGCGGAGTGCGGAAATGATGGTCGGCAGCGTGCGCAGCAGAGTAATCAAACCAGCAGCGGCCACTGCGCCTGCGCCCATCGGACGAATGTAACTGCGCCAGATGTCATCCGGCGTCATCAAAGGAATGGGAATGGTAGACGGATAGATCGGCGTGTTGCCTGCAAGCTGCCCGTAGAATTTGATGGCGGGCATCATGACCAGCCAAGAAACGATGCCGCCGGCAAAAAGTATTCCGGAGACGCGGGGGCCGATGATGTAGCCGACGCCCAGATATTCGGAAGTGATGGCCGCCCGGAAACTCGCTCCCGGAAACCAGCTGGGCCTCGCCTCCGGCTGTGATGTCCACGCTTGAACGGTGTTCATCAGAAAGGTGTAAGCCCCGCCGAGGCCGAGTCCCCAGAAGACGCGGCCGGCAAACGAGCCGCCGCGCTCGCCAGCGACGAGCACGTCGGCGCAAGCAGTGCCTTCTGGAAAAGCCAGATTCCCGTGTTCTTTGACGATGAGCTGCCGCCGCAGTGGGACCATAAAGAGCACGCCAAGCCAGCCGCCGAGCAGAGCCAGCGGAAAAATCCGCCAAAAAGTAAATTCCGAGCCGAAGCCCAGGAAGATCAGCGCCGGGATCGTGAACATGACCCCTGCGGCAAGCGATTCGCCGGCGGAGCCGGTGGTCTGCACGATATTGTTTTCAAGAATGGTCGAACGGCCGAACGCCCTGAGAATGCTGATCGACAGCACGGAAATAGGGATCGAAGCAGAGACCGTGAGTCCAGCGCGCAATCCGACATACACAGTCACCGCGCCAAAGAGCAACCCGAAGAGCGCGCCGAGGATTACAGCACGAATGGTGAATTCTTTTGGGCTTTCTTCGGCCGATATGTAGGTGCGGAATTCACCCGGGGGTGCCGTGGAACTCCATGCCCTTTCGCGCCCACCAGATTGTTCGCTCAATGAATCCTCCCCAGTTGCAGCGAGGCATGCCAATGCGGCCTGTGCGGGGGGATTATGCCGCAGGTGGGCGGGGCGGGAAAGAGAATCCTCGATTAAGGGAGGGGAAGGGTTCATCCAGGACTATTGACAGGGGGATAGCGTCCTTGTACTGTCCCGCGGTATACGTTGCTCAGGTCGGCAACACAGCCCATGGGACGGGACCCTCTTAGCGCGCGGGCAACCGCGAATCCGTCAATACGACCACTGGCCAACATGCGGTCGGCTCCCCGAAGCATGGGCCAGAGTGGCATTACTTCACGCCCGCGAATTCTGCTTACCTATAAATTCAATACTGGAGACCGGCCATGAGATGTCGCCGAGTGTTTTTGTTCGTCGCAGCACTGCTTGTGGGAG
Organism: Candidatus Acidiferrum sp.; assembly: GCA_036522305.1. Lineage (GTDB taxonomy): Bacteria > Acidobacteriota > Terriglobia > Acidiferrales > UBA7541 > Acidiferrum. Next base: position 19,118 of record DATDGB010000089.1, on the reverse strand, counting down.
CCATGCTGCGTCACGTGGGGCAGGTGAGCGGGGATGAGTGGCAGCCGATCTCCCAGGATGAATTGAAAATGACCAGTGAACCTAAGGCGCCAGGAGCTCCCGCGATTATCCTCTTTCGCCAAGTGGACCGGGACGACAGCAATCCCCACACACCCCACGAGTACAACTACGTTCGCGAGAAAATACTCACCGAAGAAGGCCGTAAATACGGCGACGTGGATATTCCTCTCATCAAGGGACAATGGGACATCGTTAACATCAGGGCCCGTACCATCCGGCCCGATGGTTCTATCGCCAACTTTGACGGCAAAGTCTATGAAAAGGAAATCGTTAAAGCGCGCGGCCTCAAATATCTCGCGAAGACCTTTACGCTCTCTGATGTTCAGCCGGGAAGCATCATTGAATACCACTACATGATCGACTTCGCGGAGAATTACGTATTCAATTCAAACTGGGTGTTGAGCAACGATTTATTCATCAGAAACGCTAAATACACTCTCAAGCCCTATAACGAATGGGCGCTCCAATGGACCTGGCCTAATGGCTTGCCAGAAAATGCCAAGCCGCCGGTGAATGAGAACAAGTTGATTCACATGGAGGCGCGGGACATTCCCGCATTTCAAGTGGAGGACGACATGCCACCCGAAGCCGCCATGAAGTTTCGCGTGGATTTCATTTACAGCGAAGAGGGGTTTGAAAAAGAACCGGACAAGTTCTGGAAAAAACAGGGCAAGAAGATGAATGACGCGGCGGAGGGTTTCGTCAATAAACGCAAGGCTATGGAGCAGGCCGTCGCGGAAATTGTTTCTCCGGGCGATTCACCGGAAGCGAAAATGCGGAAAATCTACGCGCGAGTCCAGAAAATCCGCAACACTTCCTACGAAGTTGAAAAAACCGAGCAGGAACAGAAGCGCGCCAAGGAAAAAGAGATCAACAACGTCGAGGACGTCTGGAAACGGGGCTACGGCAACGGCTATGAGCTTACCTGGCTGTTTCTGGGACTTGCTCGGGCGGCAGGGCTGGAGGCTTCCGCGGTCAGGATCGCTACCCGCGACGATCACTTCTTCACACCTAACGTAATGAGGGCGAGGGACCTAAATACGAACGTGGTGGTGGTAAAGCTGAATGGCAAGGATGCGTATTTCGATCCAGGCGTCGAGTTCTCCCCGTTCGGCTTGTTGCCCTGGTCCGAGACTGGTACCACTGGCTTGAAGTTGGACAAAGAGGGCGGCACCTGGGTGACCACGCCTACGCCCGAACCTTCCGAATCGCAAATTGTGCGCAAAGCAGATTTGAATCTGACAACGGAAGGGTCGCTGGAGGGCAAACTGACGGTAACGTTCACCGGCCTTGAAGCGCAACGCCGAAGGGTGCAAGAGCGCAACGAGGACGAAGCCAACCGCAAAAAGCTCCTCGAAGACTATGTGAAGGAAGTGATTCCGGCGGGGATCGAAGTCGAACTCACTAGCAAGCCGGATTGGGCGAGCTCATCCCCAAGCATGGTGGCAGAGTTCTCTCTGAAGGTACCGGGCTGGGCTTCGGGCGCGGGGAAGCGCGCGCTGCTCCCCGTCGGCTTGTTCAGCGGCCCCGAAAAACATATGTGCGAGCATTCCACCAGGGTCCACCCGCTTTACTTTCAATACCTATTCGAGAAAACCGATGATGTCCGCATTGAGCTGCCGCTGGGTTGGCAGATCAGCAGTCTCCCGCAAGCACAAAACACCGATGCAAAAGTCATGGCCTATACCCTAAAGGTGGAAAATGAGAAGGGTACGCTTCATTTCGAGAGGCATCTCCGAAGTGGCCTCACCTTTCTGGATCAAAAATACTACCCAGCGCTGCGGAATTTCTATCAAGCCGTTAGGACTGGAGATGAACAACAGGTCGTTCTGCAGCCTGCAGCGACGGCGGCGAGCAATTAAGATGCGACGCACAGCGATTTTTGTTTTTCTCACCGTCATCAGCGGCAGTGCCGGATTGCAGCCGGCCTTTGCGGGAGACGCCCCAGGATGGATGCACGCCCTGGTCACCGTGCCGCTGCCGGCGCACGACGAAAAAACAGATGCCATACTCTTGTATGCCGAAGACATTCTCAACGTTCAAGGAAGCGGAAAAATCAAGAGCATCAGCCGCCGTGCGTTCAAAATCTTGAGGCCCACGGGGCGAGAATACGGCGTCATCAGCGCTAGTTATGACGGGGAAACGAAAATCACTGGGATTCGCGGCTGGTGCATTCCGGCGCAAGGAAAAGACTACGAAGTGAAAGACAAAGATGTCGTGGAGACGGCCTTGCTGGGAGTAGAGAACGGAGAGCTGGCCACGGACCTGCGCACCAAATTTCTGAGGATACCCGCGGCAGATCCCGGCAATATCGTGGGCTATGAAATCGAACATGAGAACCGGCCCTACGTGCTCGAAGACGAATGGTCATTTCAAAGTTCCGTGCCGGTCCGCGAGGCGCGGTACACACTTCAGTTGCCGCCGGGGTGGGAATATAGGACGGCGTGGATCAACTACAAGCCGGTTAATCCGAGTCCGGTTGGAAACAATTCATGGCAATGGGTGGCGACCGATGTAGAGGCCGTCAAACACGAAAGTGATATGCCGCCATGGCGGGGTGTAGCCGCGCGCATGGTCGTAAGTTTGTTTCCAGCCGGCGGTGGATCTCAAAACAAAGGCTTTGAGAACTGGAAAGAAGAAGGGACCTGGGAGGCCGGACTCGAGCGTGGGCGGCGCGATCCCTCGCCGGAGATCAAGCAAAAAGTGACGCAATTGACGGCCTCGGCGTCTACCCCGGTCGAAAAGATGCGTGCCCTGGCGCTGTTTGTGCAGCGCGATATTCGCTACGTGGCGATCGAGTTGGGCATCGGAGGCTGGCAACCTCATCCCGCACCGGACATTTTCACGCACAAGTATGGCGACTGCAAAGACAAAGTGACGCTGATGAGTTCGATGCTGGGCGAAATCGGCGTGCCGTCTTACTACGTCTCCATCAACACCAACCGTGGTGCGGTGACGTCGCAGACTCCTGCGTCCATGGGTTTGTTCAATCACGAGATCATGGCGATTCACTTGCCTGATGGCTTCAAGGACGACTCTTTGATAGCCACCATGGCCCACCCGAAGCTCGGCAAGATAATGTTTTTTGACCCGACTGACGAATACACGCCCTTCGGGCAGTTGCGCGGAGAGCTGCAAGGCAATCACGGATTGCTCGTAACCCCAGATGGCGGCGAGTTGGTAGAACTCCCCCAATTGCCTGCCGCGATGAGCGGAGTGGAACGCTCGGCAAAATTAACCTTGAGCCCGAGCGGAACGCTCCGGGGGGACGTGGTCGAGACCCGGCGGGGAGACTCTGGATTGTGGCAGCGCGTGGCGCTAAAAACGGTCACAAAATCCGCGGACCAGATCAAGCCGATTGAGAGCCTTGTTTCGCATTCTCTTGCAACTTTTCAACTCACCAAGGCGACCATACTGAACTTGAACCAGACAGATCAGCCGTTCGGCTACCAATATTCGTTTGTGGCAGAGAACTATGCGAAGACGGCTGGCAATCTGATGCTGGTGCGCCCGCGAGTTCTGGGGAGCAGGTCGAGCGACCTCCTGGAGACCAAGGAGCCACGAAAATATCCCGTCGAATTCACCGGCCCTGAACGGGATGTTGACACGTTTGAAATTACGATGCCGGCGGGTTACGAGGTGGACGATCTGCCGCCGCCGGTAAACGTGGACTACAGTTTTGCGAGCTATCACAGCAAGACGGAAGTGAACGGCAACAAACTGAAGTATACGCGGACGTTTGAAGTGAAAGAGCTGAGCGTGCCGCTCAGCAAAGTGGATGATCTAAAGAAGCTCTATCGCGTCATCGCAGGCGATGAACGCAATAATGCGGTGCTAAAGCCTGCGGCGCACTAGTTTTTCTCTCCACCGCCGCCCGCGCGAGTTTTTCGCAGGGCTGCAAAAGACCAGACGGGGTCCGCGCGTCCGAGCAAAAACGCGGCGAAACAGAGACCAAATACAGAGTGGCTCAGGCTTGCTCCGAAGTATTGCCAGAAGGGCGCGCCCGCGCCGGGATAATCCGAAGAAAAAAGCATGGTGAGCATCAGAATCAAGCCGCCGGCGCTTGCAGAACGCACCAGAACGCCGGAAATGAGTCCGAGCCCAATGGCGAATTCTCCATACGCCACAAGGAACGCGATGGCCGTTGCATGCGGGAGTACAAAGCCGCGGAGAATGGGTACCATGAACGGATAAGCGCCGCCTTCTAGGAATTTATTGATCCAGAATTGAAAGCCGCCGTGAAGAGTGAAGGTTGTGCCGAAAACTTTGTACTGGCCGAAGATCAAGAACAGCAAGCCCACGCCGATTCGTAGCAAGGCGAGCGCGTAGGTGTTGCGGGTGTTGGGATCTGAAGGCAGCGCCATTGCGAGTCCTGTTCTAGGGCGCGGTTCCCGCCCCGGCAGATTTCGTTCGAGGGATGAAAAATAAGAAAGCGGCAGGAGGCTGCAGCGCCGCAAATCTCTTTCGCAGGCCACGAGAAGAAGCGGCTGCCGCTTGTTTCAAGAGAGTAGTGGCCGCCTCAAAGGAGAGTTGGAGTCGATAGACTTCAGCGCGCTCTGCATGCGAATACTTCTCGTAGCGCGGGCTTGAATCTTTTGCGGCGCCGAGCAAAATTTCCCAGGGACTCTGTTTGTGGAATAGCTTCCTGCCAGCAGCTTCACCGCGACTGATGCGAACCAGCATCCGCTGTGTGCCGCCACCGATTTCGAGAGTCACCGCAGTTACGCGCGCCGGGTTGAAAAGCAGCGCGGGATCGTCGTCCGGGAAAACGTTCAGAAGGCCGGCGATTTCAATTTCGTTGGCACCAAATCCGTCCCACCAATACCGATACCCGTTATAGACAACCGTGCCGGCACGAAAAATCTGTTGCACGCGCGCGATACTCTTCCCCGTCACGCTCACCACCATATCCGCAAGTTCACCAAGCCGAAAGGTCTGCTTCACCACCGGACGCACGGTCACGTACCCCGCGTCCTCTTCCGTGAAGCGCATCGCGATGGTTTCCGGGAGCGGCATGCCCAGTCAGCGCTGCGAATTCTCAGCCCAATTTCGATAACCGGTCGCGCACACGATCGCTGAGCGCCTTGCCGTCCACGGTCTTGCCTTCCAGCGCCGTCTTGGCGCCTTTCACAACTGCGCCCATCTGCTTGATGGAATTTGCTCCAGTTTCGGAAATCGCCTTGGAGATCGCCGCATCCATTTCCGCTTCGCTCGCACGCGTCGGCAGATACGATTCGATGATGGCGAGTTCCTTCGTCTCTTTGTCCGCGAGTTCCTGGCGATTCCCCTTGATGAACTGGTCGATCGATTCCTTGCGCTGCTTTACCAGGGTTTGCAGCAACTGAATGGATTCGGCTTCGTCCAGAGCGCGGATCTTTTCGGTCTCCTTGTATTGGATCGCCGATTTGATCCCGCGGAGCACGCTCAGACGCAATTCGTCTTTGGCGCGCATGGCGCCGACCAGGTCCTTCTGAATTGTTTCCACAAGACTCATCTGATGTTCCTCACGCCATTGAATATAGCAGACCGGGAAATTCGCCGCGAAGGATTGGTTCTCCGCAACCCGGAGCGCTATCAGCCATACTTATTTGACAGCGCGCGACGGGCTCGCTAACTTGGATTACTTACACTTTGCGGGTGAAACCCGCAGGAGACGACGGGCCCCATGAAAGTAATCGTAGCGGACAAGATAAGCGATCGCGGCGTGCAGCTGCTCAAAGAGCAGCCTGGCTGGAACATCGTACTGACCACCAAGGACACGCTAAACACGGAGCTCCCCGACGCGGATGCGCTGATTGTGCGCAGCGCGACCAAGGTCACCGCCGATTTGCTCGACCGCGCCAAAAAACTGCGTGCCGTGGGCCGCGCCGGCGTGGGCGTAGACAACATCGACCTCGACGAAGCCACCAAGCGCGGCGTCCTGGTCATGAGTACGCCCGGCGGAAGCTCCGTCAGCGTTGCCGAACATACCTTTGCGCTGCTGCTGGCGCTCGTTCGCCAGCTCCCAAGATTTGACGCCGCCATGCGCGAAGGCCGCTGGGAGAAATCTTCTTCAGGCGCCGAAGTGCGCGGCAAGACTCTAGGTCTCGTAGGACTGGGCCGCATCGGCAGCGAAGTGGCTTCCCGTGCCGAAGCCTTCGACATGCGGGTGGTCGCTTACGATCCGTTCATCAGCGAAGCCGCTGCGCGAGAACTCTCCGTTGAACTGGTGCCGCTCGATCAACTCCTGGCAGAATGCGATTTTATTTCCCTGCACACCGCCGTGAGCCCGCAAACGCGCGACATGATCAATGCCGCCTCCATCGCTAAGATGAAAAAGGGCGTTCGCATCGTCAACGCCGCCCGCGGTGAACTCATCAACGAAGCTGACCTGGCTGCCGCGATCAAGAGCGGCCACGTCGCCGGCGCCGCGCTCGACGTTTTTGCGGAAGAGCCGCCGAAAAACTGTCCACTGATCGGCCTTTCGCAGGTCATCGCCACGCCTCACGTCGCCGGTTCCACGGCGGAAGCGCAGGAAGAATTGGGAACACAAGTTGCCTTGCAGATCCGTGACTATCTCGTGGAAGGCGTCATCCGCAACGCCGTTAATCTGCCCGCGCTTTCTCCTGAGCAGTACCGCCGCGTGCGCCCATACCTCGAACTTGCCGAGCGCTTGGGCTCGCTGGTTTCGCAGGCGGCGGAGTCGCGGCCCGCTCGCATTCGCATCCGGTACGCCGGCGAATTGGCGGACGTCGGAACGCATCTGCTGCGCAGCGCGGTGCTAGCTGGTGCGCTGAACGCGGTCCTCGATGAAAAAGTGAACGTCGTCAATGCCCCGGCGGTAGCTGCGTCAAGAGGATTAACGGTCGTGGAAGAAACGCGCAAGCGCGAACACGGCTTCCCTAACACGCTCGAAGTCTCCGCGCTTCCGGAAAAAACGGGTTCAGCGGCCGGCTTTACAGCCGAGGGCACCGTCCTCCATGACGGTTCGCCCCGCGTCCTGCAGATCGAAGGCATTCCGCTTGAGGCTCAGCTCGAAGGCACCATTCTCTATCTGAGAAACCGCGACGAACCGGGGGTGATCGGCCAGATTGGTACGACTCTTGGCAAGCTAGGCGTCAATATTGCCACGTTCGCTCTCGGTCGCCGCGAAGCACAGCGCGGTGCCGATGCGGTCTCCCTTGTCTGCGTCGATGGAGAAGTCCCGGCGTCGATATTGGGACCGATCCGGGCGATCTCTGCCATTACCGAAGCGAAGCTGGTGAAGCTGGAATGATGTTGCTCTTCATCTCCATCTACGGTGCCACATCTTTCTAATCGGTTTAAACCGCGAATTAATCGAATTTGATAAACGATTTAGAATAAGATTTCCTTGACATCCCACCTCCATTTGGCCTAAAAGTTACATCAACCTTAGCTAGGTTTGAGTGGTGGCTGGGTTGCCCGGGGAAAATTCTCATTTCGGTAACGTGCACGCGCTTCGGCGTTTTGACGAAGCTTTTCCTACCGGTTTGGCACCCCCGCGGAAATGTCCTACCCCATAGAAGGTGCGCGAAAGGAGCAGTTTATTATGAAGTCTTCTAGGTTTGGGAAGGTTGTTTTCGCAATCCTGTTGGTTTGTTTGTTCGTAAGTGCGAATGCCTGGGCACAGACCGGCACGTCGGGTATCACTGGAACGGTCATCGACCCACAGGGAAAAGCGGTTCCGGGCGCAAAGGTAACGATCACCAACGTCGCGACCAATGCCGCGCGCAGCACTCAGTCATCGGATACGGGTGCCTATTTGTTCGACTTGATCGCTCCGGGCGATTACCGTTTAGAGGTAGAGGCCAAGGGATTTCGCAAGACGGTCGTGGACAACGTGAGGGCGCTAATTGGGAAGCCCACCGAGAGCAACGTGCGATTGGAACTGGGCCAGATCAGCCAAGTGGTGGAAGTAAGGATGTCCGCCCAAGACGTGGTCATCAATACCCAAGATGCCTCGCTCGGAAACGTCTTCGATTCTTCTCAGATTAGTCAGCTTCCGCTTGAAGGGCACACTCTGGGAGATTTGCTCAGCCTGCAGCCGGGCGCCACTCAGGAAGGCTACGTCACCGGGGCGCGAGCCGATCAGTCGAACGTAACGCTGGACGGCGTGGATATCAACAACGCGCAAACCGGCAATGCCGTAAGGGCCTCAGGGAACTCAGGGACCGGCGGTCCAATCGTCGGCTCGCTCTCGACCAAAGATATCACGGAGGGTCCGGTCCTGCGTCTCAACTCAGAGGCCATCGAGGAGTTCCGCGTGACCACGGCGAACGGAAACGCGAATCAAGGCCGTTCGGCCGGTGCACAAATCAATCTGGTTACCAAATCAGGCTCGAACGCCTGGCACGGGGCAGCCTTTGAATTTTACCGCGGGACGCTTTTCGAGGCGAACGACTGGTTCAGCAACGCCTCGGGGACTCCCCGTACGGCATTGGTTCGGAACTCATTCGGCGGGGCGCTCGGCGGTCCGGTCGTAAAGAACAGGCTGTTTTTCTTCTATAGTTATGAAGCCCTTCGTGACGCCAGAGCGACAGGTGTGACCGAAATTGTTCCTCTGCCCAGTCTAGGGAAAGGAATTATCAATTATACGTATTGCCCAGATGCAGCCTGTGCCACCACGCCCCAAGCCTCCTTGAACCCGACTCAGAATCAGGCTGTATATCAAGCAGCTGGGATAAATCCGGCCGCGCTGGCTGCTCTGGCTGCGGCTGCTGCCAAGTATCCTGCCAACGATACGACAGCAGGCGACCAGTTGAATACGGGTGGCTTCCGCTTCAACTCTCCCACGCCCACAAGACTGAACTCTCACATCGCGCGGCTGGACTACACGTTGACCAGTAATCAAAATCTTTTCGTTCGAGCGAATTATATAAATGACACTCAACTAGCTTCCCGGTTCTTCCCTGATACGGCTTCGCCGGGAGTGTGGAGCCATCCGCGGGGTCTGGCTGTCGGCCACACCTGGACCCTTGGGAGAAACTGGGTGAACAGCGCGCGGTATGGCTATACGCGCCAGGCATTCACGAACGGCGGGGACAGCAACGGGAATGACATCAGTTTCCGCTTCGTGTTTCAGCCAAACAACCAATCGCACTCGCTTAGCCGTATTACGCCTGTCCACAACATCACGGATGATGTTTCGTGGATCCATGGAAAGCACACCTTCCAGTTTGGAGCCAACGTCCGATTGATTAGCAACAGCCGCGTAAGTTTCGCGAATGCCTTTGATAACGCGATCACGAATCCGTCGTTTTATTTTGGAGGGGCGGGCGCCCGTGTTTCGGACGATTTCCAGAACTACTTGACTGCGAATAATCTGCCAGGCGGCCAAGCGGGGCAATCGCTGAACTCCATCTCGGAAGTGCAAAACGCGGCCACGGCCATCATCGGGCGGTTCTCGCAGTATACCGCCAACTTCACCTTCAACAAGGATGGCAGTCTAACCACGCCAGGGACGGCAACAACGCGGGATTTTGCCACGCAAGCCTACGAGGAATACATACAGGACGCCTGGAAGATTCGTTCCCACCTCACGCTCACTTTGGGACTTCGTTATAGCCTGGAGCGTCCCGTGTATGAAAAGAAGGGGTTCGAAGTTCAGCCTGGGATACTGCAGAGTAGCGGTACCTGCCAAACGACCTCCATGAGTGCCTATTTCCAGAGCCGTTTGGCTGCGGCAGCCCAAGGCAATAACTTCACCGACCCGATCTGCGTTTCGCCCTCCGGCCCAGCCAACGGCGGAAAGCCGATGTACAACTGGGATAAGAACAACTTCCAACCGCGCATCGCCCTGGCCTGGTCTCCCAACTATTCGCAGGGGCTTCTGCACTCTCTGTTTGGCGATAGCGGCAAGTCCGTCCTCCGCGGCGGCTTCGCCCTAACGAACGACTATTACGGCCAGGCTCTGGCGGTGGACTGGGACTTGAATAACACCCTGGGGTTCTCATCAAACTTTACAACGCCGGCGAATACGTTTGATACCGTGCCGAGCGCCACGCATCCCCTCGCACCGCTGTTTACCGGCTTCAATCAGAACGTCCGCTCACTGCCAAAGGTGGTTGTCCCGGGTAGCCTGGTATTTCCACTATTTCAACCCAGCGACTTTTCAGGCCGCATCGAACAGAATGTGGATTCGAATTTGAATGCGCCCGCCGAGTACGTTTGGAATCTGACCTACGAACGTCAAATGCGCGCGGGCACTACGCTGTCGGTCTCCTACATCGGGCGTATGGCGCGCCATCTGCTTGCCCGGCGGGACGCCACTGCCTTCAACGATGTTCGTGATCCGAAGAGCGGGATGGATTGGTACACGGCTGCGACGATGCTGGAAAAACAGCGCCAGCAGGGATTAGACACCAGCCAGATTGCAACCATTCCGTTCTTCGAAAATCTCTTTCCGGCCGGCATGGCGACGATTTTTAATTCCGCTTTTGGTTTGGATCCCGTGTGCAGCGCTTCAGATCCCAGCCCCGGTTTTAATCCAACCTGGTCAAACACGCAGTTCTTCTATGCGATGCAAAGCCGAACACCCACGAATCCCTGCGCTTTCTTTCCGGGCAATGACTGGACGGATACGGAAGCGCTCGTAGACCAGGTCGCGAACGGAAATTTCGGCACTACCCCCTTCCCAACCAGATTCGAGCAGCCGCAATACGGTGCGGTGTCCGCGTGGAGCACGATTGGGAATTCCAATTATCACGCTCTGACGGTCTCGCTGCACCAGCGCCTCAGCAGTTTGACCTTGGACGTCAATTACTCCTTTTCCCATTCGTTGGATGATTCTTCCGGATTGCAATTTGAGGGCGCCTACGGCAGTACAAACAACGGCGGGCCGTTTATCGAAAATCCGATTCGCCAGCGCAGCAGCTACGGCAACTCCGACTTCGACATCCGGCACCTCATCAACGCTTCTGCCGTGTGGCAGATGCCGTTTGGTAAGGGGAAAGCGCTCCTGAACACCAGCAATCGAGCTTTGGATGCCGTCGTCGGAGGATGGCAACTCTCCGGCATCTTCCGCTGGAACACCGGACTACCGAGTGGCTCGCCGTTCGACGACGCTCGCTGGGCAACCAACTGGAACGCCCAGGCCAACGTAACTCCTACAGCGCCCTTCCACACTTGCCCGAGCCGTATTGGAACCCCAACGAGTGCCGGCGGTACTGGTGCACCAAAACTCTTCGGGGACAGCGGTTGCGATATCAAGGCGATTTACCGGAGTTTCCGAAACGCTTACCCCGGCGAAACAGGCCCGCGGAATTACATTCGCTTGCCGGGGTACACGAACCTGGATCTTGGGCTAGGGAAGACTCTCAACATGCCCTGGAGCGAGAAGCAACATCTACAGCTCCGCTGGGATGTGTTCAACGTCGCCAACCAGCAGACTTTTGGCTTAATTGACCTGAGCCGCACGGGCATTGGCGTAGTTCGCGATCCTGCTCTTCGTGGCTCGAACCCCCCGAGAAACTGGTCAAACTTCACAGCTATCCAGGGCAGTCCCAGAGTGATGCAAGTCGGTGTGCGGTTCTCGTTCTAGTCCGCCGAACATTTACTTCAACCTACCGCCGGAAGGCACCAGCCTCCCGGCGGCAGTACTTTTCTGGACCGAGAGATGGCTCGGACGATTAGGAGCCCGGGGACGCCTCCTCTCATCCATCGAAAACCCTGATAAACCAGAGTTGATAATTAATTTAGAATAAGTTTTCTTGACAACTTACATCAATCTGTCCTAAAAGTTACGTCAACCTACAGGTCAGGTTAAGAGTGTGGTGGATGGGTTGTCCGGGGAAAATTTTTATTTCGGTAACTTGACCTCACTTCGGAGTAATGTCGAGGTTTCCCGTACCCGCTTCGCATCCCTCATCAAATTGTCATACCCAAAGGTGCGCGAAAGGAGCAGTTCATGATTTCTTCTAAATTAGGGAAGGTATTTTTCGCAATCCTGTTGGTTTGTTTGTTCGTCTCTGTCACTGGATGGGCCCAGACTGGAACGTCTTCTGTGAGAGGCGTGGTTACCGACAGAACAGGCGCGGCAATAGTCGGCGCGAAGGTTACCGTCGTCAATGCGGCCCAGGGGTTGCACCGCGAGGGTTCCACCGATGGCGCCGGCGCATACGAATTTCCGGCGCTTCCTCCCGGCAGTTATGTACTGACGATTGAAACGAAGGGGTTCCGAAAATTCGAGCAGAAAAGTTTGCAATTACAGGTCAACTCGCCAGCCACCGTCAACGCCACGCTGGAAGTCGGCTCGGCAGCCGAGGTCATTGAAGTTTCCGCCGCGGCCGTGACCCTTAACACTACGGACGCATCTCTTGGCAGCGCGTTCAGCGAAAACCAGGTCAAAGAGCTTCCATTGGAGGCGGGCAACGTTCCGGAATTGCTTTCCCTTCAAGCCGGCGTGGCCTATACAGGAAACCGACCGGACATCAATAAGGATACCGATACCCGGAGCGGCGCCGTGAATGGCGCACGCAGCGACCAGAGCAACATCACGCTGGATGGCGTGGACGTCAACTCCGATCTGAAGGGATACGCTTTCACTTCCGTCCTGCCCATTACTCAGGATTCCGTGCAGGAGTTCCGTGTGACCACCTCGAACTACAACGCGGATGAGGGGCGCTCTTCCGGCGCCCAAGTCTCTTTGGTGACCAAGAGCGGCACGAACAATTTCCATGGCTCGCTCTTCGAAACCCATCGCAATACCATCACGAGCGCCAACGATTATTTCATCAAGCTCTCGGAATTGCAGGCTGGAAAGTCCAACACGCCGCCCAAGCTACTGCGCAACAATTTTGGAGGCTCCGTGGGGGGGCCGATCAAAAAAGATCGTCTGTTCTTTTTCGCCAACTACGAAGGCCACCGGCAGCGTGAGGCGCAAAGCGTTGTTCGCATCGTGCCCAGTGCGGCGTTGCAGGATGGCGTGATCACATACGCATGTGCTGATCCAACGCAGTGCCCGGGAGGAAACTTACAGGGGCTCACTGGCAGCCATGCGATCGCCGCTGGCAACTTTGGTTTAACGCCATCCCAGATCAAAGGCATGGATCCACAAGGAATAGGAATCAGTACAAACGTGATGATTCCTTACTTCCAGTCCTTTGCCAAATTTGTTCCGAATGACAACTCGGTGGGTGATGGCTTGAACTTCCAGGGTTACAGGTTCAGCGGTCCAGTCGCGATCAACACCAATTGGTACATCGCCCGGGCTGATTACAAAATCACCAGCAGTGGCAACCACACCATTTTTTGGCGCGGCGGGCTGCGTAACGATACCAACGGCGGCGTGCCCTATCTGCCAGGTGGTGGGCCCGAAGTTGCTCAGGTGGACTACAGCAAAGGACTTTCGGTCGGCTACTCCGCCGTGCTGCGGCCAACCCTCGTTAACAACTTTCGCTGGGGTTATACACGGCAGAGCTTTGGCCAAATTGGAAACCATACGGCGGATATCATTTTTTTCCGCGGCCTCAACGATGATAGCTCTGCGAACAATGCCAGCCTGGCAGTCACCAACACGAACAAGTTCCAGGTACCTGTTCACAATTTTGTGGATGACCTTTCCTGGATCAAAGGAAAACACACCTTGCAGTTTGGAGGAAACTTCAGCTTCCTGCGCAACCCCACCTCGAACGATAGTGGATCTTTCAGCTCTGCATCGGACAACCCTTCCTGGCTCGATACCGCCGGGATGGCAAACAAGGCGAAGGCGGGGCACTTCGATCCTGGGTGCTCGACAATGGCGACTCCGGTGGTGAACGGAACTTGCTTCAACGATGCTAATACCCCGAGTCTCACTGAGCCGCACTACCCCTTGGTGGCAAGCGGTTTCGGGAACAATTTTGACTATCCTTTGGGTGCGTTAATCGGAATGGTCTCTCAAGTCAATGCTCATTACAATTCCACAAAGACCGGAGCGCTCTCCGACGGAACGCCAGTCACGCGCCGATTTGCTGCAGATTCCTGGGAGATGTACGCACAAGACTCGTGGAAGGCAAGACCAAACTTGACCCTGACGTTTGGACTTCGCTACTCGCTTTTCTCGCCTGCCTGGGAGACCAACGGGCTGCAAGTCGCTCCTAACGTGAGCCTGAGCGATTTTTTCACAGCTCGAACACAAGATATGTTTCAGGGCCTGCCTGCAAGCGCCGCCCCTCGGCTTAGTTTTAATCTGGCCGGTCCCGCGAACGGAAAACCGGGTTTCTACAATTGGGACTTGAAAGATTTTGGTCCGCATGTCGCGGCGGCATGGTCACCGCGCGGACACTCTGGTCTGGCGAGATCACTATTCGGAGAAGGGGACAAAACGACGGTTCGTGCTGGTTTCGGAATGGTCTACGACCGACTTGGACCGGCGCTGCTGGCCACCTTTGACCGGTCTGGTTCATTCGGCATGTCCTCGGCGTTCACTAATACGGGAGGCCTAGAGACGCCTGGGATCGCACCGCGAATCTCTGGCCTTACAGGTAATGCCAACATCCCGAGGACGGACCTTCTTTCGCCCGTGCCTCGGCAACTCTACGCCCAGTGCCCCACCTGCGGCACCTTTCCCCAAACCTTCCCCAATGGTTTGAACGGTGATACAGGGTCCTACGCCGTTTACTTCGGCATGGACAATAAACTAAAAACGCCCTACTCCTATACTCTGGACTTGTCGATTGGACGGGAGTTGGGCCATGGCGTGACGCTGCAGGCTTCGTATGTGGGCCGCTTGTCTCACCGCCTCTTGTCCCAGTTCGACGTTGCCTCGCCGTTGAATACGGTCGACCCAAAAACGAAGATCGATTACTTTACGGCAGTAACGGCCTTAGCCAAATTGTACAGACAAGGCGTCCCGACAAGCTCCATCACCCCTGCGATGGTGGGTCCAACAGCTGCGTATTGGTATGACATAATCCAGGCCTTGCCGCCGCAACAGGCGCGCATGCCAGCGCCGTCGTATAGTTTGTTCAGCAGCGGTGGAGGCACCACCGATGCATTAAAGGCCATGTATGACCTTTTTTCTTTCTTCACTTTTAACGAGACAACCGCCTTACAGGGTATTGACCAAGGGTGGGGTCTCTTCGATCCCAACCTGGGCACCAGTTATTATGCAAAAGGCGGTCCGTACAGCTTTGTAGACCCGCAATTCGCGGCTCTCTACTCGTGGCGCTCGGTGGGCACCGCCAATTATCACGCCTTGCAGGTCAATTTGAATAAGCGCATGACCCACGGATTTCAATTCGACTTCAACTATACCTACTCGAAGTCCATTGATATTTCCTCGGATGCTAACCGCATCTCTGACGAAGGTGGACTCGGAGGCCAGGTAATCAAGGCCTGGGACCCCAACTCCCTCCGCGCCGCTTCGGACTTTGATTTGCGGCATCAACTTAACGCCAACTGGATCTGGGAGCTCCCGTTCGGCAAGGGCCGATGGATCGCGAGCAATGCTAACCGGGGCGTCGATGCTATTATCGGCGGCTGGCAGCTTTCGGGCCTTGCCCGCTGGACCACCGGGTTCCCGATTGGTGTCGGCAACGGCGCGCAGTGGCCGACGAACTGGGAGCTATCAGGCTTTGCGACCCAGATTGGCCTGGTGAAAACAGCTGGTGCGGTTAAGAACCCGGATGGCAGCGTCAACCTGTTTGGGAATGCCGCCGCAGTCAACGCGGCATTCAACTCTTTCCAGGCGGACTTCCCGGGCCAGGTTGGAAACCGCAATAACCTCCGCGGAGATGGTTTCGCCGGCTTGGATCTCGGCCTCAGCAAGCGCTGGAAGATGCCTTATAAGGAATCTCACAGCCTGCAGATCCGTTGGGAAGTTTTCAACGCACTGAACCTGACGCGGTTCGATGTGCAGAGTTTGAGCCTCTCCCTCACCAATTCCAGCAACTTTGGGAATTACACTGGTTTGCTGACCAACCCGCGCTCGATGCAGTTCGCATTGCGCTACGAATTCTAAAGGGTGACAGCAGTCCTTTAGAGAAGACTTGCTCTCCAACCGCCGCCGGGAGCTTCAAGCTTCCCGGCGGTTTTGTTTTGGCTCCATACTTTGTCCGCCGGAACCGCACTACTCACGCCAGGCAAGAAGTTGACTCGCGCCTCGGTTCTGCAATCCAACCACAGACGCTTGACGAAAGGCTCACTGTAGCCCGCGACCGCAGAGCTGTGTTAATCTGATAATCCCCCTTGGGACGGAAGGTTCCGCCCGAGGTTATCCGTCGGGGCGTAGCGCAGCCTGGCTAGCGCGCCTGGTTCGGGACCAGGAGGTCGATGGTTCAAATCCATTCGCCCCGACCATTATTTCCCCTCTCAATTCAATACTTTACGCCGCGTTTTTTACTGTGACTTCTGGCCCGGATTTGGGTACAACAGGTACAACTGAGGGGTTTTTCGTCGAAAACGTAAAACCCAACCCAACCTTCTCTGCTACTTCTTTTCTGTATTCCACGTCTTCCCGAAGCTTCGAATACCCGTCCGTGACCGTCTCGTCCGCATGACCGAGCCAGTAACGAATGAGATCCTCTGGCGTTCGGTTCTTGCGAAGCCAGGTTGTACGGAAACGCCGGAAGGCATGAAAGCCTGCTTTGGGTTGTCCCAACTTTATCAAGGGTGGGTGCAATCCGCGTCTCAATAGGTTTGTCTGCGAGAGAAAATTCCCCTTTTTGTTCTGAAAGAGGAAGCCGGAAGTCCGGTCTCCCACATGGGCCTTGAGCATGGCTGCTAGAGTAGGGCAGAGATCAACGTCTCTACGTCCGGCACCGGTCTTGAGAAAGAGTTCTAACTTCGTTCTCCTGACTTTCTGACGAATGTAGAGCGTTCTGAAGTCTTCTGAGATGTGCTTATCTATTTCGATTCCCGATGCTTCTCCAACACGGAGTCCCGTTCCAGCAAGCAGGGCACAAAACATCTGCTTATACCCTTTGGAGAACTCGAGAATCCCGGTCACTACTTCGCTGGTGAAGTGGGGTGTGTTTTGTTTGTTCTTGTCCACCACTGGCATGTCGACGAATTCATGGTTCCATTTGCGAGGGAAGAGTTGCTCACCTTCCTCGTTAACGGCAGAAGCCACGACCGACTTCACGACCTGTGTGTAGGTATTGACCGTCTTGGGTGAAAGGCCAGCCTTGACCATTTTCTCCACGAGCCCTTTGAGAGCGAGATTCCCTACAGACGATAGGGGCACATCTCCAAGGTTCGGAAGTATCCATGTATCAAGACAGCCCCGCCAGGATTCGACGGTTGCCGGAGCAATGGGTTTTCGCTTTCGTTGTTGCACGTGTTTGATCCACCATGCCGTTTGTTCACGAAACGACACACCGCTAGAAATTCCTTCCGCGTGGGCGAGGTACTCGGGTGTATCGGCTCCGCTCTCGGCAATGATTTCCTTTGCCTTCCTTTCTCGTTCGGATTTGGTCAGGTGTCCAGGCCCGGAGATTGGGCATACCTTTTCGCTTGCGTGCATTCGTTTCTCCTGGCCCACGACATCTTTCCAGAACCTAACGACGTAGTATTTACCTCTAACTTCAATGTAGCCACTTTGACCAGATCGGCGGGTCATGCTCTTTCTTCCTTCCCGCTTTACTGGCGTCGCTCTCGCGACTGTATCAATGACGTGGCCCGACATCAATGGTGTCTTCGGTTCCATTCTTGGTTCTCAACGTTTCGTGAAGCGAGCTTAAGGCCTCATCGAAGCCTAATGTCCTGGCTCCTGATTTTTCTCGCCGTTTGCGGGAGCACTCGTTGTGGAATATGACAGCGGACATTTGAGCGCGGACATGGCTTTCTCAACCGTGTGACGGGCGTAATATTCGGGGGACGGCTTGTCTTCCGCGCGAAAGTCGGCAATTCTTCGGATCACCTCTTCGGGATTGTCGCCGCGGGCGAGGGCGCGCTTCGCGTATGCCCAATCGTGCTCGGACTGGCTTTTGTGGCCGCTGGGCATCGTCCGTTCACCTTGTCGGTAGTCGCTACAGTGTCTGGGCGCTTCCGGTGAGTCTTCGTCAATCGCGAAATCACTGAGAGTGTAGACGGCTTCGCTTTCCTGGCGCGCTTGCACGATGAATTCCTCGGGAAGTTTGCAGTTGGCAAAACCGGGCAGGCGAAGCACGCGCGTCGAGTCGGTCGCTGCCAGGTCGGCGCCGAACTTATTTGCGAGGTTGTGAAGGAGAGACTCCGCCTCATCCTGAGTGAACCCGCTCACTTTCCACACGACCTGGTGCTTACCGGGCGAAGTATCGAGGACGTAGTTTGGCGCTTGGACTTCGGTTGAATGTCGAATGGCTTCGAGAGCTTCGTCACCCTTGCGGTCGAGGTCGAGATAGACGTGCCGGATTTCCTTTATATTTCCCTTTGTCCGGGTGTACGCGCCGTCCTTAATCGGATTCATTCCCATGAACACGTCGTAGCCGCTGGCATTTTGATTGGTAAGCCAAGTTTGGAAGCCGGGGTCCGCTATGGTCTCAGCCTTGGAGATTGTTTGAACGGTGTGGCCGGTGGAGCGGCTCCGCACAAGGATCGCTGCGTTGTCCGCGGGTTGGAAAAGCTCCCGGACATACTCCGAGGCGGTGAGAGATCGCGGCGTGAATGAGGTGTCTGCGCTCATGTGTGCTCCTGCTGCGCCAAGAACACTGTTCCGTAATCGAAGAGGTCAGCATCAGGGTCGTATCGGTTGACGAGCAGGACTTCGGAAATGTATCTGCGTCCAGGGCGGCGCTCGACGTGGATGACGACATTCAGAGAATCGGCGATGTTGGTCTTGATGGCTCGGTAAGGGAGATCAACGCCGCTCTGCAAAACACAACTGGTGAAGCGGGCGAGGCCCTGCTGCGCGGAGTTTGCATGAATGGTGGACAGCGTACCTGAGTGTCCCGTGTTCAGGAGTTGCAGTAGATCGAAGGCCTCGCCACCGCGAATTTCGCCGAGAACGATACGGTCTGGGCGGTGGCGGAGGGCGGCTCTTAGGAGATCGCGAATGGCCACTGCCGGAAGGCCGTTCTGCTCGCGGCGGGCTTCAAACCGGACGAGATTGTCCTGCGGCAATTGAATCTCGGCCGTATCTTCAATGACGAGGATGCGTT